>SRZB01000040.1 GCA_004793585.1 Hominisplanchenecus murintestinalis | reverse complement strand
ATTTAATCTCTTCGAACTTCTCCCGGAGGGATTCAAGGGCTTCCTTCTGGGCTTCGGAAGATGCTTTCGCCATTTCCGCGTTTTCTTTTAGTGCTTTTGCATTTCCTTGAGTAACTTCTGTTGAGCCCTCCATTACATCCGATGTGCTCTGGATTTCTTTTCCAAGTTCCTCCTGTTCCTTTTTGCATTCCTCTACAAATTTACCCTGCTCTTCAATAACTCCGTTGCTTTGCTCTATGTTGGATTTTAGAGCCGCCTGCTTTGCTTTTAATGCATCCGCTTTTGTTTCTGCCTGCCCTGTCAGGTACGTGCTGTGTCTTAGAGTTTCGTTGCCTTCTTCTCCGATTTCCGCCAGTTCAGCCTCTACCTTTTTCAGCTCCGTCTCTGCTTCTGCTTTTTCCGTTGCCGCCGTAGCGCTGATTTTATTTGCCTCGGCAATCTTTCCGGCCACTTCTGCCATCCGGTCTCCATATACATCCATCAACGCCGCCTGTTTCGCGGAAGCAATGTAACCGTCAACTGCGTCTTTTCCCATATTTAACTGGCCTGTCTGTTCGTCCAGCGCAAGATTTAATCCTGGAATTGCTTCATTTAAATTATTTACGTAGGCAAGCATCTCATCTTTTTTGCTCGCGAAATCCTGCTGGCTCCCCGCCAGTTCATAAAGCCTGTCAGACATTACCTGGATAGAGCTGCTGTCTACTTCCACTTTATTTTTATCTGCTTCGAACGCCTCTTTGCTTTCTTCTGCGCTCTTTTTCAGGGCTTTTAATTCTTCTGACAGGTTATGGATTTCCTCTGCCTGTTCTGCCGCCTCATTTTTCACATTCCTCTGGGAACTTGTTAAAGCTGCAAAAACTGTAATGCAGACACCAACGCCGATAGCTATCGCTGCCCAGTGTGCCCGTAGGAAGCGCATTGCAGTATTTAATACATGCGTGGAAGTAGCCAGTAGTTTTGTAGCAACGTTCGCTTCTCCGAGGGATATCCAATATGCTTTTGCACTGGCTATTGCCCCCATGAACATATCACTGGTAGTTATTTTCACGACGGTGATAGTTGCTCCTAATCCCATGAGAGCCGATTCAATAGGAACCAGGTTGTCCGCAACTGCCTCCAGCCCGGATTCTGCCATCGGAAGCAGTGTCCGTATCTGTTCCCCCAGCTGTATTTGTATCTGGCGCGTCAGCTGCGTAATGCGGCTTTCCAAATCGTCATATTTTATATTTTTAATTTCTTCCATCTGACCGCGCACATCCACGAAAGTATTTCCCATGCTCGTCAGGGACTGGACAAATTTCAGGTTACTATCTTCCCCCATCGTCCCAAAAGCGGTAGCTGCCATAGTCAAGGCTTCCTGTTCATTTTTGCATTGGCTAATATCGCTTACGATGGAATCAATCACCTGCTTCTGCGTAGCATTTCCCGCCTGCCACTCCAGAAACAGGTTCTGGGTTCCCTCCCCAAAGCTCTCCAATGCCCCTTCTATAGACCCATCTGCAAGTTTATTTGTTACCTCGTTGATAGCATCGTTGACTTTATCCAGGTTGTAAGCTCCGTTTTCCGTGCCGTTTTTAAGGAGCTGAAAATATTCCTGCGCGCTATACCCCGCTTGGGCGAAACTTCCGGCATACTCAGATACATTGTCCCCCAGCTCGTCTGTATAATTTAATCCCGCTTTTGCTCCACTTCCCATCAAATCCATCGCTTCTTCCGCGCTCATCCCAAACTGGTACATCAGGCTTCGCGTTCCCCGGAGGGTTTCATTTAAGTCCATATCAAAAGTATCTCGCAGGGCAAAAGCACTTTCTGTTACATTTGTAAGCTCTGTCCCGTTCAGTTCCCCTAATGTATGGATGGTCTTTTCTATGGTATTTCCTACATCTTCCAGGCTGTCGCCATAATTATTACTGTAGACATCTTCAAGGACGCCTTTATATCTTTCCACCGCTGCACCGGAAACATCCAGGCTCGCCTCCAGCTGATTCCCGGCTTTTTCAAGTTCTATCGTGTTCTCGTAGGCGCTCGCCCCTAAATCTTTCAACGCATCAATCGCCGTATCAATTACTTTCTGGGCTATGGAAGTTTTAATTGCTTCCCCCCATTTGATAGTTGCTTGCGTGGCTTCCCGTACCCTTCTGCCGTTTCCGTCGATGCTGTGGCTGTGCTGGTCTATGGAACGCCTTGCCTCATCTAAATGACGCTGGTTCTCATTTGAGCGGTTTGTCATTCTGGAAAGTTCTGCCTCTGCTCTTGCAAGGCTCGCTTCCCATGCCCTGATTCTCGCCTCCTGCTTCCCGTAATTATCCCCCGCTCTTTCCAGGGCTTTCCGCAATTCCTCGACTGCCGCTTCCTGCTGCTGTATCTCTTCTTCTGAAGCTTCGCCCGCTGCCCGCATAGCTTCTAAATCCCTTTCAGCGTTTTCCAGTTCCGCGCCCACCCGCTCAACTTTCTGCCCGTATTCCTCATACTTTCTCCTGGAATTTTCCAGCCCTTCATTTACCCTTTCTATCTTCCTGTGTTGTTCCTCCAGAATCCTGCTGTATATCTCCTGTTTTTTCCCAAGCGCTTCCACAGAATTCAGGTTTCCTGCATAATCTTCGTTGACCTTCGCCATTTCTGCTTTCATTCCTTTAAGGCTATTGTTTACGCTGGAAACCGCCGTCTTGAACTGGCTCTCACCGTCCAGTTTGATAAATGCGCCAATCTCAAAATTTTCCCCTGGCATGTAATCCCTCCTGTACCAAAAAGAAGTGTCACAAATATCCCGAACGATATTTGTGACACTTCCGATATGCGGCTCTCTCAGCCCTGCTGATTCAGCCTTTATTTTAAGAATAACACTAATATTGCAAGCCCAACCATAGCAAACAATATGCCGAAAAAACCAAGTGATGCGATAACTGACACAAATATCAGTAAAGCAGCCGTAGTTCCCCACCGCATCATTTTATTGTGCGTCCTATATTCCGGTGTTATAGGGACATCTGTTTTCCTGCATAGCCATTCATGGGACTTTGCTGTTAAATCACCGAATTTGAACACTGCCAGATATATCACGGCCATCCTTACAATCTTTAACATGCGGGGCTGCTCTGGGGCTGCTTTCCCGAACCCGTATAAAATCCAGTTCTTTATCTCCGGTGCGCTCCTATAAAATGCCAGTACTGCCGCCAAGACTAATAATCCAGCCAATCCCCATCGTATCTTTTTTACAACAGGATCTGTTTCCTTTCGTCCTAATGCTCTTCGGAACCCCCACGCCGTAATATCTGATATCTGTAAAGCAGCCAGCCATACTCCTGCTGCTACGAACGTTTTCAATAACATGTTTCCCGCCTCAATTTTCAACTTTTAACTTTCTTCGTTCATGATTTTCCGATAAACTTCTTTAATCCCCATTCTGATTATATCAGATTCTGACTTATCTAATCTCTGGCAGCAAAGTCTTAATTTATCCACATCCCCTTCAGACATTCTTGCGCGTTTCGTGACTGTTTTCGGGCTGTCAGTTGGCCTGCCCATTTTCTTCTTCTCTACTATAACCACCTCTTTTAACCTTGCCATTTTCCCCAATAAATGATATTATTTATTTGGTATAGGGGCAGTGGCAAGTACCGCCCCTTTTGTGTTTTAGCCCTGTTTAGAAATAAATGGGGCTTTTAGTCTTCCAATGTCTTTTGCAGATTGTCAGCGATTTTTGTAAGTTTTTCATCTTTCTTCTCGCTTTCCTTTTCTTCCATTGCGTCTTTCAGAGCGTCTAACAGAAATCTTACAAAACCATTGAACTGTTTGTCTGTCATTCCCATATCTACCATTTGTTCTCCTTTCCGGCTTCCTGCCTGCCTTACTTGCTAAGCCTTTTCTTAACTGTCTTTATTATATCTTATGTAGCTACAAAAGTCAAGGCTTTTTTTGCAAAGGGCGCAGCTTTCACCGCGCCCTTCTCTATATTTTAAAACACCTGGTCTACCGTTACTTCCCGCTCTTTCTGTCCCGTTATTTCTAAATGTTCGTCATACAACAGGAAGAATTTCCGAAGCGTCATTGCCAGTACTTCTTCCTGCCGGAAGTTCAGGATTTTGCATCCGATGTATAAAAGGCGGACAGTGTTTATTTTCTCTGTCCGCTTTCCGTGTTTGGGGATGCGTATTCATCCGGCTCTGGCAGCGACAGCCCATAGGCTTTTAATACCGCCATCGTCACTTCCAAAACGTTCTCCTGTGTGATGAGCCACCCAGCTTCCCGTTCTGTATATATCTTATAGTTTTCCTTTGGGGAACGTTCCGCTTCGTCATTCAGCAGAGCCATCACCAGGTAGCGCAGTGTACTTATGGATTCCTTTTTGTCTGTCAGCCTGTCGATAACTTCCTCCAGGCTGCAGTCATAGTTCTCCTGTATTTCATCCACCGCGTTCAGGGTGAAGAGCAGATGCCGCTCCACCCCGTCAAGAACTAACGTTTCTCCTTCAGGTTTTAATTTACTCATTCCCTTTATCCTCCGCAACAGTTCCCGTCGTGCCGATGTTTGCTTTTTTATCTACCCACGCAACCGCTTCTTCCTCTGTTGCAAACTCCGCCTGCTCCTTCCAGGTTCCGTCATCAGCCGGGAACACAGTTCCTTCAATCGTCGGTGTCTGGAAGTTCACGGTTTCGCCCTTTGTTTCTGTTTCGTCATTCGGCTCGGCAAACTGTACCTTTTTCAGCCATTTCGCCATGTAGGATACTTTATTATTTCTCATAACGGCGCCGTAAAACCCTACTCCCAGATACGGCGCTACATCGTGTGTAGCAGCCACTACCGTTTCCGGCATCCCTCCTTCTGTATCAGCCTCTGTATATGTGTGCCCCAGCATATCCGCATATTTCTTCTGTTCCAAATCGTCTACATTCAGGGAGATTGAACCATCCTTGAATGATTTGTCCGACTCTGCCAGCCCGTCATCTGCATACAGCTTCACGTCGTTACTGTTTGAGTTCACTGTTGCCTTGATTGCCTTTGCTACCACGTAGCCGCTGCCGTAAGTCCCATCGTTCTTTAACGGTGCTGCTACAACATGTTTTAACCCAACTTTCGCCATTTCTTATTCCTCCATATGTTCTACAATATTGCACGATATCACTACGTGCACGATTTCTGTTTCTTTTTCATACAGGGTGCGTACTGCCCCTACCCCGAATCCTGCTGCCAGGAGCATTTCACGCATCTTCCGCTTTATGCTGCGGTAGTCGCTCTGGATCGGTGTAAATAGATGTGCCTGCCACCAGATAGAAGTCCCGCCCGGACGGTCATCCCTATAAGATGTTCCGCGCTCATCTTCTTCGTTGTATACGATATACTCCGGTTTTGTACCTTTGTACTCGTAAGGCTTTACTGGAAGCCCTGTCTCTTCCAGCGTCTTTCGTAACAGCTCGTCTGACTTCATCCTGAAACCTCCCGGTTAAATACTTCCTGCATCTTTGCCTTTACATCCGCTTCTGCGTTCAGTACGGCTGAGGTAATGAACGGGGTACCTGAACGGCCTTTTGTTCCAAATTCTATCCATGCTGCTTTTTCCATATTTCGAATGCCGTTTCGGTCTTTCCCCGTTGGTCTGACACAGATTTCGTGCCCTCCCCTTCTTTCGCGCGGCTTTGTTTCTTTAATGGAGCTTGCCATATCACCCGTTACCTTGTGTGTCTCTGCCAGGAGCACTACTTCTTCTTTTAATATTGGAGCTGCTTCTTCCAATATTTTCGGGGCGATCTCGTCAAGCCGTCCCATTCTCTCAAGCGCGTCTACTAATTCATCCAGCCCTTTTACGTCAAATTGTGCCATGTACAATCCTTCTTTTTCTTGTCAGGCGGAGGGATACGTCATTCGTTTTCGGTGAAGAATCCGGTATAGTCTGTACCTGTGTAATCTCATACACCGCCCCATTCATAACCGCCAGATATTCCGTCGTCAGCCACGGCTGGTAAGGAACCCGAGCCAGGCGGTCAACCTGTACTTTCGCGGTCATTGCTTCATAGTACCGCCTGATGCCGACTGTCCGCTCCTGATAACGCAATTTCCCGACTTCCGCACCCGCATTCCCATCCTCGTCAATTTCCCGGATGCTGCATATGCCGTCATTGAAAGTCTCAAATATAGCCTTGTTCCCTGGCGTAGTCATCAGCCTGCACCCCCATCCTGAGCGCAATCAGCTCTGCCCGGAAGTTTCCTTCGAACATCTCCGATGCGTTATTTCTGGCATAGCGGCAGTAATCGAAAAGCAGGGTGCGCGGCATCCCTTCCGCTGTATAGTCCTGCTCTGCCCCTGCTGCCTGGTTGATATATGCCATGCCGCGCTTAATGATTCCCGTCAGCTTCCTGTCTGTTTCATCGTCCTGCCAGGTGATGTCCAGATAGTTCCGGACATCTCCCAGCATTTCCACTACCATCCGTCACGCCCCGCCTGATTAAGACGCGGCTTTTGCTTTCGTGACTATCGGCTTATCTTCCCCGTTCGTTACTTCCACCTTGAGCGGCAGCGGTTTGAGTTTAGAGATATCCAGATAGATAAAAGCATTGTTGTCCTTCGGCCTTCCCATGCCGTACATCTTCGTGGTGTACACACGGTTATCTTCCAGGAACTGATATTCGTCGGAATACTCAATCTTCCCGGAAGAGCCTGCGCCGACGCCCATAAAATATTTCTTCGGAAGTCCGAGGATCGCTTCTCCCTCATCCAGTACAGAGGACTGCACGGCCCTTGTAGGATATGGGAATACGTTATTCTTATAAGTACCATCCGACGCCCGGACAGTGGACGATGGGAGTACCTTCTGGATATAGTCTACCGGGTTTACTACAAGCATAACTTCCGCTACTGTACGGTAGCCTCCCAGGGGCTTTTTCGCCAGCGGCGCCACTGCTGCGCAGTACTCAGACGGTTCTAGGGACGTCAGAGAAATTTTTGTCTTATCTGCATACACTCCCTGGGTTACCGCGCCATCCAGGTCTTTACACATGCCAATCGGCTGGTTTTTCCCCGTCCCTTTCAAGATGCCTTTTTCCAGCCCGCCCGCCGATGCTTCTGACAGGATGATTCGCACATAATTATCAAGCCATACGGGGCCCAGAGCCAGCACGTCTTTTGCCACTGGGATAAATGCCGAAAGCTTGGCAAGCGTCATATCCATCGTATCAATCTTCCCAGACAGTTCCGCAGCAATGGCTGTAGTCAGGGCATCCCAGGTAGCAAGGTCAATATTATCGGCATTGACAATCATTTTAATCGCGCCCTGGCAGTTCGTGAAGTCTACCGCTGACAGCAGGGGGTGTGCTTCCTGCATATCCTCAATGACAGAATCCATGATCGTTTCCGGCATGGCTTTGTTGATGTCCGCAAGGGCCTGCTGCGGGTTCGGCGATTTTGACGCGTCAATCCATGCCTGGTAGAACTTCGTCTCTTCCGTGGTAAGCTGGCGGATTCCCCTGGATGCAAGCACGGCCGCATCCCTGCCCTGCCTAAGTTCCCCGTATTCTTCCATAATCTTAGCCTGCACACCCTCTGCGAACTGGGTGAATGCCTCCGCCATTGCATCCTGGTCATCGTCCTTTAATGCCTGGGACAGTGACTGCATCAACTGTGCGTTTTCCTGCTTCAATAAATCCTTATTTTTCATCCTTGTCCTCCATTATCCTTTGAAATCCATACCGGAATGTGTCCTTCCAAACCAGGCACACCACAGTCAATAATCCTGCTGTCTTTGCTTCCAAAAGACGCTTGGTCCGTTGCTTCGTTGGAATAAGACACAGCGTACCTGGTTCTTGCTATCAATATCCCTATTATCTATGAAGCCCTGTCAGCATCTCTACCGTAGAAGGGTCATAGTGGGAAAAGAAAAGGCTTTCTTTTGTATCCAGTTTTTGGATCGCTGCCATATCTTCCTCATCCAACACGAAGTCAAACACATCTATGTTTTGTATCATGCGTATTTTATGTGTTGACTTTGGAATTACTACAACGCCGCTTTGTATCAGAAACCGCAGGGCTGTCTGTGCGGCGCTTTTATCATATTTTTTCCCAATCTCCATCAATACAGGGTTTGTAAAGAAGTCTTTCCGCCCCTCGGCAAACGGTCCCCAGGATTCATGCTGCACACCATATTTTTCCATATACTTATGCGCCTGTACCTGCTGTTGGAACACATGGGTCTCCACCTGATTGACTGCTGGTTTTACTTCTACAAAGCTGCACAGATCTATCAAACGGTCGGGATAAAAATTTGATACGCCGATTGCACGGATCCAGCCCTCTTTATATGCTTCTTCCATCGCACGGTAGGTGCCGTAATAGTCATTAAAAGGCTGATGGATAAGAACCAGGTCAATATATTCCGCCTGCAGCTTACGCAAGGATTCTTTGAGGGAAATTTTTGCTTTTTCATAACCACCGTTACTGATCCATACTTTTGTCGTCAGAAATAATTCCTCACGGGGAACGCCGCATTTACGGACAGCGTTGCCAACCGCTTCCTCATTTCCATATGCCTGTGCAGTATCGATCGAACGGTAGCCTTCACCAATCGCATCCAATACGCAGCGTTCACATTCCTCGTTACTCACCTGGTACACCCCATAGCCCAATACGGGCATCCTGACTCCATTATTCAAAGTTATATATTCCATGTCCTGCTCCTCTGTTTTAATCATTTTTATTTCTTTCATATCAAATATGTCTGCCATATGTTTCAGACCTAATACGTCTTAATATTTTAAACTTTTTACCCATTTATTGACGGTTTTCTGGGAAGGCACGTCATAAAAATTGCGCCCTTTCATCCATTTTGTCTTAGATGAAATCTGTGCCTTTACCTTTAAATGTTTCCCGCTGCTTCCAAGGCCGCTGCTGATCGACGTAGAAAAAGGGATTACCGTTTTCTTCTTCAGGCTTACATTTTCTACAAGGCTGTAAACAATATGCGGCGCTTCTCCCCACCAGATCGGATACCCGATATACACAACATCCGCTTTCTTTACTGCTTTCTTAATTGCCGTTATATTAGCAATCTTTGGGCGGACTTTGCTTCTTGCCGGTGTTTTTGCAGACGCATGTTCTTTTGACACCCGGCTATTTTCATCACCGTAATCAAGGTCTTCCTCTGTATAAGGTTTTTTTGCCTTGATCTCTATTACGTTTCCCTTTGTTGCTTTGCCAATCTTCTTTGCCGCGCCCCTTGTCGTCCCTGTTGCTGAGAAATAAAGCACAACAATGTTTTTCTTTTTTGTTTTAGCTTCCACATTTTGCACGTTTGCCAGAGAAAACACTAAGGCAAAAGCCAACGCCATAGATACCAGCCGTAACATTTTTGTTCTGTAAGTTTTCATAATTCCATTCCTTTCTGTTCTTTTATACACTATTGTAAAAGCTGTTTCTTTTTTCGGATCTTTGCCCATTTTGAAGCATAATGCCCGCACCATACAAACAAGGCCAGGACAGCTATGTAATCTGCCAGGAAAATTGCCAGCGGTTCATCAAAATCAAAAAACACAAATTGATTTTTAAGGAACATATATTCCCAAACCCCTCTTTTCCAGGAAGCGTACGCCCCATAAGCAGCTGTCAGGAAAGCAGATCCCCGCAATATCCATACAGGGACGGCAGACGCCTTTTTCCAATGCTTCTTTATCATCCCCATGATCATGCTCCAATGGAATCCGAGATGGAGCGAGAGCAATGCAAACCCCCAATACGCTGAAAGCATATGCAGATTCCTGGCAAAAGAACGCCCTCCCTGGATGGGAAGGAACGCGAGCGCATGGCGGGAAAGTATCGCTCCGCTTACCATAGAACCTGTCATTGCAATAAAAATGCAAATGACAAGAAGCGTCTGCAGGATGGAAAAAAGCGTGTATTTCCTTATTTTTGTGCCGTTTTTTGCACACGCGTGCCCCAGAGGGTATAGAGGAATACCCGGACGGTGCTTTCTTTTGAATCTATTGCTGATCCATTTCCTGTTCCATATATGATGCAGGATAAAAAGGACGAGCATCCCAATCCCCAGCCATTCATGGGCAGCCTGGCCGACAAGCTCATAAGCCATCAGAACGATCAACACTGCCGTCATACAGAAATCTGTCACAATTTTCAAAACCACATTCTGTTTCACGAAAGCCCCCCTCTAATAGCCAATTTCTTCCAGCCAGCCTGCCACATCACCTGCTGCATCCGGCACATCTCTTTCATTCACAGTAAATCCATCCGTAATGACCGTCGCTTCCGGCTCAAGCTCCTGAATTGTTTCGATCGTCCCGGAAAAACGGCTTCCATTATGGACATTAAATGGGATGATTGTTTTTCCCGAAAAATCGTATTCATCAAAAAAACTATAAAGAACCTGCGGAAGGTCGGCCCACCAGTTGGGAAAACCGACAAAAACTGTCCCATACTTATCCAGTCCCTCTATGTGGCTGGTCAATTCCGGGCGCACGTCTTCTTCCTGCTCATTAGCGGCATAGTCGATCAGTTCCCCGCCGTCTGCCGGATACACCACGGAAGTCCGGATGGAAAACAACTCCCCTCCTGTTTCTGCCTGGATCATATCTGCAATGGCACGGAGCCGGCCAACCGGCTTATCATTTACCATGGAATAGCTGGCAGAAGAAACAGCGTCTACGCCGCTGTTTTCAGCAACCGTAAAATAAGCGATCAGTATTTTGCCATCCGACGCAGGCTCTGCATCTGCCGCTGCAGTCTGTTCCTGCGTTTTCTCAGATCTGCCCGATGCTTCACGCTTATCAGACCCGCAGGCCGCCAGGGAAACTATAACTGTTGCTGCCGCCAGTAATGCAATATAACGCTTCATAAAAAACCTCCTTTCGTTCTGAAACAATGCGCTGTTACTTTTATGATCTTATTTTAGCAAATACCATGCGGCAGCGGAAGTTTCCATTTGTTCAGCAGTTATAACCTTAAAGTATATACTAACATGAAAATTTCTCCTGTATTCTCTGATGGAATGTTGTATGGAAAATGAAACTCTTACATTACAGTGTCCGCAATATAGGAACGGATCGCGGAATTATCCTTTGAAAATAGCCCATCATCTACGACTGCCCCCGGTGCGCAGGTTTTGATAAATTCTACGGACTGCGCATACTGCGTGGTATCCATCGAAGCTGACTGTGAAACCGGGTAAATATATTTCCCGCTAAAATCGTATCTTTCCAAAAACGTCCCGACTGTCATGGGTGCCGTATGCCACCAGATTGGGTAGCACAATACAACCCTGTCATACTGTTCCACGGATGATAGCGGGTCTTTGATTGGAGGCCTTGCGTTATTGTCTGCCTCGTCTTTTGCTTCCCCATAGGCGACCTCATTATAATTGTCACTATATGGTGTTTCCCGCTCAATGCGGAAAGAATCTGCCCCTGTCTGCTCTATAATATTGTTCGCAATCCTCTCGCTTGTCCCGCTCCATGAGAAATAGGCCACCAGGATTTTTCCGGTCCCTGGCTCTTCCGGCTTCTCCGGGTCTATCGGCTGTTCTGGCTGTTCCGGAGCGGCTTCTACCGTCACGCTGCAGACTGCACGGATGTTATTTTCTGCTGAAGCAGTGATCGTGGCTGTTCCCGCTGCAACCGCTTTTACCGTTCCATGATCGGAAACTATGGCCACTGTCTGGTTGGAAGATGACCACTGGATTTCCTGGTTGGTCGCGTTGGCTGGATTCACCGTGGCAATAAGCGTTTCTTCTGCATCTGGTTTTAAAGCAAGCTGTGATTTATTTAACGTCACACTGGTAACAGGAACCACATCTGGCCGCATCACCTTATCGGCGATATAATCACGGATTGCAGCGTTATCCTTTGAAAATATACCATCATCTACGACTGCCCCCGGCGCACAAGTTTTGATAAATTCTACGGACTGCGCATACTGCGAGGTATCCATCGAAGCTGACTGTGAAACCGGGTAAATATACTTCCCGCTGAAATTGTAGCTTTCCAAAAACGTCCCGACCGTCATGGGCGCCGTATGCCACCAGATGGGATAACAAAGTACGATCCTGTCATACTGCCCAACGGATGCCAGCGGATTTTTAATGGGTGGTCTTGCATTATTTTCTGCTTCCTCTTTCGCCTCCCCATAGGCAACTTCATTATAATCATCGCTGTATGGTGTTTCCCGCTCAATGCGGAAGGAATCTGCCCCTGTCTGCTCTATGATATTATTTGCAATCCTTTCACTTGTCCCGCTCCATGAGAAATATGCCACCAGAATTTTTTCGGTTCCTGGTTCTTCTGGATTCTCCGGGTCTGTCGGCTGTTCCGGAGCGGCTTCTACTATCACGTTGCAGACTGCGCGGACATTATTATGCGCGGATGCTGTAATCGTGGCCGTTCCTACTGCAGCCGCCCTTACCGTCCCATTCTCAGAAACACTGGCCACTGCCTGGTTGGAAGATGACCACTGGATTGTCTTATTTGTCGCATTGGATGGGTTTACCGTTGCAGTAAGCCTTTCTTCCCCTCCCTGCTTTAAGTTCAGCTGCGTTTTATTTAATGTCACACCTGTAACAGCTACTGCGTTCTCTGACACTTTCACCGTACAGGACGCTTTTTTCCCGGAACCGTCTGCAGCTGTCACCCGGATCTTTGCCGTCCCTGCTGATACAGCGCGGATCACGCCTTTTTTGTTTACTGTCGCCACCTTGCGGTTGCTGCTGTCATAAGATACCTTTTTATTGGATGATTTCTTGGGGGACATGGTTACTTTCAGCGCAAACTTCTGCCCCGTTTTTAAAGAAACAGACTTCCTGTTTAATGTAACTTTGTTTACCGGTGTTCCCACGGTAATCCGGCTTTTCGCATTTACCTTTGTCCCTTTCACCCTCGCAGTAATGGTAGCTTTCCCATTCTTTTTTGCCGTCACTTTTCCATTCTTAGACACGGACGCAATTTTGGGGTTGCTGCTTTTCCATTCCACGCCTTTCTTTTTGGCTGCTTGATTCAGCGTTGCTTTTAGCTTTACGCTTTTCCCTTTTTTCATGGTATATACTTGCTTATTTAACGCAATGGTATATTTCGTCTTTCCTGCTGCCGCCTGCACAGGGGTAAACTGCCCCAGGACAAACGAAAGCATGAGCGTAAATACCAATACTTTTTTGAATATGTTCTTTCTTTTTGCAGTATTCATAGTTCCCTTCCTTTCCTTATAACTGCGCATTTTTCCCGCGCATAGAGGGATACCCGGAGGGTATTTCCTTATTACTGTGCTTTTTCCCGCGCACAGAGGGATACCCGGAGGGTATTTCCTTATTATCGCGCATTTTTTATCCTTTAATTGTTTCCAAATATTTTTGCCAAAAACCGGTCGTAATCCTCCATCCAGCCTCCCCTGTTGCCAAATCCATGCCCCCAATTTTCAAGCACAAGGCGCTCTACATGCTCCCCCGCATTTTCCAGCATGGAAAACTGTGCTTCGAACTGCCTGTAAAACGGGTCGTTTGTCCCATAACAATAATAGGTCGGCGGAATCCCTGCTTCCTGCAGGCTTTCAAGATCCATAGATGCAACGCTAAGGCGTCCATAGAAAGAATAGATCATACCGTCGGCAGCAACCCTGGCCGAAACACGGTCAAGCGCATCCGGCACATAAGAAGGGTCTAAGGCATCCGGTGTTATCCCGCCTCCATAATGCAGGATCATTTCACCTGCAAGGATCCCCCCTGCTGAAAATCCCATGACGGCAATATCTTTCTCATCTATCCCGTATTCATCGGCATGGCGCCGGATAAACCGGACTGTCCTTGCCAGGTCGAGCGCGCCTTCCTCCTGGGTATAGGGACGCAGGCGGTAATCCAGCACAAAACTCTGGTAACCCCTCCGGCTTAATTCCAATGCAATCGGCGTCCCTTCATTCGCATCGCTCCGGAACTGAAAAGCGCCGCCGGCACAGATGACAACCGCGCCCTTTATGGGGATCCCCTCTGCAGCTGGGAATGCAGTCACATACGGCCTGAAATCCGGATCGTCAAAATAGTTTTCGGTATTTTGTGTATAGACGGTTGTTGCAGGCGCTTTCCCTTCTTCCCACACATAGAGAACCTGCTGTTTCTCCGGGGTGGGGGAAGCTGTCAGGAGCGTATTTCTTTCTGCATCCTGCTGTACGCCAGCCTGCGCCTCCCAAAAAGCTACGGCATCTTCAATCCATCCTTCCGCCACGGTTCCCGTCCCCAGGCCGAATCCATGCCCCAGGCCCTCATAAGCGTGAAATTCCGTCGGGATTCCAAATGCCTGTAACTGTGCAAGCCGTGATTCCATCGTCCTGTAATCTGCAATGCCGTCATTCATGCCTGCACAGGCATAGGTCGGCGCGTCGCTTGCCAAAGCTCCCGTATATCCCGTGTACTGCATGATGACTGCCGCTACCTGCGGAATATCCGGCCTCCCGTAATTTGCCGGGCCGCTTTCTTTATTTCCAAGTGTTGCCGCCATCCGCGCCCCTGCAGATCCGCCCCAGAGAGAATAACCTTCTGCGTCGGCTCCAAGCTCTTTCGCATGGTCATGGACATACATGATAGCCTTCGCCAGATCCTCATACGCAGAATCCGGGCGGTAGATCAGCGCAAATGCGTGGTAGCCCATTTTGCTCACCTCCAGCGCATGGGGAAAGCTGTCATGCATCGCCCCTACATAGGCGAAACCTCCGCCCGCATTGAAAATGGCATATTTCGCCCCCGGTTTCCCTTTGAAATAGAACAGCCCCGTATCCCTCTTTTCGGGATTTTCAGCCATCTCTTCCTCTGAATAAATGGGATAAAATATCTGTTCCCCATCTTCGGAACGCGATTTCAGATCATTCACAATCTCAACGGTCTTGTCTGCCTTTATATTGCTGTACCATGTGTAAACACTGCTGCTGCTGATTTCTTCCAATGTCATGGCTCCGGATACCGTGCGGTCAACAGGAAATAACAGACGGCCGAAATTTCCAAATGCCGGGTCGTTTATAATCTCTGACACTTTGGTATCCTTTGTCACTTTACCTGGAACAGATGGTTTTTCCGGCTCCGTTGGTTTCTCCGGTTCTGTTGGTTCCTCCGGCTCCGTCGGATTTTCCGGTTCTGTTGGTTCCTCCGGCACCTTATTTTTCTTCACCCTGACAGTGCAGGATGCCTTTTTCCCGGAGCCGTCTGCCGCCGTTACCGTAATCTTTGCTGTCCCAACAGAAACCGCACGGATTACGCCTTTTTTGTTCACAGTTGCCGTTTTCTTACTGCTGCTCATATAAGATACTTTTTTCACGGCTGCTTTTTTAGGTGATACTGTTGTTTTCAGCGTAAACTTCTGCCCTGCTTTTAAAGTTACCGATTTCCGGTTTAATCTGATCCTGCTTACCGGCGTACCCACGGTAATACTGCTGGCCGCCTTTACTTTCGTCCCCTTAATGCGTGCTGTGATGGTTGCTTTCCCATTCTTTTTTGCTGCCACTTTTCCGCTCTTAGATACGGATGCAACCTTTGGATTACTGCTTTTCCATTTTACACCTTTCTGTTTGGCCGCTTGATTCAGCGTTGCTTTTAATTTCACGGTTTTCCCTTTTTTCAAAGTATAGGCCGGCTTATTTAACGTGATGGAAACCGTCTGTTTTTTTGGCGCTGATTTTGCCGCTGCTTTTTTCGATGTAAACAGCCAGTTCATGATCTTCTCATCCCTGCAGAACAGCCAACCGCCGCCATGCTGATATGTGATTCCCGTCCCTTTGAAATAATCGCTGCCCTTTACATCCAGTACCAGCAGCTTTTCTATTTCTTTCTCCGACAGCCCTTCTTTCTGATAGAGGCTGTGCAGTTTTTTATAAGCATCCCGGAACGGTTTTGACGAGTAATATTCGTCATCCTCACCAATTACAAAATACACCGGCGTCCTTGCCTTTACCACCGGCTCATACTCCCCATCCCACTGTGAGCTGCACATGAGCGCCCTGGCAAACAGTTCCGGCCGCATTTCCAGGATGAGCGACAGTGTTTCACCCCCGCCGGAATAACCATTGATAAACACATTTTCCGGGTCAACAGGATAATTTTCCAGGAAATACTCTACCAGCGCGATTGTCTGCCTGGCAGATGTTTCTCCCCAGTCATCCAACTGCGGCGCGAGTATGATCATATCCTTGTTGTATTTTTTTGCCTCAAATGCAAAATCTTCTGTTTTCAGGTTTTCTGCCACTCCCTGAAAATGTAATCCCTGGTATCCTGGGAGCGTTACATACAGCGCCATCTTCTTTTTGCCATTATAGGAATCCGGGAAATATACATGGTAATGGATGTCGCCATCCCTGTCAGAGTGAAGGACATTGTCCACCAAAAACTCCCGGTAATGATCTTTCCCTTCTGTGACCGTCTCCTTAGCCGATTTTGCAAATACAGGGTTTGGGAAACAGCAGGCCATGATACAAAAAACTATGGCTGCTATCACAGGAATGGATTTTCTTTTTCATCCTTTTTACACCTTCTTTCTTCAACGTTCCATTATTTCCTCACCCTCTTCGATTTCCACTGTTACCGCCTCCCCATACCCTTCAAATATGGAAACATCGGCAAAGCCTGGAGCAGGATGCCACAGCTCGGCTGTGAGCGGAAGCATTCCGGCAAACTCCCTTTCCGTTGGATCATCATACAAAACACCCGCTAGCCGGACAAAAACAATTTTTTCTTTTCCATCTCAATGTTTTCCTCATTTCCGCCTGTTTCCCAGAGAATAAGGGGATGCCAGGAAGATATGCTAGGAAACGCCTAATACATACACATATCGACCATATAGATGATCTCTTCCTGGCTTAATACGGACTCTACCGGTATCCGGCAGATTTTCTCTTTATCCGCATCTCCCTCAAAGTACATAGTAATCCCCAGTTCTTCAAACAGCGCAACCATCTTTGCTGCTGACCCATCCACATCTCCCTCATATCCAAAAGCGTCTTTGAAATAAGCGCGGATTTCTTCTTCATGGTAAGCTGCCATTGCCTTTAAAAAACGTGGAAACAATGTGGTAAGGCTTTTCCGGTAAGATACGCCGAACAACGCCTCCGGGATAAATTCCACCTCATAAATATCATAGCTGTAATTTTCCTCTTTTCCGATCCCAAGCCTTCCGGATGTTGCAATCGATGCCCCATATAAAATAACCCCTCTGGCGTCCAGGTCGTCCGGATGTTCTTTTAACCGCCTTGTAGCTTTTAATACATTCCGGATGACGGAAATGCCTATATCGTAAGATACAGGGTTTTTATCTCCGATCGTAGACGCGGAAAGCTGGACAAGGGTTACAAGCCCTGTATATGCGGTCATTTCCTGCCCAAGCGAAAGCGAATATTTCGGCACGAGAACCGCATAATCCGCGGCAATCCCGTAAGCCGTGCCAAAATCATCCGCCTGCGTATCCACAGATACCGCCCCAAGCCCGTACTCAGAGCCGCTGGAAGGATAAGTGGGCATTAAGATAAGCGGGAGCTTTTCTAATCCATACGGATTCTTTTTGCCCTTCACAAAATCCCACAAATCTTCTGTATGGCAGACGCCAAATGCGATCAGCTTCGCGCAGTCCATCACGCTGGCGCCCCCTGCCCCAACGATAAGGTCAACCTGGTTTTCTTTCGCAATACGGATTCCAGTTTCAATATCGTTCCTTTCCCTGGAAGACCCCCCTGCCTCGTATAATGTCCCGCCGCTTTTTGCAATGGCATTTTTTACGTCGTCATAGCAGCCGTTCCTTTTTACGGAACCGCCGCCATAGACAAAAAGCGCTTTTTTCCCTGCTGTCAACTCCTGTAAATCCTTTGCCGGATCGTTTCGGAATAATAGTTTCGTATCATTTCTTAATTGAAAATCTTTCATCAGCCCATTTCCTCCAATTTCCCATATGCTTCATCCGTTACTGCTTCGCACCATTCTGTATGCCCGTCTGTCCCCGGAATCTCAATGGCAATATGGCTGAACCAGCTTCCTGCTTTTGCGCCATGCCAGTGCTTCACATTTGCGGGAATTGTAACAACCAGCCCCGGCACAAGGCTGACTGCCTCTTTCCCTTCCTCTTGATACCAGCCCTCGCCTGCGGTACAGACCAGAAGCTGCCCGCCGCCATCTGTGGCATGATGAATATGCCAGTTATTACGGCATCCCGGTTCAAAAGTCACATTTGCCAGAAATAATGGACATTCCTTGGGGTCAGTAAGGGGATTGAGGAACGATTCCCCGATAAAATATCTGGCAAAAGCCTCGTTCGCCAAACCTGTCCCAAATATATTTGCCTGCTCAAATTCATCCCTGCTTAAAACCTTCATATCCAATTCCTTTCAAAATTTTTCTCCGTCATTTTTATTCCTGCCGCCATCCTGCTTATCAGACGTCCCGCCCAAGCCTTGCGGCCTCTTTTTTATCCGTCGCCATTCCAGCATATTCCATCCCATAGAGTTTTGCAAAGCGTTTCATCGTGTATTCCCCCGCTTCCATCATCCATTTCTCAGGAGCCGCCCCCTGGAACAGGAAATACAATTTCCGTCCCGAAAGCCCGCCGTTTTCCACCTTCCCATAAAACCGGTCCAGCACATTGCGCACAGAGCCGCAGATATTATGCCAGTACAGCGGCGAGCCGACTGCAATGACTTCTGCTTCTTTCATCTTTGCGATCACTTCGTCAAGCTGGTCGTCTTCAAATGTCTGTCCATAGCTGCCGATTCTGTAATCCGCAAGGTTCAGCGTTTCATATTCCTTCCCTTCCAGGAGCGCTTCCGCCAGCGCTGCCGTGTTCCCATTTTTGTTCGGGCTTCCGTTGATAAATAAAATCTTCATCTGAGTTTCCTCCTCTTCCCTATTTCCAAATCCAAATCAATCCATTATAGATATATTGCATGGCGGCTTCCCCGTCATGCGAGTTTCCTTCCTGTACCCGATAAGCAAGATTTCCCTCCCGTTCGTCATTGGAGGCATTAAAAACTCCGTCCGGCGCGGCGAGCATTGCCTCGATCTGGCTGGAAAACCCTGCATAAGCAAAATCCTCTGTGCCAGACATCGCATAAATAAAGAAATCTTCCGGCTTATGCCCGGAATCCGTCACCAGGCTTTCCATATATGCCCCGTCAGAAGTCAGATTCCCACTGGACGGCAGGAAATATCTGAAATAATCCAGGCAATACTGAAATGTATGCCATGTTGCAACAGATCCCATAGAAAATCCGGCAAATGCACGATGATTACGGCTTGCTTCCAATTCTTCTGGGGAAATTCCTTCTGCGAATGTGCTGTAAGTTCCCTCCACGGCAGGGATCAGGTCATTTACCAGTTCGTTATGGTAATTGTCCGTCAACTGAAGTGCAAGACTGTAATCTGCGCTGTCATCGGGATTTTCATTATTGTAAGTCGGGCATACCACGATTACAGGCTCCATCTTTCCGTCCTGTATGGCATGGTCAATGACATTTACCAGTACATTGGGGTTTTCCGGGGTGCCAAGGTAAGTGGTTTCATCGCTCCATCCCCCATGCATCAGGTAAAATACGTTATATTTCCTGTCCCCGGAATAGCCATATGGGAGATACACATAGGCGGTTTTCGTAAGCTGCTTTTCCCTGCTCTCATAATTCATGGATTCATAGGTTCGGTAAGTCAGCCGCTCTACGGTTCCCTGCTCCCCCGCCGGAGTTAAATAATCCTCCGGAATCTGCACAAGCTCTTCCGGAATCTGTGAAGGGTCTGTTTTCTTATCCATTTCTATATGTTCCCCCTGGTCTGTTACCACGGCTTCCTTTCTTATTGCCCCGCCTTTTTCACCCCCGCTGCCTGTTTTTTCTTTCTGTTCGGAACACGCCGTGCAGGTGATCGAAAAAACAACTGCAATGAACAGAATATATTTTCCACCCATAAATATCCCAGTGAATCCAATGGGACTCTTAAAGAATTTCCCCATACATATAACCTCCATAAGCTGTTTCACATCATAGTACAGATGTCTCCTTTAGGAGGCGCTTAAAATTTTTGTCCCCCCAAACACATCGGACATTTCCATTTTATCCAGCGCATCATCCAAAGCCTTTACCTCTGAAGCTGTCAGGCGGATAGCGGACGCGTCCGCATTTTCCAGCATCCGCCCTATGTTCCTTGTTCCGGGGATCGGAACAAGATATGGCTTTTTGCAGAGCATCCACGCAAGGGAAATCTGTGCCGGGGTAGCGCATTTTTCTTCCGCCGTCTTATGGAGCAGCGCAATGAGCTTCCTGTTTTTGTCTATTCCCTGCCCGCTAAACTGCGGCATCACGCTCCGGTAATCATACTGGCTGTCAAAGACTGCTTCCTTGCCATACCGGGCGGACAAAAACCCGTTTGCCAGGGGCGAAAAGGCCACATAGCCGATCTGAAGCTCCTCCAGGACGGGAAAGAGTTTTTCATGCCAGCGCGCCATCATGGAATATCGGTTCTGGATGGCCGTCAGCGGGCAGACTGCATGGGCACGGCGTATCGTATCTTCATCCGCTTCCGATAAGCCCCAATGCGTGATCTTGCCCTCCTGCATCAATTCCGCCATCACGCCGGCCACCTCCTCAATCGGGACATTCGGGTCGTTCCTGTGCTGGTAATATAGATCAATATGGTCGGTATCCAGCCGTCTGAGGGAGGCTTCCGCCGATGCCCGGATCACTTCCGGCCTGGAATCTGGCACCAGGGGTTTATTGACATCCTTGCTTCCCATGTCAAAATGGATGCCGAATTTCGTGGCGATCACCACTTTATCCCGGACACTTTTTAATGCTTCCCCTGCCAGTTCTTCATTGGCATGGGGATTCCCTGCCGTTCCATAGACCTCTGCAGTATCAAAGAATGTATATCCCATTTCCACCGCTTCCCGCAGCAGGCGGATCCCGTCTTTTTTGTCAACCGGCTTTCCGTATGCATGGGAAAGCCCCATGCAGCCAAAGCCGATCTCTGATACTTTTAAATTTTTTCCTAATACCCTGTATTCCATGTTTCCCTCCATGTTCAGCGAAGGCTTTCGGCCCACTGCCGTACCTCTTCCTCACTGTCTGCCACATCCCCCCTGGAAAGGGAAAGCGTATTGTCACTTACTGCCGCATCCGGCTGCAATCCGGCAATGGTATCTTCTGTGCCGGAAAAACCGCTGCCGCCATGCGTTACAAACGGGATGATCGTTTTCTCTCCAAGATCGTATTCCTCCAAAAAGGTATAAACCGGCATCGGCAGGTCGGCCCACCAATTCGGAAATCCCAGGATCACCGTGTCATACTGCCCCATATCCTCAATATGGCTTTTCAGTTCCGGGCGCAGTTCCGCATCCTGCTCGTCTGCCGCCTGGTCAACTAACGGGTCATGATCCAACGGGTAATCTTCTATGGTTTCAATCCGGAACAAATCGCCGCCTATTGTCTCCTGCACGATTTTTGCCACATATTCCGTATTGCCATGGACTTCTCCGTCCTTTACCACAATGCTCGCACCTGAAACCGCGTCTACGCCGGACGTATCCACATCCTCCGGTACGGAAAAATATGCGATCAAAACACGCCCATCTTTTGCATTTTCCGTTTTATCCTGCGCCGGTTCTGCCTGGGCATCCTTTTCCTGTCTGCTGCCGCTTTCTGTTCCCGCCTCAATGCTGTCTGTCTGCCCATCCCCAGACGCCTGTTCCTGTTTTTGTGCCACTGCCCGTTCTTCCTCTTTGCCCCCGCAGCCCGCCAACCCTAACGCCAGCATAACGCCCAGGCAAAGCGCCATGATCTTATATTTCATGTATCCGCCACTCCTTCCAATTACAATCCAAGGCCATCTACCCAGGCTTTTACATCTTCTTCCGAAACGCCTGATGAAAAGCGTTCGCCTTCCAGCCAGTCCCCGGTCCCCGCCATTTCTTCCAGCAGCTTCCCGCTCTCCCCAAGGCCTGAGCTTGCAGATGTACAGAACGGTATCACTGTTTTTCCGGTGAAATCATTCGCCGTAATGAAGCCGTCTACCGGCCATGCCGCAATCCCCCACCAGATAGGGTATCCGATAAATACAGTTTCGTAAGAATCCCAATCGAGAACTGTTTCTGATACTAATTCCACCTTTCTTTCATCCTCGTTTTCATGTTCCCTGCATACACGGCTGTCATCATCCGTCCAGTCAAGGTCTGCGTCCGTATAAGCTTCCTTCGGTTCCAGTTCAAACAGATCGCCGCCTGTCGCCGCTGCAATATAGCCTGCCGCCTCCTCTGTATTCCCCGATGCCGAATAGTAGACAATCAGTGTCTTTCCGCCTGCGTTTTCTCCATCTTCTGTGTTTTCTCCGTCCTCTACATTGGAAACAGCTTCATCCGTGTCACTGGCTTCTTCCGGTTCACTGGCAGAAGATGATTCTTTCGATTCTTCCGGTTTTTCAGATTCCGCCACATCTGCATCAACTGATTCCGAAGAAGATTTTTGTCCGCTGCTGCCCGCCCCCTGCTTTTCATTTCCACAGGCGGCAAGGCCAAACAAAAGCAATACACTCATAACAAGGGCAACCGTTTTCTTTATATTTTTTATTTTCATTACGTCATTCTCCTTTTTACTATCTTGTATAACGCCCACCAAAAACGGGCTGTTTTGCGATCATCTAAAAGCACTCTTTGAAAATTTCAAAAATTTCTTCCTGTGTCAGCTTCCGGTAACTTCCCGGCACGACCGCGCAGGAATCAGCAACTGCTTTCAAATCTACATCCCCATGGATCCCCAGCTCCTGTAAAGTTGCAGGCAAGCCGATCTCCCGGATGAACCTTTCCAGCTCGTCTATCCCGGCGCGGGCGGTTTCCTCATCTGTCTTTCTGTCAGAAGAAATGTCCCATACCTCCGTAGCAAACCGTTTGAATTTTGCAAGCCCGTCCTTGTAAATATGGCGGTAATACGTTGGATGCAGGACCGCCAGGCCTGCGCCGTGGTTGCAGTCCGTGTATGCCCCAAGCTGGTGTTCCATCTGGTGGCACTGGAAATCTGTGCGCTTGCCAAGCTTGATGATCCGGTTCTCCGCCATTGTCGCATCCCACATCAGGTTGCTCCTGGCAGTATAGTCCTCCGGGTTTCGGATCGCCGCCCGCAGGTTGCGGATCACATTCCTCATAAGCGCCTCGGCAATATCATCTGAAACATTATCCTCATCCGGCCCGCTGAAATAGATCTCCATGATATGGGAAAGGATGTCAAAGCTGCCGGACACCATCTGGAATTTCGGGACGCTGTAAGTATACGTCGGGTCAAGCAGGGCAAACCGGGGATTGCATCTGGGATAATCACGTCCGGTTTTTATTTTCAGTTCTTCATTGGTAATGACCGCCCCTCCGTTGCATTCACTCCCGGTCCCCGCCACTGTGACGATCACGCCAAGCGGGAGCGGCTCGAAATCAAAAATGCCCGGCCTTGCCCAGAAATCCTCCCACACATCGCCGTCATACCGGGCGGCAATGGAAACCGCTTTACAGCAGTCCATGACGGAACCGCCGCCAACGCCAAGGATCAATCCGGCCTGGCTTTCCCTTGCCAGTTTTGCGCCCTCTAAAACTTTTGCATAAGTAGGGTTCGCCATAATGCCGGAAAACTCCACGATATTCTTTCCGGCTTTTTTCAGGATAGAGACTACTTCATCATATACACCGTTCTTTTTGATCGAGCCTCCCCCATACGCCAGCATCACCGTATCCCCGCAGCCTTTTATCAGGCAGCATAAATATTCTTTCACACATCCTTTCCCAAATAAAACTTTTGTTGCATTCTCAAAAATAAAATTATTCATCTTCCCATCCTCCTATCTCATTATTAATATTTTGTTTGAGTTTCCCAAAATGATACCGCATCCTCTATCCACCCTTCTGCGGCAGTTCCAGTCCCAAGGCCGAAGCCATGCCCAAGTCCCGGATATTTGTGGAACTCTGTAGGAATCCCAGACGCCGCCAAATGCTCCAGACGGTTTTCCATAGTCCTCCAATCTGCAATGCCGTCATTTTCCCCCACACATACATAAGTCGGCGGATCATTCTCCGTATAATCGTTGTGGCCGGTATATTGCATGATGACCGCGCCAGGCTTTGGCAGGTCATCCCCTCCAAAAGCCGCTGGGCCGTAAGAGCCAAGCCATGCAGCCATCCTTGCGCCTGCGGAACCTCCCCATAGGGAATATCCGCCCGTGTCCACTTCCAGTTCCTTCGCATGTTCAAATATAAAACTGACTGCCCTTGCCAGATCCTCGCACGCTGTCTGTGCGCCGGGACGGTAGATCAAGGCAAATGCGTTATACCCCTTTTTGGATAATTCCAACGCATGGGGAAAGCTGTCCTGCATTGCCCCCACATAAGCGAAACCGCCGCCCGCATTGCAAATGGCAAATTTTTCTCCAGGGCTTCCTTTAAAGAAAAACAGCCCCGTATCTTTTTTGTCCGGGTCATCCTCTTTTTCCTCATCCGTATAAATGTCATAAAAAATCGCTTCCCCTTTGGCTGCATGGTCTTTCATATAGTTTGCAATCTCCACGTTTTTTTCCGGGTCGATATTGCTGTACCAGGTCAGCTTAAGCGTTCCTAATGTATTCCCACTAAAATATCCGCTGTCTGTTGGAAAAATCAGCCTGCCATAATCTCCAAACAATGGCTCGCTGATAACCTCTGACATTTTTGTATCTGCCGTATAGGGTTTATCATCACTTTTACCCGCCTGCATAAAATCTGCACCTTCTCCTTGATACACCGCCTCCCCTTCCTGGCCTGATCCTGCACGGTTTTCCCTGCCTGCCTTTTTGTCAGCCCCGCAGCCTGTAAGACTGAGCAGCAGACATATCAGCACGACATTTAGGACAACATATTTCAATTCCGTATCACCCTCCTGTCCCATAAATATCCAGCCTTTACCCTTCTTCCTATGCTCCAAAAATACCCTTTGGGCATCCCGTTATGCCCATCCGGCTTTTAAACAAAGTATAAAAAAAACGAGACTGAAAGAGAAGTCTCGTTTTGTTCATCAGTTTATACCCAAAGGTTATAACATATAAATGTAAAATCAACAGACAGATCCCACATTTATTACACTGCTTTCTGCGCAGCAACAAGAAACTGTCTTACATTTTCGGACGGATTCGGGGAATGGAGCAGGCCATATGGGATGCTGTGTTCCCATTCCACCGGAATGACTTTTAAAAGCGGATGTACGCTGGCCCACCCCGAAATCGCCAGCAATACGTCATTACTGTTCTCACAACGGTTAAAAACCCCCACGTTATAAAAATCAAAATCCACGATATGGATCTGGCTGTGGTTCTGCCAGATGTCATCCCGGAGCCTGTCCACATAATTGCTCCATTCCCGGCGCATCAGCATCAGGTTCTCCCCATAAAGGTCTTTTACCATAAGCCGGTCTTTTGCCGCAAGCCGATGATGGATGGAAACTGCGCAGCAAAATGGCTCACGGGATAATTCAAGCCCTGCGCAGCGGCGCAAGTCCAGCATGGTCTCATCAAATATCCCCCCGATCACGTCAATATTTTTTCCGAGATTCGCTAATATTTCCCTGGCATTTTCCGGCGTGTTCTCGAACGGGACAATCTGGAATTTCATCTCCGGGCAATATACTTGTATTTTGGTCCAGAGCCGCATCAAAAGCTGCGCAGGGGTCATAGGAGAACTCCCGATACGGATTACCTTCGTATCTTCCTGCATCGCATTCTTTGCCCGGATAACAGAATCCCGGCAATACTGGATGATATATTTTGTGTCCTGATATAAAGACTTTCCGGCCTTTGTCAAAGTCAGCCCCCTGTGCGTCCTGTCAAACAGCTTTACATCCAAAGAAGCCTCCAAAAGATTGATCTGCTTTATGACTGCTGTAGGGGTTATATAAGCTTCTTCCGCTGCTTTATTGAAACTGCCTGCATCTGCCACACGGATAAATGTTTCTAATTGCGGGTTATACATTTGAATTGCCCTCCTTTATTATTTCATATAATAGCGAATATTTTTTACTCAAAGTCGTTTCATCTAATTATACCTTATGTTGCCCTTCTTTAGGAAAAATTTTTAACTGCCGAAAAAAGTGTTGGAAAATTTATCATAAAGCATTTCCATAAAATATTTTTCTCTTCATTTCTAATCGGCTTATATTATGGAAATCTTTATTTCTCGAAGGGCAAGATTCGCCTGAGTAACTCAAAACCCACTTCGTGGATTTTGCTTACCCGGCAAACTTGATGGGGATTCCGCTCCCCATGCCCTCGGTTGTCGCATATTTTCCAAATATGCAAGTTGGCTCCTATTAAAAATAGTCGCAACGTGATTGTCCCAATCACGGAGAAATCTAAATATTTCTATAAAAACTCTTTTTTCATTTCCCATTGGCGTTCCCAAATCGGCTTATATTATAGGAACTCTTTTTAAGTCCTTATAATCAGGGAAGAACTATCATCCTTACAATTTTTACAGAAAGGAACTATGCAATGGCAAGACCAAAGAAGGATAAAGAATTAAAGCATAAGCACCAGATTATGCTCCGCCTTACCGATACGGAATATGAAATCGTCTCTGAAAGCGCTAAAGCTGCGCACCTTCCACTGGCTGAATATGTTAGGAAACAAATTATGAAACAGAAGGTCACAGCGAAATATGAAATTGTGGCAGACCTGCCGGAACTGAAAAAGCTGGTTGCAGAGTTTGGGAAGATCGGCAGCAACTTAAACCAGATTGCAAGGCACTTTAACAGCGGCGGCATCCACTCACAGGAAATGCGCAGGGCAATCGACCAGAGCGTGGCCAGAATCTATGAAATGAAATTTGAAGTCTTGAAGATGGCGGGAGATTTCCATTCTGCCGCCAGAGGTAGTTTGGATGGCAATACTGAAACACATAGCAAGTAAAAATGCCGACTATGGAGAAATACAGCGTTATCTCATGTTTGAACATGATGAAGATACCAGCAAACCGATACTTGATGAAAATGGTGAATTGATCCCACGTAAGGAATATATCATGGACGGCATAAACTGTGACCCGTTCACGTTCGACATGGAGTGCAGGGAACTGAACGCCCTATACCACAAAAACGAATCCTATGATGAGATCAAATCCCACCATTATATCATCAGCTTCGATCCAAAAGATGTAACAGAAAATGGACTGACCGGGGAGCAGGCACAGCAGATTGGAATGGAATATGCAAAGAAGAACTTCCCCGGACATCAGGCTCTTGTCTGTACCCACATGGACGGGCATAAAGGAAGCGGCAACATCCATGTGCATATCGTGCTCAACAGCTTGCGGAAATATGATGTGGAACGCCAGGACTTTATGGAGCGAGCCTGCGATTCCCGTGCCGGGTATAAGCATCATGTTACCAAAGATTACCTGATCCACTTAAAGCAGACACTCATGGATATATGCCGCCGGGAACATCTGCACCAGGTAGATCTGCTTGCCCCGTCAGATAAGAAGATCACAGACCGGGAATACCACGCAGGACGCAGGGGGCAAAAGAAACTGGATGAACGTAACAGACAGCTCCGTGCAGACGGGCTTATGCCGCGAAAAACAGTATTCCAGACACAGAAAGATTTCTTACGGTCTGCGATCGAAGATGCTGCAGCCGTTTCCTGCAGCCAGGAAGATTTCAAGACATTGCTTTTGGAAAAATATAATGTCAGGCTGAAGGTTAGCCGTGGCAGGTTCAGCTACCTCCACCCGGAACGAAACAAGTATATCACCGGGAGGATGCTCGGCACACATTATGAAGAAGATAACCTCCGGGAGCTGTTTAAGGAAAATGCAGAGCGTGAGAAGAACAAAAAGAAAACGGTTGATGTGGAAAAATGTAATATAGAATCGGAGAAAGCTGTAACCAGCCCATCCAATCTACTGCAAGAGGAAGCTGTATCAGTCCTGTTTATCAAATCAGATCTGCGTCTGGTGGTCGATCTGCAGGCTTGCGTAAAGGCACAGCAAAATGCCGCATACGCTAACAAGGTGAAACTTTCCAACCTGAAAGAGATGGCTAAGACAGTCGCTTATATACAGGAACATGGGTATGATACAAGGGATTCCCTGGAAGATTCTTTTTCAGAGATCAAGAGCCATGCTTCCTCTTCCAGAAAAGATTTAAAGTCTGTGGAAGATAATCTCCGGAAGGTAAATGAGCAGATCCATTACACAGGCCAGTACCTTGCCAATAAACCTGTCTACCAAAAGTTTGTGAAAGCAAAGAATAAAGGGCAGTTCCAGCAGGAGCATCCGACGGAAATCGCACTCTATGAAGCCGCACGGAAATTCTTAAAGGAGCAGTCTGCAGACGGGAAGCTCCCCTCCATGAAGCTATTGAAAGCAGAAAAGGAAAAGCTGCTCCAACAGAAAAAAGATGCACAGAAAACCTACCATTACTACCAGGATTACCAAAAAGAGTTGAATACTGTCTGCTCCAATGTTGATAAGATTTTGGGACATCCGAACACCAGACAGCCGAAAAAACAAAAAAGCGCTGACATTTCTTAACCATTCTGGACAGAAAAACAGCCGCAGGATTACATAGAATTTTGCGGCTGTCTATTTCCCAACGAAACGAATATGATTAAAAAATATCTTCATTGAGAGTGTCAGATTATGTGTGTAAGTCCTCTGGACTGCAATGATGGATTTTATCAAAATGCCGGAAGCCCGTAAAGGCTGAACCCCTTACCTTGACTGGCTTCCAGCATTTTGAGCAAGTTAACCAAGCAGTCCAAAAGAAATTTTCAGACAACTTACTTACACAGATTTTCTGACACACCCTCTTCATTCACTTTAGGGATGATTCCATCAAGACTTTCACTTTTTTCTCTCATTATACGAAGCATTTCATCCAATTTTTCCTCCACATATTTCCGCATTTCCTTCCGTGCCGCTTCTGTCGGCTCAAAAGAAAAATAGAGCGGCTCTTCCCATCCCTCCCGGAACGGGTAGGGGAAAACATATAATTTCTTCACTTCCAGCATATCTGTAAACAACTGGAAAATCCCATAGGGCAGGATTTCCCCACATACCAGGGCAGAACCTGTATCCGCATAATAAATCTGCTCCTGATACGTCGGCGTACCCAGGGACGCAAGCTGCTTCAATGCATTCATCCGTATCGCTTCTATCTGGGTATGCTGCCCTACGCGCCATCTTGTCTGTGGGGCAAGTTCCCTGTAAATTCGGACGGCTTCTTTATCCTCCCTGATATTACCGTCATAGTCATACCTGTAATTTTCTACCTGTACCTGTCCGTATGCAATCAAATTTGCGAAAACTGCAAGGGAATCCAGATCAACATACACGGACAAATGCCCCCTGCCTTGGTAGGAGCATAAAATATCCTCTAAAGCATCCATGATTTTCTTCATGGTTTCATATTTTTTGTCCGGTTCTTTTTCCATTCCTTCTCCCCATTTTACGCCCCGCTTCTGCTGTCTGAAATATTTTCCGGCATATCTTGTGTTCCGTCCGATATTTCAGCCTGGCCTGCAGCTGCCGCTTTCTCCATCTTTTCTTTCTTCAACTGCTCTGTCCGTCCTAAATCCACATAGTGTGTCGCATATGCTTTTTCAATCTCCGGGTTTCCGCTTTTGCTGAACCGTAAGGGGATTACCGGCTTATACCCATGCTTTTTCTTCACGCCCCACCGCTTGTAATAACAGAATGACGGTTTTAAATTTGTTTTCTTTGCATAGGAGCAGATCTGTTTCATAATAAAAGAAAGTTTCTTTAAATTACACGTACAGGCCGCTTCCAGATACCGTACTTTCCCAAATCTCCAGTCCTCATATTTCTGCTTGGGCAGCGCTCCTATGTCAATCAGCACATCCGCCGGGGCAGCATACCCTCTTTGCTGGCACTGGTGATAAACAGCGGAATGTACTTTTCTTATCAGTTCTGATTCTTTCACTTTGCCCTCCATATGAATAACCCCGGCTGTATTCATTTGCAGCCGGGGATTCTATATATTCTTTCTTTTGTGTCGGTTTGTCATCAGGTATTATATCGTTTGAAACAGCCCTTTTTCAATTTCCTGAATGTCCTCCACAGACAGCTCAGTAAAACAGCCCGCAATTTCTTCTGCAGACAATTTCCCCAACTTCAACATCTTTTCCGCAGCTTTCCTTGCTGTTTCTTTCTTTTCGCTCGCAACATGGGTACGCATGATCTTTTCTTCATCAAACAAAGCCATCATAATAGATATAACCTCCTTTTCCCTGCCTGCCAAAAACTCACGGAGCACGTCCCTGTCCTTACAGATACGGATAGTTTCCGTGACAGCTTCCCGGCTTCTCCCATTCTGTTTCACCTGTTCATTATATACTTTTGTAAAATTTACATACTGGCTGATAATGTCATTGCCTTTGCCACCATAAAGCACTTTCACCTTTACTTCAATGGCACATTCCTTCCCACCGAAAAATTCTTTGGAAAGTGAAATCGTTTCCGGCCTGTCGGTACGCTCTCCTGTAAAAATCATGTATAATTCCGGTTCTGGTACATGAACTTTCTTACTCCCGTATAAGTCTGCATCCTGTTCCTCAAAGTAATCGTGGTAAATCTGCGCTAAATACATCAGCACACGTATAATGATATTCATCGTCCATGAAGATTGATGCTCAACCAGAAACATAATTTTATCCCCAACCCTGAAAGCCAGGTCATTATAGAGTCCATTCGTGAGTACATTCCTTATTGTAATGTCCGTAAGCGCATCTTCCGTCGTCTCCGCATCCTCTGGGTGGAGCGCACGGTATAGCTGCATCAGGTACTTCTTATCCCGGAAAAGCGTTGAAAAAACACTGTCTTTCGCCGTATATTTTGCAAACGCCTCCTTTTTCTCTGCTGTTTTTTCTTCTGGTTCTTCCTGTAATGTTTCACCCTGCATAATATCACCCCAGTTCTGGTTTTTGCCAATTGGCCTGGCAAATCGGCTATGCCCTGCCTGCTATGGTTTTATTATACAGAGAAAATCCCTATTGTTCAAGACATAAAAAAGTGTCTTCGACACTTCAACCCCCTAGCCCCCATTCATGGGGGAATTAG
>SRZB01000003.1 GCA_004793585.1 Hominisplanchenecus murintestinalis | reverse complement strand
CAGAAACTATCGGTTCCATAACTGTATGGTGTAAGCGGCAACCTCCCCGACAAACTGCAATTTAACGGCATGAGATATTTCCGGATGTAAAAAAAGTGTTATAAGTGTTGACAAGGAACGTAATATTTGTTATGATAGCCCTGTAAAAAGTTAATAAATATGTAACAAATGAAGCAATACATATGGAGGATGAGTATAAATGAGAAAAGCAGTATGGAAAGCAACCGCATGCTGTCTGGCAGGAGCAATGACATTTGCAGGAAACGGTGTTGTGACTATGGCGTCCGGGAACATTGTACCGCTGGCAGGTCTGGAATCCAGAATTAAGGAGCAGAAGGACAAGAAAGAGGCAGCGGGCGGTACCATACAGGTAAAGGCAAGCGGTTATGACGTAAAGGCAATCGCTCAGGTAGACGAGTATGTAAATGTTCGGGATGCCGCAGGAGAAGAAGGCCAGGTCATTGGACAGCTTTATAACAATTCTGCTGCAGATATTCTTGGTCAGGAGGGGGACTGGTATCTGATTAAGTCAGGAGATGTTACCGGATATGTAAAATCGGAGTTTTTCGCTACCGGAGAGCAGGCAAAAGAGCTTGCGGGTAATGTGGGAACCGAGATGGCAACCGTAAATACGACGACCTTGATGGTCAGGAAGAAAGCGAGCGCAAAATCAAAGGTAGTCAGCATGGTCGGCGACTCCCAATGCCTTGAAATCCTGGAAGATGCAGGGGACTGGGTAAAGGTTGCGGTTGATTCAGATGTAATAGGATATGTTTCGAAGGATTATGTGGATTGCAGTACTCAGTTTGTAGAAGCAGAGTCCATTGAGAAAGTAGAAGCCAGGGAAGATGCAGCTAAGGCAGCGCACGATAAAGCGGAGGAAATGCTGAGTGCGGCAGTAGAAGCCATGAACAGCGCTACTGCGGATGAAGCGGCTTATGCGGCTTACATGGCGTCACAGGCAGCAGCAGAGGTTAAGCAGCTGGCGGCGGAACAGGCATTTGACTATGATTTGCAGGAGCTTGCACAGAATACGATAGATAAGGCAAATGAGGCAGCCTACGCGGCAGTAATGGCAGAAGAAGCGCAGAAAGCAGCAGAGGCAGAAGCGGCGGCAAAAGCAGAAGCAGAAGCAGCGGCGCAGGCGGCGGCAGATGCAGCGGCACAGGCAGAAGCAGAGGCGGCAGCGCAGGCAGAAGCAGAAGCAGCAGCGCAGGCAGAAGCAGAAGCAGCGGCGCAGGCACAGGCAGCACAGGAAGCGGCGGACGCAGCGGCACAGGCAGCGGCAGAAGCACAGGCGAATGCAGCGCAGCAAGGGACAGATGAGGCGCAGCAGGCAGCAGATGTAGCGATTCAGGAAGCTGAGACAGCGCAGGCAGAGGCAGATGCAGCGGCGCAGGCTCAGGCAGATGCGGCAGCTCAGGCTACACAGTCTTCAACATCTGATTCCTCAAGTACTTCAGGCACCAGGCAGTCAATTGTGAACTTTGCACTGCAGTTTGTCGGATGTCCGTATGTGTACGGCGGCACAAGCCTTACAAACGGGGCGGACTGTTCCGGGTTTACACAATCAGTTATGGCAAACTTCGGGATTTCTATCCCGCGTACGGCAGGCGCACAGTCTGTAGGAGGCAGGGCAGTAAGCCTTTCCAACATCCAGCCGGGAGATTTGTTATTCTACAGTGGAAGCGGTGATTACGGAATTGGGCATGTGACCATGTATATCGGAAATGGCCAGGTTGTGCATGCCAGCACTTCCAGGACAGGGATTATTGTATCTGACATTGGGTATCGTACACCGTGCGCAGCAAGGAGTTATATCGATTAATTCGTTAATTAATATAGGGGTAGGGCTCGTCTCGTAAGAGACGAGCCCGTTTTTTTATTCCCGCGAGCAACGAGCCAAGTGACTGCTTGCAGGCATTTGGCGACTGCCGCGAGGGTCAAATACCCCGCCCCTTGGGGCGCTTCAAGTTTGATGCCCCGTTGCTTGCAGCGGGGTTTTTGACTAGCAGAAGGTGAAAACGTGGGTAGAAAAATATTAGATAAAAGTGTTTGAAAACTTTAGATGTTACAATGAGTTAACAGAAGTAATATTTTGTTAATAAAACAGAGGGGTAATTCCATGTGTGCACATTGCACAAAATTTGACAGGTTTCAAAAAGAAGGAAGAATTATGTCAACGCTTCTCCAAAAGTTATCCACAATGGAAAAGCTTGAAAATAGGGCATATTTGAGTTATGCACGGAGTTATGCACATTATCCACAAAATTTTAATGTTTTTAACTGGTTTACATAGTATTTTTAAGGAACGTTCGTTTTGTGTAGAACTCATAAATTGGGGTTTTTGCGGAAAAAACTCAAAAAAACTATTGACATTTCAATAATCCGAATATGGTGTGGGAATTGTGGAATAAACAGGTATTATTTGATAATTTACAGATTTATGAAGAAGAAAGGTGTTTCGTGTCTTTTGAATGAGCGCATAGATTTGAAATGGGCCTGTAGAATATAAAAGCCGCAGGCATGTCGTTTCCAGACAGCGCTGCGGCGTTCTTTGTGTGCCGGTTTAATGATAGAGACGTTTATTTTCGTATACGGGTTCTGCCGTCATCTGTATGCCCAGGCGTTTAAACTGTTTGATATCTACAGTTGAAAGCATCGATGTGGCATGGGCTTGGCAGCCGTTTAGCTTTGGCAGCTGTTCCAGAGCTTTCTGTGCGTCTGGGTCGGCGGCGGCGCTGATCGAAAGGGCGATAAGCACTTCGTCTGTGTGGAGACGCGGGTTATGGCTGCCGAGGTATTCGGTTTTCAGCCTCTGGATAGGCTCTATAGCTTCGGGAGAAATCACATGTCTCTCATCAGAAGTGCCTGCCAGTGTTTTTAAGGCGTTCAAAAGGAGTGCGGAACAGGGACCCAGGAGGTCGGAGGTTTTTCCGGTTATGATCTTTCCATCGGGAAGTTCCAGGGCGGCGGCGGTTGCACCTGTGAGGGCGGCGCGCTTTAGGGCGGCAGGAACTACCGGCCTGTCCGTAACGGCTACATGTGCCTGCTTCATAATAAGTTCGATTTTCAGGGCTTCAGAATCGGACTTTGTTCCGGCAGCCAGTTCATTCAGCGCCTGGAAATAGCGGCGTACGATTTCCTGGCGGGAAGCTTCGCAGCACGCCTCATCATCTACGATACAGTTTCCAGCCATATTTACCCCCATATCTGTGGGGGATTTATAGGGGCTTTCCCCATAAATCCGCTCAAAAATGGCAGAGAGCACGGGAAAGATTTCTACGTCGCGGTTATAATTTACCGTCACTTTTCCATAGGCTTCCAGGTGGAAAGGGTCAATCATATTGATATCGTTCAAATCGGCGGTAGCAGCCTCGTAGGCAAGGTTCACCGGGTGTTTCAGCGGGATGTTCCAGATAGGGAAAGTTTCGAATTTAGCGTATCCTGCAGGGATTCCCCGTTTGTGCTCATGGTAAAGCTGGGAAAGGCAGGTTGCCATTTTTCCGCTTCCGGGACCTGGCGCAGTGATGACGACCAGCGGCCGTTCTGTTTCGATGTATTCATTTTTTCCGTAGCCGTTATCGCTGACAATCAGCGGAATATTAGAAGGATATCCTTCGATAGCGTAGTGCGTATATACTTTGAATCCCAGCTTCTGAAGCCGGCTCTTGAAGAGGTCTGCGCTGCTTTGCCCGGCATATTGGGTGATGACGACACTTCCCACATAAAGCCCCTTTTCCTCAAAGGAATCAATCAGGCGCAATACATCTGTGTCATAGGTAATCCCCAAATCGCCGCGGATTTTATTTTTTTCAATATCTCCGGCACTGATGACAATGACGATTTCGGCTTGTTCGGAAAGCTGCATAAGCATCCGCAGCTTACTGTCCGGTTCGAAGCCCGGCAATACACGGGAAGCGTGGAAGTCATCAAAAAGTTTTCCGCCGAACTCCAGGTACAGCTTGTTCCCAAACTGGCCAATACGCTCGCGGATGTGTTCAGACTGCATGGTAAGGTATTTCTCGTTGTCAAATCCTATTTTCATTGGTCATTCTCCTGTTCAGTATTTCGTTAATAAAAGTATACTATAAAAAAGGAGAGTTGTAAAAACCCTTTTCGACAGTATTTTAGAAAACATTTAGATTTGTGAGGTTTTTTTCACAAACTCTGTATTGATTTCTATGGGAAGTATCTTTATAATAGATGAGAATGAGAATTAGGAGGTAGAAATGGATAATAATCAGACGCCAGGAAATGGGAATGGCTCTCAGGGAGGCTCCCAGAACGATCCTAAAAATGGCAAGACACCAAAAAATGGACAGAATATTGTTATTTTTCTGGTTGTATCTCTCGTCGCATTGATTGTAATCAATCTTTTTAACACAATGCTGAAAGATTCTACGGAGACGAGGATTACGTATAATCAATTCATGAAAATGGTAGATGAGGGGAAGGTTGAAAAAGTAACTGTCACAAACAATGAAATTACTATCGTGCCGAAAGAACAGCCGTTCCGAGGGATTGAATTCAGCTACAAGACCGGGCGCATGGATGATGAAAACCTGACTCAGAAACTTCTGGAGGCAGAGATTCCCTGTGAATATAAGGTTCCGGATACAACGAACGTGGTGCTGTTTAATATTTTGGCAACTCTGGTTCCTCTTATCTTTGTATGGCTGCTGCTCTGGTTCTTTATGAGGAAAATGTCAAAGGGCGGCGGCGTCATGGGCGTAGGGCGGAATAAGGCCAGGGTATATGCCCAGAAAGAAACAGGCGTGACTTTTAAGGATGTGGCCGGGCAGGATGAGGCAAAGGAATCCCTGCAGGAAGTGGTGGATTTCCTTGAAAATCCCGGACGCTATTCAAAAATCGGGGCGAAGCTTCCCAAAGGCGCGCTGCTGGTGGGACCTCCGGGTACAGGAAAAACTTTGCTGGCCAAAGCGGTAGCGGGAGAAGCGCATGCGCCGTTCTTCTCACTTTCAGGTTCTGATTTTGTGGAAATGTTCGTGGGCGTGGGCGCTTCCCGTGTACGTGAGCTTTTTGAGGAAGCAAAGAAGAATGCACCGTGTATTATTTTTATTGATGAGGTGGATGCCATTGGCAAGAGCCGTGACAGCCGTTATGGCGGAGGGAACGATGAGAGGGAGCAGACGCTGAATCAGCTTCTGGCTGAGATGGACGGTTTTGACAGCGGTTCCGGGCTTTTGATTCTGGCAGCGACAAACCGCCCGGAGGTTTTAGACCCGGCTCTTTTGCGTCCGGGACGCTTTGACAGGCGGATTATCGTGGAGAAGCCGGATTTGAAAGGGCGTGTGGATACGCTGAAGGTACATTGCAAGGATGTGAAGCTGGATGAAACAGTAGATTTAGATGCGATTGCGCTGGCGACATCGGGGGCAGTGGGGTCTGATTTGGCGAACATGGTGAATGAGGCGGCTATTCTGGCAGTGAAGCAGGGCAGGGAAGTGGTTTGCCAGAAAGATTTGTTTGACGCTGTGGAGCTGGTGCTGGTAGGTAAGGAAAAGAAAAACAAGATTTTGAGTACCGAGGAGAGGAAGATTGTTTCTTATCATGAGGTGGGCCATGCGCTGGTAAGCGCCTTGCAGAAGGATGCGGAGCCGGTACAGAAGATTACGATTGTGCCCCGTACGATGGGAACGCTGGGCTACGTGCTGAATGTTCCGGAGGAGGAAAAGCATCTTCAGACAGAAGCGGAGCTCCGTGCAGAACTGGTGACTTTTACCGCAGGCCGTGCAGCAGAGGAGATTGTCTTTGGTTCTGTGACGACAGGCGCCGCGAACGATATAGAGAAAGCAACAAAGATTGCCCGTTCTATGATTACACGCTTTGGCATGTCTGAGAAATTTGGAATGGTAGGATTAGAATCAGTGGCGGGTGAATATTTAGATAACCGCCTGGTGTTAAACTGCAGTGAAGTGACGGAAGCAGAAGTAGATAAAGAAGTCATGAAACTTATAAAAGAGTCATATGAAAAGGCGAAGAAGCTTCTGCAGGAGCATAAGGATACAATGGATAAGATTGCGGCGTTCCTGATAGAAAAGGAAACGATTACAGGCAAACAGTTTATGGAAATTTTTCATCAGGCAGAAGGAACAGTCAGCCTGGACAAAGAGGCTGCGGCTGAAAGCTGAGACAGGAACTAGCATTGCGGACAGCCCAGATATGGCGCGGCTGTTCGAGAAGTCAGGAGGGCTATCGTGGGGAAAAGATTTTTCAGAAGCATAGAAGAGAGAATGGCGGCCAGGGAAGCGTTTGAGGAAAAGTTTGCCGCTGTTTTACAAAAGATGGCAGAGGAGTCTTCGCTGTTGAAGATGGAAGATTTTACACAGCATGGAAATACGAGTACGCTGCTTCACTGTATTGCGGTTTCTTATTTTAGCTGCCTTTTGGCAGAAAAGCTTCATATAGCTTATCACAGGCGGGAGTTGCTGAGAGGCGCGCTGCTGCATGACTATTTTCTGTATGATTGGCATGAGAAAAATAAGTATCACAGATGGCATGGTTTTACCCATGCAGGACGTGCGCTCCGAAATGCCAGAAAGGATTTCAGGCTTTCTGAGAGGGAACAGGATATTATTGCGAAACATATGTTTCCACTGAACTTAGCATTGCCCCGTTATCGGGAGTCCGTGCTGGTATGTTTGGTGGATAAATGGTGTTCTACCTATGAAGTGTTCAGCCGCAGCCCTTATGAGGAGCTTCGGGTGAAGTTCCTTCCTCTGGCAGCTATGTAGAGGGAGATTTGGAAGGATAAAACGGGAACTTATGTAAAGGAGCGGCTGCAGATTGTTTGATATTCAGGAAGAATTAAAGAAACTCCCCGGGAAACCGGGGGTTTATATTATGCATGATGATAGGGACGCCATTATTTATGTGGGAAAGGCTATCAGCTTAAAGAACCGTGTCCGGCAGTATTTTCAGAGCAGCCGGAATAAAGGCGCGAAAATCGAGCAGATGGTGTCACGGATTTCCAGATTTGAATATATTGTCACGGATTCAGAGCTGGAAGCATTAGTTTTAGAGTGTAATTTAATTAAGGAGCATAGGCCGAAATACAATACTATGCTTACAGATGATAAGACCTATCCGTTTATCAAAGTGACTACATCAGAGGATTATCCGCGGGTGCTTTTTTCACGTTCCATGAAAAAGGATAAGAATAAGTATTACGGACCTTATACCAGCGCAGGAGCGGTGAACAATACGATTGATTTGATTCATAAAATCTACAAAATCCGCACGTGCAGCCGAAAGCTGCCGCGGGATATCGGAAATGAAAGACCTTGTTTAAATTATCACATTAAACAGTGCAATGCGCCTTGTCAGGGCTATATCAGCCGTGAAGATTACCGTAAATCTGTAGATGAAGTTCTGGGTTTTTTGAATGGAAATTATAGCCCGGTAGTAAAGATGTTGGAGCGGAGGATGAATGAAGCGGCAGAACAGATGGACTTTGAGGCGGCAATTGAGCAGCGGGAGCTTTTAAAAAGTGTAAAGATGATTGCCCAGAAACAAAAGATTACCAACAGTGACGGGGAGGATAAGGATATTATTGCGCTGGCGGTTCAGGAAAGTGATGCGGTGGTACAAATGTTCTTTATCCGCGGAGGCAGGATGATTGGGCGGGATCATTTTTACCTGCGGGTGGCTCCGCAGGATAGTGCGGGAGCAATTTTGTCCAGCTTTGTAAAACAGTTTTATACGGGTACACCATTTATTCCCAGAGAAATCATGCTTCCCCAGGAGATTGAGGACAGCGCCGTGGTAGAGGAATGGCTCGGCGGGAAACGGGGAGGAAGGGTGTATATCCGGGTTCCGAAAAAAGGGACGAAGGAAAAATTGGTGGAATTGGCCGCGAAAAATGCGGAGATTGTTTTAGAGCAGGATAAAGACAGGATGAAACGGGAAGAAGGCCGTACGATCGGGGCAATGAAAGAGATTGCATCGCTTTTGGGAATAGAAAATATATCTCGGGTAGAGGCTTATGATATTTCAAATATCAGCGGGTTTGAAGCGGTAGGTTCTATGATAGTTTATGAGCGGGGGAAACCGAAGCGCAGCGATTACCGGAAATTCAAGATTCAATCGGTTGTTGGTCCAGATGATTATGCAAGCATGAATGAAGTGCTTACCAGAAGGTTTGAGCATGGTTTAAGGGAACAAAAAGAGCTGGAGGAAAAGCAGGTGGCAGATAGTTTCGGAAGTTTCAGCGTGTTTCCGGATTTAATCATGATGGATGGCGGAAAAGGGCAGGTGAATATTGCGCTTCAGGTACTGGAGCGCCTGAAGCTTGACATTCCGGTGTGCGGCATGGTGAAAGATGATAACCACAGGACAAGAGGGCTTTATTTCCGAAATGAAGAAATTCCTATCGATAAATCTTCTGAGGGATTCCGGCTTATCACGCGGATTCAGGATGAGGCACACCGTTTTGCGATTGAGTACCATCGTTCACTGAGAAGCAAAGGGCAGGTTCATTCTATTTTGGATGATATTCCGGGTATCGGGCCGGCCAGACGGAAGTCTCTGATGCGCACGTTCCAGTCTTTGGACGCGATAAAAGCGGCGAGTCTCGAAGAATTGGCGAATGCTCCGGCCATGAATGAAGCCAGCGCACGGAAAGTGAAGGAGTTTTTTGCGGCGTCCGACTCACAGGCGAAAGATGCCACGGTTCTGCCGGAAAGCTGAGTCCATTGCACTTTGTAAGGGAGTGGCTGCAAGATTTGGTAACAGCTCAGCCCAGGTACTTTGCACCTGCTGCAAAGTCTGTGAGAATGCGTAAATTCAGCCAGAGAATCCAGCCCTTTGCGAAAGCAAACTTTAAATGGGCTGGATTCCGTAACAGTGAAGCCGAAGGCTGAACTGTTACAAGATTTGTGACAAAAATAAAAAAAATTTTGCCTTATTGCTGTAAATGGTATATAATAGGGCGTGTGTCTAAAAACTATCAGGGAAGCCGGGGCTTCCTACAGAATTCATTATGGGACAAAGGATGGTAAAGAAATGGGATTATTACAGGAATGGAGAGAGAAAGCATACTCTCAGACAACAGATAAGAAGATACTGCAGAAATTCTGGTCAGAGTACTTTTTAATCGAAAAAGGGGTTTACGAACAGCTTCTTACAAATCCGGACGAAGTAGTGAAGGGAACCGTGAAAGAGCTGGCAGAGAAATACAATCTGGACTTGATGATAATGGTAGGATTCCTTGACGGCATCGACGACAGCCTGAAAGTTCCGAATCCGATAGAGGAATTGAGTGAGGATACGGTAGTAAGCCTTGAGTTTGACAAAGAGAAGCTATATAAGAATATGGTCGATGCGAAGGCGGACTGGCTGTATGAACTTCCTATGTGGGATGAGATTTTTGATGAAGAGAAAAAGAAAGCACTGTATAAAGAGGCGAAAAAGGCAAATACAGTTGTAAAAGGAAAGAAGATTGGAAGAAATGACCCGTGTCCGTGCGGAAGCGGGAAAAAATATAAGTTCTGCTGTGGCAGGAACGCGTAAATAACGGAGGGGGGCTGTGTGAGGCAGCTCCCTTCGGTTCTTTTCTATTCAGGTTTTACAAAGGAGGTACGGTATGGAACTTTTATGTCTGGTTCTGGGTGTTATCTGTCTGGGCTATTACGCTTTGATGGCAGCGGTGGGAATGGATTTTTCTTTTATATGGCTGGCCGGGGGCATTGTGCTGTTTGGGGGCGGGCTATGGATGAAATTTGCAAAAGTCCGGGGGCTTCATATTCCGGGAATGGTGAAGGCGGCGGGGATTGTGTTAGCAGGGGTAGGATTGCTGATTTTTTTTGTACTGGAGGGGCTCATTATCTCAAAGATGGGGGCTAAGGGAGAAAAAGGCTTAGATTATGTTATTGTGCTAGGGGCACAGGTGCGTGGAGACGTGCCGAGTAAGGCGCTTATGAGGCGTATCCAAAAAGCGGAAGAATACCTGAAAGAAAATCCCGGGACAATTGCAGTTCTTTCCGGAGGTAAGGGCAGTGGAGAGAATATTTCGGAGGCACAGGCAATGTATGACTGTCTCGTGGAAGCAGGAATTGAGGAAGAACGTTTGATAAAAGAGGATAAGTCTACCAGTACGGTAGAGAATTTGGAGTTCAGCGCGGCGCTAGTTGGAAAAGGGGGGAGAATTGGAATTATTTCTCAGAATTTTCATATCTACCGGGCGTTGAAGCTGGCAGAACATCAGGGATATCAGGATGTGTATGGCATTGCGGCATCATCTGAGCCGATTTATCAGCCGCATTTTATGGTTCGGGAAGCTTTTGCGATTATGAAAGAAAAGTTAACGGGAAATATAGAATGGTTTGGCCATGTGCGCCAGATTTAGAGAATATAAAGTTGGAATGTATATGCAAAGATGAAGCGGGAGGGTGTGCATATGTTGAAAGAATATAAGAAAGAGGCGTACGATACGGTGCAGGAGCTGCTGTCAGCAGCGAATCTGGAACAGGGAGATATTTTGGTGGCGGGCTGTTCTACCAGTGAGATTTCTGCTTACAAAATCGGTTCTCATTCCAGTGTAGAAATCGGAAAAGCTGTGTTTGAGGGCATTTACGAAGCAGTAAAGGAACAGGGGGTATATCTGGCAGCACAGTGCTGTGAACATTTGAACCGCAGCCTGATTCTTGAAAAGGAGGCGGCAGTCGCATATGGTCTGGAATGTGTCAACGTGGTTCCACAGCCAAAAGCGGGCGGGGCTTTTGCTACGGCGGCGTATCAGGGGTTCGCTCATCCGGTGGCAGTGGAAGGAATACAGGCGCACGCAGGGGTGGATATCGGCGATACCCTAATTGGGATGCATCTGCGCCGGGTAGCAGTGCCGGTGCGCATCAGCCGGAAAACTATTGGAGAGGCGCATGTGGTGTGCGCCAGGACGAGGCTGAAATTTGTGGGCGGCGAACGGGCATGTTATGATGCAAAGCTGCTGTAAAACAGCATGTCAATAAAAAATAGTGTAAAAAATAAAATTAATCAACTTTCTTGATTATTCATTAAAAAACCAGATGCATTATAGATATGCAAACACCGTGTCAAGTATTTGTAATATACAAAAATTTAATCTATTATAATTAATCATGCAAAATACTCCTTTTGTTTGTTGTTTTGTGGTGATTCTTCTACAACAAAATAATGGACACGCAGTGTGCATATGAAAGGCCCCTGTACCTGGTGGACAGGGGCACGGAGCAGCGGGAGGATATCATCATTGATAAGGAGACTTATGAAATGATGCGGCCAAAGAGATGCCCCCGGCACAGATGATAGGAAGCCGGGGGCAAAAGCAAAGATATTATACATACACACTATATCGTATTAAGAAAGAAAAATCAAGATAATATTGCAAAATAAAACATAAAATCCTATAAGATTATATGAAGTGGGATAAAGGGCGGAAAATGAGATGGAAAAGGTTGACCCTAAACAATGTCGTCAACTTAAGCTGACATTACCCCAGCATTTTTACAAAATAACACAATCAAAATATCGGAGTCTATTTTTCTGTCACTCTATCTAAAGCTGCCAGGGCCTTCTTTTCATCAGACGCTTGATATATCGTTTTCAAATCTGTGGCAAATGCTTTTCTGTCTTTATCCGGAACATACTTCAGTGCAATTTTTGTGAAAACAATCAAAAATTTATTTAGCGTTTATTCGGAAATGCTGTGTCCGTCTTGTTCTGCGGAACACAGAAAATCGGCAAGAGCTGGTTCATGCTGAAACTCTGCGCTGGATTCTCTTAAAGCAGGGAAGAAGCAGATTACATCATTGACAAGGAGATTTTTGAAGTGATGCGGCCAAAGAGACGTCCCCGGCACAGGTGATAGGGCACCGGGGACAAAGCAAAGATATTACGCACTCATACTATACCGCGGCAGGCGCGGGAAATCAACAGGATGTTACAAAATGAAACATAAAACTCTATGGAATTACATATGGTGGCGGAGTGGTTCTGTTTGTTTGAGCGGATAATGAAATAAAGTTATACTCAAGCAGACAAAAGTGATATGATAGTTGGAACTGGGAGAAACAATTACTTAATATATGGAGGATTTACACATGTTTGATATCAGAATCACAATCGGAACGATAGGTTATGAACAGACTATAACAGCTTTGTTTCCGGCAGTTTTGGAGAAGTGCCGGGGGATTCAGGACCCAAATCTGCTGCTGCGCCTACTTCTGGAGCTTGGGGAGGACGCCCTGCCGGTACTGCTAGGGGTCATGGAGAGGCTGCAGGGGAAGGCGAAGCAAGAATTGCTGTGCCAGTGCATGAATGCATACCAGACAGTACTGACAGAAAAATTGAACGAATATCTCCGGACAGATGCCTGGGGCAAAAGCTTTGTGATTCGCAATGTGTATATAGAGCATACAGGCAAAGGACTGGAGCTGGCTGGAAAAGGAGTCAGCGTTGATTTGAGAGCGCTTGCGGAGAGTGAAAAGGCTCGGGAGAAAATTTATGAGGCTGCTGCAGTTTTTGCAGGCAGCGGGAGTATAGGGAGAATATTGGGAAGCTGTGCGGGAAGCATGTTGAAACAGGCGGCAAAAGCCGTGCCGGAGGAAACGGAGAAACTGGGGTTGAAGCTTCTGAAGCGGGAAGACGTGAAAAATAAGCTTATGGCATTGGCGCAGACAGCGCTTGAGAAAAGGGGGCTGGATTTAGAACTAAAATCTCTTTCATTTTTGGCGGCTTGCGATACAGATGGCACACAGTGCAGCGGGGAGGTATCGGGCGTGCGGATAACGCCAGAACTGGAGGAAGAGCTGATAAAGGCGCTGGCAGGGTATTTGAGGCGCCCGTGCGGACTTGTTATGCATTTGAAGGATGAATAGCTGCCGGTATGGCGGAAGAAATTTCGTTTTCGTTGACTTTTCGGGTTAAGTGTGATATTATGTTTACGTTGCTTATCCGCAGTGGATGAATGGAGAGATTTTATCTGTTTAAAAAGGCATACGGCGGATGAAACAAATTTGTCTGGATATCCGGAAGATTCGGATAGCTGACATAAAAGCATGCACCTGTAGCTCAGGGGATAGAGCAGTGGTTTCCGGTACCACGTGTCGGGGGTTCGAATCCCTCCAGGTGCGCTTTTTTTATATCCAGGCGAATATCAAGACATGGAGGTAAGCATAGTGGATAATTTTAGAGAATGGATTTCTGATAATCTAAGATATATCTTGCTCGGTTTAGCTGTTATTCTGATAATTGTCCTGGCAGTTTTTGCAGTAAGGTTTTTCGGGAGTTCCGGCGGCAAAGATAAGCAGAAGGAAAGTGAAAGCCAGTCACAGGCAGTGGTTGAGACGCAGAGTCCGGGCGAGACAGAAGCATCAAATGCTTTAGTGCAGAATGACCCGGCTATATTAGAAACGGTACAAAAATACTATAAGGCAGTGGGCGAGAAGGATATTGAATCCCTGAAGCAGATTGTGGAAGTGCTGGATGAGAAAGATCAGCAGGCGATTGAAAGCAACAGTGTAATCGAGAGCTATAATAATATTTCCGTATATTCAAAGAACGGCCTGCATGAAGGCTCTTATGTAGTATATGTATATTACGAAGGAAAACTGACAGGTTATGAGACACAGGTTCCGAGCCTGATGGGGCTGTATCTCCGCACACGAGGCGACGGAAGCCTCTGCGTGGCAAATTGGGACAACGATGAGGAAATTAAAGCATATATTGAAAAGCAGAAGAGCGAGCAGGATGTGAAAGAACTGATTGAGAGAGTAAATAAAGCGTGCAAAGAGGCAGAGGATTCTGATCCTGAACTTAAAGCATATATGGAAAGCCTGGAGGTTCCGGAGACGGAAAGCGTGATTCCCAGCGGCGGCGAGGTGGATGTGGAAGTAAATAAGCTGGTTCAGGCGAAAGAAGCCTGCAATATCCGTTCTGATTCAAGGGAAGATGCAGACGTTGTAGGTTCTCTGAGTGAAGGCGAAACAATCACCAGAATCAGGAAGCTGGATAATGGCTGGTCGGAAGTACGCTTAAGTGAAGGTTCCGGGTTTGTGAGAAGTGATTTACTGACAGAGGACGTTAAACAATAAAAAGAATTTTATTTGAGAGCTGGTGCAAGGATAGCAAAGCGGCATATACAGTGCGCGTTTTACTGTCTGGCAGCAGCTCTTTTTTGTATAAAAAATTCCTTTCTGCCTAATGCTATAAAGGACTTAGTCTGTCTGGAACTTTGGGATGCATAGTTCCGGGGAGCAACAAAAGATTACCGCTTTGTAAGCGTATAATGGATAGGAGGCAGAAAGATGTTATCTCACACAGAACAGGAAGTTTTAGAGAATATATGCAGAGGAAGCGGGGCTGCACTGTTGGATATTCACAGTATTATCAGTAAAGTTTATGACGACGAGCTGGCGTATGATTTAAACAGGCAGGCCGCCAAATATTCCAGATTCAGGGAAAGGGCAGCAGAGGGACTGCTGGATCAGGGGATTGTTCCGCAGCCAATCAGCATCCTGGACAGGACAAAGAGATGGACGGCAATCCAGGCTGGCACAGCATTGAATGTAAGTACGGGGCACGTGGCGGACATGATGCTGAAAGAAGAGAATAAACGTGTCAAAGGTATGGAAGATACCTTGGGGAAAAATAAAGTTACCAGCACATTTTCATGTGAACTGGCAGAAGAATTTCTGGAGTTTGAAAAAGAAAATATACAGATTTTGAAATCGTACCTATAGCAGACGGGAGCGGAATCAACGGTTTCTTCGGCAGACTGTGATTATCGGGTCACGCTGTCTCTCACTGCGAAATTGCTTGAATAATCGCGGGAAACTGTGTATACTGTATCGTATGGATTTTACGCTGTGTATGATGGTGTATACAGCAAATTAGCAGCAGTATGAGGGATGAACATGGCGGATAACAGGATGCAGAAGGAATTTGAGGAAAAGGAAGGCAGGGCGCAGGTACGTTTGAATAAGTATCTGAGCGAAGCAGGCGTGTGCTCCCGGCGGGAAGCTGACCGTCTGGTTGAGGGCGGACGTGTGACTGTGAACGGACAGAAAGCTCTCATAGGAATGAAAGTGAAGCCTGGGGACAAAGTATCTGTAGATGGGAAAACCTGCGCGATAGAGGAAGAAATGATTCTGCTGGCTGTGAACAAGCCTGTGGGCGTGGTATGCACTACGGATAAACGTTGGGGAGACAGGACGGTAGAGGAGATGTTGAATTATCCGAAACGGGTATTTTCAGTTGGACGTTTGGACAAGAACTCCGAAGGGCTGCTTTTAATGACAAATCATGGAGATATTTTGAATAAAATCATGCGGGCCGGAAATTATCATGAGAAGGAATATCTGGTGACAATCGACAGACCTGTAACGGAAGAAATTGTTCGGAAAATGGCAGGGGGCGGGATTCCGGTTTTAGACCAGGTGACGCGTCCCTGTAAAGTGGAAAAGACAGGGAAATATACGCTTCGGATTATTCTCACGCAAGGGCTGAACCGTCAGATACGGCGGATGTGTGAATATTGCGGCTGCAGGGTTATGCGGCTGCGGAGGGTGCGTATTATGAATATTTTACTGGGAAACCTGCGTCCGGGAGAGTATCGGAAAATCACAGGGCAGGAAATAGAAACGCTGTATGATATGCTAAGAGGTTCTGTGAGCGAGCCTGTGCAGCGCGGGAGGAAAGGGTGAAAGAAATGGACATCAAGCTTCAGAGGATAAAAGAATTGACAAAAATACTGACAGAAGCAGGAAAAGCTTATTATCAGGAAAATCGGGAGATTATGAGTAATTTTGAGTACGATAAATTGTACGATGAGCTGTCAGCTCTGGAGCGGGAAACAGGAATTGTACTTGCAGGAAGCCCTACGGTAACGGTAGGGTACGAGTCTGTGCAAGAATTGCCCAAAGAGCGCCATGAGCAGCCTATGCTTTCTTTGGATAAGACAAAAGATGTGGAAGCTTTGAAAAGCTTTGTGGGAGAGCAGAAGGCTTTGGTGTCCTGGAAATTGGACGGGCTTACCATTGTGCTCACATACCGGGATGGAGGGCTTTTTAAGGCAGTTACCAGAGGAAACGGAGAGGTAGGCGAGGTCATTACCGGCAATGCCCGCGTGTTTGAGAATATTCCACTGTCTATTCCGTACAAAGGAGAGTTAATTCTGCGGGGCGAAGCTGTTATTTCTTACAGTGATTTTGTGAAAATCAATGAAGAGATTGAGGATGTAGATGCAAAATATAAAAACCCCAGGAATTTGTGCAGCGGCTCGGTACGCCAGCTGAATAATGAAATCACAGCGGCAAGGCATGTGAATTTCTATGCGTTTTCTCTGGTGAAAGCTGAAGGGGTGGATTTTAAGAATTCCAGGAAAGAACAGTTTGCGTGGATGCAGAAACAGGGCTTTTGCGTGGTAGAGCACAGAATTGTGACGGGTGAAGATGTGCCGGAGGCCGTAGAGTGGTTTGCACGGAGAATACAGGAGTATGACATTCCATCGGATGGGCTGGTGGTGGTTTACGATGATATTGCCTATGGGCAGTCATTGGGAACTACGGCAAAGTTTCCGCGTGATTCTATCGCGTTTAAATGGAAAGATGAAATCAGGAATACCCATTTGCTGGAAATTGAGTGGAGCCCTTCGAGGACAGGGTTGATTAACCCGGTGGCTATTTTTGAGCCGGTGGAGCTGGAGGGCACTACAGTGAGCCGCGCCAGTGTGCACAATCTAAGCATTATGAAGGCGCTGGAACTGGGAATTCAAGATGAAATCCAGGTATATAAGGCAAATATGATTATTCCTCAGATTGCGGAAAACCTTACCCGGAGCGGGAATGTGAAGATTCCTGAAACATGCCCGGTATGCGGAGGGGCGACGCACATTCAGAAAGCAAATGATGTAGAAACGCTTTACTGTACGAATGAGGAATGCCAGGCGAAGAAACTTAAGCTTTTCACTCTTTTTGTCAGCCGCAATGCATTAAATATTGACGGACTGTCTGAGGCTACTTTGGAGAAGTTTATCGGACGAGGGTTTATTCATGAGTTTGCAGACATTTTTGAGCTGGATAAGCACCGTGAAGAGATTGTGGAGATGGAAGGATTCGGGATAAAATCCTATGAAAATCTGATGGCTGGAATTGCTGAAGCGCAAAAAACTACCCAGCCCCGTCTGCTGTACGGACTGGGAATCCCTAATGTGGGCGTAGCAAACGCTAAGATGATTTGCAAAGCATTTCAGTATAATCTGGGTAAGATACGGAGTGCGGATGCGGAAGAATTGGCGGCGGTTGACGGAATCGGGCCGGTAATTGGAAAAACAGTGGCGGAATATTTTGCATCAGAAAAAAACAGCAGTATGTTGGATCGGCTTTTGGAAAAGCTGGAGATAGAAATTCCGGACATAGAGGCATCGGAACAGGTTTTTGCAGGCATGAACTTTGTGATTACGGGAAGCGTACAGCATTATTCTAACAGGAATGAGATGAAATCTTTGATTGAAGAAAAGGGAGGAAAAGTGACAGGGTCTGTTACGTCCAAAACAACGTATTTAATTAATAATGATGCAGCGTCCTCATCATCGAAAAATAAGAAAGCAAAAGCATTGGGGATACCGATTATTTCAGAGGAAGATTTTATGAAAATGCTGTAATTGCCAAAAGCGGGCGCACAGCATTCCGGAGTAAAAAATGATAAAAGAAAAAAAGGAAACGCTGAAAGAAACAAAAGAGGCGTTAAAAGAAAAGAAAGAGATTTTAAAGAAGAAAATTGACGAGAGCCAGGCCATTGAAAAAGGAAAGAAGGGCTTGTTTGGAGTCATTTATGGAAGAACGGCGGTAATTATCATTCTGCTTTTGCTGCAGATACTTATGCTGTTTCTGGCATACCAGTATCTGCAGGATAAGGGGATGTTCCTTAACGCGATATTACGGGTGTTTGCGGTTGTTTTGGTAATACATATCATAAACTGTCGGGAAAATCCGGCGTTTATGATTTCATGGATTATATTGATTCTGGGATGGCCAGTGTTTGGCACCCTGCTCTACGTGTTTGTGGCTCTGCAGCCTGGAACAAAATGGATTAACAAGCATCTGCAGAATATGCACATTGAGACGAGGCACTATTGGATGCAGAATGAGAAAGTAACTGAAAATCTATCAAAAGAAAGCCCGGAGATGCCTCATCTGTCAAAATATGTTTATCAGAGGGGGGGCTTCCCTACCTATCAGAATACGTCCGCCAAATATTTTCCGGATGGCCAGGCGAAATTTGAAGAGCTTCTCGTACAGCTTGAAAAAGCGCAGAAATTTATTTTTATGGAGTACTTTATTGTAGCAAAAGGATATATGTGGAAAACGATCCTGGAAGTACTGGTTCGGAAAGCGGCGGAGGGAGTGGAAGTGCGGTTTATGTACGATGGGACTTGCAGTTTTTCCATGCTTCCGTATAATTATCCGAAAAAGATAGAAGAACTGGGGATTCAGTGCCATATGTTCGCCCCGGTGGTTCCCGCGCTTTCCACGCATCAGAATAACCGCGACCACAGGAAGATTGTGGTGATTGACGGCAGGGTAGCATTTACCGGGGGCATCAATCTGGCGGATGAGTATATTGGAAAAAAGGAGCGGTTCGGTATCTGGAAAGATACTGCGGTTATGATAGAAGGAGATGCCGTCCGCAGTTTTACTTTGATGTTCCTGGAAATGTGGAATGTAGAAAAGCACAGAAGGGCAGAAATATTTGACCCCTATCTGGATGTTGAACAGATAAAGTTTCCGGTAAAAGGGGACGGGTTTGTAATGCCTTACGGAGACAGTCCACTGGACAATGAACAGGTTGGGGAAAGTGTGTATATGGACATTTTATATACAGCCAAGGATTATGTGCATATCATGACGCCATATCTGATCTTGGGACATGAAATGATTACCGCGCTTACCTACGCGGCGAAGCGTGGCGTGGAAGTTATCATTATGATGCCTCATATTCCAGATAAAAAATATGCATTTATGCTGGCAAAGACTTATTATTGCGAGCTGATGGATGCGGGCGTGCAGATTTATGAATATACGCCGGGATTTGTCCATGCGAAAGTATTTACTTCTGATGACAGGAAAGCGGTGGTTGGCACGATTAATCTGGATTACAGAAGCCTGTACCTGCATTTTGAGTGTGCAGTATATTTATATAGGAACAGCGTCATACCATCTATTGAGGCAGATTTTCAGGAAACACTGAAAGAATGCCGGAAAATGAGCCGGGAGGACGTCAAAAGCCAGCCTCTGGGCAGCCGCATCGCCGGAAAAGCGCTGCGTCTGCTTGCCCCGCTGATGTAAGTATGCTCAAAGTATCAATACAATACAGAGAAAGGAAAGGTGGGAAATATGCCGATTAAAGTTCAGGCGGAACTGCCTGCAAAAGAAATCTTAGAGAGAGAAAATATATTTGTTATGGATGAGAACCGGGCAGTCCATCAGGATATCCGCCCAATTAAGATCCTGATTCTGAATCTGATGCCGCTGAAAGAAGAGACAGAGCTGCAGCTTCTGCGTTCCCTCTCCAATACTCCGCTTCAGGTTGACGTGACTTTTATGGTGATGAGCAGCCATGAGTCGAAGAATACTTCTACAAGCCATCTGAACAAATTTTATGTAGTATTTGACCAGATAAAGGATCAGAAATTTGACGGTATGATTATCACAGGAGCTCCGGTGGAAAATATGGAGTTTGAAGAAGTTGACTACTGGGAAGAGATGGTGAAAATCATGGACTGGAGCGACAGGAACGTGACCTCCACCATTTATCTCTGCTGGGCGGCTCAGGCGGGGCTTTACCATCATTACGGACTGCAGAAAAAGAAACTGCCCCACAAAATGTTCGGGCTTTTCTGGCATAAAGTATTGAACAGGAAAATTCCTCTGGTAAGGGGATTTGACGATGTATTTCTGGCGCCTCATTCCAGGCATACGGAGGTTCCGATTGAAGATATCCGGGCGTGCGGCAAGATTACGATTCTGGCGGAATCCGAGGAAGCGGGATTTTTCCTGGGAATGGCAAAAGAGGGGCGGCAGATTTTTGTTATGGGGCATCCGGAGTATGACCGCGTGACGCTGGATGGGGAATATAAGCGCGATTTGGGCAAAGGCATGGATATCCGGCTGCCGAAAAATTATTATCAGAATGATGACGCTTCTGTAAAGCCGCTGCTTATGTGGCGCGCCCATGCAAACAACCTTTATACGAATTGGCTGAATTACTATGTATACCAGAGCACGCCATATGATTTAGAGGGGACGCCGTTTTAATGTTCCCGGCGTCGCTTTGCGCGATAGTTTTTTCAGCGAAAACTATTTTCTATCACACCGGGGAGCAGCTCGTAAATAGAGCCCCCGGTTTTATTTTCAAAATATTCTTTTATTTCCAGAATCTTTTTCCAGCGGAGCACGGTAGCCGGATGCGTACCGTAACGAAGCGCCACGTCTACAAAACGTTTTTCCAAAAGGCAGAAGCCTGTCGGCAGCGCCAGTGAGTCGCAGAGCTGTACCAGATTTAGTTCCATATCATTTTGCTCCTTTTATTTGCTATTATAGTGCAGAAAACTCTGGCTGTCTATCTGCTTTCGGACAGGGTGTGTTAAAATTCTGCTTTTTTATTCTACTACATAGTATTTTTATTTGGATTGGGAATTTGTTGTTTTCACAAAGACATGATTTGAAATAAACAAATTTGATTGGATAATTGCAGTATGAAAGTATATATGATAGAATATTTGCAATGAAATAAGAAAGGTTTTAACGAAAGAAATATATAAGGATTTTAAACGTGGAAAAAACTTGTAGAAAATTAAAGAAAGTATAGTAGAGGAGGAGTAGTTTTATGGGTTTAAGGTTCGGGATAGATATTGGTGTGGCATCTGTTGGATGGGCAGTTGTAAACGATGAATATGAAGTAGTGGAGTCGGGGGCAAATCTTTTTCCTTCGGCAGATGCCAGCAAAAATGTTGACAGAAGAACCTTTCGCCAAATGAAGCGTGTACATCGCAGAAGAAAGACGAGGGTTTCAGATTTTGATAAATTATGGAAGAATCATGGCAGGAAATTGCCGGAGTCTAATCCGGAAGAGGTTTTGGAACTGCGTGTCAAAGGATTAACACAGGCTTTGACAGAAGAGGAGTTATATGCCGTGTTAAAAAATGCTCTGCTGCATAGAGGAATCTCTTATTTAGATGATGCCGGTGATGAAGCTGTTTCGGGGAGAAGTGATTATGAAAGAGGGATTATGCTGAACCGGCAGGCATTGGATGAAAATATGCATCCATGTGAAATTCAGTTTAAGCGTCTGAAAGAGTATGGAAGTTATAGGGGAAATCTGACGATAGATGTTGACGGGGAGAAAGTGATGTTGTCGAATGTATTTACAACAGGCGCTTATCGTAAAGAAATCTTTGAGATTTTAGAGAGACAGCAGGAATCGCATGCTTTTCTTACGGATGATTTTGTGGAGAATTATCTTAAGATTTTTTCAAGGAAACGGGAATATTATGTTGGACCGGGGAATGAAAAGTCACGTACAGATTACGGAAAATATACAACCCGGATAGATGCGGAAACTGGACAGTACGTGACGGAGGATAATATATTTGAAAAATTGATTGGAAAATGCAGTGTTTATAAAGATTTGACCCGTGCGGCAGGAGCGACATATACGGCACAGGAATTCAATTTGCTGAATGATTTAAATAATCTGACTGTGAACGGCAGAAAGCTGGAGAAGGAGGAGAAAGTACAGATTATTGAAGAAGTGAAAACTGCCAATACAGTAAATATGCGGAAGATTTTGAAGCGGGTAATTGGAGAAGAGCTCGAAACCTTAACAGGGGCACGGATTGACAAAAAAGAAAAAGAACTGTTTCATCATTTTGAACAGTACAATGCAATCCGTAAAGCATTTGAAAAACAGGGATGGGATATTTCTGAATTATCCGGGGAAGAATTGGACAGCATTGGGGACATATTAACGCTAAATACAGAAAGAGAGTCGATTCTGGGAGGGTTCCAAAGAGAGGGACTGACGCTTTCAGAGGAAAAAAAGGACTGCCTGATTGCGCTACGGAAAAAAAGCGGCGCATTGTTTAGTAAATGGCAGTCGTTTTCTCTAAAGATTATGCAGGAGCTGATTCCTGAATTATATGCACAGCCTAAAAATCAAATGCAGCTTTTAACGGATATGGGGGTATTCAAGACAAATCAGGAAAAATTTGCAGAATATCATCAGATTCCGGATGAGATGATTTTGGAGAATATATATAATCCAGTAGTTTCACGCTCTGTCCGGATTACTGTTAAAGTGCTGAATGCTTTGGTGAAAAAATACGGGAATCCGAGCCAGATTGTCATTGAGATGCCGCGTGATAACAGCGAGGAAGAAGAGAAAAAAAGAACAAAGGAAATACAGGCGAAAAATGAAAAAGAGCTGGAAGGAATCGTAAAAAGGATTTCGGAAGAATATGGGATAAAAATAACGGAACAGGATTTTCATCAGCATAAAAAACTGGTGTTAAAATTAAAATTATGGCAGGAGCAGGATGGAATATGCGTGTATTCCGGCAGGGCAATTTCCATTCAGGACTTATTAAAGAATCCGTATTTATTTGAAATCGACCATATCATTCCCAAGTCGATTTCCTTTGATGACAGCAGAACAAATAAGGTGCTGGTATATCGTACAGAAAATCAGGAAAAACGGAACCAGACGCCGTATCTGTATTTGAAAAATCTCAGGAGGAGCTGGGGCTATGATGAGTATAGAAGCTATGTTCTGGAATTAAAAAGGAAAGGACTGATACCGAAAGCAAAGCTGGATAAGCTGCTTTTTACAGAAGATATTACGAAGATTGAAGTATTGAAGGGCTTTCTTTCAAGAAATCTGAATGATACCCGTTATGCCTCCAGGATGGTGCTGAATATCCTGCAATCTTATTTTAAAGCGAAAAAAGCAGATACCACAATTCGCGTTGTCCGTGGAAGTTTTACCCATCAGCTCCGGAATGTTATGCGTCTGGAGAAGGACAGGGAAGAATCCTATGCACATCATGCAGTTGATGCGATGCTGATGTGCTATTCACAGATGGGATTTGATGCGTACCATGCCCGGCAGAAGGAGATTATTGACTTTGAAACAGGAGAAATATTAGATGAGAATAAGTGGAATCAGATTATGAGTGATAAAGCATATGATGAGCTGATGTATCAGAATCAATGGATGCGGATTCGCGCAAATATCCAAAAGGCGGAAAAGGAAGTAAAGTACTGGCATAAGAGAGATTCGAAACCGAATAGAGGCTTGTGTAATCAGACGATACGGGGTACCAGAGAGAAGGACGGTGCAACGATGAAAGTTAATAAGCTGAACATTTATGAGCCGTCCGGCTGGGCTAAACTGAAGAAGATGATAGAGCAGGGAAAACAGGAGCGTTTTTTGATGTACCTTCACGATAGGAAAACATGGGATGATATGCTGCGCATAATAGAAGAATATCAGGATGCGGCGAATCCATTTGTGGAATACGAAAAAGAAACCGGGGATTATCTGCGTAAATATGCAAAAAAACATAACGGTCCTCGGATCAGGCAGTTGAAATATCTGGATGGGGAGGTAGGAAGCTGCATTGACATTTCTCATAAATATGGACATGCGCAGGGAAGCCGTAAAGTAATTTTGGAGAGTCTGAATCCATACCGCATGGATGTGTATTATCATGCGGGAAAGAAAGCGTATTTCTTTGTGGGAGTGAAATATGCGGATTTGAAATTTGAAAAAGGAAGGTATATACTCAATGAGGAAGCATATCAAAGGGCTTTGGTAAGCGAAAAACTCATTGCGGCTTCGCAGAACCGCTTTGATTTAGAAGAATTAGGATATCGCTTTGTTTTGTCTTTTTATAGGAATGAAATTATTGAATATGAAAAGGATGGAGAGTATTACACGGAACGCTTTTTATCCAGAACAATGCCGAAACAAAAAAACTATATTGAAACAAAACCAATGGACGCACCGAAATTCGCCAAGCAGCATTTAGTTGGATTGCAAAAAACAAAATCAGTGAAAAAGATTCGGCTGGACATTCTGGGCAACCGTTTCTATTGTTCCCAGGAAAAATTCATATTAGAAGTTGACGCGGTGTAGTTGATGTGCTATAATAGTTTTAGTAGATTTACGATAACTCAATTTTTTCAGATCTACTAAAACAAGGCTTTATGCCGAAATCAAGGACATCGACGGATGTCCTTTTTTCTTGCGAAAAAGATGCAGGCAAAGGAGAAGAGAATGGGGTTTCGATTAGTAATGATAGAGAACGATGCAGAAATTAGTCTGAAATTAGATAATATCATCATACGGAAAGAGGAGAACGAGATATGGATTCCGATGGATGATATTTCTATGCTGGTGATTGACAACAGAAAAATTACGTTGACTGCTCGCATGATGTGTTCGCTGGCATCACATAACGTAGGGGTGGTCTTTTGTAATCAGGAGCATTTACCGATTGGATTTTATTCCTCTTATGACAATCACAGCCGGATATCTAAAGAAATTCACTATCAGATTGATGCGTCTGGCGAATATTATGATGAGCTGTGGCAGGTGATTGTACGGGCAAAAATAAAGAACCAGAAAGAGGTATTAGATAAGCTGAACAAGAAGCAGGATGCTATAGAGCTGCTGAATCGGTTTTGGAAAGAAGTTGAGGTGGGAGATGCCACGAACAGGGAGGCACATGCAGCGAAGGTATACTTTAACGAATTGATGGGATGCAGTTTTTCACGGGGAAATGAGGAGTTGTTATTAAATTCCGGACTGGATTACGGATATGCGATCCTTCGTTCTTATCTGGCAAGGCTGTGCGTCGGCTATGGTTTAAATAGCCAGTTAGGGATTCACCATCGGAACGAGTATAACCGCTTTAACCTGGTGGATGATATGATTGAACCGTTTCGTCCTTTTGTAGATTACTTTGCTTATAGATTACTGGAACGGGAGGAGTATTTTAAGGGAGAGCACCGGCGCCAGCTTATCAATTTTCTGAATCATAAGATGGTATATAAGCAAAAAAAGATGTACTTGTGCAATGCAATGGAAGAGTATGTTTCAAATATTGCATCGGAGATTGCAGGAAAGAAAAATACTCTTGAATTTCCGGATTTTAAAAAGTACTTGGGGGAGCTGGATGAAATATAAGGTTATGAGAATGATATGTATGTTTGATTTACCTGTGGAAACAGATAAAGAAAAAAGGATTTATCGGATTTTTCGGAAAGAACTGATAAAGGAAGGATTTCTTATGATGCAATATTCAGTTTATGTCCGCACATGTCCAAATCGTGACTATTGCAGGCGTCTGGAGAAGCGAGTCCAAAGGCTGGCGCCGGAAAAGGGAAATGTGCGGTTGTTGGTTATCACGGAAAAGCAATACCGTGATATGAAATTGATCGTAGGAAGTAAAAGTGAAACAGAAAAAAAGATTGGGGCAGAAAGGATGATTGTTATTTGAAGATACAGATATCTCGTTCCATTATAGAATATGAAATTCAGATGGAGCAGCTCACACAGTTGTGTGGCGTTGACTTTGAAAAAAAGTGGTATATTATTCAATCTCTGTATAAATATTTTTCTGGCGGGAAATATGCGTCTTATGAAGAGCAGATGCAGGATAATATACGCATAGAAGGAAGAAAGGTTGGAAGAAAATATTTTTCTGTTTTTCATGTTGCTGCACGCGAAAGTTTAATTAATGCGATCAGAATTTCTAGGTCGAGTATGATGGCGCAGTATTTTTCGAATCTATGTATGGACTTCGAATGCCAAAATATTATAGATGAAATAGCCGAGGGGCTGGAACGTTTGTATCTGGAGCTAAACAGAGAATTGCAAAGTAACATGAAAATGCTAGAGATAGGATATAGTACAAAAAGCATTATGGAAATTGTTCAGATTTCTGAGGTTTTTGGTGTAGGGGAAAGGGCATTAGAGAGTTTATCAAATGTGGAACTGTTGGACACTTATCTTGAACTTTTATGGGAAATGCAGCGCAGAAAGCCGGAAAAATGTCTGGTGATTTTTGAAAATATTGATCATTTGCTGGATTATTGTGCTTATAAAAAATTTTTTAAAAAGGTAGAACAGTTTTGTAAAGAATTCGACGTCTGGTTTATATTTTCAACAAGCATAGAGGGATTTGTAGTTGTAGATGAGCGAAGCATAGAAGGAATCAATGTGGTAAATCATTGTATTTTTTCTTTTCCAGAATTGGAGCAGGTAGTGAAGTTTTTTCAAAATCAGTACCCATGCCAAATGAAGTGGGCTCCAGAAGAGCTCTGTGGAGAGATACGGATGATTATTCAAAACATAGGGAATGAGGAACATACGATTCATTTAAAAAGTAATGTACTTTTAAAGTTGCTTCAAGAAACGCTTTGTATCAAAACATCTGTGGAAAGCGGTTTAAATTCTTTAGAAAAGGCTTTTTTAATGGAAAAAGATGTGATATAATCATAGAGAGTTATCGTAAAAGGTGCTGAAATGTCAAGGAAGTTGTCGATTTGATATTTTAGTACCTGAAAGAATTGAGTTATCGTAAAACCGTTTTATTTCAGATTGGGGGACAAGGCATATTTTAGTACCTGAAAGAATTGAGTTATCGTAAAACCCCCCGGTTCCTCCGGTACGCAACCGGAAAATTTTAGTACCTGAAAGAATTGAGTTATCGTAAAACTGTTGCTGTCAACTACTTGACATATACAAATTTTAGTACCTGAAAGAATTGAGTTATCGTAAAACTAAAGGGGTGAAAATCCGACATAAAGTAAAATTTTAGTACCTGAAAGAATTGAGTTATCGTAAAACAAGCGAAACATTATTTTAATAACATCCTCAATTTTAGTACCTGAAAGAATTGAGTTATCGTAAAACCTTTACGGATGTAAGCTCTGCCTGATTCTATTTTAGTACCTGAAAGAATTGAGTTATCGTAAAACTCTACCTCCTACAAATTTGCATCACTAGATATTTTAGTACCTGAAAGAATTGAGTTATCGTAAAACAGTTGCTGGAATCTTCTCTGGATTTGTTGTATTTTAGTACCTGAAAGAATTGAGTTATCGTAAAACACGGTTGACATCCTAATATTTCACATAGATATTTTAGTACCTGAAAGAATTGAGTTATCGTAAAACTGACTTTTCCGCGCCCATGATGTATTATGATTTTAGTACCTGAAAGAATTGAGTTATCGTAAAACTTATCGGTCATGTTCTGGGCGAAACGATGTATTTTAGTACCTGAAAGAATTGAGTTATCGTAAAACAGATGTTTTCATGGATAAGGATGCAATGAAATTTTAGTACCTGAAAGAATTGAGTTATCGTAAAACATTGTGATCTGATCATTGATGTTGTACCTAATTTTAGTACCTGAAAGAATTGAGTTATCGTAAAACTAGTCCCTGCTTTGATTCTGAAATGGATGGATTTTAGTACCTGAAAGAATTGAGTTATCGTAAAACGAAAAATGCTTCTTTAAGCGGCAATACCTATTTTAGTACCTGAAAGAATTGAGTTATCGTAAAACTCAGCAGACTATGTATTGCAAGTGCTGAAATTTTAGTACCTGAAAGAATTGAGTTATCGTAAAACAAAACAGGGACTTGCAGTTATTCTTGGGGATTTTAGTACCTGAAAGAATTGAGTTATCGTAAAACCCTGGGCATAAGAAGTTTCTATATCCTTGTATTTTAGTACCTGAAAGAATTGAGTTATCGTAAAACAAGCAAATATAAGATGGGAACTCGCGTGGCACGGTATCAGAGATACCGTGCCACATACTGTCCAGTGTAAGAACAGGTGCTTTGAGCTACTGTCTCAGGAGTTCCTTCTGCCACGATGGTGCCGCCTTTGTCACCGCCTTCGGGGCCGATATCGATGATGTAATCGGCCGTTTTAATGACGTCCAGGTTGTGTTCGATGACAACGACAGTATTTCCTCCTTCTGAAAGACGCTGCAGGATTTCTATAAGTTTATGCACATCGGCAAAATGCAGCCCTGTTGTCGGCTCGTCCAGAATATAGATGGTTTTCCCGGTGCTGCGTTTGGAGAGTTCGGTGGCGAGCTTGATGCGCTGCGCCTCGCCGCCGGAAAGTTCCGTGGAGGGCTGTCCAAGGCGGATATAAGACAGACCTACATCGTACAGAGTTTCTATTTTTCTTTTGATAGAAGGAATATGTTCAAAAAATTCCAGCGCTTCTTCCACAGTCATATTCAGTACATCGTAAATGCTTTTTCCTTTATATTTTACATCCAGTGTTTCGCGGTTGTAGCGTTTTCCGCCGCAGACTTCACAGGGTACATACACATCCGGAAGGAAGTGCATCTCGATTTTCAAAATACCGTCTCCGGAGCATGCTTCGCAGCGTCCGCCTTTGACATTAAAGCTAAAACGCCCTTTTTTGTAGCCTTTGGCTTTGGCGTCTGCAGTGCTGGCAAAGAGATCACGGATTTGGTCAAAGACTCCTGTATATGTGGCAGGGTTTGAGCGGGGGGTTCGTCCGATTGGCGACTGGTCAATAGCAATTACCTTGTCTAGCTGTTCGATACCGTCAATCCGCTTATGTTTGCCGGGAACCGTCCTGGCTCTGTTTAATTTCTTTGCAAGGGCTTTGTAAAGGATTTCGTTTACAAGCGAGCTTTTTCCGGAACCGGATACTCCGGTTACGCAGGTCATGACGCCCAGAGGGATAGTTATGTCAATATTTTTCAGGTTATTTTCCTGTGCGCCGATGACTTTAAGATATCCTGTGGGCTGTTTGCGTGTGGAAGGCACGGGAATTTTCAGTTTTCCGCTCAGGTATGCTCCGGTGATAGAGCCTTCTTGTTTCATAATTTCATCGGCAGTTCCCGCTGCGACCACGAGACCGCCGTGTTCACCGGCTCCAGGGCCGATATCCACTACATAGTCTGCTGCGCGCATCGTATCTTCATCATGCTCCACGACAATTAAGGTGTTTCCAAGATCGCGCAGGTTTGTCAGTGTCCGCAGCAGCTTATCATTGTCCCGCTGGTGAAGCCCAATGCTTGGCTCGTCCAAGATATAGGCGACGCCTACCAGACCGGAGCCAATCTGGGTGGCCAGCCGGATACGCTGGGCTTCGCCGCCGGAGAGCGTGCCTGTCGCCCGTGCCAGTGTAAGGTATTCCAGCCCTACATCTACGAGGAAACCTACCCGGGCATGGATTTCTTTTAAAATCTGCTTTCCGATCATAAGCTGATGCTCAGAAAGCTCTACAGTGTTCATAAATGTCTGTAAATCCCGGATGGAAAGGGAAGTGACCTCGTGGATATTTTTTTCGCCGACTGTCACTGCGAGCGCTTCTTTTTTCAGACGCTGTCCCTTGCAGGCTTTACACGGTGTAATTTGCATAAACGTTTCGTATTCCTGCTTAATGGTTTCGGAACCGGTTTCCCGGTAGCGGCGCTGCACGTTTCGAATGAGCCCTTCAAAGGCTACGTCATAAATCCCTTCACCCCTCTGCCCTTTATAATGTACTTTGACTGACTTGCCATTGGTACCGTTAATCAGCATATCCTGTATAGTTTCAGGCAAATCTTCATAAGGCGTGTTCAAATCAAACTGATATTCGTTTGCCAGGGCGTCCAGAATTGCCCTTGTGTAGCTGCCCTGGTCTGTACAGGACTGCCATCCCATGACTGCGATTGCCCCGTTTGCTATGCTTAGGGATTTATCAGGAATCATTAAATCCTCATCAAATTCCATCTTATAGCCAAGTCCAAAGCAGTCCGGGCAGGCGCCGAAAGGATTGTTGAAGGAAAAGCTTCGGGGTTCAATCTCATCGATACTGATTCCGCAGTCTGGGCAGGAGAAGCTTTGGCTGAAACGCAGGGTTTCTTCACCGTTGACGTCTACGATTGCCAGTCCTTCCGCAAGCTCCAATACGTTTTCCAGGGAATCCGTTAGTCTCTTTTCGATGCCATCCTTTACAACCAGACGGTCTACGATGATTTCGATATTGTGTTTCGTATTTTTATCCAGAGTGATTTCCTCTGACAGTTCATACAGGTTTCCGTCAATCTGCACGCGGACGTAACCGCTGCGCTTTGTCTGCTCCAGCAGCTTTGCGTGGGTTCCTTTCCTTCCGCGCACTACGGGCGCCAGAAGCTGGATTTTGGAGCGCTCCGGAAGGGACATAATCTGGTCCACCATTTGGTCTACAGTCTGTTTCTTAATTTCTTTTCCGCATTTTGGGCAGTGGGGGATTCCGACTCTGGCATAAAGCAGACGGAAATAATCGTAGATTTCCGTCACGGTTCCTACGGTAGACCTGGGGTTGCGGTTTGTAGATTTCTGATCGATAGAAATCGCGGGAGGGAGCCCCTCGATGCTTTCCACGTCCGGTTTTTCCATTTGCCCCAAAAATTGCCGTGCGTAAGAGGAGAGGGACTCCATATACCGTCTCTGCCCTTCGGCATAAATCGTGTCGAAAGCGAGGGAGGATTTTCCCGAACCGCTCAGCCCGGTAAGAACGACCAGTTCATTTCTGGGAATGTTCAGGCTGATATTTTTCAAATTGTTTTCATTTGCTCCCCGGATTCGAATCATCGGTTTTTTGTCTTTGTTTTCCGTCATAGTTTCCTCCTGTTTGCTGTATGTTTATGGCTGTATTGCTCAGTGCTCCAGCTCCTGTAGCTGCTTCTTCAATAGAATCATCTTATCACGCAGCAGAGCAGCTTCTTCGAAATTCAGCTCTGCTGCTGCCTGTTTCATTTTTTTCTGTATGTCTGCTGCCAGCTTCTCCAGCTCTTTTTTTGTCATGGATTCGGGGTCTATCTCAAAATCGTCGTTTTTCTTTTCTACTTCTTTTGAAATGCTGATTAAGCCGCGGACGGCTTTTTTGATGGTCTGCGGGGTAATGCCATGTGCTTCGTTGTACGCTTCCTGGATGCTCCGGCGGCGCTGTGTTTCTTCAATCGCCAGGCGCATGGAATCTGTTATGGTGTCTGCGTACATAATTACATGCCCTTCGGCGTTTCTGGCGGCGCGGCCAATGGTCTGTACCAGGGAAGTCTCGGAACGCAGAAACCCTTCTTTATCTGCGTCGAGGATTGCTACCAGGGTGATTTCAGGAATATCCAGTCCTTCCCTCAGCAGGTTGATACCTACCAGCACGTCAAATAGATTCAGGCGCATATCACGGATAATTTCTGTCCGTTCCAGTGTATCAATATCGGAATGCAGGTACTTTACCCGGATACCGATTTCCCGCATATAGTCGGTTAAATCCTCAGCCATCCGTTTTGTCAGGGTAGTAATCAGAATTTTATTTCCTTTTGTTACTTCTTTATTTACTTCGCCGACCAAATCGTCTATCTGGCCTTCTACCGGACGCACTTCTACGGCCGGGTCCAGAAGTCCTGTCGGACGAATAATCTGTTCTGAACGGAGCAGTTCGTGGTCTGCTTCATAATCCCCGGGTGTCGCAGACACGAAAAGCATCTGATCGATTTTACTCTCAAATTCCCCAAAGTTCAGCGGGCGGTTATCCTTAGCAGAGGGCAGACGGAATCCGTAATCCACCAGTGTGGTTTTTCTGGACTGGTCTCCCGCGAACATTCCCCGGATTTGCGGCACTGTCTTGTGGGACTCGTCAATAATAATCAGGAAGTCGTCGGGGAAGTAATCTATCAGCGTATGGGGAGTAGCGCCCGGCTCCAGCCCTGCCAGATGGCGGGAATAGTTTTCGATGCCGGAGCAGAATCCAGTCTCTTTCATCATTTCAATATCAAAGTTCGTCCGTTCAGAAATGCGCTGGGCTTCCAAAAGCTTGTCCTCACTCTTAAACCAGCGTACGCGTTCTTCCAGCTCAGTTTCAATGTTTTTTGCCGCTTCAAGAATTTTTTCCATAGGTACTACATAGTGGGATGCCGGGAAGACTGCCGCATGTTCCAGACTTGTTTTTACCTCTCCGGTCAGCACGTCAATCTCTGTAATTCTGTCAATCTCATCTCCGAAAAATTCTACCCGGATAGCGGTGTCTGTATTCATTGCCGGGAAAATTTCCAGCACGTCTCCCCGAACCCGGAAAGTACCGCGTTTAAAATCCATGTCGTTGCGGTCATACTGGATATCGATCAGCTTGCGCATGACTTCATCTCTGTCTTTCTCCATACCCGGACGCAGGGAGATTACCATTTCTTTGTAGTCCACAGGGTCGCCCAAACCGTAGATACAGGATACGCTGGAGACAATGATTACATCCTTTCGCTCTGCCAGAGCCATTGTCGCAGAAAGACGCAGCTTGTCAATCTCGTCATTGATAGCAGAGTCTTTTGCAATATAAGTGTCCGAAGAGGGGACGTAGGCTTCCGGCTGGTAGTAGTCGTAGTAGGAGACAAAGTATTCTACCGCATTATTCGGAAAAAATTCTTTAAATTCTCCATATAATTGGGCGGCTAATGTCTTATTATGTGCTATGATAAGTGTCGGTTTGTTTAACTGTTGAATAACATTTGCCATCGTAAATGTTTTACCGGAACCGGTAACGCCGAGAAGGGTCTGAAACTGGTTGCCTTCCTGAAATCCTTTTACTAATTCTTCGATTGCCTGTGGCTGGTCGCCAGTGGGGGCGTATTGTGATACTAATTCAAAATGATCCATGAAAGTCTCCTTTATGAACGGATTCTGATTTGTTCTATTTGTTTTCAGCAGTAATAGTATACCACTATCTAACGGAAAAGTACAGAACAAATCGCACGTTTGTTCTGTACTTTTTTCGTACAAAAGTTCTGAAGTTCTATGGATTCAATGTTTGCTGATGGGTTTCTGTCCCAGAGCCAGCGGATGGAATCCTTCTCCGTGTACTTCGTTAGATTCCAGGATAATCAGAAAACAGCCGGGATCGGTCAGGCGTACTGCCTGCTGTAAGGAGTACATCTGTTTTTTGCTGCAGGCGCACAGAATGACAAAGCGTTCTTCATGGCGGTAACTGCCCTGCCCATTTAGGATGGTGGAGCCGCGGCCGATGCAGTTGACGATTGTTTCGGTAATCTGCCGGGGATGGGAAGTGACAATTAAGGTAAGCTTCCCGGCATTCGCGCCGTACATGGTGCGGTCTACCATGATGGAAAACAGATAAGTGACGATTAGTCCGTAAATGATTCCATCGACATCCCGGAAAATGATACCTCCAATGAGAATAATTATAGCGTCTGCAGCAAACACGATCCGCCCCAGGGGAACATGAGGCTTGAAAGATTTGATAGACATGGTAATAAAGTCCATCCCACCTGTGGAAGAACCCTGCATGTAAATCAGTGCGTAGCCAATCCCCCCGAGGACTCCGGTGGAAATGGCAGCCAGCAGGCGGCTTCCTTGGTAAAGCGGGAGCAGAGGTGCGGCGGCATCCATCATAACAGAAGAAATCAGCATACAGCGAAAAGAACGCAGGAAAAAGGTTTTTCCCAGAAGACGGCAGCAGAAAAGAGCGACCGGGATATTGAGTACGATGGTCATAGAGCCGACGGGAAGGGCGAACAGGCGGTGCAGGATAATGGCAATTCCGGAAAACCCGGTCATAGGAAATCCGGCAGGAAGCGCAAAATTATAAATGCCGACGGCAATCAGGAAGCTGCCGAGGATTTCCATGCAAAGAACCCGGAAATTCATTTTTGGAAAAAAACTCATGGAGACTGACCTCCTCGCAGTGTGGTATTCATTTAGTGTTTCCGAAAAACAGTAAATTATAAGTAATTGACCAAACAGTTATAATTATAAAAATATAAATAGGATCTGGGTTTTTGGACGCATTTATGTTATGATAAACTAAGAACAAATTGTTTTAGGAAAATTACGCAGATTACAAAAGTAAGAGAGGGGCAGCATATGGCACAGATTGACGGCAAAAAAAGGTTTATGCTTCAGCAATTGAGGAACTCAGGGGAAATTTTCGTGCTTTTTTCGAGATGCACGAGACTTCCCTACGTCTATTGCGACCAGGAGACATATAATGACCAGATTTATATTTTCAGGAAAGAAGAGAATGCAAGGGGGGCAGCGGAAGAATACGGAAAACAGGAAATTCCGGTGCAGGTTCTGAAGGTGGAAAATAAAGATTTCCTGAACTTTTATTCCAGTCTTTATTTTCTGGGGATAAATGCCATGCTTGTGGATGAGGGGGACGAACAGATGGAAATTCTTCTGGAAGAACTGGTGACGCCTCCGGATTACAGTAAGATGCCGGAAGGACAGATTCGTGTGGACAACCCGGAGTTCCAGCTTACGGCAATGTATCTGATGCAGGAGCTGCGCAGGGCGCCGGGCGTGCAGCCGACGGAGGAAATGAAAGAGATGGAAGAGGAGCTTACGGCAAACATGCGTCGTGGGGTCTATATCGTACCTGTCCAGGAGGACAAGAAGGTTCCGCTGATGAAAATCAAGGAGGACGCTATGTTCCAGCCAATCTTTACGGATATGCATGAATTTAACAAATTCGGGGGCAGCAGCAAGTTTCATGGAGCTGTGATTCCCTATGATAAACTTACGGAAGTTGTAGCAGAACAGGCAAAAGGCGTAGTCATCAATCCCCTTGGCGTGCATGTTATTATTATGAAAGAGCAATTAAAATAATATTTCCACACGCATAAAATCAGCGGGCGGCAGAGAAACTGTAGCATATACGCAGCCTGCCTTTAGCAGGCTGCGCACACCGAAAGGAAGCAGAACCTGGACAAAGCATCGGAAGGATGGATTTATATGAAATTTGACATGCATTGCCATACAAAGGAGGGCTCTCTGGATGGGAGAGTAGGGCTTGAGGACTATATCCGTATACTTAAAGATAAAGGGTTTCAGGGAATGCTGGTGACAGACCACAATTCTTATGACGGATACCGGGCCTGGAAGAATCAGGTGAAAGATGGAACGGCACAGGATTTCGTGGTTCTGAAAGGGATTGAATATGATACGATCAATGCCGGGCATATGATTGTAGTAATGCCTGAGAAAGTAAAGCCGCGTATTCTGGAGGTGCGGGGGATGCCGGTATCCCTGTTGATTACGATTGTTCATGTTTATGGAGGGATTGTAGGCCCAGCGCATCCTTGCGGGGAAAAATATATGAGTTTTGGGAGAACCAAGGTATTCCGGCGGCAGAAAGATTCATTGATGCGGCGGTTTGATTTTGTGGAGACGTTTAATGCCTGTGAGTCACCGGAGAGGAATCAGGAAGCAAAGGAACTGGCGAAAGAATATTATCTCCCGGGATTCGGCGGAAGCGATTCCCATAAAGAAAATTGTGTGGGACTGGCATATACGAAGTTTGCAGATAAGATTACCTGCGAGTCAGACTTGATTGCGGCGGTCAGAAGAAAAGCCCCCATCCGTGCGGGGGGCGAGTATTACCACGGAACCACCAAAGAGAAAATCGGGGCAGCAAATAACGTACTGGTATATTCTTTCTGGCTGTACAATAAGACAAGCGGGCTGCTGCGTGCTCATAAACGGCATGCGAAGGTTAAATACCTGGACATCGGACAGCCCCGGACACACGATGCAGGCGGCTGACTGTCAAGGCGGCGGGTCATGATTCCCTGTAAATCAGCAGGGAAAATAGCAGCCGCCGCAGCATAAATTCAGCAGGCACAGATTCAGACAGAAACGATTTCCCATATCTGTCTGCCCGTAGGCGCTGCCCACGGAACTGTACCAGGTACTGCTGAACTCAAGCTGCTGAAGGAATTGGCGGTATTGGATATTTGAAGGGTCTAAAGCCGCTGCCTGAGAAGCCAGCTGTTTGGCGGTTACATTATTTCCAAGTCCGGAATTAGCAATGGCGCTGAAGAAATACCATTGGGCGTCGTGTTCAGGGATGTCGTTCAGGACATTGAGCGCTTCCTTAAAATGGCGGGAGTTGATAAAGTTTGCAGCTGCCTGCATTTTTACGGAAGAACCGTTTTCCGAGCCAGCATAAGAAGTACGTCCGTAGGAAGTATAGCTATAAGAGGAGCCGCCGTGTTCCCTTTCATCCATAATCTGGCGGTATGCCTGCTGGATTTCTTTGAATTTTTCTTCGGCAGTTTCGGGATGCGGAGCGTTTATATTTGCATCAGGATGATATTTACGGCTTAGGTTCCTATATGCTTTTTTTATTTCATCGTTAGAGGCATCGCGGCTGACGCCCAAGATTTTGTAAGGGTCTGACATTATTTTTCTTCTTTCTCTTCCTTATAGTTTTTCTGAATCATTTCATATTTTGACCAAAGACCGGAATACAGGATATTTCGAAGGATTTCTGCGTCCATAAGAATAGGGAGCTTTTCAAATTCGCGTGCGCATTCGGCGGCCATCATATGAAGGGTTTCCAGGCAGAATTTTTCGAAATCTGTCTGGTTTCGATAGAATATCCAGGGATTGTAAAGTTCTTTCTTTATATCTGCTTCCAGGTCTTCATAAGCATCCATAAGATAGATAAATTTTCCCAGGAAGAATCCCATCTGTCTTAAGATAGCGCTCCATTCGTCCTCTCTGCAGGTAAAAAGCTCACTAAGAAGAACGCCTGTGTAACCTGAAATCAAATCTAAATCTTCCAGGCGGCATTTTTCGCCGTTATGTACATTTTCCATATAAATGTTTATGGCCTGTACTTGTCTGGGATATCGGGCTTCCAGCGTTTTGTATCGTTTTTTGAGAAGCCGGGCATAAGAAAGTTTCCAGAGGCTTTTGTCGTCCAGCCAGTCATCCATGCATTTGTGGTAAGCTAGCAGAATATTCATATCCGCGGCATAGGCGGTATATTCATTGGAAAGAATCTTGTGCTTTCTGCATGGATGAACCAGGCAGCGTTCCAGACCGGAACAGCTGTCCGGCTCATAAAGCCCGCTGAGCAGTATGGCAAGAAAAGTCATATCATAAGTCAGCGTCATCTGTCCGGCTATGCCATGACGCTCCCGCAAGGATTTGCACAGGCCACAGTAATAGGCGCGGTAGCGGTTGTATTCTTTTATTTTCAGCTCTTGCTGGTTCACAGTGATGTATCCAAACATAATCTCTCCGTGGAAAGCAGTAGTTAAAAAGGGCAGCGTCGGGATTCAGAGGAATTAAGAGCGTTTGATAAACGCAGTTTTGCATTGGGGGCAGGTAATCTGCACTTTTCCGTGTCCTTTGGGAATCCGTATTTTCTGACGGCATTGGGGACAGGTATAAATGCGGTGAGTTTTCCGCTGCTGCGCAAGGCTATTCTGGCGCCGGAAAAAGTGCATGACTTTGTCTTTTTGCCGGAGATACCATAGGTTTTCCTGATAACGCCGGGAATAATTCTTGGAAAACATACGGTAATAGATAAAAACCAGGCCTGCGGTCAGCAGCAGGTTCAGCATCCGGTTCCGGGTAAATAGTGAGACGAGGCACAGGGCGAGGGTAGCATAGAGCAGGGCTTTTGAAAAGTCATCAACGCCATAACGGCCAGACATAAAGTTCTGAAATTTTTGCTTCATATAAAGGTTCCTCCTGTGAGAACGATGAGCCGGTCAGTAAGTATCGGACGGCAGTTTCTGATAAACGGAGCAGACAAAAGCGCGTGCGTTTGCTAAATCTCTGCGGTCGGGATGGAGCAGCGCTTCGTCAAAATTATGAAGCATCTGTTCTACCTGTTTTCCGTTTTCAAAAGTTTCTATCTGTTCATATTTCCGGCGCACATGCATGGGCATTTTGCCTTGACAGAAAAAGGCGCCCAGATATTGGTTGTCATCCGGGATAAAAGCAGATACATTTTTTTCGATTTTGCGGTAATATTCAGGGTGTTTTCCCATACCGCAGGTAGCGAAAAGCGCGATGTTTTTTCCGTGCAGGCCAGAGAGAAAGTCAAGAATTTCCACGCTGGCAGAGCCGCGGTTTACCCAAAAGCCGATAAAGTACATGTCGGCAGAGTGTTTTTCAAAGCAGGAATCCAGTTTCATGATATCCTTGGAAGCACCGGGAATTTCCTGATAAACTGCTTTTGCAATCTGTTCAGTATTTCCGGTTCCGCTTACATATAAGACTTGTGTTTTCAATTCCGTCACTTCCTAAATAAATTCTAGTAGAAAGGATAGCACAGTTTCCGGGGGAATAACATATATAGAATCTAAAAAAATGTAAAGGATTTATAAACGCCTTACCGCAGGATACGCGGGGGCCATCCTGCGATATTTCCGTTTAAGATGGCTGAAAACATACGCTCTTTCACGCCGGGATTTTCCAGGTTTAGCTGTCGGAGCAGTTTTTTCGCGTATTCCCGTTTCGTGTAACCGTCTGCCGGGCAGGGATTTTTGACAGTGGGAAGCGCGTATTTATTTTTGAATCCAATCACATCTGCCTCGTCTACAAACATCAATGGACGGATAACCGTCAAATCCATCCTGTCTAAATAAGTGAGCGGCGAGAAAGAATGGAACCTTCCCTCAAAAATGAGGGAAAGGAGCATAGTTTCAATTATATCGTCTTTATGGTGGGCATAGGCGACCTTATTGCAGCCAATGCGTTTCGCTTCCTGGTTAAAAGCGCCTTTGCGCATCTTCGCGCACAGAGAGCAGGGATTGTCCTCTTTCCGCTCATCAAAGATAATGCGGGCGATCTCAGTGTCTATTACGGTGTAGGGGACTTCGAGCTCTTCGCAGAGGGAACGTATGGGGGATAAGTCGAAGCCTTCGTATCCCAGGCTGACGGTAATAGCATGGATGTCAAAATGGTTTGGGTAAAAGCGCCGAAGTCCCTGTAGCGCATAGAGCATAGCCAGGCTGTCCTTTCCCCCGGAAATGCCCACGGCGATGGCGTCTCCTTCCTGTATCATTTGGTATTCATCAACAGCTTTTCGGGTATAGCTGAGTAATTGCTGCAGTTTCATAAGTAGAACTCTCCTTTTTGATAATCTGCATCCTACAATAACCTGTTTAAGAGAAAAAGTCAATTTTTCACAGAATTTTAAGGAGTATTCTCTTTAAAGTGTGGTATAGTATGGAAGAAGCAGCAGTGAACCGTGGAACAGGCTGCGGTTCCGGTATCCGCCGGCATGGGGAGTGCATGCGGACGCCAAAGATGCAGATGAAAAGTAAAAGGGGTGATTTTATGGTAATCAGACAGCATATGCAGTTTTTATCCAATGACTCTATTACGCTGGTCCATGCGGTAAAGTGGGTGCCTGAAGGGGAGGTGAAGGCAGTTCTGCAGATTTCTCATGGGATGTGCGAGTTTGTGGAACGCTACGACGAGTTTGCAGTGTTCCTGGCGGAACGGGGAGTCCTGGTGGTGGGGAATGATCATCTGGGGCACGGGGAATCCATCCGCTCGAAGGAAGAGTATGGGTATTTTGCGGAGGAAAACGGAAATTCTACGCTGATAAAGGATTTACACAGACTGCGGAAAATGGTGCAGGAGGATTATCCGCACGCGCCATATTTCCTGTTGGGGCATAGTATGGGTTCGTTCCTGGCGAGGCAGTATATCTGCTGCTATGGGAAAGGGCTGGCCGGGGCGGTTATCATGGGAACCGGGCACCATTCGGGGAACATAGCCATGTTGGGAATGTTAGTCTGTAAGCTGTTCGCGAGGGTAAAGGGATGGCGTTACCGGAGCCGGTTTGTGGACGCGCTGGCATTTGGAGGATATAACAGGGGATTTGGGAAGTCACGCGCAGGCAAGGAATGGCTGACGAAGGATGAGAATTGTGTGAAAACGTATGTGGCAGATGAGAGATGCACATTCCGCTTCACGCTGAATGCCTATTACAATATGTTCCTGGGTCTTTATAAACTTTCGGAGGAGAGCTATCTGAGAAGAATGCCGAAAACCCTTCCGGTGCTGTTTGCAGCAGGCGGGGACGACCCGGTAGGAGCTTACGGAAAAGGCGTGATGCTGGTATATGCCCGGTTTAAGGAACTGGGAATGAAAAATGTGAAGTGCAGGCTGTATCCGGGCGATAGACATGAGATATTGAATGAGACTGACAGGGAAAAAGTTTACCGGGACATTTATACATGGCTTTCGGAATGTCTGGAGGGCACAGGAAAGATGAATAATAAGAAACAGGAGGGATTTTGATGGGAAAGAAGCAGATGTTAACAGGAGCCCTGGCGGCATGTATGTTCCTTACGTCAGGAATGACAGCGCTGGCGGACAGGGTAGATGCAGTGATTGATAAGCCGTACGTGGCGTTGGGCGCAGACTTAAAGGAGTCAGAGAGGGCGAAAGTTCTGGAGCTGCTCGGAGTGACGGAGGCAGAGCTGAAAGATTATGATGTGGTCACGATTACAAATGAAGATGAACATAAATATCTGGACAGCTATCTGGATGCCGGCGTGATAGGGACAAGGGCGCTCTCTTCTGTTATGGTAGTGGGAAAAGAGGCGGGAAATGGTATCAATGTAAACACAAACAATATTTCCTACTGTACGTCAGGCATGTACCGGAATGCGTTGATTACTGCCGGAGTGGAAGATGCAGATATTACAGTGGCAGGACCATTTTCAATATCCGGGACGGCGGCGCTGGTGGGCGCTATCAAAGCTTATGAGACGATGACCGGGGAAGAGGTTCCTGAAGTAAACCTGGATGCTGCGAACAATGAACTGGTAATCACAGGGGAAATCGTGGAGAGCGTAGGGGATCCTGAGAAGGTAGAACAGCTTATGGCGCTGGTGAAACAGGAGGTGGCCGAGGGTGCGGTCAGCGGCAGTGAAGATATTAAAAATCTGGTGAAACAGGCGGCGGACGAGCTGGAGATTCGTCTTTCCGATGAGGATAGGGATAAGATTACCGGGCTGATGGACAAAATCGACGGTTTGGATTTGAACGTAGACGCCATCAAAGAGCAGGCGAAAGATTTGTACCATAAATTAGAAAATCTGGATTTTAACTTTGATGCAGAGAGTGTAGGAAATTTTTTTACAAGAATCATAGACGCGATTGTAGGATTTTTCCAGGATCTCTTTTCTTAAGAAGCAGGGAGGCGAAATGCCTCCCTGTAATTATTCTCCCAGCGTCCATTCGGAATCATTTTCTTGCGCTTCTTCCGGAATGTAATTTTTGTAAATCCTCATATAGATGTGTGAATTGATAAATGCTGTCAGGGCAAAGCCTGCCGCCAGCCAGACCACGGCTCCGTATACCAGGACAACGCCATAGTTCAGAGTCAGGAACATCGGCACATAGGTAATGAGCAGAAGCAGGATGGTATAGGGCAGATGCCTGATGGACATGAGCAGGGAATTCTTAAAAGTGTTTTTTACGGTATTGTCAAATTTGGCTAACAGCGGAAATATGTAAGCGGATATCATGCCGTAAATCAGGAGAATAAAGCATAGTCCCAGATAAACGGCTTGAAAGATTCCGCCGGAACCTGCCTGTTCCATGATTTGAAAATCCAGCCAGAGAACCGTTCCTCCAGCCAGGAGGATCAGCCAGATTCCTGTTGCCTGCCTGAAATTCTGACGGAACGACTGGAAAAAGCTTCGGGAGATATAAGATTCCTCGTTCCGTACCATTTTCAGGGTTACATAATACATTGCGGTAACGGATGCACCAATGGTCACCACGGGAAGGCAGCAAATCAGGAAGATGATGTTTAGAAGAATCAAATCAGCGGCTTTTCCCATAAAAGTGAAAAATTTGTTATCCATGTTAAAAATGCGATCCATCATAATACCGTTCCTCCTGTGTTGTTAAAAGTAACCGGTCGCCGTATTTTTGGTGTTCCAGTAGTAAAGCCTGCCGGATTTGTCAATTCTTTTTCCGTTTTTCTTTTTAGTCTCTATATAGATATAATAAGTTTTCTTCGGATTGAAAGATTTTCCTTTAAATTTTGAAAATGTAGCTTTCGTTGTATTTTTGCCGACGGATTTCAACTTTTTGTAGCCGGATTTCTGTTTTGTGGATACGTAGATGTCATATCCGGTAGCGCCGCCTACCTTTTTCCACTTGACAGTCAGTTTTTTCTTAGATACTTTTGCGGAACTGATGCGCGCCTGGTTAAAGCATTGGATGGTGGAAACAGGAGTCTGCCAGGTATTTCCGTTTATGGTTCGGGAGGCCTGTATTTTTACCGTGTAAACTTCATCTTTCATTTTTGAGAAAGATACGCTGCTGCTGGATGGAGAAAGTATCTTTGACTGTACCTTTTTCCCTTTGCTGTTGTACAGAGAAATGTTGACGGTATCGGCAGTCTCTATCCGATCCCAGGCTACTTCAAGCATATTGATGAAATACCACCAGCGTTCCTGCCGGAAATTTTTCACCCGCGCCGGCATCGTCTCGATGGTCAGGCTCCTGCCGCTGCCAATGGACCCGTCTGCGGCGTAAGGCTCTACTTTTACATAGTATTTCTTTCCGTCCTCCAGCCCGGTGATTTTGTAGAAAGTGTTCGGGGTTTTTGCGAAGAGTTTTGTGCTCCCGTAGTCTTCTCCCAGGTAAATGTTGTATCCGGCCGTTTCTGTTGTATTGGAAGAGCTGATATAGCTGAGTTTCCAGCTGATTACGGCATTGTCTGTTCCATACTGTGTCTGAGCAGGAGCCTCCATAGAAACATAATAGCGGCTGTCGGCTGCCTGTGCACCGGATGTTATAACCAGGGTTCCGGTAAGAAACATCAGCGCAGTGATTAGGATGCGTATCGTTTTAAATTTTTGTATTTTCATAAAAGCATCCCCCTTTCTTTTTTATAATATTTATAGTATACCACCTGGAGAGGGATTGCGCCACTTCTTATTGCAAGGATTTATTCGATTTTTGAAATTGTGCAGAATTTAGGGGAAGTCTATGGTATAATGAATGAAAAGGATTATAAACGGCTGTTTCATGGAATAGAGAATTGCCCCTCAGCGTATATATTTAGTAATTTTAATAACGGGCGGTTTGTGTGTGAAACGAAGAAATATTCTGATAATGATTGCAGCGGTGGTTATTCTTGGACTGGGGCTGTCATGGGGCAGGATTTCCCAGGCGGTTACAGAGGATGTGAAGCCGAGGATTGCGCTGACCTTTGACGACGGGCCGCATCCGGTCTACACGCCGAAGCTTTTGGATGGGCTAAAGGAGCGGAATGTGAAAGCGACCTTTTTTGTGGTGGGGAAGAATATTGAGGGACGCGAAGATATTATTAAACGCATGGACGAGGAGGGACATCTCATCGGTAACCATACGTATGATCATGTAAAGATTACCGGGCTTCCGGAGGAAGAGGCGTGCGCACAGATTACAAAAACGAGTGAGCTGGTGAAGGAGATTACCGGAAAAAATACGGAGTTTGTGCGTCCGCCTTTTGGCGCGTGGGATAAGAAGCTGGAGTGTGGATTTGAGATGTTTCCGGTACTGTGGAGCATCGACCCGCTGGACTGGACAACGAAAAATGTGGATGCGGTGGTTCAGAAAGTACTTAGCAGGGCAGAGGAGAACAGTATCATTCTTCTGCATGATTATTACGATTCGTCTGTGGAGGCAGCGCTGAAAATTGTAGACGCCTTGTTGGAGCGGGGGTTTGAGTTTGTAACAGTGGATGAACTGGTTTTGGAGTAAACGGAGGGGAAGATGGATTTATTTGATTATATGAGGAAAAATACGATGGAGACGGAGGCGCCGCTGGCATCCCGGCTGCGCCCAAAGACTCTTGATGAGGTGGTAGGACAGCAGCATATCATCGGAAAGGACAAGCTGCTTTACCGTGCGATTAAGGCGGATAAGATAAGCTCTATCATTTTCTATGGTCCTCCGGGAACAGGGAAAACGACGCTTGCGAAGGTCATAGCCAATACTACCAGCGCGGAGTTTACGCAGATTAATGCTACGGTGGCGGGAAAAAAAGATATGGAAGAAGTGGTAAAGTCCGCGAAAGACAGTATGGGGATGTACGGGAAGCGGACGATTCTGTTTGTAGATGAGATTCACCGCTTCAATAAGGGGCAGCAGGACTATCTGCTTCCGTTTGTGGAGGATGGGACGCTGATTCTGGTGGGCGCAACTACCGAAAATCCGTATTTTGAGGTGAACGGCGCTTTGATTTCGCGCTCGATCGTATTTGAACTGAAGCCTTTGGCGAAGGATGATATCAAGATACTGATTGAGCGGGCAGTGTACGACAAAGAGCGGGGAATGGGTGAATATAACGCTGTGATTGATGCGGACGCAGAGGAATTTCTGGCAGATATCGCGGACGGAGACGCACGGGCGGCATTGAATGCGGTTGAGCTGGGCGTTCTGACGACGGAGCGCGGAAGCGACGGGAAAATCCATATCACGCTTGATGTGGCGGCGGAATGTATTCAGAAACGTGCCGTGCGGTATGACAAGACAGGGGATAACCATTATGATACGATTTCCGCATTTATCAAAAGTATGCGGGGTTCTGACCCGGATGCGGCGGTGTATTACCTGGCGCGGATGCTTTATGCAGGGGAGAGTGTGACCTTTGTTGCGCGGAGAATCATGATTTGTGCTTCGGAGGATGTGGGGAACGCAGATCCGCAGGCGCTGCAGGTGGCCGTGGCGGCAGCCCAGGCGGTCGAGCGTGTGGGTATGCCGGAGTCTCAGCTTATTCTGTCACAGGCAGCGATTTATGTAGCGTGCGCCCCGAAGAGCAATTCCTGTACCAATGCGATTTTCCATGCGACGGAGTCTGTGAAGCGCCAGAAAGCCACTGTTCCGTCTCATCTGCAGGATTCTCATTACCGGGGAGCGGAAAAGCTGGGACATGGGCTGGGGTATGAATACGCCCACGATTTTCCGAAACATTTTTCAAAGCAGAGATATCTTCCCGAAGAGCTGGGGGATACAAGATTTTATGAGCCGAGTGAAAACGGATATGAAAAAGAGATTGCGGCGCATCTGAAATGGATCAGGGAGTGAACGGCGGTTCACTCCCTGAAATGTAAGAATGGTGTCGGCAGGATTAATCTCTATCCAGCAGCTCTTTGTAAAATTCTGTGTAATCCGTGCGGCCGTTCTTCATAAACTGAATCGCGGAGCGCGGGTGCTGGTTCAGGATTCCGGTAAGCATGTACGGGAAATCATATCCCCAGATAACGCCTTCCTCTTTCAGTTTCGTCATGTGCTTTTCGATGAACTGGATAACCGGGTAAATGTTGTATTTCGGATTTTTCAGGAATCCGAGCAGAAGCTCCATCATACAGTTGCCGCAGCCTCTTCCCATGCCGTTGTAGGTAGCGTCCAGGAAGTTTACGCCGTCGCCTACGACTTCGATGGTGTTGGCGAAAGCGAGCTGCTGGTTGTTGTGCGCGTGGATTCCCACTTCTTTTCCGTACTGTCCGCAGATTTCCAGGAACGTGTGGGCGGTGCGGGCAATCTGCTCCGGGTAGAAAGAACCGTAGCTGTCTACGATATAAATCGTATCGACGCTGCTCTGTCCCAGAAGGTGCAGCGCCACTTCCAAATCCTGCTCACGCGCATTGGAGAGTGCCATGATGTTGCAGGTGGTTTCGTATCCCTTTGCGTGGGCGTCTTCAATCATATCAATAGCGGCAGGGATCGTATTAATATAGGTAGCAACGCGGATTAAGTCAATCGGGCTGTCGGCGCGGTCAATGATATCTTTTTTGTAGTCACAGCGTCCTACGTCTGCCATAACTGCGATTTTTAAATCCGTGTTATTATCCCCCACGATGGCGCGGATGTCCTCGTCTTTACAGAATTTCCATTTGCCAAACTGCGATTCGTCGAACATTTCGCGGGATGCTTTATATCCAAACTCCATATAGTCAACGCCGGCCCTCAGATTGGCCAGATACAAATCCTGAACAAATTTATCTGAAAAATAGAAATCATTTACAAGTCCCCCGTCACGAAGCGTCGCGTCCACGACTTTAATCTGCGGACGGAAATTCATCAAGTTCGATATTTCCTTCATAGTGTACATGTCTCCTTTTCTTAAATACTTTCGCTCGTTAAACTTTTAAAGTTTAAATCGCGGATGTGTCTGATTATACCGCATAAAAGGAGGTTTGTCAATTGGCGTTTCATGTCGTTTCAGGTATGGAAAAAGCATCCCTAAGGATGCTTAAACCTGCCTGTTTTTTGCTTCTACCGCTTCGGAACGGGCATTGTGCGCCTGGTTCTGGTTTTCCGGTTTTTTCTTTTGGGTTATGCTATTGAATTTATCATCGCTCTTTTTGCGATTTGCTTCTTCCTGCTTTGTTTTGTTCATATAATCACCTCGAGCTTATCGTGCCCGAAATAAAGAAAGCTATTCTAAATCTCCCCTAAAATAATACAACAAAGAGCACCGTATTCCTATGAGACGTTAAAAAATCATCAGGTTCCATAATATACAAATGGATAAATAATAGGAGTCCCACGAACGGAGAGGGGTATTTATTTTAAGATTGGGCTGATGTATTTATATAGAAGCAGCGTTATCACCGAAACAATCACCGCTTTGAGCAGATTGAACGGCGCGACTGCCAGGACGGCGAAAGTTGTCAGGCTGGTAATAGCCGGATTTACTGCCGTTCCCATTCCGATAAGCGCGTCTATCGGCATACCGAAGGCTTTTCCGTATGCGGGAAGCAGGACGAAGGCGTTCAGGAAGCATCCTGCTACTACCATAAAGACCGCGCCCACTGTCATGCCGATAACTGCACGTTTTTTATTTTTCTTCTTACTGTAGATAAGCCCTGCCGGGACGATGAAGGCGCATCCAATCAGGAAATTTGCGAAATCGCCTACACCTGCCGTCGTGCTGCCCTTAAAAACCATGTGCAGGACGACTTTTACCAGTTCAATGACGGCTCCGGCGGCCGGTCCCATGGCAAACGCGCCTATCAGTACCGGGACTTCGCTTAAATCAATCTTGTAGAATGAGGGGGCAAACCAGAGGGGAATTTCGAACATCATAAGGATGACGGATACCGCCCCCAGCATTCCAATTTGTACCATTTTCTTAATGCTGCTTTTTCCTGCGGCATTTCCTGCCGCGTTTGTGTTTGCGTTCATGTTTTCTCTCCTTTTCATTCCCGCCAGCAATGAGCCAAGCGCCGTGCTTGCGGGGGCTTTGACTTTAAAGGAAATTCCACGAAAAATCCCGTATGCGCAAGGGCACACGGGACAATAGTGTTCAAAGAATATCGCATTCTTCTCTCATCCAGACTTTACTGTCGGTTATGGAATCGCACCATATCAGCCGCCGAAGCGGGTCGCGGACTGTACCGCCGGTCGGGAATTTCACCCTGCCCCGAAGAATTTCCTTATTAATATAAGCTGTATTATACTCTATTGTTTCTGAACATGCAAGTGGGTTGGGAAATATCACGAAATTGAACCGGAAGCAGTCCGCCGCCTGTTGGAAAAGTTTTTAATCCTCTTGCCAGTAAACAATCAGTTTCGCAGCGTTTAACGCCTATATCGGTCAGTTGAATTTTTATGTGGTAATCGTTTCCGACTTCTAATTTTTCAAGATATTCTTGAATGGACGCAGGAATAGGATATTTCTCCTTTGGATAAGGCTTTTCCTCTACAATTTCTTTGATACGGTCAATGCGGAACTCTCTAATTTGATTTGCTGTCATACAATATGCAGGGCAATACCAAAGTCCATTCATAGCGTATAACCCAATCGGTATAATGTGCGTGGGCTTTCAGAGTGTATTGATGAATACCGTATGGCTGCTGCATGACGGTTGACAGCAATATGGAACATTGATTTAAAGAATGGTGAATCACAATGTCTGACTGGAATCCAAAATACCACTTTATTTTGAATCTGTGTAATACTGTTTTGTATATCTAATTTTAACAGGCAGAAAGAAAATTTCTGATATGTTAAAAAGCAGACATTCCTTAGATGAGTGTCTGCTTTTTGAATTTTTCACAGACCAATATAAAACAGAGAGTTTTTGCGGAAAACAGATTTGAATTAGTTGACTTTTGGGGAGGTGAAAGACGTATTCTAAGATTAGGTAATTTTAGTACGTGAACAGTGGTTTTAAGGGAAGGAAAAGATGCAGGAAGAATCAGAGCAGGCAGATGCCGATGAGGATGTGCCGACGTACAGGCTGGTAAAGAAAGGCGAACCCTCAGAATATGGATACCGGTTTCATCCAAAGTGGCTTTAATCCATGCTTCGGCCTCTGGAGCTAGTGTTGTTACCGTCCAGCCGTAATTTGTTTCCCTATATGAAGGCCGTGGGCCTCGGCGGCTGCTCTGAATTTCATGTTGTGATAATAGTCGCTGTTGCTTACGTCCTGAATGTCATGTTTCAAATTATAGAGGTGGCTCATTTCATGTAAAAGGGGGGCAGCCATCTCTGCCCAGGGGCTATTATGCATAATTGGGGAGATATTAGAATACTTTTCGAAAATTGATTTCCGAGTCATGGGATCTGTACATCTTGACAAATGAGGCTCTCTCGATGTATAATTAAGTATATTCTTAATTAAGTAATTTCTTAATTATAAATTGGAGGAATTGAGGATGACAGACATTGAACTACTGCATCTCGTCACAGCACCGACGAGATACCAAATCATTACACTTCTGCTGGATTACCATTATTGCGTTAAGGCGATTGCCACAAAGCTTGGAATCAGTGAACCAGCAGTTTCCCAGCAGATGAATGTTTTGAAGGAATGCGGACTTGTTACCGGCGAACGGTTAGATTATCAGATGCATTATACGGTCAACCGTGAGCTGCTGAAAAAGGCAGCCAACACTATGAAGCTCCTGCTTGTAGCAAGCGAGAAAAAACAAGGTGACATTGAAAACTGCGATTGCGAATTTGCTGCGACCTGCAACCGAAGAGGAACGGTGAAGAAATCTTGAAAACGGCGAACGATTATTTGATTACGGAAAAACCGATGAGGGCGCTGGTCAAGTTTTCCATTCCAATGATTATCGGCAATCTGTTTCAGCAGGTTTATACCATTGTGGACTCCGCTATTGTCGGACACTATAACGGTGAAACAGCGCTGGCAGCGGTGGGGGCTTCCTACGCTTTGACAACGGTCTTTATTAGCATTGCGATTGGCGGCGGAATCGGTGCTTCGGTTATCATCAGCCAGCACTTCGGCGCAAAAAGATACGCTCAGATGAAAACGGCGATCTACACGGCAATGCTGACCTTTCTTGGTATCAGTATTCTGCTTGCGGGATTCGGCTTACTATTTAGCCGTCAAATTATGACGGCGCTGAACACCCCGGCAGATGCACTGGAAATAGCAGTCGTTTATCTGAATATCTACTTCTATGGACTACCGTTCCTGTTTATGTATAATATTCTGTCCTCGCTGTTCAACGCTTTGGGAAAATCACGAATACCTCTGTATTTCCTGATTTTTTCTTCTCTGCTGAATGTGGTGTTGGACTGGTATATGGTCGCTGTTCTGGAATTAAGCGTTCCTGGCGCTGCGTATGCGACCTTTATCGCACAGGGATTTTCTACCATTTTGTCCTTTCTTGTTTTCCTGAAAGAACTTCGGAAATATGCTGAAAAGGCAGACGGTATATTTAGCAGATCGGAGCTTCGCTTGATGACAAGGATTGCTCTGCCGTCCATTTTGCAGCAGTCTACGGTTTCCATCGGAATGATGCTTGTGCAGGCAGTAGTCAACGGCTTCGGTACGCAGATTCTTGCCGGTTTCTCTGCCGCAATGCGAATTGAAACGCTCTGTATTGTGCCGATGTCCGCTATTGGCAGTGCACTCTCGTCTTATACTGCACAGAATATCGGAGCAAATAGAAAAGATCGTGTTTCACAGGGGTATCGGGCGGCAAACATAATGATTATTCTCATTGCCGTTCTTCTTTGTATGATACTGGAATTGTTCCACACACCAATCATTACAATGTTTCTGGATGCAGTACCTTCCACGGAAACGGTCGCTATCGGTGAAAGCTATCTGAAATTCATCGGTTTTTTCTTCTGTATGGTTGGTTTCAAAATGGCAGTGGACGGCATTCTCCGGGGTGCGGGCGATGTAAAAGTGTTCACCGTTGCGAATCTTGTCAACCTTGCGATACGGGTGCAGCTGTCATGGTTCTGTGCTCCGGCTTGGGGCGTCGCAATGATTTGGTACGCCGTGCCGCTTGGCTGGTTTGCAAACTTCTGTATCTCGTTTGCTCACTACAAGACAGGTAAATGGAAAATGAAAAATATTGTATAAGGATTTTACTTTATTGGGGAGAAGAAATGATTAAAGCGATTTTTCCGGATATTGACGATAAAAAACAAGAACGAATATTCGAAAATGCTTGAAAGTATACACGGGAAATGCTATACTTTGGATGTATAGGGAGGATAACATCATGATAGTTAAGATAAGAAAATATAGAGAAACCGATATTACTGCCATGCTGTATATTTGGAATGAGGTGGTAGAAGAAGGAATTGCATTTCCTCAGGAAGAAGTGCTGACGGAAACCACAGGAAAGGAATTTTTTGGAGGCCAAAGTTACTGCGGTGTGGCGGAGGATACACAGACAGGGGAAATCTTAGGCCTGTATATCCTGCATCCTAACAACGTGGGAAGGTGCGGGCACATAGGCAATGCGAGTTATGCCGTATCTGCCAAAAACAGGGGACTGCATATCGGGGAAAAGCTGGTGCAGGACTGTATCAGGCAGGCACGGGATATCGGATTTAAGATTTTACAGTTTAATGCGGTAGTAGCGTCAAATATCCATGCAAGGCATTTGTATGAGCGGATAGGATTTCGGCAGCTTGGCACGATTCCGAAAGGATTTCGGTTAAAGAACGGGCAGTATGAAGATATCTGCCCATATTATATAGAAGTGTAAGATGGGCACTGGTCACGAGAGAGCAGTAACAGGCCAGTCGGCTGAACTGTTACATGTAATATGCGGCGGGTTAGATTTTTTATATGTGGCGTTATTGCAAAAGCGTGGGAAGAATGATATGATAAATAAAAGAGAGACAGGAACGTTTTGGAAAAAAGGGAGGCATTTTGGTGGCTAAGAGGATAGGGAAAATCCTGTTAGGGATTTTTGCGGCTTTTCTGGTGCTGGTTGTGGGATATGTGGCGTATATGCAGATTCAGTATTACAGAATTGATGATTTTACAAAGCTTGACACGGAAAATCCGCAGACAGAGCAGGTACAGAAAGGGAAAGCCTATCGGATTATGACATACAACATCGGTTTTGGGGCATATTCGGCAGACTATTCCTTTTTTATGGATACAGGGGAAATGCTGGACGGCACAAAAACGGTGGGAAAACATGCGAGGGCGCTTTCGGAGAAGGCAGAGCGTGAGAATACGGAAGGAAGCCTGAATCTGGTGAAAAGCCAGGAAGCAGATTTTATTTTTACCCAGGAGGTGGACGAAAAGGCTGACAGGAGCTATCAGGTAAATCAGAGGGAGATTTTCCAGAAAGGGCTTAGCGGTTATGGCTCTGTGTTTGCGAATAATTTTCACAGTGCATATCTTTTTTATCCATTTCTGGAGCCTCATGGGGCGGTACAGGCGGGGATGCTGACATTCAGCAAGTATCAGATTTTAGAAAATACAAGGCGGCAGTTTCCGGTCAGCGATGCCTTTATTACGAAGTTTACGGATTTGGATAGGTGTTTCCTGGTAAGCCGTCTTCCGGTGGACGGAGGGAAAGAGCTGGTATTGATACAGGTACATCTGAGCGCTTATGACAAAGGCGGGCTGATTCGTGCAGAACAGCTTGCGCTACTGAATGAAGTGCTTGCCCGTGAGCGTGAGCAGGGGAACTATGTGATAGCTGGCGGGGATTTTAACCATGATATCGCAGAGTCTATCGACAGCTTTCCATCGGGGCAGAAGACGCCGGAGTGGGTCTATCAGCTCGACAGTGGCGACCTGGCGGAGGGATATCGTTTTGCAAAAGCGGAGAATGCAGCAGAGATTCCAACTTGCAGGGGGGCGGATATCCCATATGAAAAGGACTTGACATATACGGTGGTTGTGGACGGATTTATTGTTTCAGATAATATAGAAGCGAAGGCAGAAAATATTGACGGGGGATTTTTGTATTCCGACCATAATCCAGTCGTTATGGAATTTACACTGCTGTAATCAGCGGGCATATAATTTGTTATGAAGGCACGGAGGAGTAACCGGGATGGGGAAGAGAGAACAGGAAGATGAACTGCTCCAGAAAAAAAGGGAGAGACAGAGAATGAAGAAAAAGCGCCACAGGCAGGAAGGTATAATCAGGGCAGGAGTATGTATCGCAACACTGGCCTTGGTTGTGGGGGTAACTGCTCTGGCGACAAAACTTGTTGTGGGAGAGGAAAAGCCGGGAAAAAAGCCGGAGACGGAGAAAAGCAGCGCTGCCGTAGTGGAGACGGAGCCTGCCGGCGAGAATGCAGAGATTCTGGAAGAAGCGGACCGTCTGGCGGCAGGCTATGATTACGATGCAGCTGTTGCAAAGATTAAATCGGTAAACGGGTATGAGCAAAAGACAGAACTGACCCAGGCAATTATTCGGTATACAGAAGCACAGAAGAAGTGTGTTCCGGTGGATGTGGATACCGTTCCCCACATCTTTTACCATTCGCTGATGAATGAGCCGACGATTGCACTGGATGCTTCTATTGTAGGGCAGGGAGCGGCGGATGGCATGAACGCCTGGATGACTACGGTAGAAGAATTTGATAAAATTACACAGCAGATGTATGATAACGGATATGTGTTTGTGCGCCTTCACGATTTAGTAGTAGAGACAACGGATGAAAATGGAAATAAGGTGTTTACGAAAAATGAAAACCTGCTGCTGCCGCCGGAAAAAAAAGCAGTTGTACTTTCCGTGGATGATTTAAGTTATTATCATTCGTATGAAGCAGCAAGTTACCCTGATAAATTGGTGCTGGATGAAAATGGCGATATAAAATGCCACTATATCAAGCCTGACGGCTCGGAAGCGGTGGGAGATTTTGATGTGGTTCCCAGACTGAACAGCTTTCTTGAAGCGCATCCGGACGGCGCGTACCGCGGAGCAAGAGGGATGATTGCTCTGACAGGTTATGACGGCGTATTGGGATACCGTACGGATAAGGCATACAAAACCAGGGAGAATCTTACGGAAGACCAGAGCGCATGGCTGACGGCGCATCCTGATTTTGACTGGGATAAGGATGTGGAAGAAGCGAAAAAGATTGCGGAGGCTATAAAAAAATCCGGCTGGGAGTTTGCGAGCCATACCTGGGGGCATTTGAGCGTTACGAATAAGACCGTGGATGAACTGAGAGCAGATAATGAAAAGTGGGTGGACACAGTGCAGAATATTGTGGGAGAAACAGATATCATTATTTTTGCCCACGGAAATGATATTGGCGACTGGCGCGATTACAGTGCGGACAATGAGAAATTTAACTACTTTAAAAGCGCAGGGTATAACTTTTTCTGTAACGTAGACGGTTCAGTGCCATATTGGATACAGATTCGTGAAAACTATGTGCGCCAGGGACGTATCAACCTCGACGGTTATATGCTGTATAAAGCAAAACAGGGGATGACAGAAGTCACTTCAGGCATGTTTGACGCAAGCGGCGTGTACGACAGCAGAAGGCCGGATACGGTAACGGCAAACGGAGAATCATAAAAGCATATATAATATATATAAGCGCCGGACAGGAGAAGATGCTGTCCAGCGCTTACCATATTTAGAATTTGAGACAGCTTAAATAGCTGTTGTGATATTTTCCTGAAAAAGTAACGTCCTCCCCGAACCATGCGGGCGGAACGAAAGAATTTGCCTCTTCCTCGGAAGAAAATTCTACTTCTGCCAGCATAAGCGGCGCAAACGGGGCGTCAAAGATATCCAATTCAGCCGTTAATGTTTCATTCAGCGGAATCAGGTAGCGCTGTTTGCTGATCAAGTTTCCGTCTGTTTTTTCTCTGAGATGTGCATAGGCTTCTGCAGTCAGAGGAAGATTGTATTCTTCACGAACCATCATACCCTTAGACTTATAGGTAAGGTAATATTCTTCATCCTGGCGCCGGATACGCACCACGGGAGCAGTACACAGGTAGCCCTGCTCAATCCGGCGGCAGTTATACTGCGTCAGGTTTTCCGGGAGTTCCGTAATCAAAAATTTTCGTTCAATTTCCATAAATTCCTCCAGAATCAGGCGGGATAAGAGTCAGGCTCTCTGACAAACCGCGATTTGAGGTGTATTATACTACACAGAAAGGGAAAATGGTAGTATAATTAATTCAGATTGTAGGCTTGTAGGCTTCGTCTGTAAAATGAGAAGGAGGAGAAACAGGGACAATGAAGAACGTATATGTATTTTTTGCAGAGGGCTTTGAAGAGATTGAAGCGCTGACAGTAGTGGATTTGCTGCGCCGGGCAGATGTTTCCGTGAAGATGACGGGAATTTCGGGGGAGGGCAGCGTGACGGGCAGCCACGGTATCTGTGTAGGAATGGATACCTCTATAGATGAGGTCTCTCTGGAAGAGGCAGCCATGTTGGTGCTGCCGGGAGGAATGCCGGGGACGAAGCATTTGGGTGCGTGTGAAAAATTAACTGCATTGTTAAAGAAAGCAGATGAACAGAAAATCAGAATCGGGGCAATTTGCGCAGCGCCGAGTGTGCTGGGAGATTTAGGGCTTCTGAGAGGAAAGAAGGCTGTATGCTATCCGGGCTTTGAGGAGCGCCTGGCCGGTGCGGAAGTGCTGAGAGAGCAGGTGGTGACAGACGGGCATATCACTACCAGCAGAGGGATGGGGACGGCAATTCCTTTTGGGCTTGAGATGATTTCCTGCCTGAAGGGTGAAGAGGAGGCAGAACGTATTGCAGAGGCAATCATCTTCCGCAGATAAGTAGTCAATAAATATCAGGAAAATTCATAGTATACGAAAATAAAAGCTGTTGGCGGAAAAATATGACGGAGAGGAAGAAATGATATGCTGAGGAAAAAATGCAGAGTGGACGGACGTCCTACGGTGAGCGAATGGCCGGTGCGGATTTGGAGTGCAGAGGAAATTCCGGAACAATATGCGGAGGCGGTAAACGCCTGGATAAAAGGAGCCTTTTCTGATTATCAGTTTGTACATGCACCGAAGCGGCGTACAAGCCAGCAGTCTTATGCGTATGTGTTTGGATATGGCAAAGACAGAATTCTTTTTTTTAGGGAAAGTGAGACAGGAGGAGAGGCAGCGATACGGAAGGAGGAGATTTTAAGGCAGCAGATTGCGGCGGTATCGGTAGAACGGGAATTGCTGAAAATAAAAATCATCCTGCATTATCATGACGCAGAAGGGCAGAAGGGACTGGAATTTCCTTATGTTCCTTCGGTATATTATTTATATGACCCATTTCTGAACTGGATATTAGGGCGTGAGAAAGAATTTATGCCGGGCGTGGCAGAACGGGAGCATCCGCGTCCCCGAAAACTGTACCATGAGAGTCTTGCGATGTTTAACTTTTCGCTGGAAGCATACCGGCTTGGGGATGGGTTTGATGATTACCGCTATGAGTCAAAAGTACACCGCCGCAAATGGCTTCCGGGAAAGAAAACTCTGGAAGAATGGCTGGAAATTCCGATGGAATATGGAAAATTTGAGCTGCACAGTCTCGGCTATTTTAGAAAATGGACATACTATCTCAGTGGAAAAGTTTCAAAAATATAAAGGAATTGGTTGCATTTCTTTGAAATTATGTTACAATATCTTAACAAACAAGTGACAGCCAGAGCTGTCTGAAGGATTAGTGATTTTAGGCGGACGGCAGGGGAAAATTGCCAGGATGTTCAACAGGTGACGAATATGAATTTATATGAAGCGATGTATGCCAGGCACTCCGTGCGGAAATACCGTAAGGAGGCAGTAGAGGATAGTGTTATAGAAGGAATATTCCGGTTCCTGGATGAAACAGAGCCGCTGTTTCCGGAAATCAGAATTCGTATACAGGTTTTTCCTGAACGTGGGAAAAAAATTAGATTTTCGGGTTTTTCTAATGTTTCTGCCCCGCATTACCTGGCGGTTTTCACGGAACAGAAGGAAAAGAGCGAGATGAATGCGGGATATGTCATGCAGCAGATAGCCCTTTACCTCACTTCTCAGGGTGTGGGAACCTGTTATCAGGGGATGGCTGGGGTGCCCAGGAACAGTCAGCAGGAGGAGGGGCTTTCTTGCGTGATGGTGATGGCTTTTGGATACCCGAAGGGCAGAGGGAAAAACCAGGAGTACAGAAGGCTGCCAATGGAAGAGCTATGTGTGTTTAAAGGCCAGCCGAAAACCCATGTGAGAGAGATGCTGGAAGCTGCACGGCTGGCTCCATCCAGTTTTAATGGCCAGCCCTGGAGATTTGCTGTATATGAAAACCGTTTTCATGTATTTTCAAAGAAGGCGTCAGGGTTTCGGCGCAAGAGGAATCCGCACAGTGAGTTTAATTTTGGGATTATGCTGGCACATGTGATGGTGGCGGCGGAAGAGTTATGGGTTGATGTGGATTTGATTAAGCTGGATAATATCACCCATATTGCATTGCCGAATAACCAGTATGTGCTTAGCGTAATTTTACGATAAAAAGGTATTGACAAAATACGGGAAAAATAGTATGATACTATCTGTGTTCAAGGGAACATAAATGCGCGAGTGGCTCAGTTGGTGGAGCGCGACCTTGCCAAGGTCGAGGCCGCGGGTTCGAGTCCCGTCTCGCGCTTTTTTGCTGTCTAAAAAGAGGATTTAGGTATAGAAAAAAGCTGCTGACGCAGCTTTTTTTATTCCCGCGAGCAACGAGCCAAGTGACTGCTTGCAGGCATTTGGCGACTGCCGCGAGGCTCAAATACTCCGCCCTTTGGGGCGTTTCAAGTTTGATGCCCTGTTGCTTGCGGCGGGGTCTTTGACTGCGTGCATGGTCCTGCATAGCTGTTTTTAGAAAAAAGATACATAAAATTGCTAAAAGATATAGAAAAAATTGTGAGAATGTGTATAATGGATAGTAACAAAAGGATGCTCTGGGGAAGAAATTACCAAAGAATAGCCAGAGCAGCCTTCCTTGGTAAGCAAGGGGAAATAGTTAAAAGGAGGATTTATGATGAGAGAAAAGAGCAGCAAGAGGTTGATACGTTCTTTCCTGTCGGGTCTGCTGGCGTTCGTGCTGGCATTTACGCCTGTCCTGTCAAGCCTTCCGGCGATGCAGGCGGAGGCGGCTGAGGCAAAGAAATGGTATCATGTGGAAACAGGAAGCGGAAATGGGAATAATCATTCGTATTCCAATGCATCTACTAAGCCGGCAGCAGTACTGCTGCATAACACCGAAAGGATGCCTGCAAATGACGGAACGTTTAGCGTTACATATGAGAAGCAGGGCGACAGTACGGCGGATGCAAGGCTTGGTTTCTTTTATACTTATTTGGATGATAACAATTTCCTGTACGTAGGATATGATAAAGATAGCCACTGGTTTTATGAATATAATGTGAATGGCGGCGGAACTAAATATGATACAATTGAAGGGATTCCGGACCAGGCGGACGGTTCCAGGACGACGTTTTCTATTTCACTGGCCCGCGAGGCATTGACAGTTAAAGTAAACGATGTCACGAAGTCCGTAAATGTGCAGGATTTCTTTATACTGGCGGAAGTGGTGGGAGATAATGGAAAATTTGGTTTCCGTCTGGGCTCTCCAACTTCTATGCATTTTACGGATGCGAAACTTGGCACTACAGCGCTGGACAACGATTGGAGCTTTCTGGCGGAGTGTGAGGGTCAGACATTCCAGGAAGAAGCTCCGGTACCTGTTCATACAGTAACGGGCGCTGTTAAAAATACGAATGGCCAGCCGGTTGAGGGAGCGAATGTGCGTATTGGCTATGAGAGTGCACAGACCGGAAGCGATGGCAGCTTTTCTGTAGAAGTGGAAGAGGGAACCTATGATGTGGCTGTATCTGCAAAAGGATATGTAGCAAAAACGATTTCCGGCGTTGCAATTACTGAGGACAAATCCCTGGGGGATATTGAACTGGAGACGAAAACAGAGACCGTATATGAGCATTACATCCAGACAAACAAGATAAAAGCAGCTGTAAGCAGCACATTCCCGCAGGTTATGCAGTATAAACTGACGGACGGCGGGAGCGAGAAGACTGTTCAGGGACAGGAAAAAGAGCTTTCCACAATCAAAATCAATGGCGTGGCGATTACTCCTGTTATGGGTGAAGTAAAAATCAGTGAGAATAATGCTGTATATCCAATGACGCTGAAAAGAGATTCTATTGATTTGGAAATGACAGTGGAGATTTCTGTAGAACAGAATGATTTGATATGGAGAGTTACAGAAATCAAGAAAAAAGAAGGATGTCCGAAGATTCATACGATTGAAGTGCCGGAACTTAACCTGGTAACGATTACAGACGAGCAGAGCGACGCTCAGTTTATGGGGGCAAATGTATCTACGGATACAGAGGTCAGCGGAGACCAGGAGATTACGTTTGAGGATGGATTCGCGGCAAATAGTTCTGCGGGATACGTGTATGGATTCCTGTCTGCAGACGGGGTCAGCGCAGGCGTATGGAGTAATTCAGAGATGTCGGGAGACAAGCGTTTAGTACGTAATAATGGCGTAAACAGCATGTCGTTGACAAGTGCGCTTTGGTATCATGAATATGGCAATTTGGCGCTTAATGCAGATTATGATAGCGATGATTATAATAAGACTCCGGTAAGCGAGCTGCCTTGTGCAAAAGTGTGCCTGGCAGGGGATGAGAATCAGGATGGGGCGGTAGACTGGCAGGACGGAGCCATTGCATACCGTGATATTATGAATAATCCGATGGGTTCGGAAAATACGAAAGAACTCGTAAACTATCGTATTTCTATGAACTTCAGCAGCCAGGCAACAAACCCTTATCTGAAAACAGCCGATAATATTAAGAAAGTATATCTGGCAACGGACGGACTTCCTCAGGCAGTTATGATGAAGGGGTACGGAAGCGAGGGACATGACTCTGCGAATTCCGAATACGGGCATGTCGCAGACCGTCTTGGAGGATTGGAAGAGCTGAAAAAGCTGAATTCTATTGCGCATAAGTACAATACCCAGATGGGAATCCATGTCAATGCGCAGGAAGCATATCCGGAAGCACAGAGTTTTAACGAGAAATTGATTAATGGCGTCGGTGCGAAAGGATGGGGATGGCTTGACCAGTCGCTTACCATTAACCGCCCGTATGATCTTGGCAGCGGACTTCGCTACAAACGTATGCTTCAGCTGTATGATCAGTTGAATGATACTTCTCTTTATGCGAATAAATGGCCGGGAGTTGTAGGAGAAGGGGAAGATGAAACTGTAGCAGACGCAGAAACGATCGCGAATACAGTAGCTGAGAAAAAGCAGACCGTAGATACAAATCTGGATTTCATGTACCTGGATGTATGGTACGGCGATTCCTGGGAGACACGTAAGATTGCACAGCAGTTTAACAGTCTGGGCTGGAGATTCTCTACGGAGTTTGGAGAAGAAGGAGAATATGATTCCACATGGCAGCATTGGGCGACAGAAGGACATTACGGCGGTAAGTCGAAGAAAGGTATGAACAGCGATGTTATGCGTTTTCTTCGTAATCATCAGAAAGATTCTTACGTGTTGAATTATCCAAGATTTGGCGGTACGGCTGACAATCCGCTGCTTGGAGGATTTTCTCTTACCGGCTTTGAGGGCTGGGGCGGTTCGAACGATAGTTTCAATACGTACATGACAGGAACTTTTGCAGAGAATTTACCGACAAAATTCTTGCAGCATTACCTGGTTTACAAATGGGAGAATTATCCGAAAGGCCAGTCTCCGGTTGGAAACCATGAAAAGCAGATTACTCTGAAAAATAAAGAGGGCGATACGGTAGTAGTAACCAGAAAAGAAGAGCAGAGGGATGATGATTATATTGAAAGAATCATTACCCTGAACGGTAAGACAGTGCTGGACGAGGTAAAATATCTGCTTCCGTGGACGGATTCTGAGACAAAAAAAGAGAAATTGTACCATTACAACTATGAAGGCGGTACAACAGAATGGGAGCTTCAGGAAGACTGGGCAGGATTGGCAAATGTTATTGTTTATAAACTGACAGATGTCGGACGTACAGGGAAACAGACCGTTGAAGTCAAGAATGGCAAGATTACATTGACTGCTGAGGCAGATACGCCGTATGTTGTGCTGAAAGGCGATGAAGCGCCGAAAACAGTTTCTGAATGGAGCACAGGAACACATGTGAAAGATTCAGGATTTAACAGCTATGCAGGTACAGGCGAGAATGGAAGCGCTTTGAACCCACAGGTATGGAGCGGCGATGTGGACAGTGCAGATGTGAAAGTAGTCCGTGTAGCGACAGGGAATAAATATCTGTCTATGGGCAGCGCGAAAAAAGAACTTGAGGTTATGACAGAAATTTCAGGTCTGGAAAAAGGCAAAAATTATGTTGCGGAAGTCTATGTAGATAATAAGAGCGACGCTAAGGCGTGGATTGAAGTGCTGGGTGGAACGAAAGTTGTTTCCAATTATACACTGAGATCAGTAGCTGGAAACTATACGCAGTGCGATGCACATAATCTTCGAGGAATGCAGGGAAGCAATATGCAGATTATGTTGGTTTCCTTTACAGCGGCGTCTACAAGCGCTACTCTCGTGCTGAGACGCGAGGCAGGCGAGGGAATTACTTACTTTGACGACATCCGGATCGTCCAGAAAACGCTGAATAATGTCCATGAGGATGGAAGCTTTACACAGGACTTTGAAGAAGTTGTACAGGGGATTTATCCGTTTGTATATGGTCCGGCTCAGAGTGTGACTGACCATGTGACACATTTGTCTGAGCTGCACGCCCCATATACACAGTCTGGGTGGGGAAATATGATTCTGGATGACGTGATCGGCGGTAAGTGGTCTCTGAAGCATCACGGAAATAACAACGGACTGATTTACCGTACCATTCCTCAGAACTTGCATCTGGAGCCGGGCGTAACGTATGATGTTACGTTTGACTATCAGGCAGGCCGTGACGATATGTACTATATGGTGATTGGTGATGGCGAGAGTATTACAGAGCAGTCTGAGTATCTGGCTGGTACGGCAGCTCCGGCAGTTGGACAGAAGTCTACAACAGGTAAGTGCAGCTTTACCATTACCGGTTCCGGTACAGGGCAGTCCTGGTTTGGGCTTTACAGTACCAGGTTTGCAGAAATAGAAGGCGTGGAATATAGTTTTGGACAGAAAGATTTCATCCTTGATAACCTGGTAGTAAAACCGCGCGCAGGAGAAAAGGCTCTGACCATAGATAAGAGAACTATGGAATTGAACGGGCGTGGGGATGTTGGAAAAATTACGGCGTCAAAAGATGTAACCTGGAGCAGTTCAGATGAGAATGTAGTAATCGTGGATGCGGATGGTTACGTGCAGGCAATGGGAGCAGGCAGTGCAGAAATTACTGCAACGTCGAAGCAGGATTCTTCTGAGACGGTGAGCTGTTCTGTAACAGTAGTAAATGGAAAGGATTCTTTACTGGACGCGCCGTTTACAGGCATTGTTGTTAATACAGAGGCATCAGGCGAGGGCGGAGAGAACGCGATTGACGGAGACGTGTCCACATGGTGGCACTCACAGTGGGCTGGTGAACGCTTTACTGTCAGCGAAACGAATCCGGCAATTGCTACAGTGACTCTGAAAGACGGCATAGATGCGATCAGCGGTTTTATACTTACGCAGAGACCTGGCAATACAAACGGTCTGGTTCATAAACTGCAATATATAGTAGGAAACAGCTTTGATGCGGCTACACATACAGTTTCCGACATCATTGCACAGGGAGATATGACTGTTGCAGAAGAAAAGGTTGCGGCAGGAGCAGAAGTTAAGGTTCCGTTTAACGAGACCGTGACAGGTAAATATCTGCAGATCCGTATTTTGAAAGGCGGTGGAGACTTTGCGGCTATTGGGGAGCTTGCCCTTTATAAAACAGATGTCTTTGACAATGCAGAACTTCTGAAGGAAAAGCAGGATGAGAAAAAAGCGGCGGATGCAGCCGTACAGGAAGCAGGTAAGGCAGTTGACGATGCAAAGAAAACGCTTGCAGAGGCTGAAAAAGCCGTAAATGCCGCGACAACGGAATGGAAGAAAGCGCAGGCAGTTTATAATAAGGCGCAGGCAGATCTGGAAGTTCAGAAAGCAGAGCTGACGAAGAAAAAAGCTGAGAAAGCACAGCAGGAGGCAGCGTATGCCCTCGCAATGATGGAAGCGGCGCAGGCAACCGACCCGGCAATAAAAGCACAAAAGCAGGCGGCTGCAAATGCGGCGAAAGCAGAGATCGCCAAGGCGAAAGACAGTCTGGCAAAAGCTGAAGATACGCTGGAAAAAGCAAAACAAAATATGGCGGCGGCAAAGGCAAGCATGGAGGAGACATTGGCAAAACCGGATAAGCCAATTAACCAGGGAAATTCCGGCGGGCAGAAACCAAATCCAACGCCAAACCCGAATCCAAATCCGGGGCCAGCACCGAATCCTCCGGTGAAAGAGCCTATTCGGAATGGAAGCGTTGGTAAATCAGGCAACGGCCGTTATCAGGTGATTAACGCAAAAGCGAAAACAGCCAGGCTGAAAGAAGTAATCAATAGGAAAAAGCCGACATTGAACGTTCCTGATACAGTAAAGATTAACGGCGTAACATGCAAAGTAGTAGAGGTTGGGGCAAAAGTCATGAAGGGCAATCCCAAGCTGAAGAAAGTAGTCCTTGGCAAAAACGTTACTACAATCGGCAAACAGGCGTTTATGAACTGCAAGAAGCTGGCAAATGTTCAGTTAAAAGGCAAGGCTTTAAAGAGCATCAAAGCAGGCGCATTTAAAAAGACTTCAGCGAAGCTGAAAGTAAGCGCAAAGAAGATGAGCAAGAAAGAGAAAGCAAAACTTCTGAAAGCTTTGAAGAAAGCCGGATGCAGCAAAAAGGTTAAAGTGAAATAATAGTAATAATAAAAAGAAACCTCCGGGAAAGCGGAATGCTTCCTCGGAGGCTTCTTTTGTCTTGATGTAGCTAAATAGCAGTTTGTAAAAATCCTGTATAACCTTTGCTATAAGAAGTTTGTGAATACAGAAGCGCCGATTACGGTGAGCAGTCCGGATACGGCAATGGAAAGGCTGCTCATGGCTCCCTGGATTTCACCCAGTTCCAGGGCTTTTGAGGTGCCGATTGCATGGGAGGAGGTTCCAAATGCTAACCCTACGGCTACAGGTTCTTCTATATGGAACAGACGGCATATTCGCTCACCGATAACATTTCCGAGGATGCCGGTCACGACAATAACCGCTACGGTAATTGTAGGGATACCTCCAAGTTCCTCTGAAAGACCTATGCCGATAGCAGTGGTGATCGATTTTGGGAGGAGAGTTACATAATATGTGTGATCCAGGCCAAACAGGGCTGCCATTCCCAGAACGCTTCCCAAGCTGGAAAATACCCCGGCGAGAATTCCAAGGAGGACAGCAGAGAAGTGCTGTTTCAGTATGGAAAGCTGCTGGTACAATGGAACTGCCAGGCAGACTGTGGCAGGAGTCAGCAGGTAGCTTAAGCATTTTGCGGATTGGCTGAAGTTTTCATAGTCTACGCCGAATATCCGGATTACCAGGATTGCAAAGATGATGGAAACCAGAAGTGGATTTAATAATCCCAATTTTAATTTTTTCTTCAGGAAAACGCCCAGGGCGTATCCAATGATACAGACTGTTACTCCAAAATAGGAAGAGCTATTTAAAAAATCACTCATTTTCCGGGTTCCTCCCTTTCTTTCTGCGGATAACAAACTGGGCAGTTCTGCCCGTGACTGCCATGACCAGTATAGTAGTTGCAGCTATGATAACAGATATTGGGAAGAGCATTGGCATGAGACTGTCCCATACAGCCACAAGGCCTACCGCTGCCGGAATAAACATAGGCGGCATAATTTCAATCAGGAAATCAGAGGCACGTTTGACTTTTTCAAGTTTTATAACTCCTGTACACAGGGCAAGCAACATCAGAAGTAATCCGTAGACGCTTGCCGGAATAGGGAGAGGAAGCACGGCATAGAGTGCTTCCCCTAAAAATGTGATAAAAAGTATGATTCCAAATTCAAAAAGTAGTTTCATGTTGTCTCCTCTAATGAAATGATTCCGGGAAGCAGGCAATTTTATTCCTCATCCCTGTCATTTGTCAGTTTGAATTTGTCAAACGCATAGAAGAGCAGGGAAAGTATCATACCTACGATACATGCCAGTACCATACCGGTAAGCTGTACGTTTCCAAAGCTTATGGCGGCTCCGGAAAGGCCTGTGACGAATACCACACTGGTAAGCGTCAGATTCCGGCTTTTGCTGTAGTCTACCTGGGAATCCACCATAATGCGGATGCCGGAAGTTCCGATCATGCCATAGAGCAGGAAAGAAATACCGCCAATCACAGGTCCCGGAATTGTATTAATCAGCGCGGACATAGGCCCGATGAAAGAACATAAGATAGACAGCACGGCAGCTCCGGCGATTACCCGGACGGAGTAAACTTTCGTCATAGCCATAACGCCGATATTTTCCCCATAAGTAGTCGTGGGGACAGAACCTACCAGACCGGATAGCATAGTGGAAAAGTTGTCTGCAAACAAGGAGCGGTGCAGTCCCGGTTCTTTCAGCAAATCACGTCCCACGATTTCACTTGTTACGACCTGATGCCCGATATGCTCAGAAGCTATAACCAGGATTACCGGAAGGATAATCAAGATAGCGTCTGCGCTGAATTTCGGAAGCATAAAATTTGGCAGCGTGAAAAAGGGTGTTGCCAACGCTTCTGAGATTGTTGCCATGTCTATCACGCCGAATATGACAGCAGAGACATAGCCTGCGATAATCGCGATCAAAATCGGGATAACAGCCAGGAACTTGCGGAACAGGATATTCCCGAATACGGCTACGCCCAGGGTAATCAGGAATACGAGAGCATTGTTCATATTAACGGGAGTTACAACCTGGTTGTAAAGCCCGGATGCTTCGTCGAGCACGTATTCGGTAGCGGAAAGGATTCCGGCGGTAGAAGCCGCGCTTCCGGCCAGCTCCAGCCCAATCAGCGCGACTACAGGACCCATGGCAGCAGGAGGCAGTACCACGTCAATCCATTTGGTGCCGAATTTGTAAATAATCAGCGCCAGGATACAGCCACAGAAACCTACGGCTACGAAGCCGCCGAGGGCGTATTCATAGCCCCAGTTGGAAATTACGATGCCCGCGGGAGCCAGGAATGCAAAACTGGAGCCAAGGTATGCGGGAGCTTTGCCTTTTGTGATCAAGATAAAGAGCAGTGTGCCGACGCCATTTGTCAAAAGTACGATAGCAGGATTGATCCCAAAAATAAAGGGAACAAGTACCGATGCGCCGAACATAGCAAACATATGCTGGATGCTGAGAGGTACAAGCAGCCGAAAAGGTACTTTGTCCTCTATGTGAATGGTTTTTCTTTCGCTCATTTTTTCCTCTTTCTGACGCGTTTACCGCGTTATCTTTGTAAGTTTGGAATGTTATTAAAATCGGCTGCCGCGACGGATGTCTTGCAGCAGCCGAAATCAATTTTTTCTATAAATTATACAATGCCCTGTGCGTTCATAGCGTCAACCACTTTTTCAAAGCCTGCGATATTTGCGCCGGCTACATAGTTCCCGGCCATTCCGTAACGCTCTGCGGCGTCTGCCATGTTGTGGCAGATATTTACCATAATGTTCTGGAGTTTAGCGTCTACTTCTTCGAATGTCCAGCTCAAACGCTCGCTGTTCTGGGACATTTCCAGAGCGGAGGTTGCCACGCCGCCGGCGTTTGCCGCCTTACCCGGTGCAAACAGGATACCGTTTGCCTGCAGGTACTCGGTAGCTTCGATTGTCGTAGGCATGTTTGCGCCTTCTGCAACTGCGAAGCAGCCGTTTGCCACTAAGGCTTTTGCATCGTCCAGAAGCAGTTCGTTCTGAGTAGCGCACGGAAGGGCGATATCGCATTTTACATTCCATACGCCGCGGCCTTCATGGTATTCGGAGTTCGGACGGTATTTCTTGTACTCGGTCAGACGGGCACGGTTTACTTCTTTGATTTCCTTAATAGCAGCTACGTCGATACCTTCTGCGTCATAAACCCATCCGGTAGAGTCGCTCATAGTTACTACCTTAGCGCCGAGCTGCTGTGCTTTCTGGCAGGCGTAGATAGCTACATTTCCGGAACCGGAAATACATACTGTCTTGCCGGCAAGCTCTTTGCCGTTCATTTTCAGCATTTCCTGAGTCAGATAAAGCAGGCCGTATCCGGTAGCTTCTGTCCTTGCCAGGGAACCGCCGTAGGAAAGTCCTTTTCCGGTGAGAACACCTTCATATAAACCGCGGATTCTCTTGTACTGTCCGAACATAAAGCCGATTTCTCTTGCTCCTGTTCCGATGTCTCCGGCAGGAACGTCGGTATCAGCGCCGATGTATTTACAAAGTTCTGTCATAAAACTCTGGCAGAATGCCATAACCTCGCGGTCAGATTTACCCTTCGGATCAAAGTCGGAACCGCCCTTACCGCCGCCGATAGGAAGCCCTGTCAGAGAGTTTTTGAAAATCTGTTCAAATCCAAGGAATTTAATAATACCAAGGTTTACGGAAGGATGTAAACGGAGTCCTCCTTTATATGGCCCGATAGCGCTGTTGAACTGCACGCGGTATCCGGTATTTACCTGTACCTGTCCTTTATCATCTACCCACGGAACACGGAACTTGAATTGTCTTTCCGGGTTTACCAGACGCTCCAGAAGGGCGTCTTTTCTGAATTTGTCTTCATTAGCCTCAATTACGGTTCTCAATGATTCCAAAACTTCTTTTACAGCCTGGTGGAATTCCGGCTCCGCCGGGTTCTGTGCTACTACTTTTGCAATAACCTCATCAACATATGACATATTTTTTCCTCCTCTTACATAGAATATACTTTCGCTTTACTTTAGCGAGATAAAGTTTCCTTGCCTATTATAGCAAAAGAATTCCCATACGTAAACAAAAAAATGAAAGAAACAGAAAAGGAAAAAGGAAGATAAGAGGAAGGTTCTTAAAAATTTAAGAATATGGTGTACAAAAACTGACATGTTTTGTATACTCTTTTATAGAGTTAAATATGCCGCAGGAAAAAGGGGTGCATAAGTTTTATGGCAGAAGGAAATTACAGAGGGCTGACGGTTTCGGAGGTCCGGCAGAAAAAGGAGCAGGGACTGGTAAATGTCACAAACAACAATATTTTTAAGACAAAGAAAGAGATTATCATTACCCATACGATCACATATTTTAATTTTCTAAATCTTTTCCTTGGAATTTTGGTGCTTATATCGGGGCAATATAAGAATATCACATTCATGGGCGTCATTATCGTAAACTCCATCATAGGAATCATCCAGGAAATGAAAGTAAAAAAACTGGTAGACGGCCTTTCCGTGATTACAGCCTCGAAAGCGAGAGTGATTCGGGACGGGGAGGAGCAGGAAATCCCAATCGATGAAGTCGTGCAGGAAGACGTGGTGGCGGTGGCAAACGGCGACCAGATTTGTGCGGACTGCATCGTATTGGAATCAGACGGCATGGAAGTGAATGAATCTATGCTGACCGGAGAATCGAAGCCTGTCCGGAAAAAGGAGGGGGATAAGCTTCTGTCAGGAAGTTTCCTGGTAGCTGGAACGGGGGTCGGCAAAGTCGAGCATGTCGGAGAGGAGAATTATGCGGCGCAGCTTGCAAAAAAGGCTAAGACAAAGAAGCGTGCAACTTCTGAAATGCAGCATATGATTAAGCGGATTATTAAAGTGCTGGGTATCCTGATTATTCCGATTGGTATTCTTTTGTACCGTTCTCAGATTAACGTGGATGGCGCGACATTTTCCGAAAGCCTGGTTGGGACTGTGGCCGGGGTTATCGGTATGATTCCGGAAGGTCTGGTACTTTTGACAAGCGTGTCCTTTATTCTGGGCGTAGGCCGTTTGGCGAGGAAACGTGCGCTGGTACAGGAGATGGAGGCGATTGAGGCGCTGGCGAGGGTAAATGTGCTCTGCCTGGATAAAACAGGGACGATTACGACAGGCGAACTGGAAGTAGTGGAGCTGGAGGCAGTGGGCGACGAGGAGACTGAGCGTCTTGAACAGGTTATGAATGAGATGTCATATGCCTTTGATGATGTGAACAATACCCAGAAAGCGCTGATGAAAAGGTTTAAGCAGACGAAAATATGGAGGATTTCGGGGAAAATCCCATTTTCATCTGACAGGAAGTACCGCGCCATACGATTTGAGAATGAAGGCTGCTATGTGCTGGGCGCTCCGGAATTTCTGAATAAAGATGATGAAGAGCTGCGGCAGAAAGTTTACGGTTATTCGGCGGAAGGGCTTCGTGTTCTGCTTCTGGGCAGGTGCGGAGATATTCATGAGGATACGGGGGAAGTAGAAAATGTAATACCTGTGGGGCTGGTTGTGATTTCAGACTGCATTCGTCCCGAGGCGATGGATACATTCCGCTATTTCAGAGAGCAGCAGGTAGATATAAAAGTGGTATCCGGAGATAACCCTATGACTGTATCGCAGATAGCGGTTAAGGCGGGGCTGGAAGGCGGAGAGCGCTTTATTGACGCGAATGAGCTGCCTGAAGACTTTCAGGAGCTGCGCAGGGAGGTAGAGAAATATGCGGTGTTTGGCCGTGTGAAGCCTGAGCAGAAGCAGAGGATTGTCCAGGCATACCAGGCGAATAAACAGGTAGTAGGCATGGTAGGCGATGGTGTGAACGATGTGCTGGCATTAAAAGATTCGGACTGTGGCATTGCTATGGCGGCAGGCAGCGACGCAGCGAAGCAGGTGGCGCATATCGTGCTTTTGGATTCCAACTTTGCCTGCCTGAAAAATATTGTGAGTGAGGGACGTACCATCATTACGAATATTGAGCGTGTAAGTTCCCTGTACCTGACAAAGACGATTTATTCCGTGCTGCTGTGCGTGATTTTCATTTTGCTGGAGAGGGCGTATCCGTTTATTCCGATCCAGCTCTCCTGGATAAGCACTACGGCAATCGGGATTCCGAGCTTTATTCTTGCCCTGGAACATACAGAATCTGTCAACTCCAGCGGTTTTCTGCGGCATGTGCTGCGGATTGCCCTGCCTTCGGCAGTGACGATGGTGCTGAGCCTGCTGGTTATCCAGGTTCTGGGGCGGTTCTGGCATATGGAAGAAACGCTGACCTATACGTTTAATCTTTTAGCCGGCGGCGCCGTAGCCATGATGGTCGTAGTGAAAGTGTGCCGGCCAATGAACTGGCTGAGAAGGGCTTTGAGCATTAGCATAATTGTTATATTCTGCGCGGGTATCCTCGTGGCTCCGGGATTTTTAGGGATTTACAGCATTTTCCGCTGGGAAATGGCGCTTATGGTTCCGCTGTTGTGTATGGTAATCGTATTTTTTAAGATGTTTACGGATTTTGCCGAAGGCTGTTTTTGGGCGAGGCGGTGGATTAAGAGAAAGATGAAAAGAAAAGTATTGTAGGAGGAAAGAGAACGGTGAGAAAAGAGGAAAGTACGGGAAATTCTTTGGAGGCAGGAAAGTCCCGCGGCAGTTTTTCTGGAAAGCTGGGATATGTCCTGGCAGTTGCAGGATCGGCTGTGGGGCTTGGGAATATCTGGAGGTTTCCTTATTTGGCTGCGAAATATGGGGGAGGTATTTTTCTGCTGGTGTACCTGGTTTTGATGCTGACGTTTGGTTATGCGCTGATTGTATCGGAGACTGCGCTTGGACGTATGACAAAAAGGAGTCCGGTGGGAGCCTTCCAGGCATTTGGAAAGAGTTTTCCATTTCGGTTCGGCGGCTGGATAAATGCCGTGATTCCCATGTTGATTGTACCTTATTACAGCGTGATTGGGGGATGGGTGTTAAAATATTTGTTTGAGTATTTGAGAGGAAGTACAGAAGTCCTTGCAGGAGACGGCTATTTTTCAGGATTTATTGCAGATGGGGTTAGCGTTGGGGGCTGGTTTCTCTTTTTCGGGCTGCTGGTTGTGGCAGTTCTCTTTGCCGGGGTAAAGCAGGGAATAGAGAGGGTTTCAAAAGTGATGATGCCGCTGCTTGTTGTACTGGCCGTCTTTGTGGCGGGATATTCTATGACCAGGCCGGGCGCTTGGGAAGGAGTAAAGTATTTCTTGATTCCGAATGTAAAGAATTTTTCCTGGATGACTGTGGTTGCCGCTATGGGGCAGATGTTTTATTCTCTTTCTATAGCTATGGGAATTTTATACACTTACGGATCTTATATAAAGAAAGATGTAGACATTGAAAAGTCAACAGGGCAGGTGGAAGTGTTTGACACGGCAATCGCCATACTTGCGGGGCTTATGATTATCCCGGCAGTTTTCGCATTTTCCGGCGGAGATCCGGACACTTTGAAAGCAGGTCCGGCGCTGATGTTTATTACAATTCCGAAGGTATTTGCGAATATGGGCTTTGGAACGGGAGCGGGAGTTATGTTTTTTCTGCTGGTGCTGCTTGCGGCGCTGACCAGTGCGATTTCTCTGGCGGAGTCCGGTGTGTCTACTTTTGAAGACCAGCTTGGCTGGAGCCGCCGTAAGTCTACCCTGCTGATGGGGGCGCTTATCATTCTGTTTGGACTGGCTTCCGCACTTGGTTTTGGGGCGCTGGATTTTATTGCTCCGTTTGGGATGTCGATTCTTGACTTTTTTGATTTTCTGACAAATTCGCTTATGATGCCTGTGGCTGCGCTGGCAACCTGTCTTTTGGTTACCCGTGTGGCAGGGCTTGGCAAAATTGCACAGGAAGTTGAACAGTCGTCTGCTTTTAAGCGCAGGGGCATGTATAATATATTTATGAAGTATCTGGCTCCCGTGTGCATTGTGATTATACTTCTCAGTTCGATTGCGAACGTACTCGGATGGATTTCCATGTAGGAAAAGCCGGGCGGTATGAGTTCATGCTTTGCCTGGCTTTTCCTGTATAAAATGATAGAGAAAACAGCACGTTCTGCACATTTTGCCCGGGCTTACATACAATAGCTATAAAGAGAAATAACAGGGGATTATTTATGGCAAAGATTGTAGTGGACGCCGGTCACGGAGGCCGGGATTCCGGAGCAGTTTTCCAGGGAAGGCAGGAGAAGGATGATACGCTCCGGCTGGCGCTGGCTGTGGGGGAAATCTTGGAAAGGAACGGGCAGGAGGTTGTGTTTACCAGAACAGAGGATGTGTATCAGACCCCTTCTAGGAAAGCGGCGATAGGAAATGAAGAGAATGCAGATTTTTTTGTGTCTCTGCACAGGAATTCCAGTCCGGTTCCAAACCAGTATAATGGAGTAGAAACCCTGGTTTATGATAATAACGGCATAAAGTCAGAAATGGCAGAGAATATCAACAGTGAGCTGGAACAGGTGGGATTCCGCAATATCGGTGTCAAAGAAAGACCGGGACTGGCGGTGCTCCGCAGGACGAGGATGCCGGCTGTATTGGTGGAAGCAGGATTTATTAACAGCGATGTGGATAACAGGATTTTTGACGAGAATTTTGATGCGATTGCCCAGGGGATTGCCAACGGGGTTCTCCAGGCTATCCATGAAAATAACAGGGCGCAGGAAATAGAAGGAAGCTTTCCTGAAAATGGGGAAGCGGAAGAAATCGTGGTTTACCGTGTGCAGACAGGAGCATTTACACAGCCCCAGAACGCCGAAGCGCTGCTTTATCAGTTGCAGCAGCAAGGCTTTCCGGTATACACGATTTGGGAAGACGGTTACTACAAAGTTGTGGTAGGAGAGTTTGGAAAACTGGATAATGCGGTGAAAATGGAAAATGTGCTCAGGAGATATGGTTACAATACCTTTGTGACAAGTTAGCGGGGGCAGTTTTTGAGAGGCTTGACAGAGAAGGCTGAAAAGTGGCAGGCGCCCCGGCTGGGCAGCGTCCGGCGTAATCATGAGAACTGTCGGTTCCGTGACTGTCCGGGGTAAGCGCCAAACCGCAATTGAAAACCAGACAAATTACATGCGGAGTCTGTGCGTTTCTTGTCATACGGCATTTCACCTGCTATAATTAACAATGACTAAGAGCGTTCTGAAAAGGACGGAAAACTTGTAGAGAAGGAAATTGCAGAAATCACGAGAAGGAGAACGCCATGCAGATTTCAATGCCGGAGAATGTGAGAAAGATTATAGAGAAGCTGGAGGAAGCAGGCTTTGAAGCTTATGCTGTGGGAGGATGTATCCGTGACTCTATATTGGGGCGTCAGCCAAATGACTGGGATATTACCACTTCCGCAAGGCCATTGGAAATAAAAGCGCTGTTCAGAAGGACGGTTGATACAGGATTGCAGCATGGTACAGTTACCGTGCTTTTGGGCGGAGAGGGATATGAAGTCACGACATACCGGATTGATGGCGAATATGAGGATGGCAGACATCCGAAGGAAGTGGTTTTTACGTCTAATCTGACAGAGGATTTGCGGCGCCGCGATTTTACGATTAATGCTATGGCTTACAGTGAAAGGGACGGGCTGGTGGATGTTTTTGACGGTATGGGAGATATAGGAAAAGGAGTTATCCGCTGTGTGGGAAACGCAGAAGAGCGTTTTACGGAGGATGCGCTGCGGATGCTGCGGGCGGTAAGGTTTTCGGCTCAGCTTGGTTTTTCAATTGAAGAAAGCACAAGGGAGGCTATTGCAAAGCTTGCCGGGAATCTTTCGAAAATCAGTGCGGAGCGCATTCAGGCAGAAATGACAAAGCTGCTTATGTCTCCGCATCCTGAGGAATTAAGGACGGCATATGAAACAGGCATTACAGCCGTTATCTTGCCGGAATTTGACAGGATGATGGGAACGGAGCAGCATACGCCTCATCATTTCTGCACGGTAGGGGAGCATACTCTGTGGGCGCTTATAAATGTACGGGCGGACAAAGTACTGCGTCTCGCGATGTTGTTTCATGATATGGGGAAGCCTGCTGTCCGTGCAGCAGATGAAAAGGGGCAGGATCATTTTATAGGACATCCGGAAGAGAGTGTGCGCGTGGCAAATGAAGTCCTGCACCGTTGGAAGTTTGATAATGATACGATAAATAAGGTGAAATGCCTGGTGCGTTTTCATGATTTGCGCCCGGCGCTTACTCCCAGGAGTGTTCGGCGTATGGCTCATAAAGTAGGAGGGGCGATGATGCCGCTGCTTTTTGAGGTACAGCGGGCGGATATCCTTGCTCAAAGCGGATGCCGAAGAGAAGAAAAGCTGCACAGCCTTGAGATGGTTGGCAGGATTTATGAAGAAGTGCTGGAAAAAGGGCAGTGTCTTTCTATGAAAGAGCTGGCGGTAAGCGGGAAGGATTTAATTGCGGACGGTATGGAACCCGGCAAAGAGATAGGGTGTGTGCTGGAAGCGCTTTTGAATGATGTGCTGGAAGAACCGGAGCATAATACAAAAGAATATCTGTTGACATACAGCAGGGAGCTTAGGAACTCTCCTGCCACTAATATTATATAAGAAAAACGCTGGAAAACAAGACTGATTCCATGTTATGCTGGATGTCAGAACCAGATGCTTTATTGACATAAGACGGCGGAAAACGTATAATGTTTACGGAGTATAAAGAGATTAGGCACGAAAAGGGGAAATCTATGATGAGAAAACGAAGGAAGGGCATGCTGTTGAGGTTTTTTCTGGCACTGGGCGTGTGCTGGATGTTTATGAGTCGACAGGCGGCGGCAGAGGAGGTTCCAGTTCTTGAATACATTTATACAGGGGAAGACGGGACGGATAGCCGGCTAATGGTTGTCTCGGTGCGCACAGGAGGGGAGAGCCTGGAGTGTGCAGAACTTTTTTGGGGGGTTGGAGAAGAAATGCAGAGCGCAGAGGCTGTGGAAGTGGTTGACGGATATGCGGCGTTTCTGCTTGATGACGCAGTAGAAACAGGGCAGCTGCAGTATTTGGGAATTGTGTGCGGCGGCGTGGAGCATATGCTGGATATACAGACATTCCGGGCGGCGGAAGACACAGTGGAGGCATCTGTAGCGGACGCCGCAGCAATAGAGCTGGATGGAGAGATGGGTGCAGCGGTGTCGGAGGATGTCGGGGAGATTCCAGTAGCGGAAGGCGCGGAAGGAATTTATGGCATGCTTGGCACGGCTGAGACAGAGGCGGCAGCTTCTGAAAACTATCGCGGGTTTACTCCGGGGAATGGGCTGAACAGGGGCGGCGGTGATATTGTCGTTGTGCTTGATCCTGGGCATGGAGGCTCGGATTATGGCGCTTACAGAACCTGGGATAACATCTCTTACATAGAAAAGAATATTGCTTTGAAGATTTCGAAATATACGAAAGAAGAGCTGGAGAAATACGCAGGTGTAAGGGTGTACCTGACCCGGAGCACGGACGTAGCTCTTTCGCTGGCAGACCGTGTGGCTTATGCGGAGCAAATGGGAGCTACTGTGCTGATTAGCCAGCATATTAATTCGACAGGAGAGCAGCAGTCCACAGCTACAGGGGCTGAGGTTATGGTGTCGAAGGGAAATTACAGGCCGGAGCAGGCGGCAGAGACAGGGGCGATAGCGCGGGCAGTGCTGGCAGAGCTTGAGAAGATAGGATTTAAAAACAGAGATTTGGTATACAAACTTTCGGAAACGGGAAATACTTATCCTAATAAGAAGCTGGCAGACTATTACGGAATTGTCAGGATGAGCGTACTGGCCGGGTTTCCGGGCATGATTGTGGAGCACGGCTTTGTGAGCAACCCGGCGGACTGCGTAAAGTATTATGGGTCAAATGCAAAGATTAAGAAGATGGGCGTGGCGGACGCCACAGCCATTGCGAAATATTATAACCTGCAAAAGAAGAGCACCATCGGCTGGAACCAGGAAAAGGGGCAGTGGTATTACGTGAGAGAGGACGGGCAGCGCCAGCCCTCCGGATGGCTGAATACAGGCGGCGCATGGTATTATCTGGACAGCAGGGGATACCGTGTGACAGGGTGGCAGACCCTCGCGAAGAAAAAGTATTATTTTAACAGCGAGGGCGTGAGGCAGACAGGCCTTACAGCGATTGACGGAAAGAATTATTATTTTAACAGCAAGGGAATGCTCAAAAAAGGGTTCTTTTCCGGGTTTGACGGAAACAGCTATTATGCGGATAAAAGCGGTATACTTTATAGCGGATGGAGAAACTACAAAGGAAAAAAATACTATTTTCATAAGAAGACACATGCGGCACGGACGGGATGGGCAAAGCTTGGAAAATATTACTACTATTTCAATGAGGTCGGACAGCTGCAGAGAGGAATTGTGGAATCCGGCGGAGAGAAGTATTATCTCGACAGCAATGGCAGAAAAAGCACGGGGCTGATTGCGTATGAGGGCAGGAAATACTATTTTGATAAAAGCACCGGAAAGATGTTAAAAAAGACCTGGAAGAGAATGAAAGCGGGCTGGTATTATTTCAGCAAATACGGTTATGCGATTCAGGGAAAGACAAAGAGAATCAGCGGTGTGCGGTACAAGTTTAATGGAGAGGGCATATGCCTGAATAAATCAAAGAGGAAGTAAGAAAGAGGGGATTTGGTGGCAGTAAAAGCGATATGGATACTGGTGTGGTTTTTAGCCGTTCCGTTCTGCACAGGCCTGTTTGTGACAGGAAAGATGGAAGAGGAGAAAGAAAGTTTTCTGTTGACGATGCTCTGCGGCTACGCAGGGATGTTTGCGGTATTTGAAATTATGACGGTGCCGATGATTTTTCTGCGGCTTTCCTTTTCTATGCTGAAATATTCCTATGGAGCAGTTATTCTGGCGCTGGCAGGTATTTCGGCAGTCTGTGAGCGGAAACGCATATTGCCGCTTATCTGGGGAAAAATAAAAAAGATACGGGAGATACCGTGGACATGCCTTGCGGCAGCCGTATTGATTGTTCTGCAGATTGGCGTGTATGCAGTAGGGATGTCTACGGATTTGGACGATTCGTTTTACGTGGGGACAGCGACGACGGCAATTGAGACAGATACCATGTATCAGTACAGCGCTTATACTGGAAATGCGGTAAAAAGCCTGCCGTCCCGATATGTGCTTTCGCCATTTCCCGTGATGCTGGCGTTTTATAGTGAGGCGGTGGGGATGAGCCCTGCGGCAGTGGCACATACGGTAATGCCGCTTTTTTTCATAGCGTTGGCATATGGCGTCTATATGCTAATCGGGCGGCGTCTGTTTCGGGGAGATATGAAAGCTACTGGGATGTTCCTGTGCTTTTTATCCCTGATTCATATCTTTTCCTATTATTCTGTATATACGCAGGGAACTTTTATGCTTATCCGTATCTGGCAGGGAAAAGCGGTACTGGCGGCGCTGCTTCTTCCGGCAGTGTTTTATTTCGGAATGCGTGTATTCCAGGGAGAGTCGAAAAGCGGAGACTGGATGGGGCTGCTGCTGCTTATGGTATCCTGCAGCCTGGTATCCTCCATGGGAATCATGCTGGCTCCGGTTATGCTGGGGATTTTTGGGATTTTGTACGGTCTTTTGAAGAAACAGTGGAAGCGTCTGGGACTGGCGGTTTTGTGTACCCTGCCCTGCCTTGTGTGTGCGGCGGTGTATATTGTATTATAGAAATGGCGTAAAAGTGGATGGTAGGAGGAAGCTATGGTTGAAACACTAAAGTCAGCGGTAAAAATGGTGGGATGGTATATAGGGGAAAGCTGGCAGCCCGCGCTGCTGCTTTTAGCGCTTCTGTATATCCTGCTGTCGAAGGAAGAAAAGGACAAGCGCCGTCTGTTTGCAGCCTATACGGGAATTTTTGCGGCGCTGTATTTTTGCCCTGTGACGGCGAAGATTATCATGGATTACTGCATTGGCGAGCTGGTTTACTGGAGGATGTTTTGGCTGCTGCCGATTCCTATGATTCTGGCGTATGCGGCCACGAGGATATGGAACAGGCAGAAGAGCAGGGCGCTGCGTGTGGGAACCCTGGCGGTTCTGGCAGCTCTTGTGGTACTGTCGGGAAGATGTGTTTACGGCTCAGACGGACCGTTCCAAAAGGCCGGGAATATTCTGAAGCTGCCTCCGGAGGTATGCTGGGCATGTGATATGATGAGGGAAAATGCACCAGAAGATGGGGAGATAAGGGTAACGGCCCCGGAAGAGCTGGTGAGCTTCATCCGGCAGTATGCACCGGATATCAAGCTGGCTTATGGCAGGAGGGGAAACACCAGCAGAAAGAAAAAGCGGCTGGCAGAGGAAATGCTGAAAGAGTCGCCGGATTTTCGGAAAATCGCCAGGATTTCCCGGAAGCTGGACTGCAATTTCCTGATTTACCCGGCGGATGAATGGCAGGATGAGAATATACAGGCGTTGGACTATGAGAGGGTCGGGAATGTAAATACCTATATTGTATATAGGGATGTGCGCTGACAGAGGAGGTTTTGTAACAGTTTAGCTCAGGACTTTGCACTTGCTGCAAGGCCCGTGAAATAGCGTTGTGGTTACGATGTTTTTGTTGTCATTTTATGGGTTTTAGTGTAAGATGGTAGCAGTGCAGGTATATAAACTGTTACGCAGATCTACAGCGTAAGCGGGCAGAGCCGCAGACGGCAAAGGAGAGAATATGGAACGCAGGGAAAAATATAAAAGAATTATCATGTTCTGCACATCCTTTCTTATTATGGCCATCCAGACAGGCGTGTACGCCTATGTGTGGTTTGAGCATTATGCAGATGCAGGTGTCATCGGCAAGGAGTTCTGGTACAGAGGAAATTATGTGGTTATCGGTCAGTATGCGCTGATGCTGTTCCTTTTTTATAAATTGTACGGCGGGTTTAAGGTAGGATATCTTCGGGTATTTGACGTTCTGTTTTCACAGATTCTGTCGGTATTGTGTGTGAATCTTATTACCTACTTGCAGCTTGCTCTGATCGGACACTGGAAGTTTGGCACCCATGCGGCGCCCATCTTGGAGATGACGGTATTTAATCTGCTATTTGTATGCATATGGGTAGTGTTTATGCGTTGGATATATGCGAAGATTTATCCGCCCCGCCGGATGCTTCTGATTTATGGGGAGTACAGCCCGGTAGATTTGATTCAGAAGATATCATCCAGGGAAGATAAATATTATATCTGTGAAACTATCCATATCAAAGAGGAAGAAAGTGCGCTGAAAGCAAAGATTGATGAGTATAGAAATATTATTCTGGGGGACATTCCGTCACATGAGAGGAATGTGCTGTTGAAATATTGTTTTGAGAAAGATATCCGGTGCTACAGCATCCCAAAGCTTTCGGATATTATGCTGCAGAGTGCGGATAATATTCATTTGTTTGATACGACGCTGCTGTTGTTCCGCAACCGGGGATTGTCGGCGGAGCAGAGATTTGCGAAACGGCTGTTTGACGTAGCGGTCTCCCTGATTGGCACGGTGGCGGCTTCTCCGGTCATGCTGGTGATTGCAGTTCTGATAAAAGTTTATGATGGCGGTCCTGTATTTTACAGGCAGGAACGTCTAACCGAAGGTGGCAGAGTTTTCTATGTATTGAAATTCCGCAGTATGCGGGTAGATTCGGAGAAAGCAGGGGCGCGGCTTGCCGCAAAGCATGACAGCCGTGTGACGCCTGTGGGGAAGGTGCTTCGGAATATCCATTTTGATGAGCTTCCTCAGCTTTTTAACATCCTGAAAGGAGATATGTCGCTGGTAGGTCCGCGTCCGGAGCGTCCGGAGATTGCGGAGGAATATAAGCGGGATATACCGGAATTTGATTATCGGCTGAAAATGAAAGCAGGGCTGACAGGGTATGCGCAGGTATACGGAAAATATAACACCACACCCTATGATAAGCTGAAGCTGGATTTGACATATATTGAAAATTACAGTTTCTTTCTGGACATGAAACTGCTGTTTTTGACGTTTAAGATTCTTTTCCAGAAGGAAAATACCGAAGGGGTGGAACAGTGGCAGAAGACGGCGGCAACAAAGGAAAACAAGAAAGGAAGGAAGTAAAAGGGGCATTCATGCCCCTTGTTTCTGTGGTGATTCCTGCATATAACTGCAGCAGGACGCTGGGAAAGGCGATAGACTCTGCACTGGCACAGGATATCCCTTTGGAAGTTCTGGTGTTGGATGACTGCGGCGCAGAGAGCCTTGCGGAAATCATAGAGGGTTATCGGGTGAACCCGGCGGTTCGTTATGTAAAAAATGAAAGAAACCTGGGAGCTTGCGCATCAAGGAATATCGGCGTAGAGATGGCAAAGGGAAAATATGTGGCATTTCTGGATGCGGATGACTGGTGGGAAAAAGGAAAACTGCAAAAGCAGCTTCAGCGAATCCAGGAGACAGGTACGGTATTGTGTACAACGGCGCGCGAACTGGTTACTCCGGATGGAAGGCTTACCGGGAGAGTGATTCCGGTCACAGAGAAAATTACCTATCGGCAGATGCTGCGGGGGAACTGTATTAACTGTTCAGCTGTGCTGCTCCGCAGGGAGACAGCACAGGAGTTCCCCATGTGCCATGAGGACAGCCATGAGGACTATATTGCATGGCTTAAAATCTTAAAGAAATATGGAGAAGCCTGCGCGGTCAATGAGCCACTGCTCAAATACCGTTTGAGCAGCAGCGGAAAATCAGGGAATAAGCTGAAATCGGCAGGCATGACGTTCAAGGTTTACCGTTACATGGGATTTGGGATAGTGAAATCAGTCGGGTGCTTTTTGGGATATGCATGTCATGGACTGGGAAAATATGCGGGGGCACATCTGCGGGGACTGCGGAAAGGAGAGAAAAATGGGAGAAGTTAAGGTGTCGGTGATTGTTCCGGTTTATAATACGGGGGCTTATCTGGAGCAATGCCTGAGTGGGATACAGGGACAGACATTGAAGGAAATCGAGATTATTTGTGTGGATGACGGTTCTTCGGACAATTCTGTAGAACAGATTAAGAAGCTGGAAAGTGAGGATGCCAGGCTGTGTTTGCTTACACAGAAAAACAGAGGCGGCGGTGCGGCCAGGAATGCGGGGATGCGGCATGCAAAAGGAAAATATCTGGTATTTTTGGATTCGGATGATTATTTTCATCCGGAGATGTTGGAAAAGATGTATCTGCGCTGTGAGGAGGATGCTGCTCAGATTTGTGTGTGCAAAGCAAAATGTTACCATGAGGATTTGGGGTTTGAGACGCCGGAGCCGGCGTCTATGCGGGAGGAGCTTTTGCCAGAGGGCGGGGTTTTTAATTGGAAAGACATGCCGGAAACCATTTTTGATGCGTTTCATAACTGGCCGTGGAATAAGATGTTTCTGCGTTCTTTTATAGAAGAGAAGGGACTGAAATTTCAGGAAATCCGGCGCACCAATGATTTATTTTTCACTTGTGCGGCGCTGACAGAGGCTGAGAGAATTGTCACGGTCCGGGAAGAGTTTGTGTATTACCGGGTGGGGATTGCCGGAAGCTGCCAGACGACAAACGGGGAGGCGCCGCTTGATTTCTTCCGGGCATTTCTTGCCTTGAAGGAATATCTGGAAGGAAAAGGAATCTTTGAACAGGTGAAACGAAGTTTTGTGAACCATGCCTTGGACGGCTGTATGGCGAATTTGAACTCTCAGGAAGAAGGCAGGGCGCATGAAGAGCTTTATCGTAGATTTAAGGAAGGGCTGCTAAAACAGCTTGCAATCGACGGACAGCCTGAAGAATATTTTCATGAATATAACCGTCGAATGTACGGTTTCTACAAGGTGCTGCAGAATGGTGATTATCAGGACTTTCTGCGGTATCGGATTGGAGATTTGAAGGCAGAGAGGGACAGATGCCTAATCAGCGATCATCATGAGAAGGTGAAATTTGCCACAGGGATGCTGGGATACCGGCAGCAGAAACATGATCTGCTTGCCTGCCGGGAGTACCGGCTGGGCGCTAAGCTCTTATATGTTCCCTTGAAAATACGGGATATTATCCGAAAAAAATAGGAAAAGGATTTCTTTTGAAGAAATGAATTCCCCGCAGCATGCTGCGGGGAATTTGATTTGGAAAAATTAGTTTCTTTAATTTCCTATGCTTACTTCAGCAATGCGCGGATAACCCGAAAGATTCGTACCTTTTTTGAGTCTTTCAAATGCACGCACTTTATAGCGGAAGCCGCTTCCCTGAGGAGGCGTTTCTGTATAAGTAGTGTTGCTGCTGCCTGTAATGGTTTTTATGAGCACGAACTTTTCAGAGTTCTTTTTGCAGCGGTAAACATAGTAGCCGTCGGCGCGCGGAACTTTATTCCAGTTCAGGGTGACGTTACCGGCGTTTACGGAAGCGCGGAGCCGCGGCGACCTGGGACGGGCAATCCTTGCGCCGCTCAGTTTGCCATATATGCGTTTGCCGTTGGAGTCTGTGATATAAGCCCTGATTTTGTAGTAGGCAGTTTTTCCGTTTGCCTGCCGGATGTTGAGACAGGTGGTAGCGCTTCCTTTCTTAATCGTCTTTATAAGCTTATATTTGCCGCGCTTTGTCTGGCTGCGGAAAATCTGATAGCCCTTGGCTTTTGAAACCTTTTTCCAAACAAGCGTTACTTTTGAAGTGTTCTGGTATTTAGCAATAAATTTCTTGGTCGAAGCAGGCGGCAGGGTGACTTTCTTTACATCGCTGAACTTTCCGTAAGCTTTGCTGCCGTTTGCCGCTTTCTTGTATGCGCGCACCTTGAAAGAGTGGGTGGTGGCATATCCGAAATTCTTTGCATAATAGTTTACCGAAGGATCTGAAATAGTTTTTATTCCCTTATATTTTTTTGTTTTGGTGTTGTACTCATAAAGGACATAGCCTTCAGCGCCAATGATTTTTGACCATTTAAAGCGGATGCGCCGTGCGCCGGCTTTTACTGCAGTTTCCAGAACTGGTTTCTGCTCAAAATCCAGCCCTTCGGGAGCTTCCGGCTGGGACTGAACCAAAACAGGACTTGTGCTGAGCGGAACGGTCATAGCGCTTAGGCCGCTTCCGTCCACATATCTTACAACAGGCTCGTCGCTGCTGTCCATATCGCCGATGATTTCTACTTTTATCTGATATTCCTTGCTGGTGGGCTGCACGGACAAGGTTCCGAGCTTTGCATATTCGCTGTTTACGAAAATCTCCTGATTGTCTTTACCGGAGAGAATCAAATCCACCTGATAGCTTCCGTTTGACGTTTTTGTAATGTCAGCATCTTTAATAAGGCTTTTGATGGAGTCCTCGAATTTAAAGGACGGCATTCCCATACTTCCGCTGTTTGCAGAGACAAGAAGCTGCAGGCGCAGAGAAGTGATGGTCTCTGTTTTCCCCTCCGGGATATCCAGAGAGATGCCTACGTCGTTTTTGTCAACGGTAAGGACGGCACTCTCGCTGTCTGCCGCCAGGGCGGACAGCGGGAATGCAGCAAGGAGAAGGAATGATGCTAATATATATTTTATCCAGTTTTTCATCTCTACCTCCATGTAATGCATAACTGTTAGTTTCCGGGAACGATACCGCCTGTCAGGGTGATATCCGGCAGGGAATCAGGGATGCTGATTACCGGAGTATCACTGACGATACGTTCGCCTTCCAGAGTCAGCGCGTTATCGACGCGGAAAAGTTCACCGCGCACACCGCTGAGCTTTTTCAGGGAATCTTCGCTCCACTGGCCGGGTTCTACATAATATACCCAGGTTCCGGCGGAAGTCTCGCCAAGATTTCCGTGTTCAGGAACATTGGCGAGGATGACCTGCTTCGCAGAGACATTGCCATCTTTTTCACCGATGACATTGCCTTCGGTGTCGTACAGCACTACCAGGTTGTAAGCAGGATTTCCCTTGTAGGTTCCGGTGAAAATCAGAGAACCGGCGGGGATAATATCGTCGGTTTGATTACCGTACTTAAAGTCTGCAGTAGATACGCCGATTGCCGGCTGGCCGCTGTCTGTGGACATAAACTCTAGGTTGTCGCCTGTCGGACCGCAGATTTCGATTTCTTTGATGGAAATATCCCCTGTCTGCGGAATGGTCAGCCTTACATACCGGGCGTCATAAGTGCCTATCCAGTCTGTCCTGGAGGCTTCTTCTACAGAGTCAAACCAGATCATCTGTTCTTCTGCTCCGTTCAGCCCCGTGTAATCCGTTTTTACTGCTGTCCATGCAGTTCCGTCGCTGCTGACTTCTACAGTGACTTTTTCAAGTGCGTCTCCGTGATATTTCAGGGAAGTTACCTGTTCGGTTTTGCACATATCTACCGTGATAGAAGCGTTGCCGCCGCTGGTTCCATGATAAGTGCCGTTGTCTGTTTTGTCATTATCCAGAATCCTGTCAATGGTGTGATGCGTCTGAGCGGTAACTCCTGAAGGATTCTGCTCATTATAACCGCTGTCAGGGTCGTCTGCATCCGGCTCAATAGCCGTATCATCTGTAGATGTCATGGTAGTCTCAACACTCCAAAGCGATTTGTCCAGCACACCGTCGGTCTGGATTTTTACGGAACCTGCCGAGACGATATTAGAGTAGTTCAGGAACTTATCTACAGCACGCACCTCATATTCCATTACCCGGTTGTTAATAGAGGAAATCGTGTCTGTGTATACCGTAGACTGTGCCGTGTTAATCGGCTGGAATCCTACGATTTCCGTTCTCTTTTCACCGTTAAAAATCATGCTGCGGCTAATTTCGTAGCCCAGGATTAAATCAGCGTCTTTCGAGGTGGAAATTGTAACTTCTGCCCGGTTTGCGTTTGCTGTTACGGCAGCAGATACGGCATCCTGGTCTTTGATCGTGCCTGCTTCGTCCGGATGGGTAACGCGGTAGGAACGGGCATCCTGATTGATATAATAGAGTGCTTTTGTATCCTCTGCGCCGTATTTTTCAGCATAGGCGATGGTGTCTGCGTCAGGCACCATACCCCAGCGGCGGAAGAACGGAAGGATGTTCCTGTTTGCTGCCGCGCACGAGAGGCGCATCAGGTTCTGCTCGGAACCGCCGTTTAAGGTTAATCCCGCCTGCGGCGCTTTTGCCGGGTTTCTGGAGTAAGTGTCTACCCTTGCAAAGAACAGGCTGTTGAACTGTTCTTCGTAATCAGTAAAAATGTGCCTGTCGTCGGTGTTGTCATCGAAGGCCAGATGAAGCTGCCAGTACAGCGCCAGCTGGGTAAATACATTAGGAGCGCGTCCTATGGTACCGGAAGTAACTTTCTTGTATACATTTTCATAAGTAAAACGCTGCGTGCCGGTGAGCAGCATCGCAAAATAGTTGTTTGTAACTTCTGCAACGGCGTAAGTTCCCTGGTTAATGTCATGACCGATTTCATGGGCGATGCCCCAGCCGAGACCGTTCCAGGAGTCAGGGGTGAGTACCGTCGAGCCCCATTCTATACCAATATGATTTCCTGAGGCGTACATAAATGCTCCGGCGAACATCCTCATGTAACGGATATTCAGATGCTGTGCCGGGAGGGCATTGTTTCCTCTGTCGGTTCCTGCGCTGTCGCTCAAGCCTTTGTGCTGGTAGAACAGCGTCATGGTATCTTCCATAGCCCTCAAAGCGTTGTCAAGTTTCGTAACTTTGTCGGTGGCATTCTGTATTCCGGCCCAAATCTGTGTGGCAGGGAGGGAATACATCATCTGATCCATCATGATGTCAGTGCTGTTCAAGATGCAGTTTGTCTGATCGTAATCGTAATCTACATTCTTTGTGCCGGTATGCAGGTCATTATGCTTTGTCTGGATAGTGCCTACATAATTCTGCAATTCTGTTATATAGGTGCGGATGGCTTCGGTTCTTTCTGCCCCGCTCTTTTTGAATACATTCAGCGCCGGTATGTCGCTGCCGCCGCTGATACGTACAGCGTATTTATCGGAAGGATTATTTCCGGTGTATGCGATATAGAGCTGTCCGCCCCGCTCGAAATCTTTGGTAGTAATCTGCGGAACTGTAATTTCATTCCTTCCTACTTTCAGGTTTACTGCGCGGGCGAGGGTGCTGGCTTCTGCATGGTACTGTGTAAATACAAGCTGCAGGCTGGCATTCTGTCCGGTTCTCAGTGTATTATGCCCTACATATACCAACAGGGTTTCGCCCATATATGCGGTTTTTCCAAGAGGCTGCCATGCATTCAGGCCGCCAAATCCCAGATGAGAATCTTTCCTTCCGGTGATCCGGTTATCTACTTCATAAGCAGGCGCGAGATTTGCCGCCAGGATTTCGCGGGCAGTCTTTATTTCCAGAGCCAATTCTGCAAAAAGAGGATGTTTTTCACCTGTTGCCGGATCCGGAGTATTTAAGCGTTCTTCCAAGGTGTTAATGGTGTCTTCTGTTACCTCTGCTTTCAGGGTAGTATGCATTTCATCCTCGTACAGTCCCATAATATCATCATCCAGGGAGTCATAATGATGGAAATGGATTTCTCCTACCCGGAGGTCGCGGGCGCCGCTGGCTTTTCCGATACACAGACGGATTTTATTTGCGGTTATGGATTCGGCAAATTTAATAATATAGTAAGGATGATTATTTACATCTATTTTTCTGAGCATCCGTGTTGCTACACTCTGCTGCTGGTTTGGATTTTCAGAATTCCAATAGTCTATGGTAGCATACTGGGCAGGCGATGTAATATCGGCCGCTGAGAATGTCATATATCCCATTTTATAGTCTGCATCCAGAGTAACGGTCATTCCCTTGTCACGTGCCGGGTAAGCGGGACCGTCATCCCAGTCAGCTTTGAACCAGTAAGAACCATAATCATCGTCTACCAGTCCAAGAGCGCTGCGGGGTTCCGTATCCAGCGGGCTTCCCATCATGCAGGCTCCGCCGCTTCCGCCGTATGCGGCAGCAGCGATATGTGCGCTTACTTTTCCGGTACCATTGGAAGTATTGATTAGGCCGTATTTTGGAAGCTGCGGCGGGTCTGTGTTGGTGGTGGATGCGACAGAAACCAGGGAAGGTTTTCCCCATCCCAGTTCATTCCATCCTATAACATAGACGGAATATTGCGTGTCTTTTTCCAGACCTGTTATGACATGGCGTGTACCGTCTAATTTTCCGGTACCTGCCTGAACAGGCTGAAAACCGGAAACGACCGGAAGGTATGCAGTATCCGGATCTGCTTTCTTCTTATAATATACCATGTAGCCGTTGGCGTCATCCATGTCTTTCCAGGATACGGTAATGGAGCAGAAACCGCCTGTAGCCGTTACATTATCCGGCGGCGCCGGAAGTTTCTGCGGCTTGGGAATTCCGATGACTTCCTTTGACCAGGGGCTGCGCCAGTCTCCATTTACAGAGCGGACTTTTATCTTGTATTCAGCAAAATTTTTGAGAGGATTGTCATTGATAGAACTAATCCTGTGCTGTGTGCCGGATACGCGGACAATCTGTGAAAGAGTTCCGCTCTGCTTTTTTACAGGCCCTTCTACAAAGACTTCATATCCTGTGACATTGCGCTGAGGCGTCCAGGACACGGTCAGCCCTTCATTCTCGGATATGGGCGTGTTTGGAGTCGGGATATCAAGCTGGGGCGCCGGAATACGTTCTTCCATATTGTTAACGAATTCCACTTTGGCGATATTTACCAGAGGCTCTGTCTTTTTTGTTCCGGTAATTTTGATAGTCACTCGCTTGACTGCTATCTGTGTTCCGAAGTCCAGAACCAGAGAACCATCCGCGTCAACGCTTACGCTTGCATTTTCAGAAAGAGGCGCCCGGGCAGCCATTCTGCCTTTGGAAGCTGTCTGTGCTTGCCCAGAGGACAGAGGGAATTCCAGGGTTTGTTCGGTTCCCGTTTCGTCTACATAGGAAACTTCAGCTGTTCCGGCAGTGATTTCGTTCGATACATTGCCGTCGGCATCTGTTTCAGTGGGAGCCAGGATGGTCATTCCACGAAGAGGGGTGCCCTGGCTGTTTTCTTCTGCCAGAACGAATTCCATGCCCACAGGGTTGTTCTCTGAAATTTCGCTGTCTGTGTCAGAGGGCTTCAGTGAAATGCTGCCTTCGCCGTTCAGGAAATCTTGCATATCCCCTTCAGCGGAGGTTCCGTTTACTGCCTGAGTTTTCTTAGTAAGCCCAAGCTTTGTGACTTGTGACTCCCGGCGCTCATCAAGACTTTGAACTACGTACTGCAGATCCACGATATCTGTTTTGCCATCGTTGTTTAGATCCATGTCTGTTCCCTGCGGGTCTTTACGGATAGCGTTTAGGAGCGCATCGGCGTCAGCCTGGTTTATAATACCGTCCCGGTTCGCGTCACCGGGGCGGAACCATCCGGGAACTGCGCTGCAGCCGGTTTCTATTTTTGTAGAGTAAACCAGTATTTTGGATATCCAGCCGTTCGTTACGCGGATATTCTGAGAGTAAGTCGCAAATCTATCCGACAAAAGCGAGACTGTGTAGTCTCCGACGGGCACATCAAAGCGTGCAGTCAGGGAGGAGGGCTCAGAGCCGGTGAAATCCAGCTGTTTGGTGAGCTGCGTTGTCTTGCTGCTGTCGCTGACTTTTACAGTTACATTTCCTTTATATGGAAATAGATAGGAAGGGCGGATTTCTACTTCCAGGGCGCTCTGCGCCTGTGTAGAAGCATTTGCCCCGGTATTTTCCGTACCTTCGTCTACGGGTTCACGGGCTTCTAAAGAAGAAGTTTCCGGAAGGGAGGTTTCCTCTTCCAGGGGTTCACCGGCATCCTTTTCCGGTTCCGTCTCATCGGAAGAGGTTTCTTCTGGGAGCAGTTCTTCCGAAGAAGGTGTCTCTGAGTCTGGTTCTTCGGGGAGAACTTCGTCTGTCTGTGTGTTCGGAGCGGTTTCATCAAGTTCCGTTTCATCCGGAACTGCTTCATCCGGCTCCGTCTCATCTGGAAGTGTTTCGTCCATAACAGGGGACGCCATGTTTTCGGTTTCCGCAGGGATTTCTGCGCTGTAAACCGGAGCGGAGGCGCCCAGCCATGTTTGGAAAGCGAGACAACCAGTGAGCAGCACTGCCATCATTCTTTTCATTCTCACGTTTCCTTTCTTGTTTTCTAATAATTTGGTATCTTTGCACGAAAAAAAGTATCATAAAAAATTACGATACTTTTTCAAGGGATACCCATAAAATGTATGGGCATCCCTATAAGGCATGACACCAAATTTCAATGGATATCTTACCACAATATGCTATTTTATTCAACCCTCTACGATAGTCCTTCCGATGGAATTGTACACGACGCCGCTTCCGCTGAAGGTTTCAGGTATATAGCAGTTCCGGCCGTCAAGTACAATGGCTTTTTTCATCAGGCGCTTGAAATCTTCGGGTTTTAAATCTTTGACTTCCTGCCATTCCGTAAAGATAAAGCAGATATCGGCATCTTTTAAAGTTTCTTCAATGGTATCGCAGTACTGCAGCTCGTCCGGATATTTCTTTTTATAGTTTTCCACACCTACAGGATCCCAGGCTTTTACCGTGGCGCCATCATCCAGCATAATGGGAATATTTACCAGGGAAGGGGCTTCCCGCAAATCGTCGGTGTTTGGTTTAAAAGTCAGGCCGAGTACAGCGACGGTCAGTCCCTCCAGGGAATCGTAATACTGTTTGGATTTCTTGATAAGTTTCAGTTTTTGGCTGTCGTTGATTTCAATAGCAGCCTTGATGGTTTTCAGCTCGCGCTCATAGTAGTTGGACATCCAGTGGAGAGCCTTGGTATCTTTCGGGAAACAGGAGCCGCCGTAGCCGATGCCGGCATGGAGAAAACGGTTGCCGATGCGGGGGTCATATCCCATGCCTTTGGCTACGTCCTCGATGTTTGCCCCGACAATTTCACAGAAATTGGCAATTTCATTAATATAGGAAATTTTCAGCGCAAGAAAATCGTTGGAAGCATATTTAATCATCTCAGCGCTCCGGCGGTTTGTGATAACAAAGGGCTGGTGGAAATTTTCATAAACGTTCCGTACGATTTCTTTTGCTCTGTCGGACTCCGCGCCGATAACGATACGGGCAGCGTGAAGCGTATCCGGCACGGCAGTTCCCTGCGAGAGAAATTCCGGGTTGGAGACAACCTCTACCCAGACGTCATGAGCCAGGTTGTCTTTGATTAATTTTTCTACTTTATCATTTGTACCTATGGGAACGGTAGACTTTACCACCACGATGCAGTCATTTTCGATATTTTCGGCAATCTGATGGGCTACCTGGAAAACGTAGGAAAGGTTTGCGGAGCCGTCTTTTTTTTCTGGTGTTCCCACACCGATAAAGACAACCTCTGCCGTGCGGTAGGCAGATGCATAGTCAGTAGTAAAGGTAAGCCTTTCCATGTTCTCCTGCATCAGTTCTTCAAGACCCGGTTCATAGATGGGGGAGACGCCTTGTCTCATAAGCTCCACCTTTGCCTGGTCCACATCAACACAAGTTACGCAGTGTCCGGCATTTGCCAGTGCAACTCCGGTGACAAGCCCTACATAACCTGTTCCAGCTACTACAATATTCATGTTTTGTACCTCGTTTATCTTTATTTTAATTATGGTTTAACTGTTAAGAATTATAACATACCATGAAATAGACGGCAAGTAAAGGATAGCGGGGATTAATTTTTTCCCAGGTAGCTTTTTTCAAGCAGGGTAATTAACGCGTACAGTCCTGAAGCGATAACGCATAAGATTAAAATGGACATAATCACCAGATCCAGCTGAAAGACCTGCGTACCGTAGATAATCAGGTATCCAAGACCCTGGCGGCTGGAGATAAATTCACCAATAATGACGCCGATCAGACAAAGCCCGATGCTTACTTTCATGTTGCTGATAATATTCGGAATGGTTCCGGGAAGGATAACCTTCAAGAGCGCATCTTTTCTTGTGCCGTGCAGAGTGTATATTAATTTGATTTTTTCAGGGCTGACCTCTGTAAATCCAGTGTAGATATTTAAAATGGCTCCGAAAATAGCGACAGAAACTCCGGCAACAACAATCGTGCTCATATTTGCGCCCAGCCATACGATAAGCAGAGGGGCAAGGGCGGATTTTGGGAGGCTGTTCAGCACCACCAGGTAGGGGTCAAGTATCTGCGAGAGCGCCGGAAAAAGCCATAAGAGGACAGCGGCAAACAGTCCAAGCACAATCACCAGGACGAAGCTGAAAAGTGTTTCGGCCAGAGTGATGCCGATATGAAGGAAAAGGCTTCCGTCCGCAGCCATTTTTCCAAAAGCAGATGCCACACGGGAAGGGCTGCTGAATATAAAACTGTCAATCCAATCCAATGTGGCGGCTGTTTCCCACAAAATAAAAAAAGCCGTAAACAGAAGAATGCGGATGAGAATGACAGACTGTTTCCTGCGTCTGAGCGTTTTCAGGTAATGCTGCTGATTAGGGGAAAATTCAGGCATTTGCATTCATCTCCTTCCATATTTGGTTAAAATATTCTTTGAACTCCGGAGCGTTCCTGGACTTTAGGGGCGTCCGGTCCGGCATTTCCATGTTTATCGGGACTATTGCTTTTATGCAGGCAGGACGGGAAGACAGGACGATTACCCGGTCTGCGGCGCTGATAGCTTCTGAGAGGTCATGTGTTACCAGGATTGCTGTTTTCTTTTCGCTCTTTATGATGGATGCGATATCGTCGCATACAGACAGCCTGGTCTGATAGTCCAGGGCAGAAAACGGCTCATCCAAAAGCAGCAAATCCGGATTTAACGCCAATGTACGGATAAGCGCCGCTCTCTGGCGCATTCCTCCGGAAAGTTCGGAAGGGCGGCAGTCGCGGAACCGGCTCAGACCATAGGTGTAGAGCATTTTTTCTACTCTTTCTTTGGATTCAACAGTAATTTTCTTTTGTATTTCCAGACCAAGCATAATATTTTGATAAATTGTGCGCCATTCAAAAAGATGGTCTTTCTGAAGCATATACCCGATTTCCGTGTGGGAATCTTTCTTTTCCCTGCCGCGCAGCAGGATTGTGCCTGACTCTGGGACAATCAGTCCGCAGATTAAGGATAGGAGAGTAGATTTACCGATGGTATGCCAGCGGAAACAAACTCATATCATGGGTATGAGCATCCTTGCGGAAAGGATAGAGACATGCCGCGGACGAAAAAGCAAATAGAAGTTGTGGTACATATGCCTTTAGAAAAGAATAAAGGAGAATTCCAAAAACAGGTTAACCAGGTATTTGTTTATTCCATGAAAGATAATCTGGGTAAAGCAGACCTAAATGGTAAAAAGAAAAAGGAAGTTGTTAAAAAAGTCGGAGAAGTAATGGGAAAAGCAACAGTTCTGCCGTAGTTGTTGACACAAAAATTAGGGGGATGCTATAATATATCTGTAACGGCATGTTTGGCGTACCGTAAATGACACAGACAATGAAAACAAAAAGACATTGAGGTGTCATAGAGGTAGAATGGAGATTAGGAATGAAAAATAAAGGGACTTCTTTGCTTTTTTCTATTATCATAGTTTTCAGTATTTTGGGAGGAGTTGTATTCTCCGTGTCGCAGAAAATATCCCGTGAAATGTCTGACTCAGCGATTCAAAATTTGAGTGAAAGCCTGGACTTGATTGAGTGTACAATCGAGGCTATTTTAAAGAATGAAGCAGAGTTCCAAAAACTGATAGCACAGGAAACTGCAAATGAAGAAAATCCAGAGGAATATATTCGGTCTTATGAGAAAAATCAGACGATGGTAAAGATATCACTCATTATGTCGGGGAAAACGGAAGGCGTCTCTAATACGGGAGAAGTGTTTTCGGAGGGAGAATTGGAATTTTCTGCCGGAGGGTTAGAAGATGGCGTGCAGGTGTCCCAATCGTATTTGAATTATATGGGTGCATGGGCGTATTCAATGAAATGCCCGGTCATAAAAGACGGAAGGGAAATTGCGGCGCTTTACATAGAATATATCTATGATTCCCTTGATAAATCCCTTCCGGATGGATTTTATAATAAAAAAGCCATGTTATATATTATGGATGCACAGACAGAAAGATTCGTGCTGAAGCCGAAAGGAATGGGAAAACGGAGCGCAGGGCATCTGAATTTGGCGGATTTTTACCGGGCGAATGACATCCAGGAGCAGGGACTGCGGACGGAAGTTGAAAAATGCCTGGAAACCGGGAAGAATATGTTGTTTTACCATAATATCCGGGATGTAAAAGCGTTGAATTATATGTGGTCGGTAAATGGGGGGAAGATTTTCCTGATTGGATATGTGCCGCTTGAGGCGATTCAGCAGGAAGGAAGAACCGTTAATCAGAATGTTTTGGTCGTTGTTTCTGTGATGCTGATTGCATTTCTTTTGTGCTGCATCCTGTATTATTTTAACCAGAGAGAGCAAAATAAAAGCAGAAAAGAGCGGGAGGCAGAACGGGAAATACATAACAGGCAGCTTGCAGAAGCTCTGCAGGCCGCTCAGATTGCAAATAATTCTAAGACAATGTTTCTCTCCAATATGTCCCATGATATCCGCACGCCAATGAACGCTGTTCTTGGTTTTACAACCCTTCTTGCTCAGGAGGCAGAGAACCCGGCCAAGGTAAGGGAATATACAAAAAAAATCATGGCGTCAGGCCAGCATCTGCTTAGTTTGATTAATGATATTCTGGATGTATCGAAAATTGAGAGCGGGAAAGTGGTGCTTACGTATGAAAAATTTACTTTGAACGCGCTGGTGTTGTCAGTGGATACGATTATCCAGCCAATGGCAAAGGCAAAAAAGCAAAATTTTTATGTAGAAGTTATAGGCGTTAAGCACGAGTACTTACTGGGAGATGAGATGAGGATGAATCAGATCCTTATCAATCTTCTGTCCAATGCTGTAAAATATACGCCGGAGGGAGGCAATATTTGGTTCCGCATATTAGGCATTAAGCAGCGCTCCAGCCAGTATGAACGTATACGTATTGAGGTGCAGGACGACGGATATGGGATGACGCCGGAGTATTTGGAGACGATTTTTGACGCGTTTACCAGAGCAGAGAACAGCACGACAAATAAGGTGCAGGGCACCGGGCTTGGTATGGCAATTACAAAAAATATTGTAGAGCTGATGGGGGGGACAATAGAAGTTTACAGTGAAGTGGGGAAAGGAAGCCTGTTCAGGGTTGAACTGGAGTTTCGTATACCGGAAGACCAGGCAGATGTGCAGTTTTGGAAACAGAATGGAATTGGCAGGATACTGGCGGTGTCCGGGGAGGAACAGATTTGCGGGAATATCCGAATGCTTATGAGAGATGTGGGAGTTTTAACGGATATAGCTTCTGATATGGAGGAGGCTATGCAGCAGATACGGCATAGCAGCGGGGCAGAAAAAAGTTATGATATCATTTTGATAGATTGGAATATGCCAGGCATAAGCGCGCTCCAGGCAGCGGAGCAGGTAAGGGAAGTATTGTCAGATGAGATATTTATTTTGTTCCTGACGGCACATGATGGAAATGAAATAGGAGAAATGCATCTGGCAGACAATACAGGAATTCTTGCAAAACCATTTTTTGTATCTGCTTTTAGGGAGAAGATTTTGGAAATGCAGACGGCGTCAAAGGAGGAAGCAGGTGCAGAAAATGGCAGCAGCCTGGAGGGGATGCATTTTCTTGCAGCAGAAGATAATGAGATCAACGCGGAAATTCTGGAAGAGCTTTTGGATATGGAAGGAGCGGACTGTGAAATTGTAGAAAATGGACAGCTGGCAGTGGAGCGTTTTGAGCGATCTGCAGAGGGCGAGTTTGACGCGATATTAATGGACGTTCAGATGCCGGTTATGAACGGCCACGATGCCACAAAGGAAATCAGGGCTTTAAAGCGCAGCGATGCAACGAAAATACCGATTATAGCTATGACGGCAAATGCGTTTGCAGAGGATGAGAAGGCAGCTTTGGATGCAGGCATGAATGCCCATGTGGCAAAACCCCTTGATATAGATTTATTAAAGAAGGTTATTAAACAATATACAAAATGAAAGGAAGAATATAAAAATGAATAGGGGAAAAAATATCAAAAAACTGGCAGTCATCTGTCTGACGGGAATGACAGCTCTGGCTCTGGCGTCATGCGCAGGCGATACGGATCCGGGAAAGAATTTACTCATGTCGGAAGAAGAAAATGACAGGATTGTAGATTTGTTTAGCCCTATGGAAAAAATGGAACCTGATGCCGAGAATGTAGCAAGGAGCGCGACGGATAAGACGGTCATTCTGGCAGAAGAGCAGCTGGGAGTGAAGGTGGGATATATAACTTATACGGCTGAAAATTATCAGGAAAAAACCTATGACGAAATAGCCATTGACAGAGTACGCAATAATATGGATGATGTGTATCTGCTAAATCCGGATGCGATACAGATTTTGGGCGAGGAGGGGAAGCTGCAGGATTTGTCGGGGCTGGACAGTGCAGAGAATTTGAGAGAGATTGTCAAAACAGCGAATGTTGTTGACGGCAAGCTGGTAGCGATTCCCCAGGAAGTGGTAGCATATGGTTTGTTTATTAATAAAGATATGTTTGATAAATATCATCTTGAACTGCCGGAAACGCCGGAAGATTTTCTGGAATGCTGCCGGGTATTCAAGGAAAATGGAATCGATACGCCGATTGGCGCGAACCGCTGGTGGCTGGAGAACTTTGTGTTTGCACAGGCGTATGCGGACTTGTATAATGGCGGGAATACAGAGGCAGAAGTAGAGGCGTTGAACCGGGGAGAGAGCAAGTACAGCGATTATATGCGTCCGGCGTTTGAATTTCTTCAGGAGCTGATTGACTGTGGTTATATTGATGCGCAGAAGGCTTCTGTCAGCGAGGCAATTGAAGGGGAAGGAGAAGATTTCCTGGCACAGAAGACGCCGATTGTAATGGCATACTGGGGAGCGGCAAATACGGAGACTGCTTACGGGAAAACAGATTTTGAGCTGCAGGTCATAGGATTTCCGAGTCATCGGGGACAGATGCCGGTTGTGCCTATGACCGGGTACGCAGTGAGTATAGATGCGGAGCATAAGGAGGACGCACTGCGCACAATAGATGTGATGGTTTCCGATGAAGCTCTTCAAATCTATGCAGAGACAAATAAGGTAATATCACCTTCTAAAAATGTTGAAGTAGACTGTATTCCTGCTTTAAAGTCTTTGAATGAGAAGATTAAAGAGAATGTTTACGTTCTTGGCTCCAATGCAGGAATGAAGGTAGAACAGTGGGGGAATACATGCCTGATTGTGCGTAAGCTGTTAAACGGTTCGACAGTGGATGAATGTATGGCGGAATTTGATAAATTGCAGGAGGAATCTCTGCGTAAATAGTTATCGTAAACTGTGCGGGAGGTGGAGTATGCGGATATTTATATACAGCAGAAAATCCAAATGGACAGGACGCGGAGAGAGCATCGAAAATCAGGTGCAAATGTGCCGGGACTATATAGAATCTTATGTTCCGGGGGCAGACCGGGCGGAAATCCGTGTATTTGAGGATGAGGGATATTCCGGAAAAAACGTAAAAAGGCCGGAATTCCAGAAGATGATGGCAGAAATTAAGAAAGGAAGATGCAGTTATCTGGTTTGTTATAAGCTAGACCGCCTTGGAAGAAATATTATAGATATTGCGGGCCTGGTGGAAGAATTGAACAACTTGAAAGTATCTTTTATTAGCATTAAAGAAAACTTTGATACTTCTACGCCGCTGGGAAAAACTATGCTGTATATTGCAGGAATTTTTGCACAGATGGAACGGGAACAGATAGCGGAGCGTGTCAAAGACAATATGGTTATGCTTGCGAAGAGCGGAAGATGGCTGGGAGGGAATACCCCTCTCGGCTTCTTTTCTCAAAAGGATGAAAAGATACAGATAAATGATAAAATAAAGACTTCCTACAGGCTGGCTGAAAATCCGCAGGAAATGATAACGGTGCGCTTTATTTTTCGGGAATATCTGGAAAAGCAGTCTTTGGCAAAGGTCGTAGAGTATTTCCTGAGGAATGGCATACAGACAAAACGCGGAAAAGAGTACACGCCAACGGCAGTGAGAGACATTTTATCAAATCCCGTATACTGTATGGCAGATGAAGCAGCATATGGCTATTTCGAATCTATGGGATGCCAGATGTGCTTTTCGAAGGAGGAAGCAGACGGGAGGCATGGGATCATCGCGTATGCGAAAACATCGTCCGCTTCATATAAAAATAAAGATAATCCCCCAGAGGCGTGGATTATTGCAATGGGAAAGCACAAAGGGGAAATTCCGGGGGCGGAATTTGAGAGGGTCCAAAAACTGCTGGGGGCCAATAGACAAAAAGGGGAAGCATGCCGGAAGGTGAGAAATGAGGTGGCGCTTTTATCAGGAATCCTTTTTTGTACATGTGGGCATGCGATGCGCCCCAAATATTATAGTGCGAAGCAGGTGACAAATGAAGGGGAGCGGAAATTTTCTTATCTGTGTCCCTATAAAGATGCTACACACAGTGAAAAATGCAGTGTGGAAAATGTTCCCGGAAATGATTTGGACTTTCTGGTGTGCAGAGAGCTGTTCCGGCATGCCCGGCCCGATTGGCGGGTGAGGGAGATGCTGGATAAGCTGGGAAATGAATTTGAAAAGGGCGAGGGCTATTTGGCTGGCAAAGGGGATTTGCAGAGGCAGGCGTTGGAGGAAAAGGAGCAAGGCATCAAAAACCTGCTTGCGGCTATAAAGAAGCCGGGAAGAAGCGAGGCATTTATTGCATATGCAGATGAAGAAATCGCAAAACTTAGCAAAGAGTGTGAGGAATTGAAAAAGCATATAAAAAGCGGTGGAGACGGGGAGGAAACGCCGGTTCGTGAAAAATGCCGGGCAGATTTGCTTGTGGGGCAGTTGGATTCTTTTGAAAAAGCATTTCAGATGCTTACCGTTCCAAAGAAGAGAGAGTATCTCCGTATGCTGCTGGATCAAGTAGTATGGGATGGGGAAAAGGCGCAGATTTTTCTACATGGGAGCCGTTGAATTGTTTCCGTTATTGGCACATCGCATTACCGCAGCCGCTAGGGCCGACGACGGCAATAAATTCCCCATCGTTGACGGAGAAGGATATATTTGATAAGGCTTGGGTTTCGCCGTTTATGCTGTGGTATGCGTAATGGATATCACGGAGTTCCAATAATGGCTCCATAGATGAATACCTCCTGAACCATAGAGCTTCTTTTCTGCTTTATAGTATGGAAAAAAGAAGAAAAAGGTGATTATGTATTAAATAACGAAAGGAAGGGAGAATTGCATGAATAGAAATTATCAAAAAGAACTGGATAACATTATAGCGGGACACGGACAGCGCCGGGAGGCGCCGACGCTTTTTCTACACAGTTGCTGTGCGCCGTGCAGCAGCTACGTGCTGGAGTATCTCTCGGCATTTTTCAGGATTACCGTTTTTTATTATAATCCGAATATTTATCCTGCGGAGGAATATGAGAAACGGGTGGAGGAGCAGAAGAATCTGATAGAAAGGCTGCCGTCCGTATATCCCATAGAGTTTGTGGAAGGAGCTTATGACAAAGAGCGTTTTTATGAAATGGCGAGAGGGCTGGAGCAGGTTTCGGAAGGCGGGGAGCGCTGTTTCCGGTGTTATGAGCTGCGGCTGCGTGAGACAGCGAGGCTGGCAGCGGAGAGAGGATTTGACTATTTCACGACGACACTGACGATTAGCCCTTTGAAAAATGCGGCGAAATTAAATGAAATCGGCGGACTGCTGGGGGAGGAATACCAGACGGTCTGGCTGCCGTCGGATTTTAAGAAGAAGAACGGCTATAAGCGCTCGATCGAATTGTCAAAAGAATATAACCTTTACCGGCAGGATTACTGCGGGTGTGTCTTTTCTGTCAACAGGTAGCCAAAAGGTTCGGCGGCTTACCGATAACGTTTACACTTTGTTGAATATTTAAGGCCGGGGGTGTGGTACAATGAATAAAATGGGAGGGGAGTGCGGACAGTGAAGAACAAAATATTGGTTATCGAGGATGATACTGCAATTTCAGATTTAATATGCATGAATCTGACGGTGGCAGGCTATGAGGTGTTGGCGGTTTTTGACGGGGACAAGGCGGAGGACGCCGTTTTGGAAAAAGGGCCGTTTGACATGGCGCTGCTGGATGTGATGCTGCCGGGAAAGGACGGGTTTGAGTTGATGGAGACGATGAAAGCCCATGATATTCCGGTCATTTATCTGACGGCGAAAGCGGATGTAGGTTCGAAGATTAAGGGGCTTCGGGCAGGCGCTGAGGATTATATAGTGAAGCCTTTTGAGATTCTGGAGCTTCTGGTACGTGTGGAGAAGGTGCTGGAGCGTACCGGGAAACAGAAAGACGTACTGGAAATCGGGGACGTGCAGATACAGCTATCCAAGCACCAGGTTACAAAAAAGGGAAAGACAGTGGGGCTTAAACCTCTGGAATATGATTTGCTGGTGCTGCTGGCGAAGAATAAGAACGTGGCGTTTTCCAGGGATCAGCTTTTGAATCAGGTGTGGGGCAGCGACTTTTTAGGGGAGACGAGAACGATCGATGTGCATATCGGGCAGCTTCGGAAAAAGCTGGGGCTGTCAGGCGTCATCAAGACGATTCCGAAAATCGGATACAGGCTGGAGGACTAACAGCGGTATAATTTCAGAAAGCGGCGCGCGAAGGGGCAGAGGGCCGGACAGGGAATTGTTATGAAGTTATGGAAAAAGCTTTCGATGCTGGCAGTGCTTGCGATACTGGCTGCCACCGGGATTTTTGGCGGGACAGTACTTTACCAGACGGCAAATTATAATATCAGCCAGACGATTTCTAATTATCAGGGGCAGGTAACGAGCACCGCCTATGTGCTGGAACAGGAAATCAGGAATAACGCGCCCCAGGGTTTTGGGGATGAGACGAACAAGTCTTTCCTGCAGTATACGCTGCGTAAACATGGCGGAACGGATTATATGCTGTTCAGGAACGGGAAACTGGCCGGGAACTTGACAAATTATGATGTGGCGGGGCAGGGAACGATGCCGGAGTGGACGATGAAACAGGCAAAATATGTTATCCAGAGGACGGACGGGCATCATATCCTGATTATGGGAAAGCAGTTTGCTTCTTCGGGAGAGGGCATATATGATTTGGTTCTGGTGCGTGATATTTCGCAGATTTATGATGATATCCAGGATCAGGTATGGATGCTTCTGCTTGTCTACGCAGGAGTTACGGCGCTTGCAATCAATATGATTTTCTGGGTGACGAAGCGTCTGCTGCGTCCGCTCAATGAGCTGCAGTGGACGGCGACCCTGATAAGCGAGGGGGATTTCCGGCGGCGCGTGCAGGTGCGGACGAATGATGAAGTAGGCAAGGTAGCGGAAGTATTTAACCAGATGGCAGACAGGGTAGAGCGGCAGGTGGAGGAGTTGGAAGAGGTGTCCGAGCGCAGAAAGCAGCTGCTGGGAAGCCTGACACATGAGCTAAAAACGCCGATGACGTCCATCATCGGTTATTCTGATACGCTGCTCCATGTGAAAATCAGCAAGGAGCAGCAGAAGAGAGCGCTGGAGTATATTAATGCCGAATGTAAGCGGCTGGAGCGGCTTTCCGGTAAGATGATGAGCCTGGTGGGGATGTATGACAATGAAATGATTCATTTTGAAGAATATCCGGTACAGGAGCTGCTAAACCGGGTGGAGGCTCTGGAAAGGTATCATGTGGCTGAACATAAGATGCAGCTTGTCATGACCTGCGCAGTGGGAACAGTACCTATGGATGTAGACTTGATGGAAAGCCTGCTGGTGAACCTGATTGACAATGCCATCAAAGCTTCCGGGGAAGGGGATACGATCGATGTTCTGGCGGTGAATAACAGGATTACCGTCCGCGACTGGGGAAAAGGTATCCCGCCTGAAGAAATACCGAAGATTACGGAGGCATTTTATATGGTAGATAAATCCAGGAGCCGCAAGGTAGGCGGTATCGGACTGGGGCTTGCCTTGTGCAAAAAGATTGCGGAGCTGCATTACGGACATTTGGAGATAGAGAGCCGGCTGGATGCGGGCACGTCTATCAGCATGGTATTTGACAGGATGAAGAATATGGACGGCAGCCAGGAGGAGATGGGGTAAGGAAAATATGAAACAGGGGATGAAAAGAGGAAGAGCTGTTTTGGGAATGGTATGTGCTGCTGCGGTACTGGCAGGCTGCCAGCCGACAACAGACGAGATTATTGTAATTCCGAAAAACGGAATTGCCGGAGCCAGAATGATGGATGAGACAACCGCAGGGAATGTTCCGGAGCAGGTACAGGCGCCAGAGAAATGCTCTTTGGAATTTCAGGATGAGTATGATATCATAAAAGTCATCGTGGATGCGGATGTGACAGTGCCGGATGTAGAGGGAATCCGTCTGAAAAAGACAGAGACGCATGTGTTTGGGCAGAAGGATATGGACAATCTGCAGGAAAATCTGCTGCAGGGGCAGCCTCTGTGGCACCGGGTTTATACACAGGAGCAAAGGGATGCAGGGTATGATATAACGAAAAGAGAAGTAGAAAAGATTATTGAAAGATATGAAAAGAATATGGGGTCAGAAAGCGATGCGTATAGCATAGCGGTTGCGGGGGACGAGCTGGCATATTGGAGAAATATATTAGAGGAGGTTCCTGAGAGCTTTGGGAGTGAGGAGGCTTCGACAGAAGTTTTTTATGACAGGCATGAAGCTGAAAAGTTTTATGCGGAAGGAATAACAGGCAGGAATAAAAATATGATCTGGGGAGGAGTCACTCTGGATGGGGAAAATTACAATTTCCAGATGGACAATAACTGGACGTCTAATGTTCGAAAGGTATCAGCGATGCTGGTAAAAGGCGGGTATGAGCATGAGGGGATTTGGAACACTTACACAAATGATGAGGGAACGTTCGATTTGCATGAAGAATCCATCAAAGAAGAAAATGAGGCGATGGATATGGCAGCAGAACAGGCAGAGAAAGAGAGCGGATGGCATATGGAGACTTCGGAGGCAGTATTGAAGGAGAAAGGGGATGCACAGGTAAAAGCTCTGGGATTTTCGGATATGGAAGTGGCGGGGTATGAGAAATGCAGCGCATTTTATAGCCTTGGACTTGGAAAGTCCTGTGCATTGAATCTGGTGTACACGCGTAAGATTGACGGGGTTCCTATTACTTATACGAGTTACCGTTATGGATTTGATTTTGAACAGCAGGACTATTCGGAGAAACTCAGCCTGGCGTATGATGACGATGGACTGGCACAGATGATATGGAACAATCCATCGAAAATTTATGATATGTCTGATGAATACGTGTTTTTGCTTCCGTTTTCGGATATACTGAAAATCTTTCAGGAGAGAGTGGCAGAGGTTCACCGTGAGGAAAGGGATAAAGACTATGATTGTGCCCGGAAAATACTTTTTATCAAGGACATCCGTCTGGGGTATATGTGGGTGCCGGATGCTTCTACAGAGATGGAAGGGATGCTGATTCCGGCGTGGGATTTTATAGGGGCGTACATCGGTTATTGGCCGGAGAATGAAGCTCTGGGGATGAAGGAGCACTGGATGGCAAATAATTTGCCGAACCAGAGTTTTCTGACAATCAACGCGATGGATGGAACCCTGGCGCGCGGGGGGAAGTGGATGAATTAGAAATAAGGAGAGGAATGCAATGCCGTTTACATTTATTTTGGGAAATTCCGGGAGTGGGAAATCCCGGTATGCATATGAGAGAATCATTAAGAAATCTATGGAATACCCGCAGCAGGATTTTCTGGTTATCGTGCCGGAGCAATTTTCCATGCAGACCCAGAAGGAACTGGTGAGCCTGCACCCGCAGAAAGGCATATTGAATATTGATGTGTTGAGCTTTCAGCGTCTTGCTTACCGGGTGTTTGCGGAAGTGGGGGCAGACAGGCGCACGGTTCTGGAAGAGACGGGGAAGAACCTGCTGCTTAGGAAAACAGCGATTGAACAGCAGGAAAATCTCAGGGTTTTGAAGGCGAACCTGAGCAAACTGGGGTATATTACTGAGATGAAATCCGTAATCTCTGAGCTGACACAGTATGATGTGACGATGGAGCAGCTTGACGGGATGCTTCGGTTTGTGGAGAAGAAGCCGGGGTTATATTATAAGCTGAAAGATGTCCAGGTGCTTTACGGGGCGTTTCGGGAAAAACTGAAGGAGTCTTATATTACCTCTGAGGAAATTCTGGGGGTGCTCTGTGATGTGGCGGGAAAATCAGGAATCCTCCAAGGATGTACGGTGCTGCTGGATGGGTTTACAGGGTTTACGCCCATCCAGCAGAAGTTCCTGCGAGAACTGTTTCGGCTGGCGGACGAGGTTTTTATGACGGTTACGCTGGATGCGCGGGAAAATCCCTGGCGCGTGGGAGGAATGCACGAGCTGTTTTATTTGAGCAAGAAAACGATACATACGCTTGTGGATATTGCAAAAGAGACAGGCACAGAAATCGGAGAACCGGTCATTCTCGGGAAGGATGGTTCGCCACGGTTTCGGAACGCTCCGGCTCTTGGATTTCTGGAACAGCACTTTCTGCGGCATGACGGAGCTTGTTTCCGGGGGGAGCAGGACGCCGTTACGCTTCATGTGTCCAAAAACGCGGTGGAGGAAGTACATTTTGCCGCGCGGGAGATTCTTTCCCTGGTGCGCAGGGAGGGCTGCCGTTATCAGGATATTGCAGTGATTACCGGGGACTTGGCGTCTTACGGCGAGTATGCGCGCCGGATCTTTGGCGAGTATGGGATTCCATGCTTTATTGATGAGACAAAAACGATTCTTCTGAATCCGTTTATTGAATATATCCGCGCGGCGCTGGAGATGGCGGCGCGTAATTTTAGTTATGAAAGTGTATTCCGCTATCTCAGGACGGGGCTCTGCGGATTTTCCGGGGAAGAAATTGATTTGCTGGAAAACTATGTGATAGCTTCGGGGAAGAGGAGCATCCGATCCTGGAAAGAGGTATGGGAACGCCCCACCCGGCGGCTGGACGGGGAGCAGACGGCCCGATGCAATGCGCTGAGGGAGGAAATCATGGAGCCGCTGCTGCCTTTCCTTCAGGTGATGAAGGACAGGAAAACGGATGCGCGGGCGAAAACCGAGGCGTTGTATCGTCTGATTGCCGCCCATGAAATCCAGGAGCAGCTGGCGGTATATGAGCAGCGGTTTACCAGGGAAGGAAATCTGGATGCGGCGAAGGAGTACAGCCAGATTTATGGGATTGTGATTGGACTTCTGGACAAAATCGTGGATTTGCTCGGCGATGAGCCGATGACGTTAAAGGAGTATACGGAAATTCTGGAATCCGGGTTTGAAGAAGCGCGGGTGGGGATTATCCCGCCTACCGCAGACAGGGTTGTAGTGGGGGACATTGAGAGAACAAGGCTGAAAGATATCCGGGCGTTGATTTTCCTGGGGCTGAATGACGGATGGGTGCCGAAGGCTGCGGAGAAGTCGGGAATCCTTTCTGAGACGGACAGGGATTCACTGGAGGGGTGCGGCGTGGAGCTGGCGCCCGGAGCCAGAGAAAACGGATATATTCAGCGTTTTTATCTATACCAGAATCTGACGAAGCCCAGCGGCTGGCTCCGCCTTTCCTACAGCAAGTCAAAAACGGATGGAGGAGCGATGCGTCCGTCTTATATTATTGATAATATCCGCGGGATGTATCCGGGAATCCGCGTCGTGGACGAAGATGCGCAGGGATGGAGCAGAGAGAGGATAGCCGCGCCCGGAAACGGGTTTCCTTATCTGATTCAGGGGATGAAGGAGCTGAAAGAGGGGAAGATGGATCTGGAATGGGCGGAGCTGTACAGCTGGTATCTGCGGCAGGAGGAGTACCGCGGCAGAGTGGAGAGGCTGGCGGAAGCCGTATTTCTAACATGGGCAGACGAAGGACTGGGAAAAGAAATCGCCAGGGCTCTCTACGGCAGCGTGCTTGAGAACAGCGTGAGCCGGCTGGAACGGTTCGCGGCGTGTGCGTTTTCACATTTTCTGATGTACGGACTGAAACTGGAGGAAAGGGAAGAGTATACCTTCCAGCCTGTGGATATGGGGAATATTTTCCATAAGGTGATAGAGCTGTTTTCGGAGAGGATAAGCAGAAGCAGTTATACATGGTTTGATATTCCTGAAAAGGTAAGGGAGCAGTGGACGGAAGAATGTGTGGAGGAAGCTGTGGGGAAGGACGAGAGCAGAGTCCTTTACAGCAGCGCGCGGAACGCCTATGTCATTGACAGGATGAAGCGCATTATGCAGCGGACGGTGTGGGCGCTCTGCGAACAGATTCGCGCGGGGGAATTTGTACCTGGGAGTTATGAGGTGAGCTTTTCTATGGCGGGGGATTTAGATTCTGTAAATATTGCCTTGTCGGAAGAAGAGAAGATGCGGCTGCGCGGGCGTATCGACCGTATCGATACCTGTGAGAAAGAAGATCAGGTTTATGTGAAAGTCATTGATTACAAGTCGGGAAATACCGAATTTGATATGGTGGCGCTTTACTATGGGCTGCAGCTGCAGCTGGTGGTATATATGAATGCGGCGCTGGAGCTGGAAAAGAGGGTGTACCCGGATAAAGATATTGTGCCTGCCGGGATTTTCTATTACCGGATGCAGGACCCGATGCTGGAGAGAGGCGAGGAGGCATCTCCGGCACAGATTAACAGGGAAATTCTGAAAAAACTGAAGCTTGACGGGCTGGTGAACAGCGATGATGAGATTGTCAGGAGCATGGACAGGGGACTGGGAACGGGGGAAAAGAAATCTTCTGATGTGATTCCTGTGTCTTACACAAAAAGCGGATTTTCCAGGTATTCGGCGGTGGCGCAGCGCCGGCAGTTTGAAGAGCTGTCCGCATTTGTCAATGAGAAGATGCGGGATATCGGCAGGCGTATCCTGTCGGGCGAGACGGACGCGGAGCCTTACGAGAGGAAAGGACGGACGGCGTGTGATTACTGCACTTACCGGGAGGTATGCGGGTTTGATGCGAAAGTCCCCGGCACGAAATTCCGCAGGCTGCGGGAATATAAGCCGGAGGATATCTGGAAGAAAATCGGTGAGGAGGCGTAAAAGATGGGAGTATCATGGACGAAAGAGCAGCAGCAGGTTATCGGCTTAAGAAACAGGAATATCCTGGTATCTGCGGCGGCAGGTTCGGGAAAAACCGCGGTGCTGGTAGAGCGTATCCTTACAATGATTATGGACAGGGCGCATCCGGTAGATATTGACAGGCTGCTGATTGTGACCTTTACAAATGCGGCGGCGGGGGAGATGAAGGAGAGGATTCGGAATGCTATCGGAAAGAAACTGGCGGAGGAACCTGGAAACATACATCTGCAGAGACAGCTTACGCTGGTGCATCACGCGCAGATTACTACGATTCACAGCTTCTGCCGGCATGTAATCGGAAACTATTTCCACACGATAGACTTAGACCCGAATTTCCGTATCGGGGATGACGGGGAGATGAAGCTTCTGCGCAATGATGTGGTGGAGGAACTTTTGGAAGATTTTTACGCGAAGGTGCGGGAAGACAGGAGATATCTGAAGTTTGTAGAGAGCTACGCCACAGGGAAGAACGACGCAGGGCTGGCGGATTTGATTTTTACGATTTATGATTTCTCTATGAGCTATCCCTGGCCGTTGAAATGGCTGGAGGAGTGCAGGCGGGCGTATGAAATTGAAGATGTACAGGGGATGGAACGTGCCGTCTGGATGCGGCCGCTGCTGGAAAATGTGGGGCTGCTGCTGGAAGAGTGTGAGGCGAATGTCCGGCAGGCGCTTGAAATCTGCCGGGAAAGCGACGGGCCTTACATGTATGAAGCGGCGCTTCTGGATGATTTGGTGACAGTGCAGGAATGTCAGAGCGCCGGGACGTATGTGGAATATGCGGATGCGTTTTGTAATCTGGGCGCATTTTCCAGGCTTTCAGCGAAAAAGGATGCTGCAGTTTCGGAGGAGAAAAGAGAACAGGTAAAAGAAATCCGGGAGCAGGTGAAGAAATATATGAAATCCCTGCAGGAGCAGTATTTTTACCAGAGCCCGGAGGCGATGGCAGAGGATATCCGGGAAAGCCGGGAACAGATGGAGGTGCTGTTGGGGCTGGCAGAGGAATTCCACGGGCGGTTTGCAGCGAAGAAGAGGGAACGGAACCTGCTGGACTTTAATGATTTGGAGCATATGGCGCTGGAAATCCTGGTGCGTGAGGAGGATGGAAAGGCGGCGCCTACGGATGCCGCAGGCCAGTTTGCGGATGCATTTGAGGAAATCATGATTGATGAGTACCAGGACAGTAATCTGGTGCAGGAATATATTCTGACCAGTGTTTCCAGGCGGCAGAGAGGAGTCCACAATGTTTTCATGGTGGGGGATGTGAAACAGAGCATCTACCGCTTCCGCCTGGCGAGGCCGGAACTTTTTATGGAAAAATATGCGGCGTATACCACGGAGGAGTCCCTTGACCAGAAAGTAGAACTGCATAAAAACTTCCGCAGCCGCAGCCAGGTGCTGGCGGGGGTGAACGGAATCTTCCGCCGGATTATGGCGGAGAATCTGGGAAATATCCGCTATGACGATGCGGCGGCGCTGTATCCGGGAGCATCTTTTCCCGAAGGGGGAGGGGAAGATATGGATACGGAGGTACTTCTGCTGGATTTGGGGGCGGAGGAAGAGGCAGTCGAAGAGTCCGGAGAGACAGCGGTAGAGCTGGAGGCGAGGATGATCGGGCAGCGGATTCAGGAGCTGGTGGGAAAGACGCAGGTGCTGGATAAAGCGACGGGAAAATACCGTCCGGCACAGTACCGGGACATTGTTATCTTGCTGCGGACTGTTTCCGGCTGGGCAGATACGATGGCGGGGATACTGGGCAATATGGGGATTCCGGCTTATACAGGCTCGCGTTCAGGTTACTTTTCTGCGGTGGAAATCCAGACGGTGCTGGCGCTTTTAAAGGTCGTGGATAACCCGGAGCAGGATCTTCCGCTGACGGCAGTACTGCATTCCCCGATTGTGGGCGTGACGGACAGGGAGCTGGCGCAGATACGGAGCTGCTGTGCGGAGGGCACATTTTCCGAAGTATGCAGAAAGTATGCGGAAGAGGGAGAGGACGAAGCGCTTAAGGGAAAATTGAAAGACTTTTATGAAATGCTGGGGGACTTCCGGCGGCGCGTGCCTTATACGGCGATGCATGAACTGCTGTGGTACATTTTGGAAAAGACAGGGTATGGCGAATATGCGGCGGCGATGCCCGGCGGGGAGCAGCGGCGGGCGAATCTGGATATGCTGGCAGAGAAGGCGATGGCTTATGAGAACACCAGCTACCGGGGACTGTTTAATTTTGTCCGCTATATTGAGCAGCTCCGCAAGTATGACGTGGACTATGGGGAGGCGAATATCCTGGGGGAAGAAGAGGATACGGTGCGTATCATGAGCATCCATAAGAGCAAAGGGCTGGAGTTCCCGATTGTATTTGCAGCGGGGATGAATAAAGCGTTTAACAGGCAGGACAGCCGGGGGAAGCTTGCGCTGCATCCGGATTATGGTATCGGGTGTGATTTCATTGATGCAGAGCTGCGTATTAAAGCACCGACCCTTTTAAAGAAAGCCATTCAGCGGCAGCTTATTAATGACAATTTGGGAGAAGAGCTGCGGGTGCTTTACGTGGCGCTGACCAGGGCGAAGGAAAAGCTGATTCTTACCGGCGCGGCAAAGCTGGAGAACCGCATGAAGAAGTGGCGTCATTTTTATGGGGATACTCTGCCCTTTGGCGTGCGTTCGGAGGCCGGCTCTTATCTGGACTGGGTAATGCCCGCGCTGTTGATGCAGTCTCAGGAGCAGGGATTTTCGGAGACAGAAGCAGGAATGGGAATAGATATTTCCACGCCGGAAGCTTCTTATGCGGTGAGGGTATTGTCTATCGGAGATTTGGCAAAAGAGGAGGCGCTGCATCAGATTAAGAGCCGCTGGACAAAGGAAACTTTGCTTCAGTGGGACACGGACTGCGTGTACAGTGAGCCTATGAGGATTCATTTGAAAGCCGCATTTGACGCGGAGTATTTCTGGAAAGACAGCATGGATATCTACGGGAAAATTACAGTGTCTGAACTAAAGAGCATGAAGCAGACGGCAGACAGAGAGGGAATGTACGAAGTATTTACAGAGCCGGATGTGGTGCCGCTGCTTCCGAAATTCGTCAGTGAAGAGCAGGAAGCACAGGGCGCGGCGAAGGGAACGATTTATCATAAATTTCTGGAGAACCTGGATTATAGTATGGGAGAGACGGTAAAGGATGTAGAGAAACAGCTGGCGCGGCTATGTGCAGAAGGAAAGCTTACGGAAAAAGAAACAGAAGTGATTGACGTGCCGAAAATCGTCCGTTTTCTGCGGAGTCCCCTGGGACAGCGGATGAAGCAGGCGGCCGCAGGCGGAAAACTCTGCCGGGAGCAGCAGTTTGTCCTGGGCGTTCATGCGGACGAAATACGGGAGAGCTGGACAGGGGACGACATGGTGCTGGTACAGGGGATTATCGACGCGTATTTTTATGAAGGGGATGAAATCGTCCTGGTAGACTACAAGACGGATTACGTGCCGGAAGGAGGCGTAAGTTACCTGGCAGATAAATATGGCATTCAATTGGAGTATTATGCGCAGGCGCTGGAGCGAATGACGGGGAAGAGAGTGAAGGAGAGGTACATTTATTCTTTTTGGCTGCAGAAAGTGATACCTGCCGGCGAATATTTAACTCATGTTTGACAGATACTTTCGGCATATGGTAGAATAGGCGGCATAAGTGAGGAAGTGCGAAATGTCGGATAAAATAAAGGTGTCGGTGGTTCTGCCCGTGTATAATGTGGAACGCTATCTGCAGCAGTGCATGGATGGTATTTTGGGGCAGACGCTGAAGGAAATTGAGGTCATATGTATCGATGACGGTTCTGCTGACGGCAGCTTGGGGATTTTGCGTGAATATGAGCGCAGGGACAGCCGGGTGCAGGTGCTTACCGGGGAAAACCACGGTGCGGCGGCTGCCAGAAACAGGGGAATGGAGAGGGCATGCGGCGAATATCTGATTTTTCTGGATTCGGATGATTTCTATGAGCCGGAAATGCTGGAGAGAGCCTGTCGGCGCGCCGGGGAGACGCAGGCGGATGTTACGATCTTCCGGGGAGACAGATATGATGATACGTTAGAGAACTATATACAGATGGACTATTCCATTAAGCGCGGGCAGCTGCCTGGAAAGAACCCATTTTGCTGGCGGGATATGCCGGATCGGATTTTTACGTTTGCCGTGGGATGGGCATGGGATAAGCTGTACCGCAGGGAGTTTGTGGAGGCGGCAGAACTGAAATTTCAGGAGCTGCGCACCTCGAATGATTTGTATTTTGTGTTTTCGTCTTTGGTGAAGGCGGAGAAAGTCTGTATTGTGGAGGAGCTTCTGGTTCACCACAGAATCCATGTGAAAGGCTCTCTGTCGGCGACTAGGGAGAAGTCCTGGAACTGTTTTTATGAGGCGTGTAAGGCGCTGCAGGATGAGCTGAGGAAGATGGGCGTATATGGAAAACTGGAAAAAGGATTTGTAAACTGGGCGCTTCACTTTTGCTTTTGGAACCTGGATACGATTGAAGGCTCTGCGTATGAAAAGGTGTATGATTTGCTGTGCGGAGAATGCAGCGAGCGCTTTGGCTTCTTTTCCCACGGCAGAGAGTATTATGCGCAGCCGGAGCTGTATGACAGGCTGGGCGCGATGCGGGAACGCTCCTGCATCGGATATCTTCTCGGGGAAAACAGGAGACTGGCAGAAGAGAATAAGGAGAAGCAGCGCCGGATCGAAGAGTTGAAGGATGAAAACAGGGCGGTAAAAGATTCTGCGACGTTCCGTACGGGGAAAGTCATCACGGCATTGCCGGGAAAGATAAAGAGAGCGGTGAAAAGGGGCTGAGACAGTCCGGGAGGAGAGGAAAATGCCAAAGGTATCGGTAGTTGTACCTACTTATAATGTAGAGAAATATCTCGCGGAGTGTATGGACAGCCTGCTGGGGCAGACGCTGCAGGATATGGAGTTTGTCTGTGTGAATGACGGTTCTACAGACTCGTCGCTTGAGATTTTAAAGCAGTATGCTGCGAAGGATGACAGGGTGAAAATCCTGGACGGGCCGAATGGGGGCTACGGAAAAGCTATGAACCGGGGGCTGGACGCGTGTACGGGAGAGTATGTGGGAATTCTGGAGCCGGACGATTATGTGAAGGAAGATATGTATGAAAAGCTTTATCGGACGGCGAAGGAAAAGAACCTTGATATTATCAAGGCAGACTTTTACCGTTTTGTTACCGGGGAAGATGGGAAGAGGGAATTCCGGTATAACCGCCTGACTTCCGTGGATTCTCTGTATGGGCGTGTGATTGACCCAAAGGATGAGCTGGATATGTTTAAGGCTCTGATGAATACCTGGAGCGGCATTTACCGGAGAAGCTTTCTGGAAGAGCATCATATCCGCCATAATGAGACGCCGGGAGCTTCGTTTCAGGACAACGGTTTCTGGTTTCAGACGTTCTGCTTTGCGAAGAGGATTTATTTTGTAGACAGGCCGTATTACAGGAACCGCCGTGACAACCCCAACTCTTCGGTTCACAGCCGGGAGAAGGTGTTCTGTATGAATGATGAATATGCGTTTATCCTGGATTTCCTGAACGCGCACCCGGAGTTTAAGAAGCGCTATATGGGGATTTATAACTTTAAGCGGTATCACAATTATATCGCGGCTCTCTACCGGGTAGGAGAGGAATACCGGGATATGTACATGGAGCGGTTTCAGAAGGAGTTTCTTGAGGCGGACAAAAACGATGAGCTGGAAGCAGAGGTATTTACTCCCGAAGAATGGGAGCTTGTGAAGATTCTGCTGAGAGACCGTCATGCCTATGTTTATGAAGAGCGGATTTACCGGGTGGGCATAGAAAAGGACTGGGAGATTGAGCGTCTGCAGGCGGAGCTTGAAAATGTGAAGGGCTCTACATCCTACAAGGTGGGGAAAGCTGTTATGTGCCTGCCCTGTGCTTTAAAGGAAGGGATTCTGCGGCTGAAAAGAAGGCGTGAGGAGTGAGGCTTTAGCACTTCCTCTGGAGATGGTTTATGAAAAAAATACTTACGGTGGTGATACCCGCCTATAACATTGAAAAATATATTGAAAACTGTCTGGATTCGTTTGTGATTCCGGAGGTTCTGGAGGATTTGGAGGTTCTAATCGTCAACGACGGTTCGAAAGACCGTTCTGCCGACTTGGCGGCGGCGTACGAAAAGCGCTATCCAAATTCTTTTCGTGTCATAAATAAAGAGAACGGCGGACACGGTTCCACGATTAACCGGGGGCTTTTGGAGGCTTCCGGAAAGTACTTTAAGGTAGTGGACGGCGATGACTGGGTGGAGCGGGAGGCTTTTCTGCGTCTGATGGACTGTCTGAAAGGCTGTACTTCGGATGTGGTGTTTTCGAACTATTACTGGGTGCGCGAGAAGGACGGCCGGAAAAAGCCGGAGTTTGCGGAGCCATTTGCCGGGGTTATTTATGGAAAAGAGTACCAATTTTCTGAGATTAGTGATAGAATATTTATGAAAATGCATGGGATGACGATGCGGACAGAAATGCTGCGGGGGATTCCGCCGATTGACGAGCATTGTTTCTATGTAGATATGGAATATGTGCTGTTTCCGGTGCCGTTAATCCGCACGGTTACGTGCATTGATGCGGTTGTGTACATGTATCGTGTAGGGCTTCCGGGACAAAGCATGAATATGAAAAGCATGAGGAAAAACGCAGAAAATTATGACAGGGTTCTGCAGCGTCTTCTGGGCTTTTATGATGAGCAGAGGCAGAAGAGAGCGCCGGCGTGCGTGATGGTTTATCTGGAAAATATTATTGCGCGGATGGCAGCCAGCAGGTTTAAGATATTCCTGAGTTTTCCATGCAGCAGGAAAATTCCGCTGCAGATGCGGGAGTTTGACAGGGGGCTTTTGGAGAAGTACCCGAAGATTTACCAGGCGGTGAGAAACCGGGCGGTATTGTTTCTGAGGAAAACAGATTACCGGGCGTATTATGCGGCCAGGCTGACATTTAAGATAAAGGAAGGGTTGAAGAAATGAGTATTTGGCAGGAAAGAGTTCATGTGTTTTTCCAATATAAAGACTTGCTCAAGCAGCTGGTAAAGCGTGATGTAAAGCTGAAATACCGGAGGAGCGTCCTGGGGTATGTGTGGAGTATCCTGAATCCGCTGCTGATTATGATTATTATGACGCTGGTATTTTCAAATATGTTTGACAGAGGGAAAAGTATCGTGAACTATCCGGTCTATCTGATTACCGGACGGACGATTTTTGAGTTTATGACCTCATCGACCAATGCGGCGATGCGCTCTATTATCGGGAATGGGGCATTGCTGAAAAAGTGTTATGTTCCCAAGTACATTTTCACCTTGGCAAAGGTGACAAGCTCTTTGGTGGATTTTGTGTTCTCACTGGGCGCTCTCGTAATCGTAATGATTTGCACCAGGGCTTCGGTGACGCCTTATATTCTCTGTACGCCGCTGGTTATGATACAGCTTTATTTGTTCTGCTGCGGCCTTGGTTTTCTTTTGGCGTCTATGAATGTGTTCTTCCGGGATGTACAGCATATCTATAAGGCAGTGACTACAGCCTGGATGTATCTGACGCCGATTTTCTATCCGATTCAGCAGCTTCCGGAGAACATACGGTTCTTTGTTAAGGGTTTTAATCCTATGTATTATTATGTGGCGCAGTTCCGTGATATGGTATGCAACGGGCAGTTTCCGGGACCGCGTATCTTCTGGGGCGGCTGGCTGATAGCAGTCGTGATGTTTGCGATTGGAATTACGGTGTTTAAGAAGAGCCAGGATAAATTTATTCTCTATATTTAAGGTGAGGGAAAAAAGAGATGAAAGATAAGGAATATATCATTGATGTGGATCATGTGACCATCCGGTTTAATAAGTCAAGGCAGGGCGTGGATAATCTGAAAGAGTACGTTATCCATATGCTTAAACGAGAACTGCTGTTTCAGGAGTTCCTGGCAGTCAAGGACGTCTCCCTGAAAGTGAAGCGGGGGGAAGCCTGGGGGCTGATTGGTACCAACGGTTCCGGAAAATCTACGCTTTTGAAGGCCATCAGTGGTATTATGAAGCCATATAAGGGAACAATTACCATAAGAGGGGGCATTGCGCCGTTGATTGAGCTGGGTGCAGGATTTGATGCAAATCTGACTGCGCGGGAAAATATTTTTATGAACGGGGCGGTGCTGGGGCACTCCGAGAAGTTTATGCAGGAGCATTTTGATGATATTGTGGACTTTGCAGATATCGGAGATTTTCTGGATTCCCCAATTAAGAATTATTCCTCCGGTATGAAGGCAAGGCTGGGATTTTCAGTGGCAACTATGGTAAAACCGGATATCCTGATTGTAGATGAGGTGTTGGCGGTCGGGGATTTCCTGTTCCGGAAAAAATGCCAGAAGAGGATGCAGGAGATGCTTTCCGGAGGAACGACGCTGCTTTTTGTGTCCCATAACCTGGAACAGGTGCGGGATTTGTGCGACCATGCGCTGTGGCTGGATAAGGGCGAAGCTGTGATGAGCGGCGGGGTGCATGAAGTGTGCGACGCATATCAGGAGCTGGAGCATGATATAAATGCTGCCAAAAAGAAAAAGAAACGATAAATTACGGCTTGATAAAGGCTGCTGGAGGTTAAGGTATGGATTTAAAAAGGATTTTGCTGCCATCTGTGATAGAGTCGGAAGAAAAGCTGTATTACCGCAGGGATGGCAAGGTATCGGCAGAGCCGGATGGAAGCCTGAGATTTGGGTTGAATGGAAGTGTCGGTTTTGACACGTATTTTAATGGCTTTTCAACGGGAAAATGGCGGAAATATACGGTTGTGGATAAAGTGCAGCTTATTCTGGAATTTCAGGGGACATTTTCTGTAGAACTGGTGTATCAATATCTGCAGAGTGGGGAAGTAAAAGAAGAAATTCTGGAAAACCGTGAAATTTCAAGCGCCGGGAGGACACAGGAGGCGTTTGATTTTGGAAACTGCAGAGAAGAGGGAATCTTTGCCATGCGCTGCCTTTCCCTGGCAGAGGACGGCATGATTTTCGGAGGGCGTTATGTGAATGAAAAGCTGATGCCTGCGAATCTGAATGTGAATATCATGGTAGATATCTGCACTTTTAAACGTGAGGAATATGTGTACAGGAATTTGAACCTGCTGAAGGAGCAGATTTTAGAAAATCCGGAGTCTCCGCTTTACCGTCATTTGTATGTCCATATTTCAGATAATGCAAAGACTCTGGATACTTCCATAGCAGACGGCACGATTGTGAAAGTTTCTCCCAATAAGAATGCCGGGGGCGTGGGAGGCTTTACGCGGGGAATCATTGAGGCGATGAGCCTTGCGAAGCAGAGGGACATCAGCCATGTGCTTTTAATGGACGACGATGCCATGATAGAGCCTGCGAGCCTGGAAGTTACCTATAGTTTTTTATCTGTTCTGAAAGAGGAATACCAAGACTATACTCTGGCTGGTTCTATTATCCAGTTGAACAAGCCTTATCTCCAGTATGAGGAGGGAGCGCAGTGGAACCAGGGGGCTATTGAGGCTCTGAAACACAAAGTGGATTTGCGGGAAGTGAAAGTGCTTCTCCTAAATGAAGATGAGTCGGAAAAAGTAGAATATGCGGGCTGGTGGTACTGCTGTATTCCGCTGAGCGTGATCAGTAAAGAAAATCTGCCGCTGCCGCTGTTTATTCACAGGGATGATGTGGAGTATGGGCTGCGGACAGGAAAAGGATTTATTTACCTGAACGGTGTGGGCGTATGGCACGAGGCTTTTGAAAATAAGGTTTCCGGGCCGCTGGAGTATTATGATATCCGGAACCACTGTATTGTAAATGCGGTGCATTGCCCGGACTACGGGGCAAAGAAGATGAAGCGGCTGCTGCTGAAATGGGCCAGTTCGAATATTGCGAAATATCGTTATAAATATGCAGATTTGAATCTGCGCGGCGTGGAGGATTTCTTAAAAGGCGCCGACTGGTTTATGCGCCAGGAGCCTGTCGAGCTCCATGCAGAAATCTGTAAGCTGAATTATCAGGCAAAGCCGAAAGAAGAATATATCGGATATAAAGGAATCACAGAAGAAGATTATGATTGGGAGAAGCTGATTACGCCGGATAAGTCGGACTTTATTCCGGTGTGGAAAAAGCTTTGCCACCTGATTTTTATTAATGGCTATATTCTTCCGGCAAAGAAGGGCAAGGTGCCTGTAGTTCCGCCCTATAACAATATTTACAAAATGTTCCGTCTGTCGGAGACAATCATGACAGATGCGGCGGGAAATTCCGTGTCTACAAAGAGAAGCTTTAAACGTATGGTACAGTGTTACAGAAACCTGTTTAAAGTTATGCGGCGGATGGATAAAGAATATGAGGCGGCGAAGAAATCTTATCAGGAGCGTTATAGAGAGATGGCGAACCTGGATTTCTGGAGAAAGTACCTTGAACTGTAAAGGAGTATTGTTTTGGGTGATATAGAGAAGCGTGACGTAGCGGTATTTGGCCTGTGGTGGAGCTGGAACTATGGCAGTATCATGACTTACTATGCCCTTTACCGCACAATAAAGGATTTGGGGTATTCGGTTACGATGATAGACCGTCCGGGGTTTAAACCGGACGCTCCAATCTACCATTCTCATGGAAGAAGGTTTGCGAAGGAACATTATGAAGCGATTACTCCGGTATTTGGCTTTGGCGAAATGCGGGAGTTAAACGCATATGCGGATACCTTTGTGATGGGGTCTGACCAGGTGTGGAATTATGGCATTTGCCGACATTACCGGGGAGGGATGTTTTTTCATTTTTTGGATGATGATAAGCGCAGGCTTTCGTATGCGGCATCTTTCGGGCATCCGGGATTTTTTGCCCCAGAGGAAGAGGTGGCGGTGACAAAGAGTTATCTGAGGAAGTTTGACGCCATTTCTGTCCGGGAGGAAGATGCAGTTGGCGTAGTGAACCATACGTTCGGACTGCAGGCAGCCAGGGTACTGGATCCGGTGTTTCTTCCCGACAGGGAGATTTACAGTGTTCTGGCAGGAAAATCAGAGGCAAAGAGGAATCCTTTGGTGGCAGGGGATTTTATTGCTGTATATATCCTGGACGGAAACCCGGAGAAGAAGGCGGCGGCGGAGTATCTATCAGAAAGGCTGGCGCTCCCGCTTGTGGTGATGCTGGACGGCACGATGGCGAATTTTGAGGTGAACAGGGAGAAGCTTGGGCTGTATCCGGCGGCAGAGAATCTCCAAGTGGAGGATTGGCTGTACTATATTGAAAATTGCCGTTATCTGATTACCGATTCCTGTCATGGGGCGAGTTTTGCCATTATCCATGAGAAGCCTTTTGTGTGTATTGAGAATGAGGGGAGGGGGATTTCAAGGTTTGAATCCCTGGGAAGGGTGTTTGGACTGAGAAACCGTTTTGTGTCGGACGCTGCCCGGATACGGGAGAGGGAGGATCTGCTGCTGCCTCCGGACTACGGGCGTGTGCGCGGGATTCTGGAACAGGAGAGGGCAAGATGCCTGGAATGGCTGGCGGAAGCACTGGAGAGAGAAGTTCTTCCGGTGGGGGAGAAAGGGAATGAATATCTTCCGCCCGGACAGCTTCTGCATGATTTAGCTGCCGGATGTTATCGGAGGATGAAACGTATATACCGTAAATTATTTCGTGACGAAAGGAGAGCATAAATGAAATATGATTATCTAATCGTGGGCGCAGGGCTTTATGGGGCGGTATTTGCCCATGAAGCGAAGAAGGTTGGAAAGACATGTCTGGTAATTGATAAGCGTGGGCATATTGCCGGAAATATTTATTGTGAGGATATGGACGGGATTCATGTCCACAAATACGGCGCGCATATTTTCCATACCAGCAATAAAAAGGTGTGGGAGTATGTGAATCAGTTTGCGGAGTTCAACCATTATGTGAATTCTCCGGTGGCTGTCTACAAAGACGAGCTGTATAATCTGCCATTCAATATGAATACGTTCAGTAAGATGTGGGGGGTCAAGACTCCGGCGGAAGCGCAGGCGAAGATTGAAGAGCAGCGCGCCGAGCTGAATATCACGGAGCCGAAAAACCTTGAGGAGCAGGCGCTTTCTCTGGCTGGGCGTGATGTGTACGAAAAGTTGATTAAGGGCTATACGGAGAAGCAGTGGGGACGTCCCTGTACGGAGCTTCCGGCATTTATCATCAAGAGGCTTCCGTTCCGCTTTATGTATGACAATAATTATTTTAATGACAGATATCAGGGAATTCCTGTAGGCGGATACACTCCGGTTGTTGAGAAGATGCTGGATGGAATCCCGGTGAAATTGAATACGGACTATTTTACGTTTATCAAAGAAAATCCTGAAATTGCAGATAAGACGTTGTTTACCGGGATGATTGATGAGTTTTACGGATATAAGCTGGGCGCCCTGGAGTACCGTACCGTGCGGTTTGAGACAGAAAAGCTGGATATGGAGAATTACCAGGGAAATGCTGTGGTAAACTATACAGACAGGGAAGTGCCTTACACCAGGATTATCGAGCACAAACATTTTGAGTTTGGGAAGCAGCCGGCGACTGTGATTTCCAGGGAGTATTCTTCTGAGTGGAAACCGGGAATCGAGCCGTATTACCCGATTAATGACGAAAAGAACAATGAACTATTTGCCCGGTATCGTGCGCTGGCGGAGAAAGAGGAGAAAGTAATCTTCGGCGGGCGTCTGGGAAATTACAGATATTATGATATGGATAAGGTGATTGAGGCAGCCCTGGAGATGGCAGAGAAAGAGCTGGCATAAAATAGCAGGAATCGGGCCGCAGTGTGCGGCATGGAGGTATCAATGCCTGAGGTGTGTAAAAATATTAAGATTCTGCCGGAGGAGAGGTGCTGCGGCTGTGCGGCATGTTTCAATAGCTGTCCGGTGGATGCGATTGAGATGAGAGAAAACAGGGACGGATTTTTGTATCCGCACGTGAAGGAAGAGGTATGCATCAATTGTGGAAAATGCGTGAGAGCGTGCCCGGAACTGACGCCGAAGTTTTCCAACAGGGAGGAGCCGGCATGTTTTGCTGCTTATGCAGAGGATGAGGTACGGATGAAAAGTTCTTCCGGCGGAATCTTTACTCTTCTGGCTGAGAAGGCCCTGAAAACAGGAGGCTGTGTATGCGGTGTGGCAATGGATGAAGAGTTTTCGGCGGAACACAGAATTATCTGTTCTGCGGAGGAACTGGGGAAACTGCGTGGTTCGAAATATGTCCAGAGCCGGGTAGGCACGGTTTACCGCGAAATTAAAAAGCTTTTGGATGAAGGGAAACATGTGCTGTTCAGCGGGGTTCCCTGCCAGGTGGCCGGATTGAAGGGATATCTGCACCGGAATTATGAAAATCTGTTTACCGTGGATGTCGTGTGTCATGGCGTGCCTTCGCCCGGGGTGTTCCGAAAATACCGGACGGAAAAATACGGAAAAAACCTGAAAAGCTTTCAATTCCGGACAAAAGAGTTTGGGCATAACTGTAACCACTGCATTGCCACATTGAAGAATGGTAAGAGAATCGTGGGAAATCAGGCAAATGACGCGTATGAGAGAGCCTTTCACGGTTCTCTGATGCTGCGGTCTTCCTGCGGGGAGTGCAGTTTTGCGCCATTACCGAGGCAGGGGGATTTGACACTGGGTGATTTCTGGCACATTGCCAAGTACAATCCCGGGTTTGCCAGTGAAAAAGGAGTTTCCCTGGTGCTCATCAACAGTGAGAAGGGTGAGAAAGCCTGGGCGGATATTTGTTCACGGCTAAAACTTTGTGAGCCTGTTCCCCTGGACTTTGCGTTGAAGCATAATCGGTTCCGCAGCAAGATACGGATACCGGAAGGGCGGGAGAAGTTTTTTGAGGAGAACAGGAAGCAGACATTTAAGAAGGCTGTGGAGATAGCCGGCGGGCAGAAATTTTCAAAAAAAGCGGCGGCAAAGCAGTGGCTAAAGCGTGTACTTCCGGAGGAAGTAGTAAAAGCGGTGAAAAGGATGAAGAAGTAGTTTTTTGGATGTCACGCGGCAATGCGTCAGAAAGAGGAAGAAATGGAACATTACGATGTGGGAATACTGGGCGTGTGGTTTGGGTGCAATTATGGAAGTATTGCCACCTATTATGCGCTGGAGCAGACAATTGAATCTATGGGTTACCGGGTTCTGATGGTTCATCAGCCCAGGCTTAAGCCGGATGACGGCCGGATGAAGGGACGTCATTCGATACGTTTTGCCGAGGAACACTATACCATCAGCGAGACTTACCATGTTTCGGAAATCGGAGTGCTGAACCAGATGTGCGACGCGTTTGTGCTTGGTTCAGATCAGATTTGGAATTATGGAGTGACGAAAATTTTCGGCCACAGCTATTTTCTGGACTTTGTGGATGACGCGAAGAAGAAAATTGCTTATGCTACTTCTTTTGGATCGGGGAAATTCCTGGCGCCAAGAGCTTTTGCAAAGAAAGCAAGGACATGTATGCGCCGGATGGACGCAGTTTCTGTCCGGGAAGCGGAAGGTGTGGAAATCTGCCGGAATACGTTTGGCGTCGAAGCCGTCCATGTGCTGGACCCGGTGTTGATGTGCGAGCCTCATGTGCTGGGGGATTTGACAGAGAAATCCGGGAGGGAAGAAAAGGAACCGTTTGTCGCGTCCTATATTCTGGATCCCACGCCTGAGAAGCGGGAAGCGCTGCTGTATGTTTCAAAGCAAAAGGGAAAGAAGCTGGTAAATATGCTGGATGGATGGCAGAATAAGTTCCAGGCGAATAAAGAAAGGCTTAATCTGGAGAATACCGTTGAAAATCTCCAGGTGGAGGACTGGCTGTATTATTTTAAAAACAGTGATTTTGTGATTACAGATTCCTTCCATGGAACATGTATGGCAATTCTTTTCCATAAGCCGTTTATCGCTATCGGAAATCCGGGGCGGGGCAGTTCACGGTTTGAGTCGCTGCTGGGGACGCTGGGGCTGACCAATCGGTATGTGATGGATGTGAAAGATATCCTGCGGTGCGGGGAACTGCTGACAGACGTAGATTATTCTCCGGTAGATGCAATTCTTACAAAGCAGAGAAAAGAGTCCAGACAATGGCTCTCAGACGCCCTGGAAGGAAAGAAAGAGAACAGGAAGCTTTCTGCAGGCGCAAAGCTGCGCAGCTTTATCGGCCTGCAGCGTGCCTGTGCAGAATATGATTTCCGCAACAGGATAAAGCCCCTGGCGAAACGGATCTTGAGACGGTAGGAGGGATAAGTGTGAAGATGAATGAAACGTACAGACGGCGCATAGATATGCTGCTTGTATTCTTACTTGCGATGGCGCCCAGGCTGATATTGATTTTTACCGTGTCAGACCCATTGCGGACGCCTATGGATGAAATGTCCACTATGTCTGCGGGCGCGTGGGCGGCGGGAATGGACTGGACGAAAGCGGCTGAGTATGGAGGACGTTATTATGGCGGCGGCATGACGATTCTGATGGCGCCGCTGTTCTGGATGTTCTCGAACCCGGTGGCATTGTACCGGGCGTGTCTGGTATTTTGTGCGGTACTGCAAAGCCTGGCGGCGCCGATTGCTTACCATATTCTGAATGTACACATGAAAGTGGAGAAGAAAATATATCTCTATCTGGCATCTCTGGCAGCCGGGTTTATGATGGTGAACCGGGCGCTGGTGGTATATAACGAGCATATGCTTATACTGGCATCCTGGCTGACTGCGCTGATTCTCTGTAAGCTGATTGCAGAGGACAGGAAGGAGAGGCGGGATTACCGAAAGCAGGCAGCCTATTCAGTGGTGCTTATGGTTCTGCTGTCTTACAGCTTAACACTCCATACACGGGCGAAAACTTTGTGGATTGCCCTGGTGCTTCTGGTGCTTTTGTATTTTCTGATGTATAAGAGCTGGCTGGTGGCAAAAATTCCGGCGCTGGTTTCCGGTATAACAGGATATTGGCTGGCAGGGCGGTTTATCTACTGGGCAAAGACGACGCTGTGGCTGTGGCATGAAGGCGAGAAGTTGGAAAATACGGCGGTAAACCTGAATTTGTCAGTAAAGCTTCTTCTTTCGCCTGCTTCCTGGCAGGGATGGTTTGCCACGGTATTGGGGCAGGTGCATGTCAGCGTGATTTTTACGGGCGGGTTTTCAGCAATCGCGATTACGCTGCTGATGATTTATATCTGTAAAAACGGAAAGGCGCTCTTTTTCAAGAAGAAAAAACATCCGGTAACAGAGAATTTCGAACAGTTGGAAGTGAAAACGTATATCCTGGTGCTGGGAATCTTCTTTTTGATGTGTATCGGGGCGACGATTCTGGCTCAGAGCATTTCCTGGCTGTTCCGTGTGGAGGAGGCTCTGAGAAACAGCCCCTGGCATTCAACGGCTTACGGATACAAAGCTTTCACGTATTTCCGCTACTATGGCTCCTATATAGGGCCGTTCTTCCTGGCGGCGCTGGCATACATTTACCATTACCGGATACATCTCAAGAAATACCTTCCAGCAGTTTTTGCAGTATTCGTGGGACTGCAGATTCTGTTCCTGTGCGCGGTGCTTCCCCATATCACAAACAATATGGTAGCGTCCGAGGTGTACTGGGCGTTCGGCCTGCATAAAGCATTAAGCGACCCTATGCGCCTGCGTGTTTACCTGGGCGGCGTACTGGTGTGCAGCATAAGCTTTTTGGTAATGTTTGTGTGCCTGTGCAAAGGGAAGAGGACACTGCCTGCGGCGCTGCTTCTGGCGCTTCTGGTTTATCAGTATGTTTACAACGGCGTATATGTGGATGGTTCTTACTCGGAACGTTACCACACAAGGGCAGAACAGGGGTATGAGCTTATCCATGGACTGGAGGAGGCGGGCTGTGAACTGCCCGGCGAGATTTACGTATCAGGATACAAAGAGAGCCAGACACAGAAAGCACTGTTTACCTACCAGTTTATGCTGAACCGTTACCGGATACTTCCCGGCGTGCCGGAGGAATCCGTAGAAGACGCCATTATCCTGGGCACAAAATTGAATTATGACGAGTTGATACAGGCAGGGTATTCCTGCGCTGATTTAAACAAAACGGAATCTGTCTATGTAAAAGGTGAGAAGTACCGGGATATGATAGAGGAATATGCAGGGCTGTCATTTGCCGGGGCGGGACAGGAAGCCGAAGGCTGAACTGTTATCAATTTGAAAGCAGCCCCGATACTTTCGGTTGACTTCCGGGTACTTTGATAGTAAGATGAAGTGGATATATCCGGTTTTTGGATAACAATAGGAAAATAAGAGAAAAATACAGGTGAGAAGGGCAAGCCCATCCCTGAGAGGAGCCGCGTGTGTGCGGTACGGGAGGTACAATGAAGCTGATTATACAAATTCCATGTTACAATGAGGCGGAAACTCTGGAAATCGCATTGAACGATTTGCCGAAGAAGATTGATGGCATTGATGAGATTGAATATCTGATTATCAATGACGGAAGCAAAGACAATACGGTTCAGGTAGCGAAAGACTGGGGCGTTCATTATGTGGTGAATTTTAAGAAAAATAAAGGTCTTGCCAAAGGATTTATGGCGGGTATTGACGCGTGCCTGAGAAACGGGGCGGATATTATCGTAAATACAGATGCGGACAACCAGTATAACGGTGAGGATATTGAAAAACTGGTACGTCCGATTCTGGAGGAAAAGGCGGATATTGTAATCGGGGAACGTCCCATTGATGATACAGAGCACTTTTCACCGTTGAAAAAGAAACTTCAGCATTTCGGGAGCTGGACGGTGCGCGTGGCTTCAAAGACAGATATTCCCGACGCGCCGAGCGGATTCCGGGCATACAGCCGGGATGCGGCGATGCGCCTGAATGTGACAAATGAATATACGTATACCCTGGAAACGATTATTCAGGCGGGAAGAAATAAGATAGCGATGAAGTCCGTGCCGGTCCGCACGAACCCGGAGCTTCGGAAATCCAGGCTCTTTTCGAGCATGTTTGGTTATGTGAAGCGTTCAATGGTGACGATTGTGCGTTCTTTTATGATGTACAAGCCGCTGCGTTTCTTTACGTTAATCGGCGGTATCTTCCTGCTGATCGGCCTGGCGCTGGGTATCCGTTTTCTGGTGTATTTCTTCATGGGCGCCGGGACGGGGCATATTCAGTCGCTGATTTTGGCCAGCACGCTGTCGATGATGGGATTTATGACGGTGATTATCGGCCTGCAGGCGGACGTCATCGCGGGCAACAGGAAGCTGCTTGAGGATATCCAGTACCATGTGCGGAAGCTGGACTATGACGCAGAGAATTCCAGACCATCAGAAGAGGATAAATAGTATGAGAGATGTGGTAATCGCGATTACGGCTGCCAGCTACAGTGGAAATAAGAGCGCGGGCGGCGGTGCCGATGCTTCTGGGCGTTCCAGCCATGAAATATTCCCAGGCTATGGGTACGTTCCATTCTTTTACAAACTGTTTCCTGGCAAAATGGATTTTGACGAAGATAAAACTTATCTGCGGCAGGGATGAGGGAACGCTGGAAAACCTGAAATCCATTGGGATTGAGGAAAATGTGCAGCTTTGTGCGGACGGGGCTTTTACGATGGCAGATGATGCACGTTGCAATGAGATGGTGGACGGGGTATGCCGCGCAGATGAGTTTTACCGTGCCTGCGGCAGTGCAGACAGCCGTCTGGTAGGGATTTCTATCAGTTCTGTCGTGGAGAAAAAGTGCGGCAAGATAAATATTGACTATAAAGGAATTATGGTTGATTTTATTGATAAACTGAACAGGGCAGGCTATAAAGTGCTGATTATCGCCAACGGCGCCCGGATAAACAGCCAAAAGCCGCGGAATAATGATCTTATGATTTGCGATGCGGTGTATGAGGGCGTGAAGGACAAGCGTATGGTGCGCTGGTATCATAAAGAAATGGAAGCAGAGGAAATCAGGGCATATCTGGGAAAATGCCGTTTCCTGGTGGCTTCAAGATTCCATGCGATGATTGGCGCGCTGGAGCAGAAAGTTCCCGTATTGCGGGTAGGATGGAGTCATAAATACCAGGAGGTGCTGGACTTCTTTCATCTGGGGCAGTATGCGATTGATTTTTCCAATTTGACTGCGGAATCTCTGGAGCAGGAGTTTTACAAGTTTGCGGAATGTGAAGATGAAATCAGGGGAAAGATTGAAGAGAGCTATGAAGCAGTGATGGAAAGCTCGCGGAAGAATATTGAGTATGTAGGCGCAATCGTAGACGAAATCGTGGCAAAGTCTGCGAAGAAAAAGAAGATTTTAGACTATAAGAATCCTGATAAATACCTGGGGACGCATGTGGCGTGCCGCAAAGGGTATGCACAGGATGAGGGAATCCGGGAGAATGCTGCGTCAGGCGGTATGGTTACGGCGCTGCTCTGCCATCTGCTAAAGACCGGGCAGATTGACGGAGCATGGGTGACAAAGACGAAAGTGGAAAACGGGGTTCTGGGTTATGATACGTTTATCGCTGTTACGGAAGAGGAGATAAGAGGCGCGTCGTCCAGTATTTATATGAATATCCCGCTATTGAAGCATGTGGATATCGTGAGGAACTTTGACGGTAAGGTGGCTGTGGTCATGACGCCATGTATGCTGCACGGATTGGAGAAGCTGATGGAGAAGGATGCCGGGCTGCGGGAGAAAATCGTGCTGAAGCTGGGACTGTATTGCAGCGGAAACCATTCGGACAAGGCGACGCTGCTTTCCCTGGAGCAGTCGAAGGTCAGCCTGGACGGGGCAGAGCGGCTGTATTATCGCCGTGGACATTGGAGAGGGCTGTCGTCTGTGGTTTACAAGGACGGAAGCGAGAAAACTTTTTCCTATTCCAAGACCATCTGCGCTTACAAAAACGCTTACTTTTTTGAGAAAGGAAGCTGCATGACCTGCCAGGATCATTTTGCACTGGCGGCAGATATCAGTTTTGGCGATATCTGGCTGAAAGAGATGAAGGGAAACCCCATTAAGCATACGAGCTGTGTGATACGGAATGAAAAGGCATAGAAGCTGTATCGGTCGGCAGTAGAGGCAGGATCCATCGAAGATTCCCAGATCAGCGACAGGGGTATGGTGCGGAGCCAGAAGCCGCGCTGGTATTTAAGTATACATGTGCGGCGACGAAGCTGAAATATTTGGAGAAGCAGGGGCGGCATCCTGCCCTGACGGCAGATGATAAATGTAAGTGGAATCACAGGCTGGTATTTTATCTGGCAAGGAAAAATAAGGATTATTCAGAAAAGCATTATGACAGGCTGCGGAAAGTGCCGTATATTTTTATATATTATTATATGTGCTTTATACGTGTGCTATTGAGCTTTTGATAAAAGATAGGCGTATGGTTATGCAGGTTTAGCAAAGGATGATGGGAGTATGGCAAAAGGGACAAAAATCAGTACGGAAGAACTTGAGGTACAGAGCATGGAGGGGAAGGCGTCAGGAAGAAAGAAAACATGGATAAAGGTCCTGAAATACGGATTGCTGGTTCCGGTGGCAATTTTCCTGGCGCGGTATTTTTATGAAAATGCCGACATATACAGAAACCTGGATGTGACTATTCACTGGCCGGTATTTGCCGGGGCAGTGGGTTTTTATTTCCTTTATCAGGTAACCCTAGCATCCCTGTGGCATTATATAACGAAGCTGAATGGATGCGGTATCAACTATTTCAAGGCGATTACGGCATATTTGTATTCTATCCCGGGAAAATATATCCCGGGTAAAGTGTTTATGCTTTTGGCCAGGATTCCGGCTTATGAGGAGGCGGGCGTGCCGATCCGTAAGGTGACGATTTGTTTTTTCCTGGAAAATATATGCACCCTGTTGGGAGCGTCGTTCCTGTTCCTGGTGTCGCTGCTGTTCTTTCCGAATGATCTCCTGGCGGATTATCAGTGGGCGACAGCGGCGCTGGTCGTGGTGTTTTTCATTTGCATCAACCCGAAGATTATCAACTTCTTTCTGCGGATTTTGGAAAAGGTCATCCATAAAAAGGACATGGAAATACCGATTACTTATGGTGAGATGATTAAAGTGGTGCTGATGTTTATAGGCAATTGGGTCATTGTAGGCGTCGGTTTTTATATGCTGACCTGCTCTATCTATCCGATTCCCATGTCAGAAATGCTTTACAGCGCAGGAATTTTTGGGCTGTCCTGCATCATCGGCATCCTGGCGATTTTCGCCCCGTCGGGGCTGGGAGTCCGGGAGGGTATCCTCGTGCTGGGATTGGGGCTTATTATGCCGGAAGAGTATGCGGTGATTATCTCGATTGTGTCGCGGCTGTGGATGACAGTGTCTGAGCTGGCGCTGATTGGGATTGCGTTTGTGGTGAACCAGGTGACGGGGATAAGGAAGAAAAGTTAGAGCTGGAGGTACAGCATGGGGGTCTTAAATAGAGTTAAAGGGTTTCTTAGGCGGCTTTTGGGTGAAGATAGCAGGTATGAGGAAATTCAGCGGGGACAAAGAGAAATACAGAAATTATTGGGTGAACTGCAGAAAAGCGCAAAGCTGCAGGCAAAAGCCATTGAGGAGATAAAGAAACAGATTGACAAGGAGTTTGGACGCCGGGATGAATGGGGGAAAGCAGCCGCTGAGACAAGGCGTGCCGCTGCCGGAAAACAGGTATGGGTAATTAAATGTCCCGCGCCTGAGGATGAATCAAAGGCGCGCTGGGGGGATTACTATTATGCCATTTCGCTGAAACGGTGTCTGGAAGGGCTGGGTTGCCATGTTATCCTGGATACAAGAGAGGACTGGGGCTGCGAATCCGGTGCGGATGTGGTGCTGGTGCTTCGGGGCTGCCTTTTTTACCGTCCGGACAGGCGGAATGAAAAGTGCCTGTATGTGATGTGGAATATCAGTCATCCGGATATGGTTATGGCTGAGGAATATGAACTGTATGATGTGGTATGTGTAGCTTCACGCCGTTATGCGGAGGAATTGAAGGAAAAGGTATCGGTTCCGGTTCTGCCGTTACTGCAGTGTACAGACACAGAATTGTTTCATCCGGGGAAAGAGCAGGAGAATACGTCTGGCAGGGATTATATTTTTATAGGAAATTCCAGAGGGATTGCCAGAAGCTGTGTGATGTGGGCAGTGGAGGATCGGCTTCCGCTTAAAATATGGGGAAGCGGCTGGAATAAAATCCTGCGGGGACATATGGAACTGGTACAGGCGCCGTTTATCGGAAACGATGAGATTCCGGAGTTGTACCGTTCGGCAAAAGCAACCCTGAATGACCATTGGAAGGATATGCTGGAACATCAGTTTGTTAACAACCGCATTTTTGACGCGCTTGCCTGCGGTCTGCCTGTGATATCGGATGGCAGCGAGGAGCTGAAGGAGATTTTCCCGGATGCGGTGCTACATTACAGCAATAGAGAAGAATTTGATGCGTGCGTGCAGCAGATTGAAAATGATTATGATAAAGTGAAGCAGAAAGTGCTGGAGCAGTGGGAGCTGATTCGGAAGGAGTATTCTTTTGAGGTGCGGGCACGGGAACTGGTAGAGATTGTTGAAAAATACAGGAACCGTTAGCAGGAGAATAGTATGAAAAATTATGGTGAACAGTTGAAAAACGGTTTAAGGAAATACAAGAGAATTATAGCAGCTTTTATTATTGTATTTATTTCCGTTGTAGTGGAGCTGGCAGCAAATATTCAGGCATTGAGAGGTGGCTATGACTCTTTAGATATCAGTCAAAATATTTCCATTATTGAGGAAGGAGATAAAGAAAAGTATAGAATAGAGTTTAAGGTGAAAGAGGGAGTTTACGTGCAGCAGATTCAGCTACATGGAAATTTTCCTAAAGATGTAGTTTATAGGGTGAAAACCAAAGAAGTTAATGGATTTGGAAAAAAGGAGGATGGGGTTTATAAAGATACAGTGGGACCTTATTTTTCAGAATATAGTACAAATCTGGGAAAGAAGATAACTTGGCTTCGAATTACTATGGAAAAGACAGAAGGAATGGAGCTTACAGGAATAACGTGCTCTAGCTCTTTTGAATGGAACAAATATCGAATGTTTTTTGTTATAATTGTGTTGGGGTTGTTTTACTGCATATTTTTTGAGAAGAAGTTTTTAAAAAGGATAGAGTGGTATTTTGCAGTTTTTGCTTTGACATTTGGATTATTACTTATTGCATTGGCGCAGCCTATGTGCAATTCCTGGGATGAACAGATTCACTTTAAAAGCGCGTATATTCTTGCAAGTGGAAGGACAATTCAGTGGACAGAGGCAGCGCAGAAAATTGTTGACAGAACAAATTTTCGATGCAATACGAAAGCTGAATTTGCACAACTCAGAAAGTATATGGATAATAAGGGAAAAGTGATTGTTCGGGAAGAAAATAGGAAATCGCTGCTGATATCTTATCAATATTTGGCCTATTTGCCAATGGCATTGTTTTTAGGGATTGGAAAATTGTTGAAACTTCCATTTTCGATGTTGTTTGCATTTGGAAAAGTTGGGAATCTGGTCTTGTATGTATTTGTTATGTTCTGGGCAATACATTTAGCAAAAAGTAAAAAATTATTTCTAGCCTTTATTGCTATGATGCCTACACCGCTATTTCAAGCAAGTTCTTACACATATGATGCGGTAGTATTTTCTTTTTTGACATTAGGATGTGTTTTATGGTATCGGGAAATGCTTCGGGGAGATGGGAATTGTGATTTTCGTATGGTAATTGCTGCGGCATTGTTGTTTGTATTTGGGAGCTTTTCAAAAGCCATTTACATCCCAATTGTATTACTGCTTCTATTGCTTCCGCTGTTTCATAAAATCACAAAGAAACAAAAATTATTTTTAATCACAGGAATCTGTCTGATTTTTTTTGCTGTAATGCTGACATTTACAGTACCGCTGATTTCAAATATATTAGCGGGAAATTATAATTACGGCGGAGACTCCAGAGGCGGGGATACAAGTGCAGTGCGACAGATGATTTCCATGTTAAAACATCCGTGGGAGAGTGTGAAGCTGCTGATTGGGAATATGATTTCATTGGATAACTTTAGAAATTTGGGAGTACCGGAGTCAGCAAATTACTTTTTTGGAAATTTAATGTTATTAAGTTTAGGATCAATGGGGACATTGGGAGATAAATGGTGTGTGGTTTTATTACCTGTATTGACACTGTTACTTTTATACGAAGAACCACAAGAGCAAAAAGATTGTATACACAGTTTGTGGAGAAAAATATTTATTTGGGGAGTTTTTGCAGTGGTTATTTTGTTGATTTGGCTGGCAATGTATTTGAGTTTTACTCCGGTTGGCGAAATGAAAATTGCAGGTGTACAGGCAAGATACTATTTGCCGTTGTTGTATTTAGGATCATTGTTAGTTGAAAGTATTAAAATGCGAGTGCAAATCAGCCAGGTGGTAGTACCCAAGCTGACTTGCATCTCAGCATGCATTCTGCAGGCAATGGCAATTTGGGAATTAGCTTTTATGGATAGGCTAGTGGGGTGAAATCATAAAATATAGTTTTAGTGAATTGTAATATCTTTACTCATTATGCGAGGACAAATCACATAAGATATTTTGTTCTTCTGGGAAGCCGTTAATTTATAATTGCCTTTTAAAGTTCCGTTGATAGTAATGAAATCTCCTTTTGTAGGAAAGACGGTTTGATCCGCAAAATGGTAGGTGGAAAAATAGATATTTTTAGTATCTTCTTGCTCTATGATTAATTCCATAGAGGAGTTTTTGTAATTTATAGTTTGGTTTATAATGGTGCCTTTAATTGTGATGGGCAAAGTTGCGCAATGGTAAGGATATCGGCAAATGTCTTCATAAGAAAGAAATTTTGAAGTAGTTGGACGTTCAAATGGCGATGCTTCTTCTAGTTCTCCATAAAATAGAGTTATAACAGGACAAACACTTTCAGCATTTGAGCCTATGGTGGAGGAGTAATTGTTTGGCAAAGATTCCGTAGAGGTTGAACTTTTATTTAGAAAAGAATCCTCATTAAGTTTCTCTGAATCACCAGTAGTGGTTGAGGTTGAGTCAGACGTATCGATTATATTAAAACCTATATTTTCAGAGGAATATGAGGTGTTTAGGATGAACTCTGAAAGATAAAGGTTTTCAAAAGAGGACAAGGAGTCACATTTTTGAAGATATCCATATACGGATACATGATCACCAATTGCGAAATTTGGCACAAGTGCTTGAGTATACCTTGCCGGAGTATAGTTTTGATAGGTACAGATATAAAAATTACCTTGTTTATCTGTCAGATGCATATATGTGCTGGTATTAGAGTCATAAATTGCTTGGACAATACCGCTGATTTTATAAGGAAAAACTAAATTGTCATTAGGGTTGCATAATAACTCACGGTAATTGGCTTCTGAGGAATGCGCGAGTAAATCCTGGATAGGCGTTTTTTGATAAAACCAATCATAAGATAAAAGTTGTCCTTCTTTTGAATAATAGGTAATTAGCCCATTAGGATTGCTAGAGTTACATTTGAAAGTAAAATAGCTGCCATCTTTATTTGTTTTTGTGGCAGTTCCGGATAAAAGACCATTTTTAAATTTTCCTGTTAAAGTCGAACCATCTGGGTAATTGACTGTGGCGGCGCCTTGCAGCATGGAGTTTTTCCATGTTCCGGATACTACAATAGAATCTGGAACGTCGGCTTTGAATGTCCCTGTACCAGAAGCATCTGTGAATTCAAGAGTGCCTGTGTAATGCTGTTCTAATATTTGAACGCTAGTCTTGGCGGGTGCATTTTTGAGGTGGCAACCTGTCAGTATTAGGGTTCCTAGTAAAATTGTAAGGAAAGAAAGCTTTGTGTATTTCATTTTCGAAACTCCTTTATTTATATTTGTATCATTGTACTATAAAAATTAACGGGGTGTCAATTCTGCATATATGAAAAATTATAATACATTGTAAGGAGAGAACATGACAAAAAAACGTTATTATGAAAATGTTGATGTATTAAGAGGATTTGCAATATTTTTGGTAGTACTTGGGCATGCAGTGGCAAAAGAAAATATAGTAACTACAGAATCAATTTGGGGTGCGGCTTTATATAATTTTATTTATTCTTTTCATATGCCATTATTTTTTGTTATTTCTGGATTTTGTTATAATCAGCATATAAGTTATAAAAAATTTTTAATACAAAAAAGCAGATATCTATTAGTGCCATATTTTGTATTTAGCATTGCAACCCTGCTTATGCAAAAAGTTTTACCATTTTTTACGTTGGTGAATTATAGTTTGCAAGACGAAATACAGCAAATTTTATTTTTTGGCGGAAATATTTGGTTTGTTTACGTGCTATTTATAATTATGGCAATATTTCCAATGGTGGCTAAAATTATTAATGGGAGAATTAGAAAAGGAATTTTAGCGTTAATATCTGTAATGATGATTTATATTATTGTTGGTAAAAATGTGGATTTGTTTTGTATATCAAAAGTAACATATTATTTTCTGTATTTTATTATAGGTCATATATTAAGATTCAGTAAGGAAAATGGCAAAATAGTAGAAGTAAAAGAAAGAACATATGTGACGTTAGCCATAACTATTGCTTTGCTATGTGTTGATCTGGGAATAATATATGGCATGAGGTTATTTGTAAAAAATTTTTACTTAGGTTATTTATGCCAGATGGCAAGTGCTTTTGTTGGAAGTCTTATGTCATATTTTTTAATTTGTACTCTTCGTGAGGAAAAGATAAAAAAAATATTGAAGTTATTTGGCAAATATTCACTTCAGATTTATTTATTTAATGGATATTTTATTGCATTTTCCAGAACTTTATTATTTAGTATATTTCATATATCAAATCCTATGATATTAGCAGTAGCTAATTTTACATCGGGAATGATATTCAATCTTGGGTTTTGTTATTTTATTTTAAAATCAGAAGTCATAAGGTTTATATGCGGGAAAAGGTGAGGAAGAACTTTCCTTTTTACTTTAGGTGTGTTATACTTGTAAAAAGTGGTTAACATTATTAAAATGTCGGGGTTTGGAGAAAAAGATGAAAAAAAAGATAATTTTTATCACATATATGATAACTGTTTTTATATTTACAATAATTCGTTGTCTGCTGCCTGGAGAACAGAGGGAAGAGAGGGTACGGTTTGGAGTAAATGGCACTCAAAAAGTGGAGTTATATGGGAACCAGATGTTAAGGATGGAGTTTAGGTGTTTGAAAGAAGGGGTTTCCGGGATATCTTTTGAATATTCAGACAATGATATTGATTTTGAAGAGGAAACGATTCGAGCGAAAATTTACCGAGGTAATGTAAATCTTCAGTTAATTCAGGATGAAATCGTGGAACTTGCCCAACAAGTAGATGAGACAGAGATATATCTGCCGATTCAGAAACAAATTCTGCCAGGTGAACAAATTACTGCAATTCTCATTGGCACTGGGACGGAAGAAGGACCAGTGTTTCAAGTGAGCGAGGGGGCAGAGAACTATAGTACATTTTTTTTAAACGGTGAAATGAAAGCGGACAAATATTTGGCTGCCAGTGCTTTCTACGATTATCGTGCAAGGAATTTTGATAAAATTATCATTGACTGTATTGTATTGTTGCTTTCAGGAGGAGTTATTTATTTAATTCATGATAAAACAGGAATAGTGTTTAGAAAAATTTCTTTGAAATTTAAACGAGAAAAAAGAAGGTCTATGCTTCGCAAGTTTGATGTGAAACAAATTTTGAAAATAATCAGGGAAAAGAAGAAAAAAGCAGTGGCTTTTGTATTGCTGGTAATTGGTATCATCGTGCTGTTAGATTATACTTACTATTATGCTGTTGAAAAGGCAGCTAATGAGTGTGTGGACGTAACAATTACCAGAGTTAAAGAAAGCGATTCAGTATATTATTTAAAAGAAGGCGTAAAGTTGGCAGAAACCTTTCGGGCTGAAGAAAATAACCTGTCCGGAGTCGGGCTTGCGATGAAAGATTTGGATGATAAAGACGGTATCATAAAAGTAACGGTTCAGGAAGGTATATGCGGCAAAGAACTTTTTCAGGCGCAGTATCCTATTTCAGAGTTGGCAGAGGGGAAAGAGAGGAGAGAAGGAAATAAAAAGGGGGATAATGGAAATAGTAATCTAAAAAATAATGTATGGCTGGAATTTCCACAGGTGTTAGAAACGTCAGAAAATAAGGAATATACAATTATAATAGAACTGGCTGATATGGAGGGGCAGAGTATAGGCATCTATTATAGAGAAAATACATCTGCAAAGGGACTAAATGTAACGATTGACGGGGAAACAACAGCATTTATTATGGGGGCATCAGGTTTATATAAGCATAATTTGTTTTTAAAGCCGATGTATTTGATTTTGTGTGTGCTGCTGTTCTTATTCCTCAGCACAATGTGTTATCTTATATTTATAAAAAGGGCTGAATTTTGTAATTGCTTTTTAGCGATTATGCTTATGTTAGGAATTATTTATACTTTAGTTATTACAGTATATGCAGTTCCGGATGAACCCTGGCATATTGATACGGCTTATAGAGTTTCAAATCAGCTGATGGGAATTGAGAATGCTAAAGGACCAAACAGGGCATATAAGCGAAGCAGTGACTTTGAACCGACCGCTATGGATAATGTAAATATATCTGTTGATTCATATAGAAAATTATATGAAGAACTTATTTCCACTTCTCAAGATGAACAATTAAAGCCGGGATACGTAGCAAATACTTTAGCGAATGCTACAAGATTTAATTATCTTCCGCAGGCACTTGGTTTTACGATAGCGCGAATGCTGCATTTGGGGTATCTTCCGATGATTTTGCTAGGGAGAATATGGAATTTGGCAGCAGCAGTATTTTTAATGTATTTTGGCCTTAAAAAGCTGCCATTTGGTAAAACAATATTTGCAATAATAGGAATGCTTCCGATTACTCTTCAGCAGGTTATGTCGTGTTCCTATGATCCAGTATTAATTGGGTGTGCTTATATATTTGTAGGCTATTGTTTATTTTTAGCGTATACGGAAGAAGAGGTTTACCTTAATGATATAATTATTATGATGCTTTCAGGCGGGATGCTTGCTGCCTGTAAAGGAGGGGTTTATCTTCCTCTGGTATTTTTGATATTGTTAATTCCATTTAAACGAAAACTTTTTAATAAAAAATGGCTTCCTGTCATAGGAATGTTGTGCTTATGTGTATTGTTCATGTTTGGGCGTCAGTTTGCATCAAAAATATTTACGATTGTTACAATGACAGCGGGAAGTGTTTTTGGAAGAGCAGAACAGGTGGAGTTATATACAGTCTCTTATTTTATACAGAATCCGATAGAACTATTGCGGGTTTTTGAGAATACTTTTATGTTGTTGTCAGATCATTATATTGCAACTTTTGTGGGAGGGCTTATGGGCTGGCTGAATGTAAGAGTTTACTGGTTTGTTGTTTTTGGATTTTGTTTGTTACTTTTTATGGCATCTATGCGGGGCAAAACAGCAAAACAGTATGTATCCTTTGGCGACAAATGTTATTTTTCTTTGATATGCTTAGGATGCTTGGGGCTTATTGCGGTATCTATGCTTGTTTCCTGGACACCGATGGGGAATGAGGCAATTCTTGGGATTCAGGGGAGGTATTTTATACCATTTATGGGTGTAGGGTTATGTGCTTTGAGAAATCAAAAGCTTGTGTATCAGAAGAAAAATCCAAGAATGCTACTGTTTGGCGCATGCATTTTACAGATGCTTGTCATTAGTCAAATACTGATGTCAGTATTATAGGGGGGGCAAAAATTGAAGAAACTTTCAATTATTATTCCGGTATATAATGCGCAAGATCATATTAGAACATGTCTGGATAGTATCAGTAGGCAATTAAGAAAAGAATATGAAATCATATTAATAGATGATGGTTCTCGGGACAGCTCTTTGGACATTTTAAAGGAGTATGAGAGACAGTATCCTGGAAGTGTGCGTGTGATTGCAAAGGAGAATGAAGGGGTTGCCAAGACAAGAAATTTAGGGATACGAGAGGCGGCAGGTGAGTATTTATGTTTCATTGATAATGATGACTTTGTGGATAAGAATTATTTTGAGAATTTCCTGACTGCGATTGAACAGGATAAATGTGATATTGTTATTGGAGGCTATCGGAGAGTTGAAGGGGACAAAATACGCTTTCAAGTGAAGCCTGTAGCTTCGGCATGGTATAAGTTTATGGTTGCTGCGCCTTGGGCAAAAATCTTTAGGAGAAGTTTTTTGATTAATAATGGGATAGAATTTCTGGATTATGGATTGGGAGAAGATGTTTATTTTAGTCTTGTTGCGTATGCGAAAACAAGAAAAATAAAAGTTGTTGATTATATAGGATACAATTGGTATTTTAATCAAAAGAGTGTATCAAATACATCACAAAGAGGATTTTCAAAAGAATTGGATCCGCTGTATTTGTTAGAGAAGATATATAATGAGGTGGGAAGTGGGGAAATCTTATATTCATATTATTATATCAGGTATGGAATATGGTATCTTTTATTTTCAGGAAGACAGTCTACCAAAGAAAAGTTTTTATCGGAGTATAAAAAATTGTTTCTTTGGTATGAAAAGCGAAACGTCCCTTGTAAATTTCCTATATTTTCCAGGGCTGTTTTAGCGGAGAAATTAGCAACGCGGTGCATGGTCGGATGCTTTTTGATTTTTCATAAGTTTAAACTAGTGAAATTATTTGCAAAATTCTATTGTATTGGAGAGAACAGTGAATAAAAGAAGATTAAATGTTCTTTATATTGCGCATGAAGGGCATATGGGGGGAGCAACAAGATCTCTGGCAACATTAGCAAAGCTGATACAGGAAAGAGGTCATAATGTGACAGTGGCGCTTCCATTTAAAAATAGTGAAATAAGGAATGAATTAAAGAAAAATGATGTTGAAACAATTGTACAGTTTTATACCTGGTGTCAATATCCGGAGAATGAAGGAGAATTCGTGAAGAGAATATATCAGTTGGGATATTGGCTGAATATTTTTTTTGAGAAAAAATTATATAGAAAGATAAGAAAGAGACAATTTGATATTGTGCATACGAATTCCAGTGTTGTTGATATCGGGATAGATTTAAGTCATCAATTGAAAGCGAAGCATGTTTGGCATTTTAGGGAGTTTGGGGAAGAAGATTTGGGAACCAAATATGTTCGGGGAAAAGAAAAAAGTATGAATATGATAAATCAAACAGTTGACAAAGTGATTTTTATTTCAGAAGCAATGGAAAAACATTATGCCGATTGGATTGATGCGGAGAAGCGCCAGGTAATTTATAATGGAATTGGGAATGAATACCTTTATGAAAAGGAAGGTAGAGAAGATAAGGAGAAGGTTGTCTTTTTGATTTCAGGAGCTCTTCAAAGAGGAAAGGGACAGGCATGCGCCATTAAAGCTGTGTCTATTTTGAAATCACAAGGATATGATAGATTTAAGATGGTGATAGCAGGGAGAAACATTGCTAATTATGAGAATATATTGCGGGAAATGGTGAAAGAGGAAGAAGTTGAGGAGTTCATAGAGTTTCGGGGATTTGTAGAAGATATGCGCACTTTGCGGAGGGAGTGTGATGTGGAACTTGTTTGTTCACTTAAAGAAGCTTTTGGCCGGGTTAGCGTGGAAGCAATGATGAGCAGTAATCCTGTGATTGCTACTAAGTCAGGTGCAAATCCGGAGTTGATTCAGAATGAAGAAAATGGCTTTTTGTTTGAGGTGGAAAATCCGAAAGAATTGGCAGAATGTATGGCAAAATTTCTTGAGAATCCACAGCTAATTGTTCAAATGGGAAAAACAGCATTTGAACGTGCAAAGAAAACTTATACAGCCGAAAAGAATGCAGTGGAAATAGAAAATTTATATTATCAGATTTTAGAAAGGAAACAGTAACATGGTTAGATTTGCATTTTTGATTTTAAATTATAAATCAGCTGAAGAAACGGTAAGTTGTGTGAAATCTATAGAATCTCTTTCTAAAGAAGGAACGGATGTGCAAATCGTGATTGTGGACAATGATTCCAGAGATGGGAGTATGGAACTGTTCCATCAACTATATGATAAAAAGAATTATATAGACCTTATTCAGAGTGAGGATAACGCGGGATTTTCCAGAGGGAATAATTTGGGCTATGTTTATATTTGTGAAAATTTATCGGTGGATTTTCTTATTATGATTAACAGTGATATTGAATGTCGACAGAAAGATTTTTTGTATCAAATTATGAAAATATATAAAGAAACGAAGTTTCAGGTTTTGGGACCTGATGTTTATGCCTATCATATGAAAATTCATCAAAGTCCAATATATAGAAACCTAGCGGATATAGAAAAACAGAAATTAGAACTGGAAGAACAAAAGAGAACATTAACTAAATATAAACAGCAGCATGCAACTGGAAGTGAATATGCAAAATTAAATAGTAAAAAGGCCTTAGAAGAAAAAATCTATTTGATTGGAAAAAGATTAAGATTGGATGTGTTCAAAAAAAATGCACTCTCCTATAAAAAATCATATGAAAATGTAGCGGTTCACGGCTCTGCAATTATTTTTTCAAGAGCCTATATGAAAAAATATAAAAGCGCTTTATATCCAGAACCTTTCTATTATGGGGAAGAGGATTTGCTATTTCTGAAATGCAGAAGAGAAAACGAAAAAATTGTATATGATCCGAGGATTAAGGTTTGGCATTCGGCAGGAGCTTCGGCAACAAAGGCGCAGGGAGCCCGACATACGCTTAAAAGAGAAATATTCAGGTATGATAATTTGATTAAAACAAAGGAATTATTGATCCAAGTAATGCAGGATGAGAAATATTTTGATACGGATATTAGAAAGCAGAGGGAAGAGTTTTGAAAAATTTGATAAAGGATACAAAAAAATTGGCAGGCTGGTTTTTCAATGGATATTTAGAAAGAGATTATAGCTATTTGGAAAAGGGAATTTTTGAAAGATCTTTTGAAGAGAACATGAGGTTGAATCTTGTGATTTCGTCTGTGGATAAGGCAAAAATGTATGGAGGATTGACTACAGCCGTAAATATGTACGATTATCTTTGCGGAATTTTGGATTGCGACCGGAGAATGATTGTAACATCAGATGAAGTGACAGATAAAGTTATGGCGCAGTATCCAGAGTATTGTTTGCAGAACGCAGACGAAGATAGTGAAAAAAGAAAAGTAATAAGTAATTTTTGTGTGGAGAATGGTAAGCGGAAGGGATTATCTGTTCGGGCTAAAGACATTTTTTTGGCTACGCATTGGAGTACCTTTTATATTATATCTGATGTTTTAGCGTTTCAAAGAGAAAAATTTCAAACGGATAATCATATTTTATATTTAATTCAGGATTTTGAACCGGGGTTTTATCAATGGTCTACAGAATATTTACTTGCAGATTCTACGTATCGTGCAGAAAATACAGTAGCAATTTTCAATTCCTTTAATTTAAAAGATTATTTTAAGCAGCTGAATTATAAATTTGAATATACGGTGGCTTTTGAACCCAGATTGAATCAAGTGTTACTTCAGCATTTGAAATTAATAGATACTATGAAACGCAAGAAACAAGTAATTGTATATGGAAGGCCACATGTTGCAAGAAATTCTTTTTCAATTATTGTAGGAGCACTAAATCGTTTAATTGAAAAGTATCAGCCGGGTATAGAGTGGGAGTTTCTGTCGATTGGGGGAAAACATAAAGATGTAAAGCTTTCTGGCGGCAGGGTTTTGAAAGGATGTGGAAAATTGACATTGGAGGAATATGCTAAAATATTGGCGCAATCATCAGTGGGAATATCACTGATGTGTTCTCCCCATCCAAGTTATCCACCTTTGGAAATGTCTACATTTGGAGTTGTTACTATAACGAATTCATTTTTGTGTAAAGATTTGTCAGAGTTTAATGAGAATATTGTCTCATTAGACATCGTGAATTTTGAAACTGTTGCGGAGGCTTTACACGCAGCGATGAGTAAATATACAGAAACAAAGCGGGTGAGTAAAAAAAGTAAATATTTAGAGCTGGATAATCAGTTTGTTGAAGTAGGGACTATGATACAAAAAGTTATAGAAAAATAGGTGTTCACGATATGGATAGCTTAAAAAGTAGTATAAAAGAAATGATAATAAAGATTTTGCAGATACCAGAAGTTTTAAAAAGCTGGTTTTTTCTTAGAAAAGTAGGGGAAATAGGACAGGACTGCAAAATTATGGGACCTGCGAAGATTATAGGAGGAGAGTATATTACAATTGGAGATCGTTTTTATGGGGGATCGAATTGTAGGATTGAAGCTTGGGAACGATATAAGGGGCAGAGATTTACCCCACAAATTCGGATTGGGAATGATGTTAAGATTAATTCAGCCTGTCATATAGGGGCAATTAATCGGATTGAAATTGGGAACGATGTTTTATTTGGAAGTCATGTATTTATCACAGACCATTCTCATGGGAATTCTTCAGAGCAAGAGATGGAAGTTCCGCCAGATAAACGAGATTTATTTAGCAAGGGGGAAGTAGTTATAGAGGACAAGTGCTGGGTTTGTGAAAATGTGATTATTTTGCCAGGGGTGCATATTGGATACTCATCCATAATAGCAGCAGGTGCAGTTGTTACCAAAGATGTGCCGGCAGGAACAATAGTGGCAGGAAATCCGGCACGTGTAGTCAAAACATTACAGTGAATTTGAGGAGAAGACATGCAGATAAAGTCAATGAAAATGAATGCGTTTTTGAATGGTACGAGAACATTGGTTGCTATTATTTTTCCATTAATTACGTATCCTTATATATCCAGGATTTTGGGAACAGATAATCTTGGAAAAATAAACTTTGCAAACTCTGTTGTTAATTATTTTCAACTGTTATCTGCATTGGGTATTTCTTCTTATGCAATTCGTGAAGGGGCAGCTTACAGAGAAAGATGTGGGATAATGGAAACATTTGCGAACCAGGTGTTTACAATTAATGTAGTTTTTACTGGGATAGCTTATTCTTTGTTGGGCATCACTCTTTTTTTCTTTAAAGGTTTGACAGATTATAAAGAACTTATTTTAATTCAGAGTTTGGTTATTTTAGGGTCGACTTTGGGAGTGGAATGGTTGTTCTCTGTTTACGAAGACTACTTATATATTACTGTGAGGACGATTGTTATTCAGATAGTTTCTTTGCTTTTAATGTTTGTATTTGTGAGAAGAGAGGGGGACTATTTGAAGTATGCGTTGATTTCTGTGATAGCAATGGGTGGGGCGTATTTAATTAACTTTTTTTATTCTAGAAAATATTTTAAAATTCATCCCGTGAAAAATGTTGAATGGCAAAAGCATATGAAACCTATGATGCTTTTGTTTTTTAACACCTTAGCAATTACTATATATGTAAATTCAGATATTACAATTTTGGGGGTTCTTAAAGGGGATTACCATGTGGGGATTTACAGTACATCTGTGAAAATCTATACAATTTTAAAGCAAGTGGTGAATGCATTAATTGTGGCTGCATTGCCAAGGGTATCATTTTATGTGGCGGCAGGGAAAAAGAAAGAGTATTACTCTCTATTGAGCAAGATAAGTAGGGCGCTTATATTGGTATTGATGCCGATGATTGTTGGAGTTATGATGATGAGTACAGATATTGTTGTGTTAGTATCGGGCAGGGATTTTGCGGAAAGTGGGGCTTCTTTAAAATTATTAAGCATTGCCATTGGGTTTTCTTTGATAGCTTCTTTCTTTACAACAACTGTACTTCTTCCATATAAGAAGGATAAATTAATATTAAGTGCAACGATTATAAGCGCATTATTGAATTTGGGGTTAAATTTTGTTTTGATTCCGTTTATAGCAGAAAAGGGAGCAGCGGTTACAACTGTTTTGGCAGAAGGGCTTGTGATGTTTATGGCAGTTTATTATTCGAGAGGAAAGTATAGGCTTGAAAAGATAAAAAAAGCTGTTTGGGAAGGAAGTATCGGGGGGATAGGAATAGCAATCATTTGCCATTTTGTGAATCAGTGTGTTGATGGAACGTTTATAAGGCTTAGCTTAGCAATGGCTGGCAGTGGATTATTTTATCTAATAGTTTTGCTTGTAGGGAAAGAGGAATTACTGACGAGCACAATTAGTGTAATGGCAGGGAAGTTCAAGAAAGGATAAATGGAAAATTGATATTCATTGCATAAAATTTTGTGGTATGCTACAATTAGTATGTATTTAAGAAATATTTAAGGAAAACAGTATAGGATGATAAGGCTCATAAAGAATAGACGGAGGAGAAGTTAAGTGAAAGTCTTAATTATTATTCCAGCTTATAATGAAGCAGAAAGTATAGAGCGGGTAGTAGACAATTTGATAGAAAATTATCCGCAATATGATTATATTGTGATTAATGACGGTTCAACAGATGCCACACGTAAGGTATGCGTAAGGAGAGGCTATAATATATTAGATCTTCCTGTGAATGTAGGTTTATCAGGAGCAATTAAAAGTGGGATGAGGTATGCTAATTATTATGGATATGATTATGTGGTTCAGATAGATGGAGACGGTCAGCATGATCCAAAGTATATTGATATGATGATGGTCAGCATGAAGACGACAGAGGCGGATATTATTATTGGCTCAAGATTTAAAACAGAAAAAAAGCCATTTAATGCACGGATGATAGGAAGCCAAATTATTACGTGGGCGATTCGGGTGACTACAAAAGGGAAATATATTGGAGATGTTACATCCGGTATGAGGCTTTTTAATAAAAAGATGATTAAGAGATTTGGCTATGAAATGCATTATAGTCCCGAGCCAGATACATTGGCATATCTATTAAACAGTGGTGTGAAAATAGAAGAGGTTCAGGTAGAGATGTATGAGAGAAGGGCAGGGGTTAGTTATTTGAATTTTAAAAATTCAATTTGGTATATGATGAAGATGATGTTTTCTATTTTATTATTTCAGTGGTTTAGGGTAAAGATAAAGGAGAGTTGAGAATGTCAATTACACTTAGAATTTTGTTGCTGTTTGCAGCGATTATAACGGCTGTTTGGATTTTGCATAAAATTAGAAAGTCAAAGGTTCGAATGGAAAGTTCAATCTATTGGATTTTATTTGCAGGGATTCTTCTTGTTTTGGGATTATTTCCAGAGATATCTTATAGGCTGGGAGTGATTTTTGGGATTCAGTCGCCAGCAAATTTAATTTTTCTTGTAATTATTTTTTTATTAATGGAGAAAGTTTTTACGCTTTCTATCGTAGTTTCACAGCTAGAGGAAAAAGTTTCTGTACTTTCTGCAGAAATTGCCTTAAGATTTCATTCTGCGGAAAGACGTTTAAATGAACACGGCGAGGAGGAGAAAAAAGATTCTGCAGACAAAGAAACAAAAACAGAAATAAAAAATTGAGAGAGAAAAGATGATGAATTATACAGAAAGAAATCATACGTTTGTGTTATGTGCCTATAAAGAGAGTCCGTACTTGGAGGAATGTATCCGTTCTTTGAAAAGTCAAAAAAGAAAGAGTCAGATTTTAGTGGCAACGTCAACACCGAACGATTATATAGCAGATATAGCAAGCAAATATGGTTTATCGGTTCAAATTAATACAGGAGAAAAGGGCATTGCAGGGGACTGGAATTTCGCATATGGGCTGGCAGAAACTGCATTAGTAACATTGGCACATCAAGATGATGTCTATGAATATGAATATACTGAAAAAATTTTAGAGGCGATCAATAGATGTAACAATCCACTTATTGCTTTTACTGATTATTATGAACTTCGCAATGGAAGAACCGTAAAGAAAAATAAATTGTTATTAGTCAAAAGGATGCTTTTGTTCCCATTAAGGTGGAAAAGACTGTGGAAAAGTAGATTTACAAGACGCCGAATTTTGTCATTGGGTTCTGCGATTTGCTGCCCGGCGGTTACTATGGTAAAGACTGCTTTGCCCAATCCTTTGTTTAAAAATAATATGAAAAGTAATATAGATTGGCAAGCATGGGAAGAACTGTCAAAGCTTGAAGGAGAGTTTGCTTATGTGGCAGAAGGATTGATGAAACATCGAATTCATGAGGAGTCGACGACATCAGAACTATTAGAGAATAATAAGCGAAAAGAAGAAGATCTTTTTATGTATTACAAATTTTGGCCGAGGGCAATGGCACGGTTTATTGAACATTTTTATCAGAGTGGAGAGAAGTCCAATAAGAAATAGTTTAGGATGAACAGATCAGGGGTAGAATAATGGAGAGATATGATAAAATTATTATAGGCGCAGGATTATATGGCATATATTCTGCGACTTTTTGTGGAGAAAAGGGGCAGAAGGTACTTGTTTTGAAATGTGATCCAGCTCCGTTCTGCAGGGCAAAATATATAAATCAGGCAAGAGTTCATCAAGGATATCATTACCCGCGATCTTTATCTACAGCTATGAAATCAGCTGAGTATTTTGAACGTTTCAATAAAGATTATGGCTTTTGCATCAATCGTAAATTCCAAAAGGTTTATGCGACTTCCAATGATTATTCGTGGTCTAATGGAGAGTAATTTAAAAAATTTTGCAAGGCAGCTTAGATTCCATGTTAGGAATTAAATCCGGAACAATTTTTTAAAAAGGGAATGTGTGATGGAGCATTCCTTACATGTGAGTATGCATATAATAATGGAACTGTTATAGGGATGGAGGCCAATCCACCAATCTATCATACAAATTATATTAATGACACCAAAAGTGCAATTAAACTAATAAAGGAAGTAGATTCACAAGGATTTCTTCTGAATTTGGATGTAGGCACTATGATTGAAAATGGGGAAAATTTGGAAATATTAAAAGATAGTATGCAGTTAATTAATCATGTATATATTAGCGAGCCAAATCTAAAGCCAATTGTGAAAAGGCATTTACACATAGAATTAGTATATATTAAAAAAAATAGCGGCTATCAGGGATATGTGTCTATAGAAATGGGGAAACAGAATAATATAGATTTGATTGAGGAAGTTATGCGTTATGTGAAAGATGTTTTTTAAAAGCGGCAGGGCATGGGGAAAGGCAATCACAGATAAAAAATGCTGTGAGGAAGGAGTCCAGGATATGTGTGAGATTTTAGAGAAAGAACGGGCAGAGGGTAGGGAAGAAGGGGAAAAGAGAGTTAATGAGTTAAATCAGATACTTATAAAACAGGGGCAGTTTCCAGGTTTGATAAAGGCAGTAGAAGACACAGAATACCGTAATTCTTTATTAGTAAATTTCTAAAACCCCACCAGTTGACATCTCCTCCCACGCTTGTTAAAATTGAGCGTACGCAGCAACAGGAATTTTAAAATATTTGGAGGATTTACCGTGACTGATATAAGGAAAGAAATAGAGAAACGCCGTACATTCGCAATTATTTCCCATCCGGATGCAGGTAAGACGACCCTGACGGAGAAGTTTCTGCTCTACGGAGGGGCGATTAACCTGGCGGGGTCTGTGAAGGGAAAGGCGACGGCGAGACATGCGGTGTCGGACTGGATGGAGATTGAGAAGGAGAGGGGAATTTCGGTCACCTCTTCTGTTTTACAGTTTAATTATGACGGATACTGCATCAATATTCTGGATACGCCGGGACATCAGGACTTCTCGGAGGATACCTACCGTACGCTGATGGCGGCTGATTCGGCGGTGATGGTGATCGATGCTTCGAAAGGGGTGGAGGCGCAGACACGGAAGCTGTTCAAGGTGTGTGTGATGCGCCATATCCCGATTTTTACGTTTATCAATAAGATGGATCGTGATGCGAATGATACGTTTGAGCTTCTGGATGATATTGAGAAGGAGCTGGGGATTGCTACTTGTCCGATTAACTGGCCGATTGGTTCAGGGAAAAGTTTTAAGGGCGTGTACGAGCGGGGCAGCGGGAAGATTACGGTATTTGCAGATACGGAGAAAGGGACGAAGGAAGGGGAAGCCAGGGAAATTCCGCTGGATTCACCGGAAATCGATGAGATTGTGAGTGAGGAGCAGAAGAGTCAGCTTATGGATGAGATAGAACTTCTGGACGGCGCGAGCGCAGAGTTTGATCAGGAGCTTGTAAGCAAGGGCGAACTGTCTCCGGTATTTTTTGGTTCGGCTTTGACGAATTTCGGCGTGGAGATTTTTCTGAAACATTTCTTGTCGATGACGACTTCACCGTTGCCGAGAATGGCGGATATCGGCGTTGTAGACCCTATGGAGGAGAGTTTTTCCGCGTTTGTGTTTAAGATACAGGCGAATATGAATAAGGCGCACCGTGACAGGATTGCGTTTATGCGCATCTGCTCGGGCGAGTTTGATGCAGGAATGGAAGTTTACCATGTGCAGGGAGACAGAAAGCAGCGTCTGTCCCAGCCTCAGCAGATGATGGCTCAGGAGCGCCATATTGTGGATCATGCATATGCCGGGGATATTATTGGTGTGTTTGATCCGGGGATTTTTTCTATCGGAGATACGATTTGTATGCCTGGAAAGAAATTTTCTTATGAGGGGATTCCGACGTTCGCCCCAGAGCATTTTGCGAGGGTGCGCCAGGTGGACACCATGAAGAGGAAGCAGTTTATCAAGGGAATTAATCAGATTGCGCAGGAGGGCGCTATTCAGATTTTCCAGGAATTCAATACCGGAATGGAAGAGATTATCGTGGGCGTGGTAGGCGTGCTACAGTTCGAGGTGCTGAAATACCGCCTGGAGAATGAATATAATGTAGATATTATTCTGGAAAACCTGCCATATGAGCATATCCGCTGGATAGAGAATAAAGATATTGACTTGAATAAGCTGGTGGGAACGTCAGATATGAAAAAAGTAAAAGACCTCAAAGGCAATCCATTGCTGCTTTGGGTAAATTCCTGGAGCATTGGAATGACTTTGGACAGGAACGAGGGATTGGAGCTGGCGGAATTCGGCAGGTAAAGTATAGAATTTCCCCTGAAAATTTATTTGCCACCACCTATATTTTGGTATATAATGATGTTGGGGTCAAAAGCCTTTGTCCCCAACTATGATAAGGATTTCTCCGTGCTTACGCACTCTCGAAATCCTAAAACACCTCAAATTCGCTCATTTTTCCTTCAAAAATGGCTGCTTTTCGGTGTTTTACGGGTCTCAAAGTCATGCTTTTTCATGCGGGCATGAAACGCATGACCTTTTGGCCCTGGTATCATATAATAAGAATATTACAAGCATCCACACAGAAATGAGGAGGTCTTTACATGGGCAAAGAAGAAAATAAGGATAATTATACAATAAAGAGTGAAGAGAGTTTCGGCCAGGTTAAGATTGCGGATGAGGTTGTAGCAATCATCGCGGGGTTGGCGGCTACAGAAGTGGAAGGCGTGGCGAGCATGGCCGGGAACATTACGAATGAGCTGGTGGGCAAGCTGGGAATGAAGAATCTTTCCAAAGGCATCAAGGTTGCCGTGGAGGATGGCGTGGTGGAGGTAGATGTGGCGCTGAATGTGGCGTATGGCTACAGCGTTCCGAAAATCTGCCGGAAAGTGCAGGAAAAAGTAAAAGCGTCCATTGAAAACATGACCGGATTGGAAGTATCCAGTGTAAATATACGGATTGCCAGCGTAAGTATGGAGAAACGTAAGTAAGATTACACAAAGTTAAGAGGGATGTCTGGTTTTCAGGCATCCCTTTTATAAAAGGAAAAGCCGCCTGGTGGCAGCGGCAAAGAGTCCGTGCGCCAGGCTATGGAGGGAAGAAGAATGACAAGACATGAAGTGAGGGAACATATTTTCAGGCTGCTTTTTATGGTGGAATTCCATGAAGGGGAAGAGCTGAAAGAACAGGCGGCGCTCTATTTTGACGAAGTGGAAGGAATTTCAGAAAAAAACCATGCGTATATCCTGGAGAAGCTGGAGAACATGATAGAAAAGGTTCCGGAGCTTGACGCTGCTTTAAATGAAGCGGCAGAAGGATGGAAAACAGCAAGGATGGGAAAGGCAGAGCTGACGATTCTGCGTCTGGCGGCGTATGAGATTACATGTGATGAGGATATCCCGGCGAGGGTGGCGATTAATGAAGCCGTTGAGCTGGGAAAAACCTTTGGCGGCGATGAATCGCCCGCATTTATTAACGGGATTCTGGCAAAACTGATGAAGAGGATGGGGAATGATACAGAATAGAACATATTCCGTAGGGCAGATTAACACTTACATCAAAAATATGTTTACGCAGGATTTTGTGCTGAAACGCATCTATGTGAAAGGCGAAGTTTCCAACTGCAAATACCATACCTCAGGGCATATTTATTTTTCGCTGAAAGATGATACAGGCAGTATTGCGTGCGTCATGTTTGCGGGAATGCGAAAAGGACTGCCGTTCCGTATGCAGAACGGACAGCAGGTGGTTGTGCTGGGAAGCGTAAATGTATTTGAGCGTGACGGGAAATATCAGCTTTATGCAAACGAAATCATTCTGGATGGCGCGGGGCTTCTGTATGAGAAGTTTGAAGCTTTGAAGCAGGAGCTGGAAGAGATGGGCATGTTCGCGTCGGAATATAAACAGCCGATTCCGAAATATATCAAAAGGCTGGGGGTAGTCACAGCGCCGACAGGCGCGGCAGTCCGGGATATCATAAACGTAGCCGGAAGGCGGAACCCCTATGTACAGATTATTCTCTATCCTGCGCTGGTACAGGGGGAGGGAGCCGCGGACAGCATTGTGCGCGGCATTCGGATGCTGGACGAGTATGGTGTGGATACGATGATTGTTGGGAGAGGCGGCGGTTCTATTGAGGATTTGTGGGCATTTAACGAAGAGAAAGTCGCAAGGGCGCTTTTTGAGTGTGAGACTCCGGTTATTTCAGCGGTCGGACATGAGACGGATGTGACGATTGCAGACTTTGTGGCGGATTTACGCGCTCCGACCCCATCGGCGGCGGCAGAGCTGGCGGTGGAAGATGTACGTCTGGTACAGGAGCGGCTTTTGCAGTACCGAATGCAGCTGGGGCGGCGTATGGCAGACCAGGTACAGCAGCAGAGAGCGCGGCTGGCGAATAGCAGGACGCGGCTGTTTTACCTTAGCCCGCAGAATCAAATTCGGGAGAAGCGGCAGATGCTTGCTGAGAAGGAGGACAGGCTGCAAGAATTGATGGCGGGGCAAATCCGTCAGAAACGCCACAGCCTGGCGCTGTATATTGAGAAGCTTGGCGGACTGTCCCCGCTGGAACGGCTGAACCAGGGCTATGCTTATGTGGCAGATTCAGAGAAGAGGAAAATCACATCGGTGTCCCAGATGCCGTCAGGAAGCCTGGTTCGGATTTTTGTGCAGGATGGCAGTGTGACGGCACGGGTGGAGCAGTCAGCGGATAGGAATCAGGATGACAGTGAAGGTATCGGAACGTTATGGTAAGCGCAGTGAATAGTAAGAGCTGGAAGATTAGAGACCGGGAGGGGCAGGATGGAAGAAAACAGGGAAGAAATGACAATTGATGAGGCGTTTCTTGCACTGGATGCGATTGTGGAGGCTCTGGAAGGGCGTGAGATTACGCTGGAGGAGTCTTTTCAGAAGTATCAGGAAGGCATGGGGCTGGTGAAGAAATGCAGTGAGAAGATAGATGATGTTGAGAAGAAAGTGCTGATTTTGAATGAAAACGGAGAAGCTTATGAATTTTAAAGAAGAGCTGGGAAGGCACACGCAGGAAGTTCAGGAGATTATTGAGAAATATCTGCCAAAGGAAGAGGGATTCCAAAAGACAGTGCTGGAAGCGATGAATTACAGTGTGAGGGCAGGGGGAAAAAGGCTGCGTCCTATGTTGATGCTGGAGACTTACCGGATGTTTGGCGGGGGTTCTGATATGATAGAGCCGTTTATGGCCGCTATGGAGATGATACATACCCATTCGCTGGTTCATGACGACCTTCCGGCGATGGATAATGATGAGTACCGCAGAGGACAGGAGACGACCTGGATGAAATATGGAGAGGCTATGGGAGTCTTGGCAGGAGATGGTCTGCTGAACTATGCTTATGAGACAGCATCCAGGGCATTTTCCATAGAGCCGGGGAATCCGGCCATCGGACAGGCGTTTGCTGTTCTGACTGGAAAAACAGGCGTTTATGGGATGCTGGGAGGTCAGTGCAGAGATGTGGAAATGGCGGGAAAAAGCCTGTCGGAAGAAGAACTTGACTTTATTTACCGATTAAAAACGGGAGCGCTGATTGAGGCGTCTATGATGATTGGGGCAATTCTGGCCGGAGCAGATGATACGGATGTACAGGCGGTAGAACAGATTGCGTCGGCAGTGGGGATGGCATTCCAGATACAGGACGATATCCTGGATGTGACAAGTACAGTGGAAGAGCTTGGAAAGCCCGTGCGGAGCGATGAAAAGAATGAAAAGACTACGTATGTAACTTTGATGGGACTGGAGCAGGCAGGGAAAGACGTGGAGCGCATTTCGAAAGATGCAATTGCAGGGTTAGACAGGCTGAAGGCGGAGAATGAATTTTTGAGGGAATTGGTACTGTCTTTGATAGACCGCAGAAAATAGCATATATAAGGCATACCGAAGGCGATAGCCGGCTGCCGGGAGGCGGCGGAGGGTAGAAAGTATGGTTTTAGAAAAGATAAATCAGGCGAACGATATTAAAAAACTGGATAAAGGGGAGCTTCTTGTGCTTGCAGATGAAATCCGGGAATTTCTGATGCAGAAAATCAGTGTTTCGGGCGGGCATCTGGCTTCGAATCTGGGAGTGGTGGAGCTGACGATGGCGCTGCATCTCGTATTTGAACTTCCCGAGGATAAGATGATCTGGGATGTGGGGCATCAGGCGTATACGCATAAACTGCTGACCGGACGGCGGGACGGGTTTGACAGCCTGCGTAAATACGGAGGCATGAGCGGGTTTCCGAAGAGGAAGGAGAGCAGCTGCGATGCTTTTGACACGGGTCACAGTTCTACATCTATTTCGGCAGGGCTGGGATATGTGCGCGCCAGGGATATTCTGGGGGAACAATATCATGTGCTGTCAGTTATCGGCGATGGTTCCCTGACGGGAGGGATGGCGTACGAGGCGCTGAATAATGCTTCCCGGGTGAAATCGAATTTTATTATCGTCCTGAATGATAATAATATGTCCATTTCGGAAAATGTGGGAGGCATGTCTACGTATCTGGGCGAACTGCGGACAAATGAAGCGTATACCGGGCTGAAAACGGGAATTACAAATGTTTTGAATAAAATTCCGGTATATGGCGAGAGATTTGTGAAGCATATCCATAAGACAAAGAACGGCATCAAGCAGCTTTTTATTCCGGGAATGCTGTTTGAAAACATGGGAATTACGTATCTGGGACCTGTGGACGGGCACAATATCCAGCAGATGTGCCGTGTATTCCAGGAAGCTAAGAAGCTGGACGGCGCGGTACTGGTACATGTGCTTACGAAAAAAGGAAAGGGATATGTCCCGGCAGAACGCCATCCGGCGCGGTTTCATGGGGCGGAGCCTTTTGAGATAGAGACGGGGCTTCCCAAAAAGAAACGGGTAAAACCAAACTATACGGATATTTTTTCTACGGTGATGCGGAAATTTGGGGATAGGTATCCGAATGTGGCAGCTATCACGGCAGCGATGCCTGACGGCACGGGGCTGAAGCGGTTTTCCAATATGTTCCCGGACAGGTTTTTTGACGTGGGCATCGCGGAAGCACATGCGGTTACGTTTGCGGCAGGATTGGCGGCGGCGGGGCTTACCCCGGTAGTTGCCGTGTATTCTTCCTTCCTGCAGAGGGCATATGACCAGGTGCTGCATGATGTGTGCATCCAGAACCTGCATGTGGTATTTGCCATCGACAGGGCGGGACTGGTAGGCAGCGACGGGGAGACACATCAGGGTATTTTTGATTTATCTTACCTTTCTACGATTCCGAATATGTGTGTGATGGCTCCGAAAAATAAGTGGGAGCTTTCAGATATGATGAAGTTTGCCGTGGAGTATACAGGGCCGATTGCCCTGCGTTATCCGCGGGGTGAGGCGTATGACGGCCTGCAGGAATTCCGTGCGCCGATGGTATACGGGAAAAGCGAGGTACTGTTTGATGAAGAAGGAATCCTTCTGCTGGCGGTGGGAAGCATGGTAAAGACGGCTCATGAAGTGCGCCTGTACCTGAAAAAGCTTGGTTACCCATGCTCTCTGGTAAATGCGAGGTTTGTGAAACCGATTGACGAGGATCTGCTGCGTGAGCTGGAACAGGAGCATCGTTTGATTGTTACACTGGAAGAAAATGTGCGGTGCGGCGGTTTTGGGGAGCATGTGCTGGATTACCTGCATGAAATCGGCAGCAGGGCGCGGATCATACAGGTAGCGCTTCCGGACGATTATATCGAACACGGAAATGTGGAAATCTTGAAAAAAGAGGCAGGTATAGACGCGGAGTCTATCGAGAAGAGGATTCTTGCAGAATATATTGGAAACAGCGATTGACGCTGTTTGTGAAAGCGCGGACGATTTTATAGATAAGGAGATAACATGAAGGAGCGTTTGGATGTGCTGCTGGTAAAAAGGAATCTGGCGGCGTCACGGGAAAAGGCAAAAGCCATCATCATGTCGGGCAATGTATATGTAGACGGCCAGAAAGAGGATAAGGCAGGCACTATGTTTAAAGAGGGCGTGCAGATTGAAGTAAAAGGAAACACTCTGAAATATGTGAGCCGCGGAGGTCTGAAACTGGAGAAAGCGATGAGTCATTTTGATATTTCCCTGGAGGGGAAAATCTGTATGGACGTAGGTTCTTCCACAGGGGGATTTACGGACTGTATGCTGCAGAATGGCGCGGTGAAGGTATATGCGGTAGATGTGGGGCACGGGCAGCTTGACTGGAAGCTGCGCCAGGATGAGCGTGTGGTATGCATGGAAAAAACGAATATCCGCTATGTAGAGCCGAAAGATATCGAAGAGAGGGCGGAGTTTTCATCGATTGACGTATCGTTTATTTCTCTGACAAAGGTACTGCTTCCTGTCCGGAATCTTTTGACGGAAGACGGGCAAATCGTGTGCCTGATTAAACCCCAGTTTGAGGCAGGGAGGGAAAAAGTAGGGAAAAAGGGCGTAGTACGCGATAGTAAGGTACATGAAGAAGTGATCTGTAAGGTACTGGAGTATGCCCAGGAGATTTCCTTCGAAGCCCTGCATTTGGAGTTTTCCCCCATCAAAGGGCCGGAAGGAAATATTGAATATCTGCTGCATCTTCGGAAAAGGGAAGAGGGCACGCGCTGGGAGGATATGCATTTTTCCGTGCAGGAAACGGTTGCCGCGGCACATGAAGAACTGGATGGCAGGTAGCGCATATGGAGAACTTTTATGTTATTACAAACAATAGTAAAGACCCGGCGCTGGAGACTGCCAGGTTTGTTCAGGAATATTTGACGGCACGGGGAAAAACGTGTATGATTCAGGAACAGGTGCGGTGCGGGGAAGGGCATTCCTATAAATATACGGACGCGGCGCAGATTCCGGAAGATATAGAGTGTGTTCTGGTAGTAGGTGGTGATGGGACGCTGCTTCAGGCATGCCGTGATTTAAGTGAAAAGGATATTCCGCTGCTGGGTATCAATCTGGGGACGCTGGGTTACCTGGCGGAAATCGAGAAGCAGAATGTGCAGCCGGCTCTGGAGAGGCTGATGGGAGATGCATTTATTACGGAACGCCGGATGATGCTGGAGGGAACGGTATGCAGGAAGTCGAAGAAATTGATGGAGGATATGGCGCTGAATGATATTGTGATTGGACGGGATGGAAAGCCACGTATTATTGATTTCAATATTTATGTGAATGGGGAATTTTTGAATTCTTACAGTGCGGACGGCATCGTGATTTCTACACCGACCGGTTCTACCGGCTATAGCCTTTCGGCAGGCGGGCCGATCGTATCGCCGGAGGCTTCCCTGATTCTACTCAGCCCGATCGCCCCCCATACGCTGAATACCAGAAGCATTGTGCTGCCGGATGATGTGGAAATCACGGTTGAGGTGAAGGAAGGAAGGCACTCAGAGTCAGCCGTGGTGACTTTTGACGGAGATACCTGCATGGGGCTTTGCGGCGGCGACCAGGTGACGGTACGCAAGGCTTCACGGTATGCCAGGCTTTTGAAAATAAATAATATTAGTTTTCTTGAGGTGCTCAGGAAGAAAATGAGCAATCAGTAGGAGTGCTTATCTCCTATAGTGCGCCAATGGAGGTAAAGATGAAGATAGAAAGACATGCAAAAATCATTGACTTGATTAACCGTTATGATATTGAAACCCAGGAGGAACTGGCGGAACGGCTAAACCGGGAAGGATTTGCCGTAACGCAGGCGACGGTTTCACGGGATATCCGGGAATTGAAATTAACAAAGATTTCACAGAACGGTGAGAAGCAGAAATATGCGGTGATGGCTGCACACAGTTCAGGGATGGATGAGAAGTATCTGCGTGTGCTTAAGGATGGCTTTGTCTCTATGGATATGGCGCAGAATATCCTGGTGGTAAAGACTGTGGCGGGGATGGCGATGGCCGTGGCGGCTGCGATTGACGCGATGCGCTGGCCGGAGGTCGCGGGAAGCATCGCGGGGGACGATACGGTGATGTGCGCTATCCGCAGCGTGGACGATACGCTGCTGGTGATGGATAAGATCCATCGGATGACAGGAAGATAGGCAGTATAGGTTATTTTTGTAACCAGCCGGCAAAGCGGAACGGTTACTTGATTCGGGAGAGGGCAGGAAAATCGTATGTTGTGGAATATTCATGTGAAAAATATGGCGTTAATCCAGGAGGTGGATGTGGAGCTTTCCACCGGACTGAATATCCTGACCGGAGAGACAGGCGCGGGAAAGTCAATTATTATCGGAGCGGTAAACGTGGCGCTGGGCGCGGCGGGCTTTAAAGGTTTTGCCCGGGAGGATGCGGAGTACGCTTTGGTGGAATTGATTTTTTCTGTAGAAAATGAAAAAATCAGGCGGCGTCTGGAGGAGCTTGAAGTGCCCGTGGAGGATGGGCAGGTCATTATTTCCAGGAAGCTGGCGAAAGGAAGGACAATCAGCAAAATAAACGGGGAAACTGTTACGGTATCCAGAATCCGGGAGGCGGCAGAGGTACTGCTGGATATTCATGGACAGCATGAGCATCAGTCGCTGCTGTATCGGAAAAACCACCTGGCTATTGTGGACGAGTATGCCAAAGAAGAACTGGAGCCGTATGCGGAGAAAAATGAAGAGCTCTATAAGCGGTGGCAGCGGCAGAAGCGTGAGCTTTCAAATATGCAGACAGATGAGAATGCAAGGGCGAAGGAGGCAGATTTCCTGCGCTTTGAGATAGAGGAAATAGAGGCTGCGGCGCTGATGGAGGGCGAGGATGAGAGCCTGGAAGAGCAGTATCGGAAAATGGTGAACGGCAGGAAAATTGCGGAGGCGGCCGCAGAGATATCCGCCCTGCTTTCCCCCGACGGAGGCGCATCCGAGATGACGGGAAGAGCCATCCGGAGCTTGAGTGCAGTGGCGGAGCTGGATGGGGAGATTTCAGGGCTGAACGACCAGCTTTACGATATTGACAGCCTTCTGAATGATTTTAACAGGGAGCTTTCGGATTACGTGGAAAGGTTGAGCTTTGACGAGCAAGAATTTTCCAGGGTTGAGGAGCGGCTTGACTTGATTAACCATCTGAAATCGAAATATGGGAATGCGATTCCGGAAATTTTGGCATACCAGGAGGAACGGCAGGAACGGCTGAATGTTTTGGAAAATTATGAGGCATGCCTTGCAAAACTTCAGAAAGAGCTTGCATTCTGTGAGACAGAGCTGTTAAGAAATGCTGGGAAGATGTCGGAAATCAGAAAAAAATATGCGTTTGATTTGAGTGTAAAAATAAAGGAAGCATTAGAGGATTTGAATTTTCTGGACGTGCAGTTTGAGATTATGTTTGAGACTTTGGAAACTCCGGGGCTTCTGGGGATTGACGATATTTGCTTTATGATTTCCACGAATCCGGGCTCGCCGGTAAAACCCTTGAATGAGGTAGCCTCCGGAGGCGAGCTTTCCAGAATTATGCTGGCGCTCAAGGCAGTGCTGGCGGACAAAGACGCCACGGAAACGTTGATTTTTGATGAAATTGATGTAGGAATCAGCGGACGTACAGCGCAGAAGGTATCAGAAAAGATGGCGGTACTGGCGAAGCGCCATCAGGTTATCTGTATTACGCATCTGGCGCAGATTGCGTCTATGGCTGACAGCCATTATGTAATAGAAAAGAAAGTGGAAAACCAGGTTACATTTACGTCTATACAGAAATTGTCAGAAAAAGAAAGCGTGGAAGAGCTGGCGCGCATTTTGGGCGGTGCAGAGATTACTCCGACTGTGCTGAAAAGCGCGCGGGAGATGAAAGAGCTGGCGGCTCAGATGAAAAAGAGCTAAGCGTCAAATATAAATTTGGAAGGATTTGGAAAGGCGGACAAAAAAATACAAGGTTGAAAATCATTTTATTTCGCATACTAGAAGCGTAGAAAGGATGTGAAAAAAGTGATGAAAAAGCTTGGGATTTTTATTCCTGTGTTGCTGTGTATCATGGCTTTCACAGGATTTTTTTTGATAAAAAGGAGCATTCCCGATGAGCTGAATGTGGTGAGAGGGAAAGACCAGAGGGAAATAAAGCTGGATTTACCTATGGTAGAACAGGAAGCAGTGGAAGCGGGCGGCAGGGATGAATCCAATATTCCGCAGGGTTCGGTGAAGATAAGCTGCAGTCTGCTTGGCGTGATTCCAATCAAGGACATCCATGTGAATGTAGTAGAAGAAAAGAAAGTTACACCGGGCGGGGAAGCGATTGGTATATATATGAAGACCATGGGAATCCTGGTGGTGGGTACAGGAACCGTGCGTGGTTTAGATGGACTGGACTATGAGCCGGCGCTTAATATTGTCCAGTCCGGGGATTACATTACCTCTGTCAATGACAGCCCGGTAAGGAATAAAGAAGAGCTTACTCAGCTGATCAATGGAAGCAAGGGCGAAGAGCTTGTGCTTGAGGTACAGCGGAATGGGGAAACGACTACGCTGAAACTGGCTCCGGTGCACACAGAGAATGATGAATACAAGCTGGGCATCTGGGTCCGCGACGATACACAGGGCATCGGTACGCTGACTTATGTAGACGAGGAAAAGAATTTCGGGGCGCTGGGGCATGGAATCAGCGACGTAGACACTGGGGAGCTGCTGAATCTGTCAGGAGGAACCCTGTATCATGCAGACATCCTTTCGGTGACAAAAGGTGAGCGGGGCGTGCCGGGCGAGCTGTCAGGCGTCATCCATTACCGGACAGAGGAAGAACTTGGTGAAATTGGTGAGAATACGGAAGAAGGGATTTTCGGAACTGCAAATAAACAGATGGAAGAGATTGCCGCCGCGTCAGAGCCGGTAGAAATCGCCTATAAACAGGAGGTTGAGGAAGGAGCAGCCACGATTCTCTGCGCCGTAGAAGGAGAAGTGCAGGAATACCAGGCGGAAATCAAGAAAATTTACCTGAACAGCGGAGATGCAAATAAAAGCATGGTAATCCAGGTAACTGACCCGGTGCTTTTGGAAAAAACGGGCGGTATTGTGCAGGGAATGAGCGGAAGCCCGATTCTCCAAAATGGAAAGCTGATAGGCGCGGTAACCCATGTATTTATCCAGGATGCTACCAGTGGTTTTGGGATATTTATTGAAAATATGCTGGAGCATTGAGAGAGCCATTGACGGTTTGGATTTCTCAGTAAATTTCATAGCTGTATCCGGTCCGCCTGCCAGATGGAATTCCGCATGGAATATAGCGGTTGTTCCATCTGGCAGGCGGATTGAGATATAGAAAAAATCATTTTTCTAAACATTTTAAAATTGGTTCAATATATTTTTTGTCAGAAATATCATAGGAAGCAGAAATCATTTTGGCCATTGCCTGCTCTTTCTCTGTTTTGCCCTTTTTGGCTTTAAGTGTTTTTACAAACATTTTCATCATAAGTTTTGATGGTATAGACATTTTTTCATAGTTCAATCCGCCTGGAAAATAAAATACGCTTACTTTTTTAAACTCTGCTTCTGTAAAGTTTTGTTTAAGAAAGGGTTCTATTTCAGGGCTATCTATCGGACTTGCACCGACACAAAATGTAATTAACTTCTTATCGTTCCAGTTGTCTATATTATTTTTGAACCAGCTAAGTTTCCTGATACCGCCCGCACATGCCCAGCCGCCAAAAATAATCGCTTTATATGCATCTAAATTTGTCCTTTTCGCTGCTGATAATTCCAGACAATCCGCTCCGGCTGCTTCTGCTATCCATTGGGCATACCGTTTTGTAAACCCTGTTTGTGAATTATAAATTACTACTGTTTTCATAGGGGTGAATCTCCTTTTCTAAATGCTCTATCCCTGTATATAACTTGGATAAAAGAATAAAAAGTGTCTCGATTTCTTTGTCTGTATAAACTTCAAAAAGATATTTTAATTCTCCTTGGTATTTAGAAAAATCGTTCTGAAAATAGTTATTTACCCTATCTGTGGGGCAAATGCACATGGCTCGGGTGTCCAAAGGGCTTCGCTGAATCGTAATGAAGCCTTTTTTCATCAAAACATCAGCTAATTTTTTTATATTTTGTCTTGAACAGCCCAATAGAGTTCCTAATTGGGTGAATGTTAATTGTTTTTCGGATTGTCTAACGATTGACAGCAGCATAAATTGTTTTAATGATATCTCCGGGATATGTTTGTCAAAAAGTGTTTGCAGCTTATTTCCGGCAATAAATAATGTGCTGAAAATAGCTTTTTGTTGGTTTTCTGCGGTATTTGAAAATTTAGAAATTAAATCATTGAAATTCATGGAATCTTCTCTTTCTATAAGTAACTTGTTACGTGTTTTGATTATAGCAACAAGTTACTAATTTGTCAAGATTTTCTTCAGAGATATCACAAACAGCGGTCTTGCGGATTGTAACGTATTAATGAAAGAGTTAAATAAACGTGCAGAAATGTAAAATAGGATTGGTGGTTTTTTGAGATGTGTGGGAGTATACTTGCTTTATATTACACAGGAATGAGGTGGTTGGAATGAAATTAGGAAACAGTTTATTTCATGCGAGGAAGAAATGCGGACTTTCGCAGGAAGCGGTTGCTGAAAAGCTGGGAGTAAGCAGGCAGACGATATCAAAAGGGGAGACGGACGAAACACTGCCAATTATGCGGCACGGTTAAATATTATGATTGACGAGTTAAAAAAGGAGTACGGGTATAATGAGCTGGATGCTTTTTTAGTGTTGAAAGACATCCTGGCAAAAGTGTGGAAAAGCAGAAAAGATAAATTGCAGAAACCAAAAAAGAAAAGTACATAAAATAGTATTCCGATTTCAGGGCACACTATTCTGTATAGAAGCGAGGTATATCGCAATGGCGTGCGATGATGAAAAAAGAGAAATCAGCATAAGACGCCAGAAGAATGTGTGTGGAGGGAAAAGGATGGCGAATAGGCTTGTAAATGAAAAGTCTCCCTATCTGTTGCAGCATAAAGATAATCCGGTCAAGTGGTATTCATGGTGCAGGGAGGCTTTTGAAAAAGCAAAAGCAGAGGATAAGCCGGTTTTTTTGAGTATCGGTTATTCTACCTGTCACTGGTGCCATGTTATGGCGCATGAATCTTTCGAAGATGTTGAAATTGGCAGGCTGCTTGATAAGTATGTCTGCATTAAGGTTGACCGTGAGGAACGCCCTGACATTGATTCTGTCTATATGTCGGTTTGCCAGGCATTAACGGGTTCGGGCGGCTGGCCGCTGACGATTTTTATGACACCGGAACAGAAGCCGTTTTTTGCCGGGACTTATTTTCCGAAGAGAAGCCGGTATGGGCAGCCGGGGCTTTCTGATTTGCTTCGTCGGATATCGTATCTTTGGGAGAACGGGCGTGAAAAAATTTTGGAGTCAAGTGAGCAGATTATATCAGCGCTGCAAAAGGATGATTTTACAGAACCGGGTGAAATTGATGAAGCTCTTTTGCACAGGGGCTATCGTTTGCTTTTGCAAACCTTTGATTCTGCCTGGGGAGGATTCGGCGCAGCGCCGAAATTCCCGACTCCGCATAATCTGCTCTTTCTGATGAGGATGCATGAGGCGGAAAAGCTGCCAGAAGCGCTGTACATGGCAGAGGTGACCCTGAAAGCGATGGCTGAAGGAGGGATATTTGATCAGATTGGCGGAGGATTTTCACGCTATTCGACCGATCAGAGGTGGCTTGCGCCGCATTTTGAGAAGATGCTGTATGACAATGCTCTGTTGCTTTTGGCGTATCTGGAAGCGTTTCAGCTTACTCAAAAAGCATTTTATGCGGACGTTGCAAAGCGGACTGCCGGATATATTCTAAGAGAGCTGGCTTCGCCGGAAGGTGGATTTTATTGCGGGCAGGATGCAGACAGTGACGGTGTGGAGGGAAAATATTACGTGTTTACCCCTGATGAAATTATACAGGTATTGGGGGAGCAAGACGGTAAAGAATTCTGCCGGGCGTATGATATTACAAAACGTGGAAATTTTGAAGGACAGAGTATTCCAAACCGGATTGGGAAAAGGGATGCAGCGTGGGGGGCGGGTGATTCTCGTTTGCAGCGGCTTTACACGTATCGGAGAACGAGAGCACACCTCCATCTTGACAACAAAATCCTGCTGTCATGGAATGCATGGACAATTATTTCGCTAGCAAGAGCCGCGCGGATTCTTAATAGCCCGCGTTATATGGAAGCCGCAGTGAAGGCAAGGAACTTCATTTCTGAAAAAATGACAAACGAAGAAGACAGGCTTTTTGTCCGCTATTGCGCAGGGGAAGCCGCTCATGCCGGACAGCTTAATGATTACTCCGTGTATGCGCTTGCGCTGCTTGAGCTGTACCGCGCTTCCTTTGAAATCAAATATTTGGAAGAAGCAATATTTCGGGCGGAACAGATGATAGATTTATTTGAGGATAAGGAAAACGGGGGGTATTACCTGACTGCACATGACGCAGAGGCCTTGATTACACGCCCCAAAGAAACTTATGATGGGGCAGTTCCATCCGGAAACGCCGTCGCTGAGGAAGTATTAGAGGAGCTGGCGGCTCTTACGGGTGAAATATTGTTTCGGGAAGCGGCAGACCGTCAGCACAGATTTATGGCGGGATGTGTTAAGGAGTATCCTGCCGCACACTGTTTTTCTTTAATGGCTATGGCAAAATCGCTCTATCCGCATAAGGAGCTGGTCTGCACCGGAAGTGAACTGCCGGATGAACTGATATCTTACCTTCGGGAGAATCCGGCACATGATTTAAGTATTCTTTTTCAATCAGCGGAGAATAAAAAGAAGCTGTCAGAGCTTGCGCCGTTTACCGCATCTTATCCGATATCGGAAGGTACGAAATGGTATCTTTGTGAAAACGGAACTTGCCATGCACCGCAAACAGATTTTAAGAAACTGGATTTATTTTAGAGAGGATTTTCCATTGAAGGCTTCAGTGTTGAGATACAATAGATAGGTAATACGGTAGGGGCGTCAATGATTGGTAACACTAATATCAAGGCTGGGCAGTATTCTCTTCAAGAACTTCCACCTGTGAGCATAAGTGGAAAAAGTTATATATTTGCAATGAGGAGAAATAGAGGTATAATAGGAATATATCGCGTCAAGGCTCATTCCGGAACGAAGGGGATGAAACCAAAAAGAAGGAGAATTTACTATGGCTTATAATAATGAAGCGCCAAAATGTGATTATATACATGCTCATCCGGAAATCATACAAGCTGTTACCAGTCAGATGCCAGATGAAGAGCTTCTCTATGATTTGGCGGAGCTCTTTAAGGTTTTTGGAGATTCGACCCGGATTAAGATTCTTTATGTACTGTTGGAAAGCGAAATGTGCGTATGCGACATTGCGCAGCTTTTGAATATGACACAGAGTGCGATTTCCCATCAGCTCCGCATATTGAAACAGAGCCGTCTGGTAAAGTTCCGCCGGGAAGGAAAAACTATTTTTTATTCGCTGCAGGATGACCATGTATGCAGCATTTTAAGCCAGGGGCTGGAGCATTTGGAGGAATAAGGCAGGAGGCACGACATATGATAAAAAGGAAAATTCCCGCATTTGATTTACATAAAATCTGTAATTCCGGGCAGTGTTTCCGTATGAAACCGCTTGGAGAAAATCGTTATGGCCTGACAGCATTTGGAGAGTATCTGGAGATGGAGCAGGAGGGGGAAGTAATTTCTTTTTCTTGTACAGGAGAGGAATTTTCAAGGCGGTGGGAAGACTATTTTGATCTGTATACGGATTATGAGAAAATGGTGCATGCGGTAGATCAGGAGGACATTTACCTGACGGCGGCAGTGCGCTGCGGACAGGGGATGAGGATTCTGCGACAGGAGCTGTGGGAAGTGATTGTCAGCTTTATCATTTCGCAGCAAAATAATATTCCGCGTATAAGGAAGTGTGTGGAATCTCTGTGCATACAGTTCGGTGAGGAGAAAGAGGATTTCAGGGGGGAGAAATATTATGTATTTCCGACAGCAGATGTCCTGGCAAGGAAAAATCTCGAAGACTTTGCCATATGCAGCCTCGGCTACCGGGCAAAATATATCTGGAATACAGCGAAAATGGTGGCAGATGGCACAGTGTCTTTAAGTAAACTGACGGGAATGGAATATGAGGCGGCCAGAACGGAGTTAATGAAATTATCCGGTGTGGGAATCAAGGTTGCGGAGTGTATCTGCCTGTTCGCACTGCATCATGTGGATGCGTTTCCGATAGACACACATATCAGGGACATGCTGACGAGCCATTATCCGGAGGGATTCCCTTTTGAGCGTTACCAGGGATATGCAGGAGTCCTGCAGCAATATGCATTTTATTATGAATTGTGTGGAGCGGAGTAAAAAATGGATGCATTTTTCTGCGGAGGATGATAGAATAAAAAAATATAATAGTCTGAGCACATAGCATTCTGGTGATATGTCAAGAACTTTTTGAAAAAGATTTTGATATGTTTTT
>SRZB01000039.1 GCA_004793585.1 Hominisplanchenecus murintestinalis | reverse complement strand
TCTTTGCAGGATTTTTCCCACGCAGAGTTTATATGCGACAACGTGTCGCTACACGATGGAATTCATCAATATAGAACCAGGTCGTCTTATGCTTGGAACGGTTGGCCGTGACACGGTTCCACACGGCATCCTGCATAATGAGAAGGCCGATCTCTTTCAGTGCTTTCCCCAGAGACTTTAACTGGAAGCAGAGTACCCGGTGGTTGTTCATGTCAATGTTGGAACGGTGATTGAACACATTCAGGGAACCATTGACATAGATTTCCAAAGCCGTAGCGATATTCTGTGCCTCCGGTTCAGCCTGCTTCAAAAGCAGCTCATACAGGTCTCCCAGGATCGGCATATTCTCCGGGCGGGGGTCCTGCAGGTAATCCCGGTACACCAGCCTCGTGCAGCGGTCAATAATGGTCCTCTCAATCGGGGAAAGCCCTTCCTTGCCGCCGATAATAAGGTCACACAGCGACAGGATAAAATCGCTTTTCAGCGTAATGGGGTTTTCATCGTCCGAATAGTCCAGGTTAATGTCCATCGGGTTGATGTAGTTGGTGGAAGTCGGGGAAATATCAATGACCTGCCCCTGGGCGCCGAACTGCTGTACTAAAGGCCCGTACTCATTTTCCGGGTCTGCAATGATGATGTCATCCTCCGTTAAAAGGAACACATTGACGATCTCACGCTTTGCCGAGAAAGACTTGCCGCTGCCCGGCGTGCCTAAGAACAGGCCGTTGGGGTTCTTTAAGTTCTTGCGGTTCGCCATGATCAGGTTGTTGCTTAAAGCGTTCAGGCCATAATAAAGCGCCTCGCCCTCCTGGAACAGCTCGCAGGTCGTGAACGGCACGAAAATGGCGGTGCTGCTGGTCGTAAGCCCCCGCTCAATCTCAACCTGGTTCAGCCCTAATGCAAGGGAGGACATAAGGCCCTGCTCCTGCTGGAAGTCCAGACGTTTCAGGGCACAGTTATATTTCTGCGCAATGCCGGAGGCAGACAGAATATCGTTCAGCAGCTTCTGGCGTTTCGGCGCGATGTTCTCCACCAGTACCGTGACTAAAAACATCCGCTCATTCCGGCTCTGCAAATCCTGTAAGAGATTTTTTGCTTCTTCGCCATAGGTGGCAAGGTCGGTAGGTATGATGTCCATGTCATACCCGGCGCGGACCGCTTTCTTCTGTTCCTCAATGGTCATTTTCTGCAAATCGGACATTTTGCGCTTGATGTTCTTGATCGCCTGGGCCTGGTCGATGGACTGGATATGCAGGTTCACCGTCACGGCGTCGTCCAGGTCAAGGAGCTCCGCCAGCAGTCGGTCCGTCAGCTCCGGCGCTAAAATCTGCAAAAAAGACACCGCCCCGGAATGGTCGGCTACCCGGAAAGTCTTTCCGTCATTTGAGAACGACAGGCCGGAGGGCGAAATAAAATCCTTTGTGGAAAGCCCGGTTTTCGGCAGGTCCGCCCAGACAAAATGAAACTTTTCCTGCCCGTCCGGGTGGAGCTGGCTGTGAAGAACCTCCAGGCGTTCCAGCCCATTAAGTGGCTTTGCATGCGCTCCCAGGGCTTTGAAATTCGCCAGCACATCGGCCTCGATCCGCTCCAGGCGCATCTTCGCGGTGCGAAGGTCGTCGGCCTCAATGCCGAAAGTGATATATTTCCGCTTGGTAAGGCCGTTGTTGCCTTTTTGGAGCTGGCCCTTTAACATATCCCCATACTCCCTGCGGATTCCGTCATATTCGTCGCCGCGGATGGGGATGTCGATACTGCGGGCGAAATCCTGCATATTTGCACGCTGGTTGATGAAGGTAAGCTGCACATGGATCGAAGCGTCAAAATAATTGAGGAAATCACAGTAGCCCTCAAAAATCTGCGCCTTGTCATCCGCCTGTGCGAGCTGGTAGTTAATGTCAAAAAACTGCACCGTCTTGGTGTAGAGCTTATCCGTCAGCCGGCAGATCCCATCCCGGTACATTTCCTTATAGGGAATGCTCTGCTGGACCGTCTGCGGGGCGTCCGATTTAAGCCCACTGAAAAAGCCGCCTTTCCTGGACGGCTTTATGCGGGAAGCATTACGCCCGCCTGTTTTTGCGTCTGCCCTGGCCTTTTTTGCCTGCCTGATGTTTCTTTGCAGGCGCTTTTCCTGGGCCTCCTGCTGTCTGGTTTTTGGCAATCCTCATAACCTCCTTCTCTGACATGGATTTATACAAATTTTCCGTCCGGTATGGCCGTTTCTTCGGCCAGAGCTTATAGCGGAGCCTGTTTTTCAGAAGTTTCTCCGCCGGCTGCCCATCCCGCTCATACATGGCGAAAAAGAAAAAGGGCATCATAAGCCCGATCATCATTAGCACCGCCGCCGAGTTACCGACAGCGCCGCGGGTAAGGAAGTATACCGGCAGCCCGACCAATGCGGCCAGGCTGAAACAGATAAGCTGGCGCTTCGTCAGGTTGAACGCCAGCTTGGTCTTGACTTTCGTTAAGTCTTTGGGTACGGGGACATAAGGCATGTAATTTCACCTCCATTCATGCTGTATCTCACTGGTTTTGTTCCTGCATCGTGACCGTGGATTCCACCTCATTGCCCCACACATCCCAGCCGGGGGTCTGCTGCCTTGCAAAAAGCTCTATCCTGGGCTGGTCGCCCATGAGCTTCACAATCTTATCCCGTACCTCGTCCGGCTTTTTGCTGTGCTGCTCAATATGGGAGATCACAAACTGGTGGATTCCCGCGCACTGGCGTTTCGGGCGCCCGCGTGTTGCCAGAAGGCATACCTCGGCATTAGAGCGGGTCCAGAACCCCATCCCGTAAAACCAGGAATCCGCTTTCCGGTTCTGTTTGAGCCAGAGGAAAGCCAGCGTCTTATATTTGAACCCCCATGCCTCGATCACCCGGAAGGCTTCATTAAGCTGTGGGAAGGTGGCCCATAGGAAAAGCGCACTGTCTTTGGCCGCAAGGTCTGCAACTGGCAGCGCGCATATTTCGTCCATGCTCATGGTGGGATAGTGGTTTTCAGCCACCCCGCTGCCGCGTTTCATATCATAGCGCCAGGGCGGGTCCGCGTACACGATGCCATATTTTCCGGCCTCCGCCATTACCGGGCCTGCTCATTCTTGGCCGGGGCGGATTTTGCCGGGGGCGTCTTGACCTTGCCGGCATTTTCTTTCAGGGCGCCGGTCAGGGAAGGCTTCTCCGCCGCTCCCTTTGTCGCTTCAAGGGTGGCCTGCAGGTTTTCAATCGCCTGGCCGTACCCTCCGATCAGGGCGTCATTAAGCTGCCTGCGGAAATCCGCCGTCACCGGCCAGCAGACATCCCTCCATTTTCCCTGCTTATCCTGGGTGGAAGGCATATTGACATACAGGCCGTTCTCGCCGGAGCAGATACGGAAGCCGTCGATCTTGAAACAGTCCCCAATCGTCACATTGGCGAAAGCCAGAAGGTTCCCCATCGGGGCAATCGGGCGCACGGTTACATCCAGCTTCAAGCCCTCGCCCGCCTGGGCCTCCGGCTGCATGGTTTCATGGTTGGTCTTACTCATATAGAAAAATCCTCCTTCTTGTTAAAATAGGTCGGTTACACACTAATGCGAGTTAAAAATACTTTTGGATAGCGAGCCTGTCTTAAACAGGGCAAAGGCCAGCAGGACGGTATATCCCGCCGTGCCCCAGATCGCACCGTGAATATCGCCGGACGAGGGGATCGACTGGACCAGCACCGCATAGATCGCGACGCAGACCATAATCAAAAACCCCTGGAAACCCAAAGCAAACAGGGAACGCAGGTAATTCGTCCCCATCTGCCCCCATTCACGGTTTGCCATTGTGGAAAACGGTATGGGTGCCAGGCTGACCGTGAGATATATTTCAATCATGCGGCCATACACAATGACAAAGATCACGATGGACAACACCCACATGCACAGGTTGATAATGTTGGTCTCCAGCCACAGGCCGATCAGTTCCCACATCCCCATTGCTTCAAGCTGCGTCTCCAGGTCGGCCAGCGCGGCGGTAACATCCATGCTCCCGTTTATCACGCCGGAACTTTGATTCACCACATGCTGGGCGACGTCAAACACCGCCATGACGATGGTAAAGCAGTTGGTGAGCAGGTATGTGGCAACAAAGGTTTTGAAAATCCACTTGAAGATGTTGAACGTATCAAAATCGTGCATGTTGTTCTTTTCGAGGATCATCTGGATCAATTCATAGACAAGAACAAAAGTCAGGATGATTCCCGCAATGGGAATGACGACGGTTTCAGAAAGATTCTGGATCATGCTGAACACGCCGCCATTCCACCCCTGCGGTGTCTGGCCTACCTGCGAGGCCACATCCGAGACCTGGCTGTTGACGGACTCAAAGATACTGGTGTATTGTCCTGTGATCGCTTCGATCAAGCCCTCTTTAATCCAGTCTGTTATCCATTCAAACAGACTGCCCATCGGCTATTAACCGAACAGGCCGGAGAGCAGCGGGATCAGCGTGGCACCCACCAGCGCAATACCTCCGCCAGCCATAAGCTGTTTCATCCGTTTTTGTTCACACCGGGTCGCTGCCCCGGTGCGGCCCCACTTCATAAAGAAGCGGACACCCCATGCTTTCACATGGGCGCAGACTATATCTTCACCCGCATGGAGCGGGGCAGGCTGCTTCGGGCCGCTCGGCCCTACTCCTGCAAAGGATAGTCGTTGAACCTTCCCCTGTTCGGGGCTTGGCTGCTGATCGCCCATTGTCCCGGCGTTTAGGTTCGCACCCTGCGCCATCCGTGCGTTTTTTTCTGCTTTCGCCACCGTCACATCCGGGCATGTTTCATCCCCATGTTTTGGTACGCACGGCTTTAGGGGTTTCCAGCAATTCAGCCTGTTGCCGTATGGACTTCCACCATACGCTGCACGGCAATTACTTGTCCGTGGAGGGCGTAGCTTACCCCTGCGACTTGGCTCCGGGATTGTCATTGCCGTAACCCTCCAGAAGGTTGATGACTCCCCATGCGCCGAGGCCGGCACCCAAAGCAATCACCAGAATTTTCAAAGTATCAATCGCACTTGCAAAAAAAGCCATATAAAAGTCCTCCTTTAAGTTGAAATATATTGGTTTTGTGGTATGGCCGTATCTGGCCGGAAACGAAAAAACGCCCCTGTGCTTTAAGAAAATCTGCATAAAGCACAGGGGCGGCATAGTCCAGGATCATCCTGGAAAGGTATACAGTTGTCAGGGAGGGGCGCGAATCCTCAATAGAACCTCCTTCCGGTGAAAAGAAAAAGCCCGCCAAAGCCAGAGACTTTAACAGGCAGCTACATCATCATACAGCCGGCGCCTCCAAATCCTCCGCCGTGACCTCATAATTGCGGTACAGCTCGCCGGGGCTGACGGGCAGTCTGGTTGAGAGGAATCTTTCAATGTCAAACGCATTTTTAGGGGCATAATCCGACAGGTATTTATAGTTCGAGTGTTTCGTAATATCATATTTGCGGGAGAGGAAGGGCCGGACGCCCCTGATCTGCAGGAGGCATTTCCCGCCGTCCATCACGGCCAGCTCGTCCACCGACATCAAATCCTTTCCCAATTTCTGAAAATTCTGTCCGTGGGATTCCTGGCTGCCTTTGGTGACGCTGGTGTTATACATATCGATGGTCTCTTTTCCCAGCAGGGAATTCCAGCTTTTCAGCGTGGTTTCCTCCTTGCCTCCCAGGAAAAGGGAAGCGTCACAATTCCCGATGATGGTGTCCATGTTGTCCTTATAGAGCGCCTTTAACTGGCTCTGCGCCTGCAGGACCAGACAGGCCGAAATCTCCCTGGAACGGATCGTCGCCATCAGCTTTTCCAGGTTCGGAATCTGCCCGATATTGGCGGCCTCGTCGATCAGGCACCGCACATGTACCGGCAGCCTGCCGCCATACTTGTCATCGGCACGCTCGCACAGCAGATTGAACAGCTGCGTATAGGCCATGCTGACAAGGAAATTGAACGTCGCATCCGTATCGCTGATGATAAAGAACAGCGCCGTTTTCCTGTCCCCGACCAGGTCAAGCTCCAGCTCGTCATACATGGTGATCTCCCGGACCTCCTTAAATAGCGATAGGTAATCCTTTGATGTTATCTCCGGATTTTCCCCCGCCCTAAACCGGGCATGAACCTTTCAGCTCACCCGGCTTGCCATCAGGAACAGAATTTATTTCATCTCAATAACTCTCAACGTGGACAAGGCTTCTTAACTTATTGAGTTTTTCTTTCTGCTTTTGGTCAAGGCCTAGGATTTCCATATACTTTCTGATAATATCAGGGTTTGTAGCATGAATCAGGTGATGTACATCTTCACATACCAACACCAGATTTTGATAATTGTCCTTGCCGCCTAAATACCGTGGCACTTTGTGATGGCAATGAATATCGCCAATAGAAAGCACTTTGCCAGATACGGCGCATTTTCCCATTTGGGCCGAATACAGTGAAAGCCTGTTATCGTTATATTCGATAGTACGGTACAAAACCGGGTTCCTCATTAAGTAATGAAGAACCGTCATGTCGATTCTGTCCAGATTCTTATGGATTTCGGCTCTGCCCTCGGGCGTATAGGAATTGATTTTGCGGTTCATGGACTTTGGGGGCTTGTGCCGTATGTAGCCAATCGGGACAACTGCGTGTCCGGCTACATATCGGAGCTGTTTGCTTTTCCCATACCGTTCCCTGATAACTTTCGGAACTTCACACGGAATCTTCCTTTTTCTGACCTGTTTTGCAGTTTTAACCCGTTCTTTCAGTCTTGCCCGCAGGCTCTTGTGGACAGATAAGGCGAATGGCGTAAGGTCATCGCAGACCTTTGTGGCTAATTGATAGTAGTCATGGATTCCCATTACATAAACGTTGTAGCGGCAAATCGCCTGATATTCAGTACGTTTGCCTTGTGACGGGAACTCAATGTCGTAAATCAGCCGTTTTAAGTTTGGTTTTATTTTCGCAATAGATTTCTCTCTGATATGGCTCTCTACTACATATTTGGCGCGTCCGTTGCTCCGTTTCCCACGGGGGATAACCTTTAACTTGAAACCAAGAAACTCTGAATACTGCTCTTTCAGGTTAATCACCTTTGATTTTTCAGGACTGATTTCAAGAGAAAGCCTTTCATGAAGCCAGCTTTTGGTTGCGTGGAATAACTTCACCGCATTTTGATAGCTGTTCGTGAATATCTTAAAATCATCAGCGTATCGGACGCAGGTGACTTCTTTCAGCCTTGTCCTCCGCAGTGCGGCAAATTTATGGCTCTTGCTCACGCTTCCGTTGTAATTGACCGATTCCTTGTAAGGGAACTCCGTTGGTATTTCTTCCCATTGGCTGGCAAGCCACCAATCCAATTCGTTTAGAACTACATTGGATAGCAGGGGAGAGATAATACCTCCCTGCGGCGTACCCACCTCCGGGAATCCTATCCCGGCCACCTCCGCTTTTAGCATAGCTGATATAATACTAAGCAGCTTCTTGTCATGGATTCCCATTGTCCAGAGCTGTTTCAGCAGTTTTCCGTGGTTCACGTTGTCAAAGAACCCCTTAACATCTATGTCTACGACATAGTGGAGATTGCTTCTCTGCATATTTTTGTGAACCTGGGCGATTGCGTGCTGTTGGTTCCGGTTAGGGCGGAATCCATAACTGTGGTCGTGGAATTTCGCCTCACATATCGGCTCCATGACCTGCAATACGCACTGTTGTATCAGCCTGTCCATAATCGTCGGTATTCCGAGCGGGCGCTTCTTCATTGGGTCATTTCCTTTCGGAATTTCTACCCGCCGGACGCTTTGTGGGACATACCAGTTTAATTTGCGCTGTACGGCGCATATAAGCTGTTCATCAGAGAGTGCTGATAATTCTGTGATTGTTTTTCCATCTGTGCCGGGCGTCGTACTCCCGTGGTTCTTCTTGATGTTGCGGTATGCCAGCCGTATGTTTTCGGGTAATGCAATGATTTCAACCAGATGTTTGAAAACTTTGCCTTTATTGCTGTCGGCATACAGCTTATCTTGAATTGCCTGAAAGTCATAATACTCGGCGTGCCTTAACTTATCTTTCTTCTTTGCCTTTCCTGTTGCCATAGTCGGTTACTTATCCCCACTTTCGTTTGGATTTTCGCCTTTCTTAGTCCTACTCGAACCTATGCGTGTTTATTGAATATGATTTTGTTTCTGTTCCTGACTACAGCCCGTCCCTCCACCGCTTACTTTGTTCACGGCTTCACAGGTAGCATGGCTGCTCTTTCCTCCCGGATTAAGAACGGTTATACCGCACCTCCCATAAAAGGCGGCACGATTTTCCCGCCCATTGCTTCATCATGCGTATCCACTCCACATCCGGGGCTTTCCACGTTCCGATATTCCTATCTTTGCATAATACCCTTAACCCTGCCCTTTAGGCCTGTATGCCTGATGGTGCCTGTAACACCATAGGGAATTTCATATCGACAAATCTTACTTTACCCCACATACGCCGTTTTCACGGCTATGGCATTTCTGCCATATCCCGTTATAGACCTGTACATTCGGGCTTTTGTCAGCGGTAGTCAGCCGCATTCTGGACATAGGTACTTTATAGACCTCCGGCCTAACACCCCCGGCCACCTCTGGCTCGGCTTTGCTTTATCCCCCAAAGGGGACAGTCGCGGGTGCAGACAGCCGACTTCAGCGTGCTGTGTCAGTCGCGGGAAATACGTCCCGTTTCTTCCAACGCAGTATCAAGGGAAGCGTTTCAGGGCGTTACCCCGTCATTCCACTTCTCGGAATATCAGTTAGAAAGGCTATAGCCTTTCCGTCACTTTTACCTCTTTGCAGGAAAATCCCACGCAGAGTTTATATGCGACAACGTGTCGCTGCACTATCGAATGGCGCCAGTCTGGCGCCGCAGCTAATAAGTATGCTTTTCGCTGTCTTGCCCGCCGCTAATTTATATTTCTTATACTGGCGGAGGGCGAAGTGGTCCGGGTCTTTCTGCTCCAGCGCATCAAAGAGAAGGTCAACGGCATTTTTGAAACTTTCGTCATCCTCCCGGACCTCCATAGCGTTTATCATTTCTACCAGAGTGGAAAAATTCTGCTCGTTTGTCGGGGCCTCATAATAGATATAGCCGATCAGCGCCGTATACAGCAGGGTCTCGGCCTTGACCCAAAAATCGTCGCCGGATTTCCCTTCCCCTTTGGTGTTTGCAATCAGCACCGTTACCAGTTTCAGAATGTCCTTCTCATTGTGGATATAGGCAAAGGGATTATAGTGCATACTTTTTGAAAAGTTGATCGTATTGAATACCTTGATCTTATAAGGCTCATACACGGTTTTCCCATTCTTTCCCCTGACCGGTTTTCCGTCCTTGTCCAGTTTCGGAGTACCGCGGCTTAACAGCTTTCCCACTTCGATTAAGACCGTGCCTTTCGGATCGGTGACGACATACGAACTATGGAGCTGCATGAGGTTGGGTTTTATAAAAAATCTCGTCTTGCCGGAGCCGGAACCGCCGACTACCAGCACATTTTTATTGCGGGCATGGGCCGGGTTCTTCGGCCTGCCGGACATCATAAGCCCCTCGGTCTGCGTCAGGATAATGTTGTTTTCCGGTTTCGGGTCCATGAAAGGGGCAATGTCTGTTTTGTTCCCCCAACGGGCAGAGCCGTACTCCACATCTTTGCGGTACTTTTTTGCATTTTTTCCTTTCATATATACCGCCAGCCGCACTACGGCGGCACCACAGAGGCCAGCAAGCCAGTCCAGCGCCGCACCCGGCCACATGCTTTGAAAAGCCAGTGAGAAGCCCTCGGACAGCCCTAACAATTTCTGTGAGGCGTCCGCTCCGGGGGCAAGGCGCACCGCCTGCCCCAGCTTCGCAAATACCAGAAGGAACAGGAGATAGGGCAGGTGGAGGATCACCTGCTTTTTCAGGGTATCGGTATCTATTTTCAACGTTCCGGCCCTCCGTGTTCCTTGTTCTTTACCCGGTCACGGCCAAGAGCCTGCGCCAGTTCCTTGAATTTATGAAGCTGGGAGAGCAGCGACGGCCTGGCGCTCCGGGCAAGGTCTTTCTGGGTATATTCCTTAAAAGCTGCCGTCAGCGCGTCCGCCTGGTTCGCTTTGAAATAGACCGTCCACTTAGGGGGATCGGTCCCCAGCTCTTTTTCAATATGGTAGCGGACCTGGTGCTTCCTGGCGTACCGCTCAAAGGAGCGGATTCTGCCGGACACTTCAATAGTGTTGGCTCCTGGGTCCTTACAGGTCAGCCGTTTCATGCTGTTCCTGCCGACTTTCGGGGTCGTGCGTTCCTGCTCCATCTTCTGGAGCACGGCGGCAATGGCAGAGCGCAGCACCCGCCCGGACAGCTTCGCCGCCTGGATGGAGACCGATACGGTCCGCTGTTCCAAATCTTCCTGCATAAGCATCCTCCTTCCTGATAAAATCTGTAATTATAAATGGGAAACAACTGCCTTACCGGGCGTCCCCGATCACCTGCTGGCGGGGTGCGTGCTCAAAGGCTTTTGCCGCCTGGTCTGTCTGGATTTTCGCATGTTTCAGAAGCGTCTTGATGATGGTTGCCGGTTGGTTATGTTCCTCCAGGTGGTCCACCATATCCTTACAGCCCTCCGGGAGATATTCAGCCATATCCTTACAGGCATCGTCCAGGCCGCCCATGAAGCCCCAGCAGCTATCCGACAGCTCGCCGTTTTTGTAAAGCTCAAATCCGTAGCACTCGCCCCGCAGGTAGGAATCGTAAGCGGCTACTTCGCTGCGCATCAGGTCCTCCGCCTTTTTCCGAATGGCGCCGGTCATTTTTTCGCCGCCAAATTCCTTTAGCGCATCCTCTTTGGAAACATAAATCCATCCGACCTGCCCGCTGTCCCAGGGGTCATTGAAACTTGCGGTCTGCATGGCAAGGCCGCTGTGGTCCATCAGATAGAGGGGCAGCGTAATGTATTTTTCGGAGATCACCTTCAGCATGGCGTCATCAACCGCCCGTTCCTCCGTCTTTGGCCCGTGCCGGAACCGGCTGCTCACAATGTTTACCATGTGTTCATAGCGTTTCAGGCCCGCTTCATCATGCCCCACGGTATCTAAATACATCTCCCGCAGGAAATCGTCTTTATCCATGTAATTGTGGCTGTCGCCCAGCGCATAGCGGGAATGGAAACAGGCCATCGTCCCAAAATGTTCGTCTACCTCACGGGGAGAGATTAAAATGTCGTCCGGCTGCACCATCAGCGCATATGGACCGTCAACCGCCATCAGCATAAGCCATCAACTCCTTTCCGGTTCCCTGGGCTTTTTATCCGGCGCTTTCGGCTCTGCCTGCGCCGCCTGTTTCCTTGCATTGTCAAGCTGTTCCCGCACGGAAACATCCCGCTTCGCCTCCGGCGCCCCTGCGCCGAAGAAGCCCGGCAGCTCCTGAAAGCCGATACTGTCCACATAATAAGCGGTGTCTGCGCCATTCCCATGCAGGACTACCACATCAGAAACGGAAAGGGAATGGCCCTTGAAATCTTCCGGGTGGTCGATATTGAAGCGCCTGTAAATATCCTCCAGCGTTTCGCCCGGTTCCCGCTGCATGGCATAGACCATCCGGTAATTGTCCCGGCTCACGGAGAGCCCCTTGCTTTCCAGCCAGTCCAGGGACATAAAACGGAGGTTGTCTGTATTGTCCGATAAGTCAAGCTGGTAAATGGAATAAGCGCTGATCCCATACTCTTTTTCATAGGAAGAAATACGCTCCAGAAGCGGCGCCGTTTCTCCCTCCATGTGTTCCTCATGTTCAAATGCCGCCAGCCTCATGCGGATTTTCCCGGTATCTCCTGAAAGCAGCTCGTCCGCCATGCGCTCCTTTTCTGCATGGAAATCCGGGTACAGGTCTGCATAGGCCCCGCTGTTCTGCCTGAAAAATTCATCCAGGTCGAAAGCCAGGTCCGTGGATTCGTCAAGCCTTATATCATCCCCGCCCGGTTCCTCCATGGCAGGTGCCGGCTGCTGTTTTTCCTCTGGCGGGAGGGGCTGCTTCACCGCAACGATCTCACCCGCCAGCCGGACAAATTTTTCCGGGTATCTGAACTGTTCCTTATACTGCTCCATGAAATAATCGGGAAGGTCGGCAAAACTTTCCTCACCGAGACCGGCTATGAAAAAGGTGCCTGCCATGATCTCAATCATCTCGCCGTCCTGGTTGTAGATCGCCCGGTTCAGGGGCAGCCCGTTTATTTTTCCTTCATCATTGCAGACAATCGCGACAGGCTCCGCATAAGGGTAGTAGCCCTCTATGCCTCCCCCGACTGCCTCCTGCATGGATTCAAGGCTCCCGTCCAGCTCAGCCTCATAAGGCGCTTTCCCCGGCTCTATCATCAACACTTTCAAATCTGCATATCCTCCTTCTTTTTAATTGGCGCCTTCGGTTCTGCCGCAGCCTTTTCCCGTTCCTTCGCCGCAGACAGCTTTCCCAGCACAGAAGGTTTTTCCGGCTTTTCAGGCATAGAAATGCCGCCCTCCGAAACATCGGCGGCGGTATGGTCTGTTTTTACCGGCTCCTGGCCCTCCACTGTGTACCCCGGCAGGAGAGCTCCATACACGGTAAAATGGTGTTCATACTGTTTGGGTATCTGCGGGGAAATTTCCGTGAATAAATGGGAATAGGCTTTTTTCCGTCCTTCCAGGTACTTTTCCGCAGCGGCTTTATCTGTGTAGCGTTTCTGGTTCTGCCCGGCAATCTTTTCGCCATAGCCCTCCTTTGGGGAGTTCACATAGACATCCCAGGTCACATACCAGGCAACCGGCACGCTCTGTTTGGTCTCCCGGTCATATTTGGTATCTTCCCAAATACCGCCGGTCATACGGTAGACGCGGTTGCTGATTTCCTCGTCGTTCTTCCAGTTGTCGGTTTTGCGCCATTCATTTGCGGTATGCTTTACTTCCGGCGTATGAAGGTATTCCAGCGCCCGATTTAGTTTCTGTGTGACCGCTGCCTGCTGCTCCCATTGCTTCGTTGCCGCAAGTACAATATCAAAGGCTTTCTTTTCTCCATCCATGCTGTCCTGGCGCATGGCCTGTATTTTTTCCTCACCCTGCGCAATGAAAGAAGAAATATCCACATCCTCACAATATACGCTATGCTCAAATTTAAGATTGCTGCCTTCCGTCAGATAATCAAAACGGTAGACCTTATAGTCTTTATTTTCTTCTAATATGTCCAACACCTCCTATATCTCCGGCGCATGGCTCTTTTTCGGTGCCGCCTGTGCCGGGGTGGTTTTTTCTGCCGGTTTCACCGCTGCAAGCTGCGCCATGACCGAAGGCCGGTCCGACGTAAATATGGAAATCTGTTCATTCTCCGCCAGCGGCTGCGCCGGAAGGGGCAGCGTTTCGTCCGAATGGGTCAGTATCTGCTCCCGTTTCAGGTCTGCCACGATCTCGTCAAATACCGCATTGATGGCTTTCCGTTCCGCACCCTCCGGGAAGGCTTTCAGGACTGCCATTTCCCCGCTTTTATCTGTCGCGAAAGTAACGGCACAATCCGCATGTCCCGCCAGATAATCAGAGCTGTAAGGCAGCTTATCCTTGATGTAACAGGCAAAGGCCCTGGCGGTCATCTCCGTGTTGCTGTCCCAATAGCCGCCGTCCTTTTCGCACTCCTTACCCATGCGCACGGAATTCCGGTAAAAATCGGTTTCCACCCGCCCGATCTGCGGCGCCTCCTGTGCCTGCATCCCGGACAGCATGTGCTCGAATATTTCCAGCCGTTCCCGCTCACTTTTGGGGATCACCCGCCCGGTGACAGACTTCTTGAAAGCGCTGATCTGCTCCACGGAACCGGCCTCGCCGGATAGAAACGACTCTTTAAGAACCGCGTAGGTTTTCATCTGTTCCTCATTGCCATGCCGTTTCAGGGAACCGAGCACCGCCGAATCCAGCCAGCCTGCCGCATTTTTCCGGGTGCGTTCTGTCTGCGCTTCGGTGCGGGCCGCAGCCTGCTCCGGCGTCTCCGGCTTATATTTCATGGTATCAATCAGCTTCTGGAACGGCGCATAAAGGCGGGGCTGTTCTGAGAGCATCCCATTCGCGCCCATCTTCGTACCCAGGTAATCGTCAAGCCCGTGCCACCATTCATGGGCCAGGGAGCCGGCTCCGTGCATCTTCGTAAGGTTGATGACCTTCCGCAGCGGTTCATAGTGGGCTGCCGCGTTCCCGCTGCCCCTGGCGCCGAAAGCGATGGCAAGCGTTCCCTGGTAGGCAATATCCCTGTCGCTGACCTGCAGGGCTGACGCCAAATCTTTGAGCGCTTCAAAGCCCATGTTGAGGGAAGCCTGCCGGTCATTCTGGTTCATCCAGTTTCCAAACTCGCCGCCGCGGAACCCGAAGGCGTCAAGGTAGTGCTGTCCGGTGATCTCCACGCCGCTGCGGTAATCCGGCCCGGTCCGCCGCACGTGGGAGAGCTGGGGAGGCACAAACCGCGTCTTTCCGCTTTTGCTGTGGCCCTTTGCCAGCTCCTGCACCCATTTCAGGGCGGCCTCCCGCGATTCAAAGTTTGTCTGCAAGATGGAATAGCCCTTCGTCACATACCAGGTGTCAGGTTTCCAGTCATTATTTTTGGAATAAGTATTCTTCCCGTCGTTGAAATGGATCGCATAGCCCTTCGGCACCTTCTGGTCTTTGGAAACGCCAAACTGTTCCTTCTGCGCTTTCTGTGTGAAGTTCCGCTCAAAATGCGCGGCAGAGTGGACCATCAGGGCATTGGACAGCTTGTTTGTAATGGCCGGGTTCTCCCGGCCCTTCTCCGTCGCCTGGTAATGGATGCCGCCGCCCCAGCCCTGCACCTGTTCCAGATACCCGTTTTTCACAAAGAAACGGTCATAGGCTTTCATGGCATCCTCCACGGTGCGGACTTCCGAGACCACGCTCTGCAGCTCCCGTACCGTCTGGATATATTCTTTCTGTCTTGCAAGGCGCTTCTCCGGCGTGTCGTCCTTGCGGTAATACTGCGGGGAGGCATTTAACCCGTCCCGCGCCTTTTTGATGAAATAGACCACGCCGAGGGGAACCCCGTCCTCCAGCATGGCCCCATAGTCCGGTTTCTTCCAGATATTATCCTTTTTTACGAATTTCTCGGCCTCGCGCTCATTCATGGCATCCAGGTCATTCACATAGAGCCCCCGGTCCTTCCATAGATCTTTTTTTGCGCCGCCGATCTTTTCCCCGAAATCTTCATGCTGCATGTTATCCGCCAATCATTATCACCTCCAGTCTGTCATAAAAAATCACCGCTCCGGGGAAGGGCGGCGTTCCTGTAATTTATCATGCTGCGGGCGTATTCCCATGATCCGGTCCGTCTCCCTGCGGACCAGCCGGTCAAGCGCACCCAAATCCTCCGGGGTAACGGCAAACTCCCGGTAATTCTCATACCAGAGCCCCGTGACCGCCGCAATCGGCAGTAGCTTTTCCGGCCCTCCGGGAAAAAGGCGGTAGACCGGACCGCCGTCAAGGAGCATCTGCTTCGCTGTCCCCAGGGGTATGCGGTACATATCTGTGTCCGGGTTCTGCGCCTCCTCCATATACTCCACATTCAGCCGTTCCTCCAAATCCTGGGGCATATAGGAAAATGCCTGCTCCTTCCACTGGCTGAACCGGTTAGAATAGCGGTACTGCCATTCCGTCACCTGCTCCGGCGCATAGAGGTAGCGCCAGGTTTTCAGGGCGTCCTTTTCGCACAGCTCCATTGACTCCCATTTTTCAATAGCTGCCTCCGCCTTCGTGCCGTCCCGGTATTCCATGCTGACGCCGTAAGGGTAGAGGGTATTTCTTTCTATGTCCTGCCGCAGCGTGTCAAGGTCCATCATCAGGACATCCCCATACGGGCGCCCGTCCTCCCTTCGTTCCGTGTGGAACAGGAAGGCCCTTGCAGCGGGGTATTCTGTCATGGCAGCCATCCGGTAAAGCTCCGCCGACGGGCAGTAGGCAAGCAGCGCATCCGAGAGCCACATATGTTTTTTCCCCATGACAGCGATAGAATCTGGCCCGGTGTTGGTTGCCAATGTGTGCAGGTTGAATTCACTTTCCCGCAGGAAATCCCCGGCCAGGATATGGAGCTCATAGGCAAATACGCCTAAATCCGTATCGCGGACTAAGTGAATCTGTGGAAGCGCATCATCTTTCATTGTGACCTGTGCCATTTAAAGATTCCCCCCATCTGCCGGCGGCTGCCCTCCTGCAATCTTGCCGACAATCTCCGGCTCGGTCTCGTAAATCTGCATGAGCCGCCTGGCCGTTCCGCTTGGCTGCGCGGCGCCGCTGGTCCAGAGCCGGACCGTGGAAGGGGCGACGTTCATCAGGAGCGCAAAGCCTTTCTCGTTCATATCCAGCTTTTTCATCAGTGCCTTAACCATATCGGGGCCATAGTCCGGGCACCGGGCGGCTTCGGCGATCATCTGTAAAGCCGTGTTCTCTATGTTCATCATTTCTAAAATCCTCCTGTCAAATTGAAATAGCCGCCTGTTTCTGGCGGCATTGTTGTTGATGGCCTTTCATCTGTTCTGCAACATGGAGCAGCATTTCGTTGTAGTCCTTCCCTGTGCGGGGTGGGTTGATTCCCACCCGGATATGTCTGAACCGCTGATCTTCATGGAGCATTGCCTTGATCCTCCTGGCATTTTTAAGGCCGCCAAGGTCATTGTCCATGTAGAGGCTGATGCGCCGGATTTCCGGGTGGCGTTTCAAAAATGCAATCAGCGCCACATGGGAAGTGCCGCCCAGGGACAGCCGGTAGCCGTCCCATTTCCAGCCTTCTAACTCCTGTAGCGTGGCATGGGAGAGGGCGTCAATGGGCGCCTCAAACACTGCAACATGCCGGCTGCCCGGATTCCGGGGTGGATAGCAGAAGCTGTATTCCTTGTCGCTGCCGTAAACATCTTTCCTAAGGCTGCTGGCAATGCTCCGCATACAGGCAAACTTTGCTTTGCCGGCTTCATCCTTTCCCACAAACACACAGACCGGCTCGCCATGATACCGCGCCTCATAGAACAGCCCGTCCCGGAAACACCGGCTGATCACATCAGAGCTGATCCCGCGCCGCTGCAAATAAGAAACGGCAGAAGTGGCACACCGTCTGGCCCAGGGGAGGGAAAATGTTTTCTTTTCCTGTTCCTTATGCACACGGTCTGTTGCTGTTGTACTCCGATAGGCCGGCGTCTGCCGGATTTCCCCGCCTACCAGCATATGGACCGCATCCACCAGCCCGTAGCCCCGAATCTGGATCAGATAATCCAGGGCGTTGATACTCCGGCCCCGGCTGTTCCAGTACCAATACCTTTTCCCGGTCACATAAACCAGGCTGTCATGTTCCTTGTGGCGGTAATTGGGCCCGTCCCGTTTCAGCACCCCAGGCTCATGGAACTGCAGGTAAGCAAACAGGTCCGCCTCCCTCGCCGCCTGAATCTGCTCTTTGCTTACGCCGGGCATAGTGCCGGCACAGAATTTCTTTTCATCGTGCCCCGCCTCCTTTCTGTGATGAAAAAAGACACCCGAAGGCGCCTAACAGCCGTATAGGTCGTGATTGACCTCGGCACGGTAATAACTGTCCATTGTTGCCGGGGCATTATACAGCGCTGCCAGCAGGTATGCCTTGATATTTCCGACTTTTGTGGTGTTCTTGTCAATGCAGTCAAAGACATACTCCAGGTGGCCGGAATTGATCTTCAGGAAACGGCCCTTTACCACCTCCCTGGGAAAATCATCCCCGGCAATACGGATATATGGACGCTTGGACAAAACCACTTCAAGCATAAGCTCCATAGTCTCGTCTAAGCGTTCTTTCCCATAACGGGAAACCATACAGTCATACTCAATATTTTCTTTAATGATCTCGCGGTAAGCGTCTGTCAGCTCTATCCGATCCATCCTATCCGGGCGGCCTGCCGCCTCCGGCTCTGCCGGATAGATTGATTGATGGATCCTTGATATATCCGTTTTTGATTTTTTAGTCCTTAGTGGATTAGTATTTAATTGTGCGGGATTTTCCTGTCCAGGTTCGGCCTGTTCAGGTTTTGCCTGTCCTGGATTTACCTGTCTTGGATTTTCCCGTTTAGGTGAATACTCCTGTTTTTCAGCATTTACAGGCTTTTCATGGATCGTATACTCAATGTCCCCGAGCTGTCCGTTCCCATAGCGGAGGCGCTGCCTGGTGAGATACCCGTGCCGCTCCAGCTCTTTCAGGGCGGTAGTGATCGAATCCACGCCGTCCTTACAGATATGGGCGAGCCCCTTTGTGGTATAATCCCAATCTTCCGGCAGCGACAGCATGAGCGAGAGGAGCCCCTTTGCCTTTAAGGACAGTTCCGTATTGCGCAGATGGTGGTTGCACATGATTGTGAAGTCCTTTGTTTTTTCTACCCGGAATACAGCCATTTCAAAGCCTCCTTTCTCCGGTTATCCTGTTACAAGACGCGGTCCCTGCGGTCATAATGGAGATGCCCGTCTGAGACCTTCGCATGGTTTTTCAGTTTGACTTCGCCCCGCTCCTGGCTGTCTAAAAATTTCTGATAGCCGGCATCCGTAAGGAACAGGCGCATCCTATCGCCCTTATCGCCGACAGGAGAATTATAAGACAGCACATTGAAGATGATCATGTGCCGTACCTCTGGGGCAAAGCGTTCCAGGGCCATGATGTCATGCCCTTTCAATTTTTCCGCGCCGGATCGCTGCCTGGCCTCCGCAATCTTTTCCCCAATCGTCCGGGGCGGGTAGGGCAGGAGGTAATTCTTCTGAATATCCCGCACGATGTCCATGCACTCGTCATCCGTCAGGACGCGCAGCTTTGCCATCAGACTTTCCGCTGCCTTCCGCTGTTCAGGGTCCTTTGTGTACCGGGCAGCCATGTGGAGCTCGTTCAGGACTTTGTATTGATAGTCGCCCTCAACCTGAAACAGTAGCCGTTTTTCCATTTCGTTTAATTCCATGTGAATCTCCTTTCTCTTGAAAATGGGTATAAAAAAAGGGCGCCCACCTATAAAAGTGAAACGCCCACGGCAACCAGCGGTCAGGCAATACACCGGACCGCTGGCACTATTAAATTTTGTCGTTAATGAAACAGCCTCCTTTTTTCGATATTTTTCTCGCCATGTTTCAACTTGGAAAAGGAATTGAATAAATGACGGCAAACGCTCAAACCCCTTGAAAATAAAGGCTTTTTCCGTTTGTCGTTATTATACCGTAACGGCATAGTCACGCTTCGTTACTTGTGGAAATGGGATTTACGCCATTAGCGATTGCGGAACGGTTGGGGCATGAGAAAATCGAAACAACATTAAATACTTATTCACATTTATACCCCAATAAGCAGGGGGAACTTGCGGATAAATTGGAGATTGAGAACAGCAGGGAGGAAGAAGAATGAGTGGAGTGCATAAATACCCGACAATCAGCTTTCGCATTTCCCCCAGAGAGAGGGAAGAAATCGAAGCAAAGATTTTAGCAAGCGGACTTTCTAAGAAAGATTATTTTGTCCGTTCCTGCATTTATAACCGGGTGTGCGTGGTTGGTAAAAAAGAACTGATTTATCAGTTGGTAGAGGAACTAAAGATAATGCAGGCAAATATCCGGGAAGTGACAGAACAGTTTGAAAAGACAGAGATTGATTTAACGCCGGAGGGATTGGAAGATATGCGGAATGACTGTCTTGATATGCTGAAAGCTATCCTGTGGGTGTTGGACGGAGCAAAATATCTGTGGCAGGGAAACACCAACGGAGAAGAAAAAAGCCCCGACAGCGGCAACTGTTAGGGCTGTGATAACTGGAAAACCTCTGTTATCAACAATCACAATACCAGTATAGCAGAGGTTTCTTCCAGTGGCAACGATTTTTCAGAAATGGAGGGCATTTATGGAAGAAACAAAAACAGAATTACAGTTGATTAAATTGTCGGAGATACAGTCGCAGGAAGTTTCTTGGCTGTGGTTTCCGTTTATCCCTTATGGCAAGCTGACAATCGTACAAGGCGATCCGGGGGGACGGAAAAACAACATTTATACTCAATATAGCGGCGAAACTGTCTAAGGGAGAAAGTTTAGACGGTGGAATGAATTTTACAGAGCCTTTGAATGTCATCTATCAGAGTGCGGAGGACGGTCTTGCCGATACGGTAAAGCCCCGTTTAGAACAGGCAGGGGCAGACTGTGAGAAAATCTCTGTCATTGACGAAAGGATAAAATCCCTTTCTATGATAGATATACGGCTGGAAGAAGCTGTTATAAAGACAGGTGCAAAGCTGCTGATTTTAGACCCAATACAAGCCTATTTGGGCGGCGGTATGGATATGAACCGTGCGAATGAAGCAAGGGACATGACAAAGAAGTTGGCGGCACTGGCAGAGAAATACCAGTGTGCGATTGTCCTTGTCGGTCACATGAACAAGGCGGCAGGAAATAAGGCGGCGTATCGAGGAATGGGTTCGATAGATTTCTTCGCAGTCGCAAGAAGCGTTCTCTTAGTCGGCAGGGTTGAGGGAGAAGAAAATATAAGGGCTGTGGTGCAGATTAAAAACAACCTTGCTGCGTTCGGACACCCAAAAGCGTTTGCATTGTCGGAGGACGGTTTTCAATGGCTAGGGGATTATGAGATTACCGCAGATGAAGTCTTAGGCGGTATTGCCCCGAAAGCAAATAAAATGGAACAGGCGAAGCGTCTGATTAGGGAACTGGCAGAAACAAATAATGCCATGCAGAGCAATGAGATTTTCAGTCTTGCGGACGAACAGAACATATCAAAACGGACACTGGAAAACGCAAAGAAAGAGTTAGGTATCCGGGCGAAGCGGATAAACAACACATGGTATTGGGAACTGGATAAAATCAGACAGTGACGGACAGGCAAGGTAACAGCGCAACAATGCAGGGTATTAGAATTTTGCAGTCTTGGAATTGCGCTCTTGAAGATTGCAAGGTTGCAAAAATTATAGACATTGCAATGTTGCGCTGTTGAGAGAAAGCAGGGAAGCGGCGGTATCAAGGCGGCGAAAAGCCGCCCACCGTCCGTTAGGACGGTAGCCCCCGGCAGGGCGCAAAACCTGCTTGCAGGTTGCATTTTTGTTGGCGTAGCTGACAAAAGTGCTTTTGTTACTTTCGCAGAAAGTAACAAAGGCTATGCGCCGTATCCGGCGCTCATTACCCGATAGGGAGAAAGGGAAATTGATTGAAGCGGACAATCAGCGTTATGACAGGGAAAGGCTCTGTCAACCATAGCAGCAGAAAATTCCACGCAAAGAACACTGACCCGGAACGGAGTTGTTTGAACGTAGAATACTGCAACGAAAATATCAAAGACGTATACCACGAATTATTTGATGAAGCACTCGCCCGGTACAACGAGAAGCAGACCAGAAGTGACCGCATAATTAATGATTATTATGAGAAAATCTGTTCCGGGAAACAGGAGAAGCCATTCCATGAGATTATTTTGCAGATAGGCAACAAGGACGATATGGGGGCAAAGACAGAGGACGGACAGCTTGCGGCGAAAATACTTGATGAATATATGCAAGACTTTCAGCGGCGCAATCCCACATTGAGGGTGTTCTCTGCCTATCTCCACATGGACGAAGCCACGCCGCATCTGCATATAGATTTCATACCCTATACGACTGGAAGCAAGAGAGGGCTTGAAACAAGGGTGTCATTAAAAAAGGCACTGGCAGAACTCGGCTTCAAAGGCGGCACAAGGAGCGAAACAGAGCGTAACCAGTGGGTAGCGGCAGAGAAAGAACAGCTTGCGGATATTATGCTAAAGCATGATATTGAGTGGGAGAAAAAGGGAACGCATGAGAAACATTTATCCGTTTTGGATTTTGAGAAAAAGGAGCGTGCAAAAGAGGTTGCCAAACTGGAACAGACAATCTCCGGCAGTAAAGAGGAATTATCCAATATTCTTCATCAGCAGGTAGCGGCAGGACGGGAAACGGAGCAGATACGGAAAGAGGGCGAAGCAATCCGGCGGGAAGTATCAGAACTTTCCGCTACCAATTATCTGCTCAAAGAGCAGACGGAACTATTGGCAGGAGATAAAGAAAAGCTGTTATCCGAAAATGAAAAGTTGGAGAAACAGCAGAAAAAGTTACAGCAGGACATTAACAAAATGGTGCAGTCAAAGGAAGTCGTGGAGCGCAATATACACGCCTATGATGAAGATGTGAAATGGCAGTTGGCAGAGCCGGGGGCATTGATGAGCGCAAAGAATTATCGGGATAAAAAGGCACTCCCGCTTGTAGAGAAATTGAAAGAAGTGGTAAAAAATCTGACTATCAAGTGCGTACAGCTTACGGAGCAGGGCAGGAAGCTGACCGCCAAAGTGGACGGGCAACAAAAGCAGATTAGCCGTATGACGGATAAGGTCATGGAGCAGAGCGACACCATAGACCGATTGCAGGAAAAAGCAGTTGATTTGGGGCGATTGGAGCGTTATTTCGGTAGGGAACAGGTGCAGTCAATAGTGGAACGGTCAAAGGCATTAGAACAGGCAGAAAGGGAAAAGAAACGCCCGAAACGTGCCTTTGAAATGAGCCGATAGGAAAGGGGATTGATAGGATATGACCGATATGGAAAAGAAAGTTATGGTGCGGCTGTGTGCTAAAATCGTGGCAGATACAGACCTTTACGAAATGGACAAGGAAGTGCAAAATCTGATAGACTGGGTATGTCTGTCGGAACAGATAAAGGAAAACAACAATACAATCCGCAATCTGACCGGGAATATAAGAAGATAGAGCCGGATTGCCGGGAGGGAGTGCGGGAGCAGTTGGAGCGAATGAAAGAACTCTGCAAAGAGCGCAATAGTCTGTATGAGAAACAGAACGATTTGAAAGGGCGGAAACAGCAGATAGAGAAAGCATTGGAGCGATAAAAAATATGGGGCGTGGCGGTTGCTGTGCCCTATATTTTTGTGGTAATTGTAGAGAGGGAGTGGTATAATCAAATCTGTAAGTTTAGGTTGGGAGGTAAAAAAGTGAAACGCTGCATTGTAGTAACCGATATAGTTGCATAATAACTATCAGAACATGGAGGATTTTAAAATGACTATATCGGAGAATAAAATTTATCCCCGGACAGATGATACTCAAACAGTTTATTTGAAAAACGTGATTACCAGTGACAGAATTAAAATTGGCGATTATACAATGTACAATGATTTTGTGCATGACCCACGGGAATTTGAAAAGAATAATGTATTGTATCACTATCCTGTCAATGGAGATCAGTTACAAATTGGTAAGTTCTGTTCTATTGCTTGTGGAGCAAAGTTTCTGTTTACCAGTGCAAATCATACAATGTCTTCGCTTTCTACATATCCATTTCCAATATTTTTTGAGGAATGGGGATTGGACGTAAAAGAGATTACAAGTGCATGGGACAACAAAGGCGATATTGTAATCGGCAATGATGTTTGGATCGGCTTTGAAGCAGTTATTCTATCTGGTGTAACAATTGGTGATGGAGCGATTATTGGGACACGAGCAGTTGTTACAAAAGATGTACCGCCTTATACGATTGTTGGAGGTGTTCCTGCAAAACCGATACGAAAACGGTTTTCTGACGGTGTGATTTCTGAATTATTGAAAGTTCAATGGTGGAATTGGTCTGAAAACAGGATTAAGAAAAACATTGCGGCGATTCAATCAGGTCGAATTGAGGATTTGGAATAATTGGTAACATTTGTGTGGGAATACAGTTTCCTACAACGTTATGTCTGAAAAAAAGATAGAATATTTCCTTAGTAATGATTTGAACATGGTGCTAGCACCATGTAAGTTAATGCAGATAAGGGAAAGGCAGTAATGTGGTAGTTCGCAATATCAAGCGGATTGCCACATTTTTATGGAAAAATAGACGGTTATGTGGTAATATATAGGAGCAAAGATAAAAACACAACGCAAGGCATTCTTGCAGAACTGGTAGGTAGTCCAGTCGCACCATTATGGTGTAAGTAGCCCTCCCTCCTTAGGGTCGTCCGTTCTTTGTTTATTACAATTATTTTAAGGAGGAATTGTCATGGACAAAGTTTCGGGAAAGTTGACAGTATTTTTTGAGGAACCTTTTTGGGTGGGAGTGTTTGAATGTGTATCAGACGGAAAGTTATCTGTATGTAAGGTTACGTTTGGCGCAGAACCAAAAGACTATGAGGTTTATGATTTTGTTCTGAAAAATTACTATCGGTTGCGATTTAGTCCGGCTGTGGCAACTGATGTAAAAGAAGTAGGTCGCAATCCTAAACGGGTACAGCGTGAGGTGCGGAAACAGGTACAAAATACCGGGATAGGAACAAAATCGCAACAGGCTTTGAAATTACAGCAGGAGCAGTTGAAAACTGAACGCAGGATTGTGAGCCGGGAACAACGTGAAGCAGAGAAACAGCGGCAGTTTGAACTGAAACAGCAAAAAAGGAAAGAAAAACATAGGGGCAGGTAATACCTGCTCCGGCATTTCCTAATGAAATGTAAATGCTGTATTGTTACGCTTTAGGGTGCGTGAAACGCTCGTTTTATAAGGCTTTAAAAGTGTAAAAACGATAGCAACGACCTTTTATAATTATGTTGATAAAAAGGGGCTTCGATTGCGTAACGTAGTGAATAATGATTTTTCCTTATTGATATAATTACATGGTGCTAGCACCATGTAGATATGGCAGTCGAGGAGAAAATCTGTGATACCCGTATGATACCTGTTTGCTCTGAAACTGTAAATACGGCGTGAAATATGGATATTATAGCTATGAAAACCCTTAAAAAGCAATCAAATATTTAACGATTATGTTATATCCATAGGGAGTTCGAATAAACAAAAATGTTTAGTGAATCCAGTATTTATGCGGGTTTGCGGGCTTTGGAAAGGTCTTTTGATAACAAATTGATAACAGTTGTTTGAATGCGATTATTCTTGCTGTCTGATGGTTTACAGGTGGGAGAATGATTTTTAAGCGGTTTAGATGACTGAAATAAATCCATATTATAACGCCCTTAGCTGTGGGTAGGAACTCATGGCTAAGGGCGTTTTTTGTCGTGTTTGTCAATCAGTTTTTAGTTTGTCTTTAAATGATTCGACTAAGACATCGCTCAATTCCTTAGAGGGGACTTTCGCCCAATGCTGCGTGGTGTCAAATTTTGGGTAATTGTACCGCCACTGGTCGTAATCTTCCCTGCTGATTTCTTCGGCAGAGAGTTTGTCCGCCTGCTCTTTCCAAGCGCAGAGCATTTTCAGCAATTCGGCGGCATCCTTGCTTTTGTCTTTGCTGACCTTTAAGCAGACTTCACCGTCTGTTTCGCTGACGGTAAGACCGTAAATGTCCTCAAGGGCAAATAAGGTGTGCATAAGTCCGATGTAGCTGTCAATGTCGGGTATGTCCAGAGCCTGTGGCGCAACGTCCAGAGCCTGCGCCAGTGCAGCCGTCAAGTCTGCTTTTGGTTTACGAGAGCCTGTTTCATACTGTGCCAGACGCACGTCTGCGCTCCGTTCGGGAAAACCGACAAGCATACCAAGATATTTCTGTGTCATGCCCCGCATGATGCGGAAAAAATGTATTCTTTCGCCAATTGCCATAATGTTTCACTCCTTGTTTCTATGTTTATAAGGAGTATAGCATATATGTTTAGAAGAAGTCAATAGAAACAAAGCAAAAAAGTTTAATATTTTCTTACAAACCTATTGACGGTAGCAAAAATGTTTAGTATTATGTATTAAGCAAAAACGCTTAACAAGAAAGGAGAGGTTGTATGGACAACAAATTTATCCGTGTGGATGAGGTGGCGCAGGAGCTTTCCATATCGAAGCCTTACGCCTACAAGCTCATTAAAAAGTTGAATGATGAGCTGAAAGAAAAGGGGTTTATCACGATTGCAGGGCGTGTCAACCGCCAGTATTTTGAGGAAAGACTCTATGGGGCGGGAGAAAAACAGGGAAAGGAGATGGTATAAATGCCAGTATTTAAGAATGAGGGCAATGGCACATGGTATGTGATGGCTCGGTATGTGAACTGGAAAGGGGAACGGAAACAGAAATGTAAGCGTGGATTTGCCACAAAGAGGGAAGCACAGGAATGGGAACGGAAATTCCAGTTGCAAAATTCCGCTGACCTTGACATGGATTTTGAAGCCTTTACAGAGCTTTATGCGAATGATGTCAAGAACCGACTGAAAGAAAACACTTGGCTGACAAAAGAGCATATCATTCGGACGAAGATTCTTCCGTACTTCGGCAAGATGAAGATTAGTGAGATTGGCACAAAGGAAATTATTGCATGGCAGAATGAGCTGCTTGCCTACCGTGATGAAAAACGCAATCCCTATTCGCAGACGTATCTGAAAACAGTTCACAACCAGCTTTCAGCAATATTTAACCATGCGGTACGCTATTACGACCTCCGCTCCAATCCTGCGGCAAAGGCGGGCAATATGGGGAGCGAGGAACACAAAGAAATGCTGTTCTGGACAAAAGAGGAATATAAGAAGTTTGCGGATGAAATGATGGACAAGCCAGTTTCCTATTATGCGTTCCAGATGCTTTACTGGTGCGGAATCCGAGAGGGAGAATTATTAGCCTTGACCGCCGCTGATTTCAATTTTGATAAGGAAACGGTCATGATTAACAAATCCTATCAGCGTTTGCATAGGGAAGACGTGATTACGTCCCCGAAAACGAAAAAGAGTAACCGCACAATCAAGATGCCGAAGTTTCTCTGTGAGGAAATGCAGGAATATATCGGTATGCTGTACGGTTTAAAAAAGAAAGACCGCATTTTCACGGTAACAAAAAGCTATCTCCATCACGAGATGGACAGGGGCGCAAGAGCCGCAGGAGTGAAACGCATACGGATTCACGATTTGCGCCACAGCCACATCAGCTTATTGATTGACATGGGATTCTCGGCGGTGGCGATTGCTGACCGAGTAGGGCATGAGAGCATTGAAATCACTTACCGTTATGCACATTTATTTCCGTCAAAGCAGGCAGAAATGGCAGACAGGCTTGACGATTTAGGAAAGGGGGATTTTTGATATGTCGGCAAAGAATTTGGACAACTGCAACCGTTGGAGGAATAAAACCGTCGCTTTTCGGGTATCTCCCGAAGAAAATGAGCAGATTGACAAAGCGGTGCGGCTTTCGGGGCTTACCAAGCAGGACTATATCACAAGGCGGCTCTTATGCCAAGACGTGGTCGTGCAGGGCAATCCGAGGGTATATAAGGCACTCCGCAATGAACTTGCCGCCGTCCTTGCAGAATTGCAGAGGATTGAAGCGGGTGAGGGTGTAAATGAAGAATTGCTTGACACAATCGAGCTGATTGCTGTTATCCTCGGCGGTCTGAAAGGAGAGTGTGAAGATGGCAAATAAAAAAGAAACGGCTGCCCCGAATGTATCTGTTGGCGCAGATACGGAGCAACCGCCTAATGTAAACAATAACAGTATAACCAATTACCCGCCGAAAAACAATAGCAAAGCTCTTGAAACTGTATCTATGGCTGAATTGTATGATTCTGTATATCCGAGCAAGCCGCCTTTGATTGACGGTCTGCTCTACCCTGGCACTTATCTTTTCGCAGGCGCGCCAAAAGTCGGCAAGAGCTTTCTTATAGCGCAGATTGCGTACCATACCAGTATGGGAGTACCACTATGGGAATATCCCGTCCGAAAAGGAACGGTCTTGTACCTTGCCCTTGAAGATGATTACCGCCGCCTGCAGGAAAGGCTGTACCGTATGTTTGGCACGGACGGGGCAGACAATTTATTCTTTTCTGTTTCGGCGGGGAATCTTGGCAATGGTTTGGATGAACAGTTGCAGGAATTTATGAAACAGCATACAGACACAAGACTGATTATTATTGACACCCTCCAAAAGGTGCGTGAAGTCGGCGGGGATAATTACAGTTACGCAAATGACTATGAGGTTATTACAAGGCTGAAACAGTTTGCAGACAGCTATGGCATCTGTATCTTGATTGTCCATCATACCAGAAAGCAGGGGTCTGATGATAAGTTCGATATGATTTCGGGGACTACTGGCTTGCTTGGTGCGGCTGACGGTGCGTTCCTGTTGCAGAAAGAAAAACGCATCGGCAATGCCGCCACGCTTGAAGTGTCGGGCAGAGACCAACAAGAGCAGAAACTCTATCTTCTCCGCAATCCCGAAACATTGTTATGGGATTTTCAAAAGGCAGAAACAGAACTTTGGAAAGAGCCGCCAGAGCCTTTACTTGAGGAAATAGATAAAAGAATTACTGTCGATTGCCCCTTGTGGAAGGGGACGGCGACGGAGCTTGCGGCTTGGCTGGAAACAGAGTTACAGCCGAATAGCCTTGCACGGAAACTGAATGTCCTGTCGGGACGTTTACTCAACGAATACGGCATCTTCTATAAACGTGAACGGTGTCACGAGGGGCGTATGATAAAGCTGTACCGTGGGGAGCGTGACGGTATGTGACGGTGTGACGGTATTTTTAGGAGTGGGGTGCGGTACGGAAATAACCGTCACATCGACGCAAACCGTCACGGATAAAGTTTTTGCGGGGTGCAGGGGGCTTTTTACAAAAAGCCGCCCTCGCCCCTCGGAGAGCGCAAAACCTGCTTGCAGGTTGCATTTTTGTTGGCGAAGCCGACAAAAGTGCTTTTGCGTTTACTTTCGGGAAAGTAACAAAGCCTACCAGCCGAAAAGAAAGGGTGTGATTTTATAAGACGGACGATTAGCGCAATGGTGGGGAAAGGCTCGGTCAACCATAACAGCCGCAAGTTTAAGGCTGAAAATGTAGATGGAGAGCGTTCACACCTTAATGTAGATTATTGCAACGAGAGCATCAAGAAAGTGTATCATAAGCTATTTGATGAAGCGTTGCAAAGATATAATGAAAAACAGACAAGGGCAGACCGACGCATTGCTGATTATTACGAGAAGATACGGAACTCAAAGCAGGAAAAGCCGTTCCATGAACTGATTTTACAGATTGGGGATAAAGAAAATACGAGTGCAGGAAGTAAGAACGGACAGCTTGCAAGGCAGATTTTGGATGAATATTATCATGGATTCCAAGAGCGAAATCCTTATCTCTACGTGTTCTCTGCCCACATCCATATGGACGAAGCAACGCCGCATCTGCACATTGATTTTGTTCCATTTACAACAGGCAGCAAGCGTGGACTTGATACGAGGGTATCTCTGAAACAGGCATTGGCGGCGCAGGGATTCAAAGGCGGCTCCCGTGGCGATACAGAGTGGAGCCAATGGGTACAGTCCGAAAAAGAGAATCTTGCCGCTGTGATGGGGCGGCATGGCATTGAATGGGAGCATAAAGGCACGCATGAAAAACATTTGTCTGTCCTTGATTATAAAAAGCAGCAGAGGGAAAAAGAGGTCGTTCAGCTTGAGGGGCAGATTTCAGAGAAAAAAGAGGAATTTCAAGCATTGTCGAATAGGGTGGAGAATTATGACAAAGGCATGGGAAACCTAAAGACGCTTGAGCAGGTGCTTGACACTTCGCCAGAATATCAGTTGCCAGAGCCGCAGGGGTTGATGTCGGCGAAGTCGTATAAGAATAAAGTGGCAGAGCCTTTGGTGCGAAAGCTGAAATCGCTTGTTAAAACGGCTCTTATAAGGTGCTTTGAAGCGTGGGACAGCTATTATCGGCTGAATGTTACAAACAGCAATCTCCACCGTGAGAATGACGGATTAAGGAGAACCAATGAGAAACTGGCAGGGGAAAATGAAAACCTTCGTGCGGAAAACAAAGATTATAAGCTGCTCCGCAAGGCATTTGGAAGTAAGCAGATGGACAACCTTTTGGAGCAGGCAAAAGCGGCGCAGAAGTCGAAACAGCGTGGAAAGTATTTGAAAAATAGCAAAGAGGAAAGGTAGGAAACACTATGGAAAACAGGATTTATGACGAAAATAACGGTCTTTGGTATGCAAGGCAAGGCGAATATTACCTCCCAGAGCTTGCATTACCTCCCGAAGAAGAAAAGCCAATTGGCATATGGGGTCAACGACATTTGCGGTATCTAAAAGAGCATAAGCAGCTTGTATATCTCAATCTGCTGACAAGCGGCAGGTTGAATGAATATTTGTCAAGTGTGGATGAACAGGCAGAGGATATGTTTTCTCGGCTGGTAAAGGAATATGCCGACAGGCAGGAAGTGACGGAGCAGTTAAAGGCAGAAAATCAGATTTTATGGGTTCAAAAAATGAATAATATTCGGGCTTGTGTGAGGGAAGTTGTAGAGCGTGAGATAATTTATTTATAGGAGGTGGGGCGGTGCTTCTACGGTATATGGGAGCGCCGCATAAGCCTAAACAAAAGTAGTTTGGGGAATTGAAAAAGCCTACGTTTTCGTGTATAATTGATAAGAAAAGTCAGAATGAGAGATGGCTTGTCGGAGGAACAACATGAAATATATAAGAGCAACTTTTGAAATAGCGGACGATATTCAAAATGTTTTGCATACGGCTATTGAAACCATATATCCGAAATATTATCCAAAGGAAGTAGTGGAGTTCTTTTGCAGACATCATAGTAAAGAACACGTTCTAAACGGAATAGCATCGGGAAATATGGGAGTGTTGGTGTATAACGATATAATTGTCGGAACGGGTTGTTTTGATGATAACCATATTACAGGAGTATATGTGCTGCCTGCATATCAAAATCAAGGCTGCGGCTCGTATATTATGAATTGTTTGGAAAAGGAAATTTCCCAAACATATGATACGGTTATCTTGGACGCTTCGCTTCCGGCAGCGTGTTTATATGAGCATAGAGGCTATAAAACGGTGGGGCATGGGATATACGAATTGGAAAATGATGTGAAGTTGGTTTATGAAATCATGGAGAAAAAACTGAAAAATAATTGACAATGTGAATTGAGAGGACTTGGAAAATGAAATGCAGAATAAGAAAATGGGAACTATCAGACGCAAAAGATTTGGCGGCTGCGCTTTCAAATAGAAAAGTACAAGATAATCTTCGTGATGGTTTGCCCTATCCTTATACCGAACAGGATGGAAAAGAGTTTATTTCCGCTATGCTTTCCGCAGATGAAAACGAAACCTTTGCTTTTGCTATTACTGTAAATAATATGGTGATTGGCAGTATCGGCATTTTTCGGCAGGGCAATATTCATAGGCAAACCGCCGAGTTAGGATATTATATTGCCGAAGAATATTGGGGCAAAGGTATTATGACCGAAGCTGTTAAGCAAATTTGCGAGTATGTTTTTGCTAACAGCGATATTATCCGTATCTACGCAGAGCCCTTTGCTTATAATATAGCGTCTTGCAGGGCGCTTGAAAAAGCAGGATTTCAGTATGAGGGTACATTGAGAAGCAATGCGGTGAAGAATGGTAAAGTGATAGATATGAAAATGTACTCTTTATTAAAAGAGGAAATAAAGTCCAGCTAAGAAATGTCAATAGGTAAAATGAAAAATGTTAAAAAAGTTTTTTTTAAGTAGTTGATGTAAAAAAGTGTAACTTTAATAAAACCACCTATGTGGAAATTTAAAAAATTTATGAGAACCTGTTAAGCTGCGTTGTGTGTCTTGCCAGGATGCGCTGCAAGATACTGCTCACAATGTTCCTGGGGAGTGATGATCTTAAACGGCTTATGATCTCGGAGCATGGCAAAAATGATGTTGCAGATTTTATGCATGACAGCCCCGTTTTTCTTCTTGCTTTTGCATTTGTTGGCATAGTAACTGTGGATCACCGGATT
>SRZB01000038.1 GCA_004793585.1 Hominisplanchenecus murintestinalis | reverse complement strand
TGTCTTCATGAACTTTCAAGGTTGTTTCACTGTTCAATTATCAATGTCCTCTGCTTTAAGTCAGCTTACAAATACTATCATAATTTCCATTTCTTGTCAACTACTTTTTTATTTATTTTTTGACTTAAACGGAGAAGGAGGGATTTGAACCCTCGCGCCGCTGTTAACGACCTACTCCCTTTCCAGGGGAGCCCCTTCGGCCAGCTTGGGTACTTCTCCATAGCTGCTCTGATTTTTCAGAAACAAATGAAATTATACATCTAAACTAGATATAACGGAGAGGGTGGGATTCGAACCCACGCGCCCTTGCGGACAAACGGTTTTCAAGACCGCCTCGTTATGACCACTTCGATACCTCTCCAATTGCAATCAGCAAAGAGAATATTACCATTGAGACGTGTTTTTGTCAATACCCTTTTTCAATTTTATTAAAGTTTTTTTTAGAATTACAATACATATTCCAATCCGGATGGGGATAAAGATAAATATGTACTAATAAAAGTACATATTTACTCCTGCCTTTGCCTGTATTTAGATTGTTTGATGTATTGCACATTGTCCGTATTCGCATTCCATGTCCTGCATTTCTTCATCCATTGGAATATCTTCAATCCCAGCACCAAAATAATAGATACCTGCTTATCATCTCCGTTTTCTCATATTCATAGATTACAATTTTAAGTAAAAAGTATTTAGAATTTCGCTCAACGATTCATCCATGTGGGGTATTTTTGTAATGACTATCAGCATGAAAACATTGCTTGCTTCCATGCCGACTTCACTGACCTCGGCTATCAAGGCTCTGATTATCTGCTTTAAGCGTTTCCTCTCAGCTTCACATCTGTCTTTCATCCTATTCTATCTATCTCTGCTTTATAGATAACTCGCATTGGAGCTTTAATTCTTTAAATTTTAATGCAAAAAAGGGCCGATACTTCGATAGATTATTCATCTACTTTCGCAACTGCCTCTTCTTATCATTGAGTACAAAAAACTAAGCTCCTTCGCAATGAGCTATTCCTAATTCCATAATGCTCTCCTTACTTGTCAGTGCTTTCTTCCGGCAAAAGCAGATTATAAGGATAACAAGACAAAAATAAGCCCACTCATAACATAGGTCATCTGACAATTGTATGAATGCCCTTAATCCTTACAAGCAGAAATGCTTCTCTCTCATTTCTTAATTCTATCCTTCTTTCCCATGCTCCATATTAACTATAATTCCTTCTGCAAGCTTTTGTAATTCTTCCACTTCCTCCCGAGTTACGGAGTCCAGTTCCGCATCTGGATACGGATATCTTACCGGTTTACAGATACTCCATATAAAAGTCAACAACACACCTGCTAACAGTCCTATCTCAACAATACTTCCGAATGCTTCTTTCCATACACTGTTTCCGGGAAGATTTGAAGATACTATTGCTGTCAGTACTGCAAATCCATATGCTGCACAAGAAAAACCTGCAAAAAAACGAGCCTTCATCTGGCTAATTTTGTTTTGTTTTGTTCTTTTATTATTCATACTTTCTTATTTTCTCATTTACTTCTTTCATGATGAGGTCTTAAACATAAATATCCATTTTTTACTTATTTATTATTTACACCTATTATATTTTTCTTTTTACTACATAATACCTTATAATATTTAAAAATCAATAGCAAAAATCGGATAAATAAGTATAAATAAAAAATGGCAAAAGACTGTTTTTATTCTGCCATTTTTTGCCATATTAGGAGCTAATCTGATTTTTTATTAACTAAAAAAAGAGCCTTCCAGTTTCCTGGAAAGCTCTTACATTTAATGGACTTTAATTACTCGATGATAGTAGCCACACGACCAGATCCAACAGTTCTACCACCCTCACGGATAGCAAATGTAAGACCCTGCTCCATAGCGATAGGATGAATCAGTTCGATTGTCATCTCTACGTTATCGCCAGGCATGCACATTTCTGTACCAGCCGGAAGCTCGATAACACCAGTTACGTCAGTTGTTCTGAAGTAGAACTGCGGACGATAATTGTTGAAGAATGGTGTATGACGACCACCCTCGTCTTTTGTCAGAACGTATACCTGAGCGGTAAATTTTGTATGGCATTTGATTGTGCCTGGTTTAACAAGAACCTGCCCTCTTTCGATTTCCTCTCTCTTAACACCACGAAGCAGTGCACCGATGTTATCACCAGCCTGACCTTCATCAAGGAGCTTACGGAACATCTCGATACCTGTTACAGTTGTCTTCTTAACTTCCTCTTTGATACCAACGATTTCAACTTCTTCGTTTACATGCAGAACACCACGCTCTACTCTACCAGTTGCAACAGTACCACGTCCTGTAATAGTAAATACGTCCTCAACCGGCATCAGGAACGGCTGATCTGTAGCACGCTTCGGATCTGGAATCCACTCGTCAACAGCAGCCATAAGCTCCATAACTTTGTCGCCCCACTCACCGTTCGGATCTTCCAGTGCTTTCAGCGCTGAGCCCTGGATAATCGGTGTATCATCACCCGGGAACTCATACTCGTTCAACAGCTCACGGATTTCCATGTCTACCAGTTCAAGCAGCTCCTCGTCATCTACCATATCGCATTTGTTCATGAATACTACGATGTAAGGAACGCCTACCTGACGGGAAAGAAGGATGTGCTCTTTTGTCTGAGCCATAACACCGTCTGTAGCTGCAACTACAAGAATAGCGCCGTCCATCTGAGCCGCACCGGTAATCATGTTCTTAACGTAGTCAGCATGCCCTGGACAGTCAACATGTGCGTAATGTCTGTTATCTGTCTCATACTCAACGTGTGCAGTAGAGATTGTGATACCACGTTCTCTCTCTTCCGGAGCCTTATCGATATTCTCGAAGTCTGTAGCTGTATTACCTTCTACCCTCTGAGAAAGCACTTTTGTGATAGCAGCTGTCAGGGTTGTTTTACCATGGTCAACGTGACCGATGGTACCAATATTACAATGTGGTTTCGTTCTTTCAAATTTAGCTTTAGCCATTTTGAATGTCCTCCTTGATAAATATACGCCTTTTCGGCTTTTTTGATTTCATTAAACTACATAGGCTATCTCTGATTATATTTCAAATCAGAGAGTTTTTCAAGCCTAATTTTCATAATAAATGCCATTTTTTAAGGCATCATCGCCCTTTTTATTATTTGGACTTTGCACTCAGGACTTTTTCCTGTACAGACTTTGGAACCGGCTCATATTTCTCAAAGAACATAGAGTAGTTGCCGCGTCCCTGTGTCTTAGAACGCAAGTCTGTAGAATATCCAAACATCTCAGCCAGCGGCACATAACCACGAACGATTTTTCCGCCGCCGATATCATCCATACCCTCAATACGTCCACGGCGTGAGTTGATATCACCGATAACATCACCCATGTACTCTTCTGGCATAGTTACTTCTACTTTCATAATCGGCTCAAGCAGAATAGCATCGCCCTTCTTCATAGCATCTTTGAATGCCATAGAACCTGCGATATGGAATGCCATCTCACTGGAATCGACTTCATGGTAAGAACCATCGTATACATTTGCATGTACACCCAATACAGGGAATCCACCGAGGATACCAGCCTTTGCAGCCTCTTCAATACCTTCTCCGACTGCCGGGATGTACTCTTTCGGAATCGCACCGCCGACAACGGTAGACTCGAACTTGAAGGTCTCTTCGCCGTTCGGATCCATCGGTTTGAAAACAACCTTACAGTGTCCATACTGTCCACGTCCGCCGGACTGCTTTGCATACTTGCTGTCCACCGTAACTTCTTTTGTAAAAGTCTCTTTGTAAGCAACCTGCGGTGCGCCTACATTTGCCTCTACTTTAAACTCACGGAGCAGACGGTCTACGATGATCTCCAGGTGCAGCTCACCCATACCTGCGATGATGGTCTGTCCCGTCTCATGATCTGTATGAGCACGGAATGTCGGGTCTTCCTCCGCCAGCTTCGCAAGAGCTTCACCCATCTTGCCCTGTCCGGCTTTCGTTTTAGGCTCAATAGCCAGCTCGATAACCGGCTCTGGGAACTCCATGGACTCCAGAATTACCGGATGCTGCTCGTCGCAGATGGTATCGCCTGTAGCTGTCAGCTTAAATCCAACTGCTGCAGCAATATCGCCAGAGTATACTTTATCCAGCTCTGCTCTCTTATTCGCATGCATCTGAAGAATACGTCCTACACGCTCTTTCTTTCCTTTTGTTGAATTCAGTACATAAGAGCCTGAATTCAATGTTCCTGAATAAACACGGAAGAACGCCAGTTTTCCAACAAACGGGTCAGCCATAATCTTAAATGCCAAAGCAGAAAACGGCTCCTCATCTGAAGAATGTCTCACTGTCTCATTTCCATCCAGGTCTGTTCCCTGGATATCCGGTACGTCTGTCGGTGCCGGCATAAACTCAATAACTGCATCCAGAAGCTTCTGGACGCCCTTGTTTCTGTAAGCAGTACCGCAGCATACAGGAACTGCCGCACACTCACAGGTTCCTTTCCTTAAAGCAGCTTTCAGTGCCTCTACAGACGGTTCTTCCCCTTCCAGGTACTCCATCATCAGATCATCATCCAGCTCGCAGATTTTCTCTACAAGCTCTGTATGATACAGTTCCGCATCGTCTGCCATATCTTCCGGAATATCTACGATAGAGATGTCCTCACCCTTATCATCGTTGTAGATATATGCCTTCATCTCAAACAAATCAACGATTCCTTTGAATTCATCTTCTTTGCCAATTGGAAGCTGGATACAGATTGCGTTTTTGCCCAATCTTGTCTTAATCTGCTCTACAGCTCCATAAAAATCTGCACCCAGGATATCCATCTTATTGATGAATGCCATACGCGGTACATTATAAGTGTCAGCCTGACGCCATACATTCTCTGACTGTGGCTCAACACCGCCCTTTGCGCAGAATACGCCTACAGCTCCGTCAAGTACACGCAGGGAACGCTCAACCTCTACGGTAAAGTCAACATGTCCTGGCGTATCAATGATATTGATACGGTGCTCCAATGCGCCCGGCTTTGCCTTGCAGTTTTCCTGCAAAGTCCAGTGACAGGTCGTAGCGGCTGAAGTAATTGTGATACCTCTTTCCTGCTCCTGCTCCATCCAGTCCATAGTAGCAGTGCCTTCATGAGTATCACCGATTTTGTAGTTTACACCAGTATAATAAAGGATACGCTCTGTCGTTGTGGTTTTACCCGCGTCAATATGAGCCATGATACCAATATTCCTGGTTCTCTCTAATGGATATTCTCTTCCAGCCAAGGTCTTTTCCTCCTATAACATTAGAAGCGGTAATGCGCAAATGCCTTGTTCGCTTCTGCCATTTTATGCATATCTTCTTTCTTCTTCACGGATGCGCCTGTATTGTTAGCGGCATCCATGATTTCATTTGCAAGCCTCTCCTGCATTGTTTTCTCGCCTCTTTTACGTGAAAACAATGTCAGCCAGCGAAGAGCCAGAGCCTGACGCCTGTCAGCCCTTACTTCGATGGGCACCTGGTAAGTAGCTCCACCGATACGTCTTGCTTTAACTTCAAGTACAGGCATGATATTATTCATAGCCTCTTCAAAAACTTCGATCGCCGGCTTACCGGATTTCTCTTCAACTCTGCTAAATGCTCCGTATACGATTTTCTGTGCAATCCCCTTCTTACCATCTAACATGATGTTATTGATAAGCTTGGTAACCACTTTATTATTGTACAGCGGATCTGCTAAAACGTCTCTTTTCTGAGTATGTCCTTTACGTGGCACGGTACTTCCCTCCTTAACTATTGTTGCGGTCCTGCCGCATTGATTAAATCATCGGTACTCACAATGTGTCGTTCTACTTTGTGTGCATGCTGGGACTTCTATATCAACCTGCAACCACCTGGCGAATATATCATCCGGCACAACCATAGTTCTGTTAGTGATACGATTTTATGAAAATTTACTTCTTAGCGTCTTTCGGTTTCTTAGCGCCATATTTGGAACGTGCCTGCCTTCTCTTTGCAACGCCTGCCGTATCCAGAGTTCCACGGATGATGTGGTAACGGGTACCTGGCAAGTCTTTTACCCTTCCCCCACGAATCAGCACAACGCTATGTTCCTGAAGGTTATGTCCCTCACCCGGGATATAGCTTGTCACTTCAATTCCATTGGAAAGACGGACTCTGGCAATCTTTCTAAGCGCGGAGTTCGGCTTCTTTGGTGTTGCAGTCTTTACTGCGGTACATACCCCCCTCTTCTGTGGTGAAGATACGTTCGTGCTTCTCTTCTGCAGGGAGTTAAATCCTTTTTGAAGCGCCGGTGCAGTAGATTTCTTTTCAGAAGTCTGACGTCCTTTTCTTACTAACTGATTAAATGTTGGCATTCCTATTCACCTCCTGTTAGAATGTGGTTGCTTTAAATGTCAATTTTATGTGTGCAAAAAAAATGTGTTCACACACACTTTTTCATTATACGTATCCCACTATGCCCTGTCAAGGGCTTTTCTACTGTTTTTTATCCTGTTTTTTATCAAATAAAGTAACAGTTCAGCCTTCGGATTCACTGTTACGGAATCCAGCCCATTTAAAGTTTGCTGTTCGCAAAGGGCTGGATTCTCTGGCTGAATTTACGCATTCTCATGGACTTTGCAGCAGGTGCAAAGTCCTGGGCTGAACTGTTACCAAATAAAAACTATTTTCCGCGTCATATTTCGCTCTGTGAAACGTTTTTAATTAACAGGGAGTATTTTTTATGATACTGCACAAATTTCTGCAAGGCTCGGTGCGGATTGGTATCAAGAGTACGGAGTACTGTCTCTGTTTCTACCAGTCCCGTAACATTTTTATGCAGGTATTCGGAATAGCTGCTCCACCAGTAGTCCTGTATTCTCTCAGCATATCCCCTGGCCAGCATATGAATATAGCAACAGTATTTCAGCGTATCTTCACTGCCGCAGAAAACCATACGTTTACTCACGGTTTCTACCTCTTCCTTCCCGCAGGGATATAGGGAAAGATAGCTTTCCTGCAGTTCCTGTGCCATGGCATCCGAAGTCTGTCCAATACCGCTGTCTTTAAGAGGGTGCAGCAGAAAATGCGCTTCCTGGTCCAAAATACAGAATGCATATACACGAAACCTGACTTTTTCCCTTATCCGCAAGAGCCGGTTAAGAAACTGCTTTTTCACCCGTTCGTCTGCCAGCCACCACGTCCTTTTGCTGCCCCGAAAAATCAAATAATGAAAATCGCCTTCTATTTTTGTATACGACATAAATATCCTTCCTCCCAATTTTTGTATGGATGCAAAACAAAACGCCGGCTTTCGTCTTACATTTATTTTAAGACATTTTTCTTCAATATTCAACATATTTTTCTTTATGCCCCGCATCGAAACGCAAAACGCGTATATTCCGGAAGGACTTTTTTCTATTATCCTATTTTCTAAAAAATGCAACATTTTGTCGCATACAAAAGAACAGGCAAAACAGTTCTTTATCTGTTCTGCCTGTTCCCTGCACTTTCTGTATTCTATTACTGCTGATTTCTTATGTGTTTTATTTAAAGTATTCCACACCGGACTCAAAAATTCTGATATCCTGTTCACCGTAAATATTGAGCGCTACAGAATCGCCCTTTCTTTCACAATGCGCCATCTTTCCGAGTACACGCCCATCTGGGCTTGTAATTCCTTCAATCGCACAGTATGAGCCATTCACATTCCATTCTTCATCATTCACTTTCAGATTTCCATCCGCATCTACATACTGGGTAGCTACCTGCCCATTCGCAAATAATCTGTCAACCCATTCTTTATTTGCCACAAAACGCCCTTCACCATGGGAAGCCGGATTACAGTAAGTCCCTCCAAGTTTGGCCTGCTGCAGCCACGGCGATTTATTTGTTACAACTTTCGTATAAACCATTTTGGAAATATGCCGCCCAATCGTATTAAACGTCAGTGTCGGCGAATCCTCCGTCTGCCCTGCGATTTCTCCATGTGGCACCAGTCCCAGTTTAATCAATGCCTGAAACCCATTACAGATCCCCAGCGCCAGCCCGTCCCGCTCATTTAAAAGCTTCATGACTGCCTCTTTCATCTTTGCATTCTGGAACGCCGTTGCAAAAAACTTTGCTGAACCATCCGGCTCATCTCCGGCAGAAAAACCGCCTGGGAACATAATAATCTGCGCCTGTTCAATCGCATCTGCGAACACATTCACGGAATCACGGATATCCTCTGCTGTCAAATTCTTAAATACTTTCACATCCACTTCCGCTCCGGCACGCTCAAAAGCTTTCGTACTGTCATATTCGCAGTTTGTCCCAGGGAAAACCGGGATGAATACCCGCGGTTTCGCCACCTTATGCCTGCATATATAAACACTGTCCGCCCTGTAAAGCGACTCCTCTTTCTCTTCCTGAGGCTCTGCACCAGATACCGTGCGGAACACATTTTCGAGCGTTCCTGTCCACGCACCAAGCGCTTCTTCCATAGAAATGCACACATCCCTATATTCTAATGCTGCTCTGTCTGTCACCTCGCCAATGAGCGTATAGGTAATCGCCAGACTGCCAACTTTTCCATCTGGCACTTCTGCCACGATATTTCCAAAGCCCGGAGTAAACAAGTCTCTCTCATCTACATGATGTTCCATCTTGATACCCATATGATTTCCAAATGCCATCTTGCTTACTGCTGCCGCAATACCTTTACCGTCTACTGCATATGCTGAAATAATCCTGCCTTCTTTTACATCTTCAAAGAATTTGCCGTACTGCTCCATTGCCTGTCCGTAATTTGGCAAATCATACGTGTCCTTTTCCATTTTGAGCAGAACCAGTTTGCTTCCCGCACGTTTCAGCTCCGGAGTAATAATTGTCCGGCTGCTCGCCACATCCACTGCAAAGCTTACCAGCGTAGGCGGCACGTCAATTTCATTAAACGTACCGGACATACTGTCTTTTCCCCCAATGGAGGGAAGTCCGAAGCCAAGCTGTGCCGAATATGCCCCCAGAAGCGCCGCAAACGGCTGGCTCCATCTGGAAGGTTCCTCCGTCATGCGCCTGAAATATTCCTGGAAAGTAAAACGAATCTTCCTGTAATCCCCTCCATTTGCCACAATTTTTGCCACTGATTCCACCACGGCATAAACTGCGCCGTGATACGGACTCCAGCTGGACAAATACGGATCAAAGCCATAGCTCATCATAGTAACTGTGTCCGTCTTTCCTTTCAGTACCGGAAGTTTCGCTACCATCGCCTGTGTCTCGGTGAGCTGATACTTTCCTCCATGAGGCATAAACACGGAACCGGCGCCGATAGAACCGTCAAACATTTCCACCAGCCCCTTCTGTGAGCATACATTCAAATCTTTCAGAGTATCCATCCACTTTCCTTTAACATCAGCTATCTCTTTTCTGACAAAATATCTGTCTGTCTCGGAAGGCATCTCTACAAACACATCTGTTTCCTGATGCGCGCCGTTGGTATCCAGGAATGCGCGGGAAATGTTCACGATTTCCTTTCCTCTCCAAATCAATACCAAACGCGGCTCTGCAGTCACTTCCGCCACTTCTACTGCCTCCAGGTTCTCTTCCGCTGCATATTTCATAAACTCGTTTACATCTTTTGGAGCTACAACTACCGCCATACGCTCCTGAGACTCAGAAATCGCAATTTCCGTCCCGTCAAGCCCTGCATATTTTTTCGGTACTTTGTCCAGATATATATGGAGTCCATCCGCCAGCTCGCCAATAGCCACTGAAACGCCGCCTGCGCCAAAATCGTTACATTTCTTGATTAACCGGCTTACTTCCGGACGCCGGAACATACGCTGGATTTTTCTTTCAGTAGGCGCATTTCCTTTCTGCACTTCCGCCCCGCACACCTCGATGGACGCCTCTGTATGTACTTTGGAAGAACCGGTCGCACCGCCGATACCATCCCGCCCGGTACGTCCTCCCAGCAGGATGATGATATCGCCCGGATCGGAAGTCTCCCTGATCACGGCTTTGCGCGGAGCCGCGCCAAGCACTGCTCCAATTTCCATTCTTTTTGCCGCATAGTTCGGATGATAGATTTCCTTTACCAAACCTGTCGCCAGCCCTATCTGATTTCCATAAGAACTGTATCCGTGGGCGGCCTCCCGTACCAGCTTCTTCTGCGGCAGTTTTCCTTTCATCGTCTCTTTCACGGAAACTGTGGGATCGGCTGCCCCGGTCACGCGCATAGCTTGATATACGTAAGTACGTCCGGAAAGCGGATCACGGATTGCCCCGCCCAGGCAGGTTGCAGCGCCGCCGAACGGTTCGATTTCTGTTGGATGATTATGTGTCTCATTCTTAAAGTTCACAAGCCACTCTTCTGTTTCACCGTCAATCTCCACCGGAACTACAATACTGCACGCATTGATTTCATCAGATTCCTCCTGGTCCTCCAGCTTTCCTTCCTTTTTCAGCTTCCTCATAGCCATCAAAGCCAAATCCATCAGGCATACAAATTTATCATCTCTTCCTTTGAAGATTTCTTCACGGTCAGCCAGATATTTTTCATATGTTCCTACAATCGGCTCTTTATAATATCCTTCACCAAAAGCTACGTTTTTCAGTTCTGTGGAAAATGTAGTATGGCGGCAGTGATCTGACCAGTACGTATCTAACACACGTATTTCCGTCATAGAAGGATTCCGCTTCTCCTCAGCTTCAAAATATTTGCGGATATGCAGAAAATCTTTAAAAGTCATGGCCAATCCCAGGGAATTATACAGCTCTTTCAATTCCTCTTCAGACTTCCCGATAAAACCTTCAAAAATCATTACATCCTGTGGTTCTTCAAAATCTGCCGCCAGCGTTTCCGGCTTTACCATCCCTGTCTCCCTGGAATCTACCGGGTTAATGCAGTGTGCTTTAATCGCTGCGAATTCTTCGTCCGTAACATCTCCTTCAACCACATATGTAGTCGCTGATTTAATTATCGGCTCCTCATCCTCTTTTAGAAATTTGACACACTGCACGGCTGAATCTGCCCTCTGGTCAAACTGCCCCGGCAGATATTCTACGGAAAATACCCGTGCGCCTGCCGCCACGTCAAAGCTTTCTTTGTAAAGCACATCTACAGGAGGCTCAGAAAATACAGTTTTACATGCCCTTTCAAAAACCTCATCCGAAATATTCTCTACGTCATAACGAATCAGTTCCCGTACTCCCGTCAGGGAGCCGATTCCCAAATAGCTGCGGATTTCATGGCTCAGCTCCTTTGCTGCTCCCGCAAACGCCGGCTTCTTTTCCACATACACTCTTCTTACGTTGCTCATCTGGTTCCTCCATGCTCTATGTTATAATTTGCAGATACCAAAATCAGTTATCTTTTTTATTCTACCATTGCATTGGGTTTCTTGCAAGAAAAATACAGGCACAGAGTGCATTCCACACTCTGCGCCTGCAGTTTACTGCCTATTTAATTGTTGATTTTTTACTCATACCGCCCTTTTTCTTAAGGTTAGTAAGCAGTTTCTTTTTCTGTGCTGTCTTCTTAATCTTTTTCGCCGTAACTACAACCTTCTTAGCTGTCTTACTGAAAGCTTTCTTACCAATTGTGGGAGCTTTCTTACCCTGGAAGGTAACTTTTTTCAGTTTCTTACAGCCCATAAATGCCTGCTTTCCAATGGATTTCACATTCGCGCCAACCGTGAGTTTTGCGGCATTCTTACAGCTCTTAAAGGCATTATTGCCTATCTTCGTTACTTTATAGATCGTACCGCTAATCTTCACGGTAGATTTAACCGTTATGCTCTTAAGCTTTGCATCCCCTTTTACAGCAGATGCAGTTTTGCTCTTAGCATTGTCAATTTTATACTGAATGCCTGATATGGTTACCACGTTTGATACTGGTGGTTTCGGCGTCGGTCCTGGATCCGGCGCCGGCGTTGCTGCCGTAAACCGATACTTCACTAACCGCTCTGTCAGGCGCGTCAGTTCTGCCACACTCGGCGTCGCTTTCGCCAGCTCTGCCTGTAAAGCCTTCTTAATAGCTTCATAAGCGTTCCAGCTCTCGGCGGTATAGCGGCCATTATTACTGGTTTCTGCTTTACTCAGCGCTGCCTGTGCTGCTGCCTGTGCTTTTTTAAGTTCTTCGCTCGGCGGTACAACTGCCGACACTTCATCTAATTTATATTCTTTCAGCAATTTCGTCAGACGTACCAGCTCTGCTTCATTAAGCTCTTCCTTATCCAGCTCTGCCTGAAGCGCTTTTTTAATATCTTCATAACCCTTCCAGCTCTCGGCGGTATAGCGGCCCCCGTTAATAGCCTCCGCGTTAGCCAGCGCCTCTCTTGCCGCATCTGCCGCTGCTGTCGCTGTAGTGGTTTTCAAACATGCCATGGCAGCATCAAAAAGATCTTTGACCTCTTGTATCTCTTCTACAGAAAGCTGATCCAATCCCGGACTTGCGGCCGCATAAGCAATATCATATTTCCTTGTAAATTCCGTCCAGCTCTCAGCCGTATACTTTGTTTCACCATTTTCCAAAAGCACATTGCCTCTGTTCCTGATAGCGTGCGCCCTGTCTATAGCTGCCTGTGCTTCTGCTTTCACCTTTTCCTGCGCCTCTTTGCTTACCACCTTAATAATAAGCTGTTTTGCTTCTGTTAATGCATCGCCAAAGGAAGCGCTGACCATGAGCACTATCTGTCCCGGATTCGTTACTCGAAGTGTTTTCTGTCCGCCCTCGCCGTCAATAATAGACGCCCCGGCTGTATTCTGCTCTCCTGTCCCCAGCGAGTACGCCCGAACCAGCATCGGATCCACTGTATGCTTTAAACAGCCATATCTGTTCGTTCGTACTACTACTTTATTATCCATCACAACCATAGTTGATTCAGCGCCTGACTCCAGAACAATTTCGGACGGGCCTATATAAGAAATTGCACCAATCGCACACTCACAGGTATCTTTATTTCTGTCCTGTAAGTTTCCGTCTGCTGTCACCAAGTTTGTCTTTGCTGACGCATAAATCTCCGGCTTTCTATTTGCTTTCGACTGAACAAGCGCCTGGGCTCTGTCGTAAGCCGCCCTGTATGCCTGCCAGGTCTGCCGTGTATAACGGAGTTCGTCCGTATCTTCCATTTCTCCATTTTCATTTTCTACCTGCTTATAGGCAGATTTCCTTGGATTCTCCTGAATATACTCTGCCAGAGCCGCCTTGGGTTCTTCGAGTCCTTTACACTTATAAATATAAGTCAATACTGCTCCCGTGTCATCCAATTCACAAGATTCAATATCATCTTCCGAAACAGTTATCCATTCCTCGGCATTAGCTTCTGTACTTGGATTTTTTATATACAGGAAATTATTGTCTGCCGCATTTGACGGGAATACAACATCTTTATCCGTATCTTTTACCAGCTGCTTCTCGCCTGTCTCTACCTCGACTTTCAGCCGATAGTCCTCATAAGCGCTTGGCATTTCAACCTCTGTCGTACTGCCTTCTGTATTTTCCAGCCATGTACAGCTTTTCAGCTTGTAGGCAGAAGGATTACCGCTCAACACTACATTCGGTTCATATCCCTCCAGATAATCATCAAAAAATTTTTTAATTTCAGCTGCCGTATCAACACTGGCCTCTGGCGCTGTATAACTTCCCAGAAAATCGCTATCTCCGGCTTCTCCTGAATGTGTATAGGAGTACATTTCAAAGTTCTTTATTGTACCTGTATATATTTCTTTGCTGGTCTTTGCTGGAGTTCCAGTTCCATCATCTCCATGCTCCCACATTTCGGCGTTATAGCCAATAGTAAATTTAGGAAATTCCGGCATATGCTCTCCAGGTTTCAGATTCCCGGACACTGCTCTGGCCGTACCACGTTTCCCGCCTGCATACAATTCGAACTTTCCGCCTGTATACACCGCTATCATCTCTATATTCTGTCCCAGGAACTCCTTAACATCAATCGTTGTTGTTGGCCACAGCTTTCCACTCGGATTGCTTGGATTCCACGCACACCCAAACACCTGCAGATTAACTGCGCTTCCGCTCGGCTCTAACTGTATTCCATATTGACTGTTCAGCTTTCCAATGACAGACTGCTTTCCGGTTACTGTTGCGGGCAGCCCCAGCTCACAGCGAATCAAAAAGCTCTTAGTCGGAGAATCCGCGCTTTCATGCCCCATATCAAAAATCTGGTTAATTGGATTCCCTTCCTCGTCGGTGTTATTTGCCGTTACCATTCCCTGAACGCTTCCATCTTTATTTACCTTAAATCCTTCTTCATAAATAAACTGTACGTCAGGGTTATCCGTAGTTCCCGTAATTCCTCCGTTATCCTCCATCCAAACTTTTTGTTCATCAAACGTCCTGTCTATATATACTTTGGGGTTAAACTCATCATTGGACAAATCCGCAGTGCTCACGTCTGCCGGTTTCAATCCTACATAACCTTTATACTCATACTCCGCCCGCAAATCTTCCAAAAGCTCTTTGTAATATTCCTCAGATTCATATGCAACATCCACCGTTTCCGATGAATCTGAACTTCCATAGGCTCCCACTGCGGCAACAGCTTCGTCATAAACCTCTTTAAACGTTTTCCAGCTTCTCTTGGAATACTGTTCTTCTGCCTGCTCTTTCGTCAGAGATGCAATCCTGTTCATTTCTTCTGCACGCCCGGAAGTCTGAACTTCAGCTTTCAGAGCGTTATATGCATCTATCGGAGAATTCAGCGGTTCATACTCGTAGTCTACGGTCAAATAGCTCTTCCCATTTTCATCCGGTCCCTGAGGAGCACCTGTTGGGTATGCCTGAAGCTCACTATCCCCGTTCAGGATAATTGTCGTCACATCTGCAAAACGGTTGGAAGTACTCAAAGTTGCTTCAAAACCGTACGTTACATTATCCCTGAATTTCTCATCCGCTGTCATGTCTGTTTTGGTATTTCCATTTTTCTTATACCATTTATAATTCTCCACATTATAATTGCCGTCTATTGCCGCAGAAATTCTGGAGTTCCCCACCGTTTCATTATATGTCGGCTCCTTAACACTCAGGCCTATATCCCCTGTTTCCTCTGCAATCCTTGTACCCATAATTTCGATTTCACTGATACCAATATTAGGATTCATTTCGTCTGCATTGGACGCCCTCTCCTTAAACTCAAAACGGACATATCTCTTAAGGCGTTTCGTCGTATAATTTTCCTCCGGAATGGCAAGCTCTTTAAAGCTCTGGCCTCCTGTATTTGTATCCGTCGCATTACCTACTACTTCCCACGTTCCCGGAAAAACAGGTGATCCGCCTGCCAGCTCAATATTATTCTCATTTTCCGGTACGCCATCCGGCTCACTATACTCGTCCGAAGTATAAACCATGTAATTATTCGCGGAGTCAAATGCAAACCATTTAACTGTAATAGAATTTACCAGAGTTGTTGTATCTTCTCCCAAATCCAACACAAAGTTAGCGGCATCCCTTTTATTTTCCAGCATGTTGATACCTGCTTGATTTTCAGCATTGAACACGGACGGAACCCAATGCTCAACATCGCTTTCTGATGTTTCTGCTTTCCCGTCAATCGCATATTCCGGAGTCATGGTGATCTTCTGTCCTTCAATTTCATATGAGTCCGCTCCTGAGTAAGCCGCAATCCGAGTGGAACCGCCTGCACTGATTCCCAAAGCCACGTTCTCTTCACCCTGTGGTTTCCAAACATCTCCATAGATTTCAAACTCGCGAAGCCCGCCTTCTGCCATACCGCTGTCTGACGCCGTATTTACGTTCTTAATTACCAGACGGACGTATCTCTTAAGCGTAGTAGTCTTAAGCTTCCTATTCTCATTATCGGAATCATTGAACACATCCAATGGCTGCTGAATCGGATTTGACGCCGTATCACTGTATACCTGACGGTCAAACTCCGCTACACTCGTCCAAGTGGAACCTTCCTTTCCGGCGTAATCCAGCTGTGCCCACGAAACCCCTGTGCTGTTTTCTCCTAAAGTAGACGTACAGGTATCTGAAGTCTCTATGGAATATCTGCTTCCCCACGCCCGCGCATTCCATCTAAGCTGAATCTCTGAAATTTTCGTTTCTGTAGAGTGCAGGTCATAAACAATGTAGTTTACATTCCCGTTTCCGTTATTCCATGCAGGAGCACTCTTTGGCCGCCAATAATCATTATCAGCCGTACCGGCCTCCACATTCCCATGTCCATTAATGGTATTTAAAGGACTCGTATCATTGTTCATCCTTCCGGTATACGCTTTCACAGTTGCTTTTCCACCGGCGCTCGCTCCCAACGCTACATTCTCGCTCTCTGCTTTTTGGCTCAGTCTTCCGACTTCATTAATATACATACGGCTTCCTGAGATGAATTTATTCTCTCTTTCCGCACTGCTTCCAGACGTCTCCTGCACTTCTACGCATACATGGCGCGCCTTCTGCGCTCTGTCAAAAACAGCTTCTTGCCAGCCTTCTGAAGTCCATTTATCATCTGCAGGCGTTTCGTAAACCTGGAGCCAGCCTGACTCATCAATCGTCTGTATATCCTCCGTATCTACATTAGATACGTAAATCTTACACCGCTCAATACTACCGTCTTCCCCGATTGGCAAATAACTCACAGACCCCAAAAGCTTTGAAGTTTCAAGGGTAAAATAAAGCTTTTTTCCTGCCGCTGAGGACAATTCATTGGTAAACATATACTTTGACTTTACTTTCAAACCGCTAACCGGCGTTGAAGTATTTTCCTCGCTGCTGCTCAAATTAGATGTCACGCTCAGCTTTCTTTCATCTACCGGTCTGTATTTATACTGCAGTCCCATATCCTGTTCCGTCTGCGCAGCCGCCTGCACTGAAATTCCTGCCAGCTTGGAGAACGGAACGCCCGTTACCGCCAAAGCACCTGCCAGGAAACCTGCCAAAAACCTTTTCCACTTCATACTTAAAATCTCCTTCGCAAAATATCCAGTGTATCCTACACCCAATTTATCAGATAACAAAAAACTCCGGAACTTTCTCTGTCCCTTTGAATATACCATCTCCTTTCCCACAAAAATCCCCTGCTATAGAAGTTTTTGCGAAACTTCTCTCTAATGTTTTTAATTATAGCATACACATTTATAGAAAGCAACTTAGAATCCCCTGCTCTCCACCTTTCGCTTTGATTTAAATTCGTAAAAAATAAAACGAAATTTCCGAAAAATTTTATTGACTTTTGTCACATTTCATGATATAAAGATATAGTATTTTGTACAGGGGATTGGTCAAATGGTATGACAGGAGTCTCCAAAACTCTTAGCGGGAGTTCGATTCTCTCATCCCCTGTTAAATAATATAAGGTTTAGTCAGTATTTGCTGACTAAACCTTATATTATTTAACATTTATTTGGGGCGGCTAACAAGCCGCCCCATTCTTATTTCCGCATAACTGCTGCCTGTCTTATTAGCATTTGGGCTTATTTTTCTGATAGATCAGTTTTAAGCCTTTCAAAAGCAGGGCATCATCAATTATCACATTTTCTGTACAATGCGGAATGATACATTTTGCAAATCCACCTGTAGCAATAACAGTCGCACTCTCTCCCAGTTCCCTGTTAATCCTCTGAATCATCCCATCAATGCAAGCTGCATTGCCATAAATCAACCCGCTTTTCATACAGTCAATCGTATTTGTGCCAATCAGTTTCTTCGGCGCTTCGACACTGATACGGGGAAGCTGAGACGTCCGGCTGGTCAGGGAATCTGAAGAGACACGAATCCCCGGAAGAATCATCCCGCCGATATAATTCTGCTTTTTATCCACCACCGAAATGGTCGTAGCCGTCCCGATATCAATAATAATCAATGGAGTTCTATATTCAGCAATTCCCGCTACTGCATTCGCTACCAGATCACTTCCAACCTGCGCCGGATTATCCATCAGTAAATTCAGTCCGGTCTTGACTCCCGGCCCGATAATGATGGCCTCCTTATCCGTAATCTTCCTTGCGGCTTCTTTTACAATATTCGTAACAGGAGGCACCACTGAAGAAATAATACAGCCCTGAACTTCCACCGCGTCCAGATGATACATTTCCAATACATTTTTAAAGCTTATTGCATATTCGAGGACAGTCCGGGTAACCTCTGTGGAAAGCCGCTCTACAAAGAGAATCTTCTCATTTTTTATACATCCGATTACGATGTTTGTATTTCCGATATCTATCGCTAAAATCATACATACTCCTTTTTCTGTAATAATCCGCACCTATATAAATTTTCAAAACGGACGACGCTGACCTATCCTGTTTACTGTATCTGCCTGTACTGAAACAAAACCCGGCAGATAATACTTACCAAAACAGCAGATACAACCGCCTCCGGAACTCCGTTCATTCCGATTATAGACAGGATAAACGTGTAAACCGCCCCTTCTGCCACGTTGTTGGCAGCCGCATAAGCTGTGCGGAAAAATACATAAATTAAATTCATCACTAACAGCGTATTCGTCAGCGCCCCCGCAATCCCGGCAGCCGCAAGGGAAAGCATCTGTTTCCCGAAAATGCGCTCAAGGCCACGGTACACATACCAGGGAACCACCCCCACCAAAATCCTTGGCACAAAGCAAATAATTACGCTCCCGATTCCGCCATGAACCTCCCCCAGTTCAAAAAAAGGGGTAAATACAAAGCTAGTTGCCGTCGGGTTCATCGTATTGTTGATAAAGCTTGTCATTCCAAATACAAATCCCAAAAATGCTCCCTTTTTCGGTCCAAGCATCAGGGAACCGATAATGACCGGTATGTGGATAATTGTTGCGCGGGTAAATCCCAAAGGAATATAACCCAGAAACGGTGTGAACGCCAGGATGATAATCAGTGCCGCGAAAAGTGCAACCTGTACCATGCCCAGGGTTTGTGCAGTGTTTTCATGTGTTGTTGTTTTCATGCTTTTCCTCTCCTTGTTATTATTCTCGTTGTTGAGATACAATACCAGCACAGTATAGCATATCTACGCGGAGAGTTCAAAAGCAAATTCACCAAAACAGCTTCCTAAGCAGCGATTCTGGTGAATCTATGTATCTATTTATCCGTAAAATCCATGTATCAGTTCCGGCAATTCGTCAAAAGTCGTCCAGATGGGAATAATACCGTGCCGTCTCCAGTAATGGTACTGGGCAAAAAGCCTGTCGATAAGTTGGATGTTTTCATATACAAAATTTTTATCTTCCAGAAGCTCCCGACGGATTTCATCTTTTTTTACCTCCGAATCCCCTCCTGCCGCTGACATTAGAAGCTCTTCCTCGTATCTCTTATCTACTTCTTCTTGATACAATTCATGAAACAAGTCGTTAAGGCAGAAAAAAATGTAATGCCTGGGCTTACATGCACAATCCACATTCTTAATAATCCTCCGAAAGTTATAATCATCTCCCGAAAATCCTATAAATGCGCAGCTCGTATCCATCAGTGCTTTGGCCTGGACAGAATTTTGCCAGCTATATGCTTTCTGCTCCATCTGATAGTAGCTATGTTCTGTCAAAATAATATGCTCAGATTCTTTGCTGAACCTATTTCTTTTAATTGACAATGCCCCGTGGGGATGATGGATATTTATCCTCTGAGAATTATCAGTTTTTCTCTCATCACAATCGCAAATCACTTGCACTTCATGGGAAGACGCGTTGGCAACTTTATCCAGACAGAACTCCAGTAAATCATCATAATTATACGTAATTACACTGCCTTTTTTCTGCTTTTTCAGCAGCTTTGCCAGACATCCCACTGCCTGATTCTTCAATTTGTTCTTAAGCTCTGTCTCTTCCATAACCGTCTGCAGGGAGTCACGCAGCAATGCTTTTAGTACCCGTTCCTGAAGCCTTCTCTTTTCCCTTTGATTCCCTCCTTCAGGTATCAGCATTTCAATATAATTCCACATATATTCTGCTGATTCCAGCATATTTACGCCTTTCCAAAAATCTTTAAACTTTCCTTGCAGTGCTTTTTCTGCTATTGAATGATATGCTGGATAACCTTTTGTCTCCTGCAGCGCCCTGTGTTTTGCGCTCTGGAAGATTCTTTCCCCTTCTTCTACCTCATGGTTTAAAGGCATTTCATTTTCTAATTCTGAAAGCCTGGCCCACATTTTAGCCAAAAGTGTTGTCCAGTTGGGAAGCCCCGCGGGCGCGCTGATTCCCGCGCCTAATATCCATGTGACGTTCTCATCTGTTACTTCTTTTTTCAGCATGTCGTAATGCTTCCTATTTAGCTCATAAATATCTTTCCCCAATATTTCTTTTGTCATCAGCATCTTTACAACTCCCTTTTTTCAAGCGCCATCTGTCTCCACAAGTCATTCATTTTATCCAAAAGAAGATACATTTCCTGTGGCGACTGCATATTTGACAATCTGCTTATTTCTTTTATTTCATCGAATTTATTTGTCCGAAAAATCTTCATACAGGCATTTAAATATCCTTCAAGCTCAACTTTGCATCCCTCGTCAAATTCCTCCTGATATTCCCATAGAATCTCATCAATCCTGTCGCACAGACAGGCAGAATAGTCTTCCTTTCTGCAATACTTAAATCCCTGGGTTTTCCAGTACTTCATCTTTTCTTCAATTTTTTCCCTTTCCTGGGGGTTCAATCTTCCTTCTACCCCATAGAGCATTTTCATTTCTGAACCAAACCGAAAAGTTTCCAGCTTTGTTCTTGGAAACGCAAGCTCGATATCCCAGGTCTCATAAATAAGGCTTAAAATGAAATCTTCCATTGGAATTCCCAGTATCTGGGCCGCAATACAATCCGCATAACTTTCTTTCATAGAATCAATAAGCACAAGAATCACATCACCAACGGTCGCTATATCATTTTTATCTATGCGCACTTCCTCTGGAATAAGCACCTGATTCCCAATGTATACGTCAAATAACGCCTGAAGCACTCTTTCTTCCTCCGGATCGTATCTGTCATCTTTCTGAGCCTCCAATTTATATTCAGAAGTCTCCCTTAAAATGTTTGCTCCCGAAAATCTGATCCCCTGTGTACCCAAATACCCTATCAAATCCTCCGCAACCCGGCGCTGATATTCCATATACTTCCGGTAAGTATACGCAAAAAAAGAATTACCCGTTTTACGTTCAATAGATTGAAAAACCTCTTCCCTTCCAAGTTCCCCCATTACTGTCTGAAGGTTACTTCCGAAAAACGCGAACTCCTCCCATCCCTCGCTGGCCTCTTCCATTTTCCTGCACATTTCCTCAATAAGTTCTGTTTTTATTTCCTCCTTTCTCCGCCATACGAACTCCAGACTTTTCTTCTTCACTTCTTCCCATTCCATCGGCGAAAAACGGTTTTCCAAAGCATAAAAAACAGTTTTTCTCATATGCTCAGTAAGACTTGTTTTCAACCCATTACTTAACACCCATGCAGAATAAGAAGAAAAACTCCTTATCAAATGCCCAAACCGCTCCTCTCTTTTTCTTTCCCCGCAAAAATGCAGGCATTCATGGAGAATCCTGAACATCGTACCTTTTATATCATACAAACTCATCTCTGGCACTGTTATAATAATCAGAGAATGCCCTTCTTCATCCGCCGGGTCCATATACGAGAAAATATCACTTGCTGTCGTTACGTCACAACCTCCACTCATGATTACAAACGTATATGTTTCCTCCTGCCCCGCATTCCCTCCGCTTTTCGTTTCCATCAGCATTTGCGCTGTTTCATTAATATATTGGTTATAAAAGAATAGCAGCTTCGTTGCAGAACCGATTGACGGATGCGATAAAGACTGCCCTTCTATAAAAGAACGGTCGGATCTCTGCATGTCCGCCAGATAATCTCCTATATTTTCCCGAAAAATCCCTACCGCCGAAAGCAGCCGTTCTACCAGGATTTCTTTTACTTCTATATCTTCTGCTTCCGCCAACATCTTCATGGTTCTTTTCATATTGCACACCATAGCTTTAAACGCACTTCCAATAATCTCCTGAATATCAAAACAATGAGATTCACGTATCAAACCCAAAAAGTTTTTCATAACTGTCTGCAGTCCATTTACAAGCCGTATTGGTTTTCCATACTCTTCTACAAGCTCTGTTAAACCCTCAATTAAATCCACAAACTCCCTTTGATATTCTTCATATGCGCTATCTATTCCACTCTCCGGCACCTCAAAATATACTTTCTTTTCTACTCCCACCCGGATAGACGAACACAGATTCCTGATATATTCCGGAAACCGTTCATTGCCAGGATTGAAAAGCTTCGAATCATAAAATAGCGGTATAAAAAGACCGAACGGCATATCAGATAATATCAGGCAATCCGAATTGCCAAACATCTGATAGAGTTCTGACTGCTTTTCAATTTTACCAGGATTTTGCGCAATACATATTTTTTCCAGTTCCGCATCAAAATACTTTTGGAACTGGCCCGCTGATACACCTTCTCTGAGGTTTACACGTATAGAAAGTTTTACATTATCAAGTATCAGCTTATCCAAATTTTGCAGCCCTTCTTTTGCAAATCCTGTAATCGCATAACTATTTGACAGCACTGGATAATTCCTGTCCCCTTCTATGACCTGCGTCTCCCTCAAAATATCCAAGATGTCAATAACTTTCTGTGGATTATCACTGAGGAACAACAGTGTAAAATCCGCATATCCAATCGACGGCATAACTGCGCAGTGGACTTCTTCCACTGGAATTGCTCTCTTATCTGCAGCATCCTTGATAGAGGCTGTAATTTTATCCAATAGTTTTTCTCTTCCCGCTACAAATTGTTTGGATAAATTAATTACAGAAACTGAAATAAAAGGATATCGTTTTAACAGCTCCACACAAGAATCGTTACTGTCACGATATCCCATCTGCTCCCATATATTATAAGCAAAGCCTTGCTTCTCCAGACATTCTCTTACCTCTGGCTCTGGCATATATAATTTCAACGTGTATTTATCTTGAAAGGTATCTCCAATTATAATATTGCCGGCCCTTTCACACACACCTTTTGGCCTCAACTGATACCACTCGCGTGTGCAGTGAATATCCATCCCATCATAATGCCCAAACATCATATATTGATAATCTCTTGTATCATCCTGGCTAATACATGATATTCGTTTCTTTAAAGTAATCAGCATTCCATTAAATCCATCTGTGCTGTTCATGCTGCCACCTCCCTGTACAAATCTTTCTATCAATCAGGAAAGCCCTGCCTATAGATTTCTCCATAGCACAGGGCTGCCCTTCATGAACGTCATGTTATCATATTCCTCTGCTTACCGGACTGAAAATCCTTGTTTTCTCTGAATACTCATGCATCGGCATACGCAAATCCTTTTTAGGGGAACGCATGTTGCTCTTTTTCCCAGCAGGGGCTATATTCTCTAACCACAATTTCTTTTTATCCAACTTCTTTCCCGCCATACCTGCACCTCTTGTCTCCAATAATGCTACCATAGAACAAACGATAGCTATACAAAATATCTATGCACATAGCTTATCCCATGTACCAAAAAATATACCATCTCTATGCTGCTTACCACCAGCATTATTGATTGCAAAGAAAGCAGGATGAATCGAAATTCAACCTGCTTGATCCCATAAAGTTTCTGCTCTTATACAAGCTCCAGAAGAACTTCCATCGCTGCGTCACCTTTACGAAGACCAATCTTTACAATCCTGGTATAACCTCCGTTGCGGCTCGCATATTTCGGAGCGATTTCTGTGAATAACTTCTCAGCCAAATCAATTTCCTTTGTATTTCTTTTTTTGCCGGCTGCTTCCTGCGGAACTTCTTTTACTGTGTAGAGCACTTTGTTCATCTGGCGTCTTGCGTGAAGCCTGGAGGGAAGATCCTTTTTGATTTCCTTCTGAACTTCGTCATAAACGGTAACTTTCTTTCCGTCTACGACTTCTTTCACTCTCTTACCGTCTTTGTCTTTACGCGGCACTTTTGCAGTAACCGTAACTGTCTCGTAATTGTCCTTTTCTTTTACGGCAAGCGCAATCAGACCTTCTGCAACCTTACGGATTTCTTTCGCCTTTGCCTCTGTTGTAACAATTTTTCCATGTTGGATTAAGGAAGTTACCTGTCCTCTGATTAAAGCCTTTCTCTGGCTTGATGTTCTGCTAAGTTTTCTATAACCTGCCATGATTTTTTCCTCCATTTGTGGAACACCCGCGAATGCTCTTCGGGCTTACTTCGGGAGTGCTTTTATTCCATAATGTCTACTCGCCGCCTAAACGGAACTGCTTTCACATCTCTAAAGATGCAAATATACAGGTTTTTATTCGTCACCTGCGTTCAGCTCCAATCCAAGCTCTTTCAATTTTCCTAATACTTCTTCAAGTGATTTCCGTCCCAAGTTACGGACTTTCATCATATCTTCAGAAGTCCTGTTGCACAATTCTGCCACGGTGTTGATACCTGCCCTCTTTAAGCAGTTATAAGAACGAACAGACAGCTCCAGCTCATCAATGTTCATATCCAACACCTTGCCTTTTTCATTGTCCTCTTTCTCTATCATGACTTCTGCACATTTGGCATTCTCTGAAAGGTCAATGAACAAGTTCAGATGCTCACTCAGTACTTTCGCAGACAGGCTCACTGCCTCATCCGGCGCCAGCGTACCGTTTGTATATACATCCAGTGTCAGTTTGTCATAGTCTGTCACCTGACCGACACGGGTATTGGCAACTGTAAGGTTCACACGCTCTACCGGAGTATAAATCGCATCTACCGCGATTACGCCGATCGGCATGTCCTCCGTCTTTCCTTTTTCTGCGCTTACATATCCCCTTCCCTTGGTAATCGTAAGCTCCATAAACAGCTTGCTGTCTACGCCGCCGTTTAAGGTAGCAATCACCTGATCCGGATTCATAATGACAATATCCTGGTCTGCCTGAATATCAGCCGCTGTTACAATCCCTTCGCCCTCAAATTCAATATAGGCAATTTTCGCCTCGTTTGTCTCACTGTTGTTCTGAATGGCCAGGGATTTAAGATTCATGATAATTTCAGTTACATCCTCTTTCACACCGGGAATGGAACTGAACTCATGCAGTACACCTTCAATCTTTACCTGGCTCACTGCTGCGCCCGGCAAAGAAGAAAGCATAATCCTGCGGAGAGAATTTCCCAGAGTTGTCCCATAGCCTCTTTCCAGCGGCTCTACAACAAATCTGCCATATTTTTTGTCTTCGGATATCTCAGAGATTTCAATTTTAGGTCTGTTAAAATCGAACACTATCAAGTCCCTCCTTTGGGTTTATATAGTTACGAGGGTTCCTACAATTTTACTTAGAATATAACTCGACAATAAGCATCTCATCCACTGGTACGTCAATCGCTTCTCTTGCCGGTGTCTCTTTTACAGTACCTCTCAGAGCCTCTAAATCGCAGTCAAGCCACTCCGGAACAAGCCTTCCTCCGGTAACTTCTACGATGTCTTTATATCTCTGCATTGATTTGCATTTCTCTTTGATTTCGATAACATCCCCAACCTTTACCAAATAAGAAGGAATGTTTACCTGCCTGCCGTTCACAAGGACATGCTTATGGTCAACAATCTGCCTTGCCTCTCTTCTTGTCCTTGCAAATCCTAAACGAAAAACAACGCTGTCCAGTCTCATCTCCAGCATAACCATCAGGTTTGTACCTGTCATGCCTGACATTCTCTCGGCTTTTTTATAATAATTTCTGAAAGGTTTCTCCAGAACGCCGTAAATAAATTTCGCTTTCTGTTTTTCTCTGAGCTGTAAACCGTACTCACTCATTTTACGGTTCGCTCTCTTCAACTCTCTTGTAGACTTCTTATCGACCCCTAAATAAACCGGGTCTAAACCAAGTGATCTGCATCTTTTAAGAACAGGAACTCTATTAACTGCCATCTTCCTAATACCTCCTCATTAGACTCTTCTACGTTTGGGCGGGCGACATCCGTTATGCGGTACAGGTGTTACGTCCCTGATACTGGTTACTTCCAGACCACACGCTGATAATGCACGGATTGCTGCTTCGCGTCCTGAACCAGGACCCTTCACGAATACGTCTACCGTTTTCAGACCATGTACTAATGCTGCCTTTGTAGCAGTCTCTGCTGCCATCTGCGCTGCATATGGAGTAGATTTCCTTGAACCTCTAAATCCCAGACCACCGGCACTTGCCCATGATAAAGCATTTCCCTCTGCATCTGTCAGGGTAACGATTGTGTTATTGAAAGATGACTGGATATGTGCCTGTCCGCGTTCAACGTTTTTCTTTATACGCTTTTTTGTCACTTTTTTGGTAACTTTTTTAGCCATTTTAAACTAACCTACTTTCTCATAATGATTACTTGTCAACTTGTTACTTATGGTTCGGTAGCTTTTTATTTCTTCTTGTTTGCAACCGTTCTCTTCGGACCTTTTCTTGTCCTTGCATTTGTCTTGGTCTTCTGTCCACGTACAGGAAGCCCTTTCCTGTGACGGATTCCCCTGTAGCATCCGATTTCCTGAAGTCTCTTGATATTCAGGGCGATTTCTCTTCTCAAATCACCCTCTACGGTATAATGCTCATCCATAACGTCACGAATTCTGGACACTTCCTCATCCGTAAGATCCCTGACACGCGTATCCGGATTCACATTTGCAGCCGCAAGAATCTTGTTTGAGCTTGCCCTGCCGATTCCGTATACATAAGTTAAACCGATTTCTACACGTTTTTCTCTTGGTAAGTCTACACCAGCAATACGAGCCATGTAATTTTCCTCCATTTTCCCGGCCGGTCCACGCAGCCCACTGCCCCGGGTGGACAGTGTCTGAAATGCCGTGCGCCCCCTGCGCCTTCATAAATATTGTCCCTAATTGAGATACCTTCAGACTGGCAGTCAAAAACGACTGCCCCCTCTTTGATATCCAGCCGCATAAATACGACCTTTCCGCACCCATGACGGTACTCATAAGTCCGGTATTTGAGCAATATATCTCGTGTAATACAACAGCAACAAAATGCAAAAGAAGCTTTACAGGCTACTTAACATTTCTCTCCGTCGCTACTCTACTATATATTGTCATCAGTATAACAACACCGCCTGGTGCGTCACACTGCAGCCGCTTTCAATTTCACAAACATAAACCTAAACGTCCGATTCGCTCCGCGCATCGGACAGCTTTTCCACGAAATGCACACATATGCATCCATTCCATATCCTATGCCTATCCCTGGCGCTGTTTGTGCTTCGGGTTTTCACAGATTACTCTGATGCTGCCCTTTCTCTTGATGATTTTGCATTTTTCGCAAATAGGTTTCACTGATGATCTAACCTTCATGGTTATGCCTCCTTTCACCATTATTGCCGCTTGTATGCAAGCATAAAAGGACACAAAAATAGCGTCCTGACACAAAGTTCGTTTACCAGTATACCACTTGCCTTTCACGAATGCAAGTACTAATTTTGAAAAATTTACCGAAAAAACGCTCTAAAAAGCAGGTTCCCGAAGGAGCCTGCTTTTCTTCCATAGCCTGTTATTATTTTTTCAGAACCAGATGCCTCGGCGTACCGTTTACCATCATCGGCGTCAGCTCGCCCAGAATCAGAGGACGCGCATAGTTTACATACTCCTCGCTCACATCTGTACCGTCGTTGATAATCCACTCAGCCGGAACCGGACGCTCTACGTTTGCAATTGCGTGGATATCATAGATGCTGTAACCTACCTGATACGGATTGCGCTCTTTTACGTCAATCGTAATCATCATGCCTGTCTTGCCTTCCTCTGCCGCCTGTCCAGCCAGATAACCTACGCTGAACGCTTCATTAATATCCTGAAGGGAAGCAATATGTGTAGCAGCCCTCTGCAGAGTAGAGAACTCTACGGCACGTGTCTTAAGTCCTGTAGCGCCTGCCACGATATTTGCCAGGGCTGCCGCGCAGCCTGAAAGCTGCTTATGTCCAAATGCATCCACAAAATCAGAAGCATTTCCAAGCTCACATGCAAAACGTCCGTCCGCGAGTTTCAGCCCTTCGGAAACTGCGATGACAACAGAACTCTTCTCTGCCGCAAGCTTCTTCACTCTCTCCACGAAATCATCCACATCAAAGGTAACTTCCGGCAGATAAATCATATCCGGTCCGTCACAATCCTCGCCTCTGGAAAGCGCTGCCGCTGCTGTCAGCCATCCTGCATGGCGTCCCATAATCTCTACGATCGTAACGGTCGGCTTCTCAACGCCAAAGCTCTCGTTATCGCGGATAATCTCTTTCATAGAAGTTGCAATATATTTTGCTGCGGAACCATATCCCGGACAATGGTCTGTAATCGGAAGGTCGTTGTCAATCGTCTTTGGAACGCCCATAAACCTCTGTGATTTGCCCTTCATTGCCGCATAATCGGAGAGCATCTTAATCGTATCCATAGAATCATTTCCGCCGATATAGAACAGGCACTCGATATCATATTTCTCTAAAATCTCAAAAATTTTATCGTATACTTCTTCGTTTCCTTCAATCTTCGGCAGTTTGTAACGGCAGGAGCCAAGGAAAGCTGACGGTGTCCTTTTCAGCAGTTCCACATCCTTATCATCCTTTACATACTCAGAAATATCAATCAAGTCTTCATTCAGGAAGCCCTGGATTCCGTGATGCATACCATAGATTTTCTTAACTCCTAATGCCTTTGCCGCACTGAATACGCCTGCAAGGCTGGAATTGATAACGGCTGTCGGTCCTCCTGACTGACCTACTACAATGTTCCCTTTCATTCGTTCATTCCTCCTAAAATTATATTAGTGTGTTTACCAAGCGCCCCCGTTTATGCCTGCGGCAGTCCAGGACGCCTATTGAAAAAAGTATAACAGAGAATCCCTCTTACCGCAAGCATCAATCTGGAAAAACCCGGATGAAACTATCATTCCATGCAATAAGCGCCATTCTAACGCTCATTGCACAGACAGCAGGTATTCCTGTACAGCAGTCACCGCATTCGCCCCGTCTGCCACTGCAGTGACAATCTGGCGCAGCGGTTTCTTTCGGATATCTCCTGCCGCAAAGATGCCCTTCACGCTGGAAGCACAGTCCTCGCCTGCCAAAATGTATCCGTTTTCATCTACTCCTACCAGTTCTTTAATAATCCGGGAATTTGGAATCACGCCTACTGCCACAAAGACTCCGTCCATATCCAGGCTCCTTTTTTCTCCGGTCTTCAAATTCTCCAGCCGTATGGATTCTACATGATCTTCACCGTTTATCTCCCTGACAGCAGTATCCCATATAATTTCCACATTCTCACAAGCGAAAAGGCGCTCCTGCAGGCTCTTTGCCGCCCGAAGCTCATCCCTCCGGTGAATCAATACTACCTTCTCGCATCCCCGCGCCAGGAAAATCGCATCCTCAACAGCTACGTCGCCGCCGCCAACCACTGCCACTCTCCTTCCCCGGAAGAAAGCTCCGTCGCAGGTTGCGCAATAAGAAACTCCCATTCCTGCCAGCTCCTTCTCTCCCGGAACCCCCAGTTCCCTATGGGCTGCGCCCATTGCCAAAACCAATGCTTTCGCCCGATATTCCCCAGCAGAAGACTCCACCTTTTTCACTGTTTCTTCTATTATAATTTCCTCCACTTCGGCCGTAACAAATTCCGCTCCAAGCTGATCCGCATGTTCCCGAAACTTGACTCCCAATTCGTACCCATTGATTCCCGGAAGTCCCGGATAATTGTCTACCTCGTAAGTATTCACCACCTGCCCGCCGCTGATATATTCCTTTTCCAACACTACCGTCGAAAGCTTTGCCCTCTGTGCGTAAATGGCGGCCGCCAGCCCTGCCGGTCCCGAACCGATGATCAGTAAATCATATACCTTATCCATACCTCTTCTCCTTTAATGCTGCACTTTTTTTATTAATATATCATATTTTGCCGCCGTTCAACCACAGTTTCCTCAGGTTTTTTCAAAAATTATCATTACCCGGTTTCAACTTCCGGTTTGTAACAGTTCAGCCTACGGCTTCACTGTTACGGAATCCAGTCCATTAAAGTTTGCTGTTCGCAAAAGGCTGGATTCTCTGGCTGAATTTATGCATTCTCACGGACTTTGCAGCAAGTGCAAAGTCCTGGGCTGAACTGTTACTCCAATTTCCCCAGGCTCTAACAAACAATTGACAAATCGCCGTGCATCCCCTATCATATTCATAGTAATAATGATTACTATTTTTATGAAAATTGTTGAATGCAAAGTATTTTTCAAAAGAAAGGAATTGCATCCATGCCTACTTTAAAATACAGCCGGCAGAGAGAAGCCGTCAAAGAATTTCTGGCCTCCAGAATTGACCACCCCACCGCCGACACCGTTTACACAAATCTGCGTGAAAAGTTTCCTAATATCAGCCTCGGAACTGTTTATCGCAACCTTTCCCTGCTGGCTGATATGGGGGAAATTATAAAAATCACCACCGGAGACGGGGCAGACCGTTTCGACGGACGAATTACTCCGCACAATCATTTTATCTGCCGCAAATGCCATAAAGTCTCAGACCTGGAAATGGAAAGCATCGATTCCATTCTGGGTATTGCCCAAAAAAACTTTCCGGGAAAAATTGACAGCCATGTCACGAATTTTTATGGGATTTGTGGGGATTGTATTAAAAAACCATAAATTTCCGAAAATCTCTTGACGAGCCTTCGAAACTATGGTAAGTTAAATCAGTAATTATTACTGATTTTAAGTGACGGCTATTGCCGCACGAAAAAAATATATGAAAAAGGAGATTTTAATAATGGCTAAATGGGTATGTAATGTATGTGGTTATGTTGCAGAAGGAGAAGCAGCACCGGAAGTTTGTCCGGTATGTAAAGCACCTGCTTCTAAATTTACAAAACAGGCGGGAGAAAGGACTTGGGCAGCTGAGCACGTAGTAGGCGTGGCACAGGGCGTACCAGAGGACATTCTGGCTGATTTGAGAGCAAACTTCGAGGGCGAGTGCTCTGAGGTTGGTATGTACCTGGCAATGGCAAGAGTTGCCCATAGAGAAGGATATCCGGAAATCGGATTATACTGGGAGAAAGCTGCTTACGAAGAGGCAGAACACGCTGCAAAGTTTGCTGAACTGCTCGGTGAAGTCGTAACTGACAGCACAAAGAAAAACCTTGAGATGCGTGTAGATGCTGAAAACGGCGCTACTGCAGGCAAGACCGACCTGGCTAAACGTGCAAAAGCCCTGAACCTGGATGCAATCCATGACACCGTTCATGAGATGGCAAGGGATGAGGCCAGACATGGCAAGGCATTTGAGGGACTGTTAAAGAGGTACTTCGGCTAATCAAATCGCCGGATTTTGAAGGATTTTTGAAATTAAGGGAATGAATCAGAAATGGTTTGTTCCCTTTTTGATTGTCCTTTTGTTGTCCTTTGCCATTTAGGGTAATTCAACAGTAACTATATATTGTCCTTTTTAGAAGTTGTCCTTTGTTACATCCCTATTTTATCCCATAAATATGCTATTTTCAAGCCTTTTTCGACATTTCCAACTTTACATCTTACAACAACTCTATAATAACTTGTCTGGAATCCTCTGCTACTTTTAATAATTTCCGTTACACTTAGGACAACTTTTTATAATTCTCCTGCTGCCATTTTGAAATATCTCTGAAAGGAGTATTTCAGAATGGTATCAAAAGCAACAAAAAGAAAAGTAGCTGAATTTTGGAATCATCAATGCGCTATATGCGGCAAGAAAGATTTTTTAGAATATCATCACCTAACAGAGAGAAACAAAGGCGGCACGGATGACTATGACAATCTTATTCTTTTATGTGCCTGCTGCCATGCGACCGTACACGGTAGAAAATTTAACCCCGATAAGCATAACTGCCGCACGTCTATTGACTATCAATCGGCAATCCCCACATTACAAGCCTACTTTGCTAATGAGATAGGCGCAAGAGAAACAAAAGATAAACTGCACTTGTCACAGAAAACCCACCTATCAGAGAGCGCACTATATAAGCGGTATAAGAGAGAACATAATATAGGCAAATTTTATAATAATGTGGATTTAATCAATAGTAAAAGGAGTACCCATGTATCAGATACTTAGAAATATACTTGCAGAATTAACAATAGAACAAAGGATAGACCTATTAGCAAATCTTTATGAAAGTTGCTGCTGCCGCTTCTTCTTCACAGGATAGTTATATAATCTGTATATTATGCAGCAGATTTTATTTTGTATATAAATTTTATTATAATAATTTTATATGATATTGGGGTCAAAAGCCCCGCTATAGTACCTTGAAAAGTTCATATATTTTGTA
>SRZB01000037.1 GCA_004793585.1 Hominisplanchenecus murintestinalis | reverse complement strand
TAAAGTATTGATTTTTCAGGGAGCAAATCCCATTTTTAATGTGGGAAGTTTGAGTATATAATATAACGGCAGCTCAGCGGAAAAACTGAGCTGCCGTTTATTCTCGTGAGTAGAGAGTTAAGTGACTGCTGCTTGCGGCGGGATCTTTGATTTAAGGTATTTCCTGATAATCAAGCGTATAATAATCAATCATGGCAGCGTCCTTTTTATTTAGTTTTAGAGCCAGAGTATAACTGGTCAATGTGGGTGGTAAGGGAGGAAGGCTGGAATCCCGCTCTTTATAAGGAAAGGTGACAATAGCCTGAAGTTTTCCGTCAGCATCCAGTTTTGTCCTGCAGGATGTGATAGGCTCTTTCTCTTGGCGGTAAGTTTCCAGAAGAACAAGAGTCTCTTTATCAAAGTTCATGTTTCGATATGCCGCCAGGGGAGAAGATTTCAGAGCCTTCCGGTAACTTCTTTTATAAAAACCATCTTTCGCCATCTTTTTTAAAAGCTCATCAATATCTTCCTGGCTTCTGATAACAATAGGATTCTCTTTCATGTAAGGTGAATTGAGATAAGTCTGCCCAGAAATGACGCATTCCTTTTCTGATTTTTTGGGGCGTTTTTTAACAATTACTTTTATAAAAGCATTGATTTTTACATTTTTTCTGGAGCTTGCAGCAATGCGTGTTGTTCCTGCTTTTTTTGCGGTTACTAATCCCTGCGGTGATACAGACGCGATGGATTTTCTTTTAGATTTCCATCCTACTTTTACAGAAGCTTGCCTGGGGATTACCTTTTCTACGCTTAATTTTTTTGTCTCTCCCACGTACAGCAGGATTTCCCGGCGATTTAGTATGATTTTCTTTGGCTGCGGTTTTTCTTTTGCCGTGACAGGAATAGAAAAGATATATAGCAGACATGCCAGGAAAAGAAAATATTTTTTTGAGATTTTCATAGAAATTCCTCCTTGTATAATTATTATTTTGCTTTTTTAGTTGCGATTGCAGAAAAATTTGAGAAAATGGCTGTTCCATTTGGCTTGCGGTAAGCACGTATTTTATAATAATATGTAGTGCCAGCTTTTGGTGTTGCATCTGAATAGGAAAGAATTGTTCCGCTGGTTATAGTATGAATACGTTTGTATGTACCGTTCTTGCTTTCGGAACGCCAAATTTGATATCCTTCTGCTCCATCAACTTTCTGCCAAGCAGCAGTTATTTTTCCAGTAGTGGAAGTTAATGATAAACCTGTCGGCGTATTCAATGTGCATACAGCATTAACAATAGGGGTATAATTGCTAAATCGAAAACTATCTTTGTAGGAAATAGCAGCACGTATTTTATAATAATATCTAGTGCCAGTCGCTCTATTTGAATCCTTATACCACCAATAACCATTTCCATTACTATTCGTATCGCAGGTTGTATCACAATGGAGGCTGGCTATTTTTGTATATGTTCCATTTGGTTCTGTTGAACGGAATATTAGGTAACGTTCTGCCCATGTAATTCCTTTCCAATGCAGAGCAATAGAATTATAATTTTTTGCAACAGCTTGCATATTTGTTGGTGCAATGTTACTGATAAATTTTTGTTTGGCAGTTTGAAGAGCAAGGTTGATATTTAATAGTCCATAACCGGAATAAATGTCCTTTCCAGGAGTAAATAGATCAGTTGCAGTTTCGCATAAAATGGATTCAATTTCATCCGCGCTTAAAATCTTATCTGTAGGTACAGATCGCATAGAAGCAAGGATTGCGGCGGCAGCAGAAACCATAGGTGTAGAAAGGGAAGTTCCACCACTTGAAATATATCCATTATTAAGAGTACAAACGTAGATATCAACTCCCGGTGCTGCGAGGTCGACAGTATTATGATAATTTGAGAAGCTAGCGCGTGTATTATCTTTATTTACAGAAGCAACAGATATTACATGGTTAAAATTAGCGGGGCAATAACTTTCATTTTTACCGTTATTTCCTACAGCACCACATAGGACCACGTCTGCCTCATGGGCATAATTAATTACATCTTGTACGTCAGGATCTTCCCAAGAGATCCCAAGACTCATATTAATAACTCGTGCTCCATTGCTTACAGCATAACGAATTGCCTCAATCAGGGATTTGTTTTCAAAATGATATTGTTTTTTTCCATCTTCAATATATGGTTGATAGTACAAATTTATTGCGATGATTTTAGTTAGATTGCCTTCTGGGCTTGCTATGCCAACGATTCCTTTTTTGTTATTGGATTCTGCTGCAATAACGCTTGCGACTTCTGTTCCATGATCGGCATAAGTAACATAGTCTCGCAAATAGCAGTTATTGAGATTCATAGGTTGTATATCCACACTATTTCCGTTTTTTACAAAAGAGATACTTAATTCTTTAGAATATTGATTTTTTAAGTCCTCATGTGTGATATCAAGACCAGTATCAATCACTGCCACATAAGTTTCTTGGGCTAGTACTTCTGTTCCAGAGCTTTGATAGGTTTTCCATGCCTGTGTTGCTTGGATTTGGTTTAAATAGGTTTGTTCATTTACTTTTGTGTCATTTACACCAAAATCACTTTGTATTGACACAGGATTTCTTACAATTCCATCCATTTCTACATGGGAAACACAGTCTAAAGTTCCCAAAAGTTTTTTTGCTTTTTCAACAGTCATATCCAAGCCAATATTCATAGCTACGATTAGTGGGAATTTATAATCCTTTACTTTTTCAAGTCGTTTTAAATCACATTCAGGCAAGTTCTCATTAATAGGAAAAGTTCTTAAAATATGATAACTCCCGCCAATGTAATTGGCGATTTCTGCAATTTGTTCTTCAGTAGTTCCGTCTTTAAAAGTTATAAGAACTTCTCCAGCTTTATAATTCAATAGATTTTGCTTATCCCGTTCTGCTTTTGCTTCAGCATAATCTGCTAACATACTATTTGCACGTGAATCTGTTTTGCTTGAAAAAGCAGTTATCTGACTTATATTGAAACTTTCCTCCTCATAATAAGCATTCAATACTTCGTGTAATGCTGTCTCATAAAGCTTTTCGTCTTGAATCTGATTTATAGCTTCCGCAGTAGATATAGCATCCTCTCTGGATAGTTCTGTAATTGTTTCTATTGTCATTTGTTCTTGAAGTGAAAAACGCTTTTTTTGAGCAGGCAGTAGGTTGTTCAATGTATCAATATCTCGCTCTACTTCTTCTAGTGAAGTTTTTTCTTCAAGTATTTTTTCTACATTCTGAGCGTCATCCAGTACAATTTCTGGGCTGACAGGTTGTTCTATAATTTCTGCTGCATGGCTAGAAGTTCCGAAAGATATGGATATACCCAGTATAAGTGCGCAAAATTTACGTGCTTTTTTCATGAAATTTCCCCCTTTTCTTTTTGAAAATATAATCGTTTAAAACTTATAATATTATTAAAACAGTTACTGATTTAATATTGGAAATTGTTACTTATAAATATATTTATAGCTTAAAATGAACTTATTGTCAATATATGTTATTAAAATATATAGTTCAAGAATATAATTTGCTGATTGCTTTTGAATATTGGATTATTGACATCCAGAGTAAACATTGGGAAATTATCAGTTCCGTAATTATCTGCTGTAAATGATAAATCGTCGGTTCCGTAGTTGTCCGGAGTAAGTACTGCTAATGATTTCGCAGATTTTTAGCGGGATGTGGCAGTCTCTGCGATAAAACGCAATTTACCAGGGATGTCTCACCAGACGCTGGACAAAACCCATCTTTCAGTATATAATTTCCGGAGAGAAATTTACTGATGTGTAGATTTTGTATAAATAGCTGAGGAGAATGGAAAATGAGTAAAGTGAGAACACGTTTTGCACCCAGTCCTACCGGGCGGATGCATGTAGGAAATTTGAGAACGGCATTGTATGCATATTTGATTGCAAAGCACGAGGGCGGAGATTTTATCCTGCGTATCGAGGATACCGACCAGGAGCGTTACGTAGAGGGGGCGGTGGAGATTATTTACCATACGCTGCAAGAGACGGGGCTGATACATGACGAGGGGCCTGACAAGGACGGAGGCACAGGACCTTATGTTCAGAGCGAGCGCCAGGAAAAAGGAATCTATCTGGAATATGCAAAAAAGCTGATTGAGAAGGGCGAAGCATATTACTGTTTTTGTGATAAGGAAAGACTGGAATCTCTGAAGCAGGATGTGGCGGGAAAGGAAATCGTGATGTATGATAAGCACTGCCTGCACCTGCCAAAAGAAGAAATTGAGGCGAACCTGGCGGCAGGAAAGCCTTATGTTATCCGTCAGAATATCCCGCGGGAGGGAACAACGAAGTTTGAGGATGAGATCTACGGCGTGATTGAAGTGCCGAATGCAGAGCTGGATGATATGATTTTGATAAAGTCTGACGGTTTTCCTACTTATAATTTTGCAAACGTGGTGGACGACCACCTGATGGGGATTACGCATGTGGTGAGGGGGAACGAATACCTGTCTTCTGCGCCGAAATACAACCGTTTGTATGAAGCGTTTGGCTGGGAGGTACCTATCTATGTACACTGTCCTTTGATTACGAATGAAAAACATCAGAAGCTGAGTAAGCGAAGCGGCCATTCTTCTTATGAGGATTTGATTGAGCAGGGGTTTGTGACGGAAGCGGTGGTAAATTATGTGGCGCTTCTTGGATGGTGTCCACAAGATAACAAAGAGATTTTTAGCTTAAAGGAACTGGCAGAGGCATTTGAGTACCGGAATATGAGCAAATCCCCGGCAGTATTTGATATGGTAAAGCTGAAATGGATGAATGGCGAATATATCAAGGCCATGAATTTCGATAAGTTTTATGAAAGGGCGCTTCCATTCATCAGGGAGACAATTCACAGGGAAGTGGATGATAAAAAGATTGCACAAATGGTAAAGACCCGTATCGAAGTATTCCAGGATATTCCGGCAATGATTAATTTCTTTGAGAAAGTGCCGGATTATGACCTTTCGATGTATACGCATAAGAAGATGAAAACAAATGCAGAGACATCACTGGGGGTATTGAAAGATGTGATTCCTCTGCTGGAGGCGCAGGAAGATTTTGGGAATGACGCATTGTTTGAGATGTTGTCTGCGTATGCGAAAGATAAAGGATACAAAACAGGATATGTTATGTGGCCTATCCGTACTGCGGCATCCGGTAAGCAGACAACTCCGGCGGGCGCTACGGAGATTCTGGAGATTATCGGAAAAGAAGAATCTCTTGGCAGAATCCGCAGAGCGATAGAAAAGCTGGAGGGTGCGCGAGAGTAATATGAGTCTGAGCGAAGCACAATCACGGGCAGTCGCCCATGCCGAAGGACCCTGCATCTGCCTTGCAGGGCCCGGTTCCGGCAAAACCACCGTTATTACACAGAGAATAAAATATCTGATAGAGCAGGGCGGCGTGCAGCCTTCCGGGATTTTGGTAATTACCTTTACAAAAGCTGCCGCTATTGAAATGAAGGAGCGCTTTGGAAGGCTGATGGGCGGGAAGCATCTGCCTGTCACGTTTGGGACTTTTCACGCTGTTTTTTTTAATATTTTGAAGAACGCATATCATTATACGGGAGCGAATATTCTGCGGGAAGAGCAAAGATACCAGTTCCTGAAAGAAATCATCGGACGGATGGAGCTGGAGATAGAAGACGAGTCGGAATTTCTGTCTGGGATTACGGCGGAAATCAGTACGGTGAAAAATGACAGGGTGCCGCTGGAACATTATTATTCGGCGAACTGTTCTGAAGAGATTTTTCGGGAAATTTTTGAAAAGTACCAGCGGAAACTGATGGAGTCACGGCTTCTGGATTTTGATGATATGCTGGTTTATACTTATGAGCTTTTGCAGGAGAGGAAGGACATAAGGCAAGGCTGGCAGCAGCGCTTTCCATATATTTTAATTGACGAGTTTCAGGACATTAATCAGATTCAATATGACGTTATCCGTCTGCTGGCAGAGCCAAAAAATAATTTATTTATCGTGGGAGATGACGACCAGTCTATCTATCGTTTCCGGGGAGCCAGACCGGAAATTATGTTGAATTTCGGGAAGGATTACCCAGAGGCAAAACTGGTGAAACTGGAGGAGAATTACCGTTCTACAGAGAATATTATCAAAGGTGCGGTGCGGGTGATTGAAAATAACACGATGCGTTATCCAAAGCAGATTCATGGCGTTAAGGAAGCGGGAGAGCGTATTGAGGTTCATGGTTTTGTAAATCAGGCGCAGGAAAATACATATCTGGTAAATAAAGTGAAAGAATATCTGGACGGCGGTTACCGCCCGGAGGATATTGCGGTGCTGTTCCGTACAAATACCGGGGCGAGATTGATGGTGGGAAAATTCATGGAGTATAATATTCCTTTTCGTATGAGGGACATTTTGCCGAATATCTATGAGCACTGGATTGCCAAAGATTTGATGTCTTATATAAAAATGGCGATGGGGAGCCGGGAGAGGAAAGAGTTCCTTCGGATTATCAATCGTCCAAAACGTTATGTGAGCCGGGAATGCCTGGATAGTATGGAGATTTCTTTTGAGAATTTGAGGACATATTACAAGGATAAAGAATGGATGGAAGAGCGCGTCGATAAGCTGGAGTATGATTTGCGCTTGTTGGCTGGAATGACTCCGTTTGCAGCGGTAAATTTTATCCGCTGCGGAGTGGGATATGAGGAATATCTGGAAGAATATGCGCGTTACCGCAGGATGAAACCAGAGGAGCTTTATGACGTGCTGAACGAGCTTCAGGAGGCGGCGAAAAATTTCCATACATTTGAAGACTGGTTTTGCCATATAGAAGAGTATGCCGAAACACTGAAGCGTCAGGCAAAGGAGGAACAGAGGGAGAGCCATGCAGTAATTTTTACGACGCTCCACAGCGCCAAAGGCCTGGAATTCCCGATTGTGTTTCTTGTAGATGCCAATGAGGGAAATATGCCCCATCGAAAAGCTGTCCTGGATGTGGATATGCAGGAGGAAAGGAGAATGTTTTATGTGGGCATGACGCGTGCGAAGGAGCATCTGCATATTTATTATGCAAAAGAGAAATACGGAAAAACGCTGCATCCGTCCAGGTTCGTAGAGGAACTTAAGAAGAACATTAAGAAAGGCCGGCCATATTCGGCACCATGCTTGCGGCGGTAAACATTATTGAAAAAAACTGTGGCGGAGAATCTTTTCTCCGCCACAGTTCATAGTGGTGCAAAGTGCAGAAAGCTTAGTCAAGCTCGTCCTCGCCTACAATTTCGTCAAATTCCTGGCTGTCCAGCAACTCATCAAAAGCGTCGGCAACGATATCATATTCTTCATCATCTTCAATGTTTTCAAGCTGTGGTTCGCCGTTCACTTCACTGAAGCGGTAAAGGAACACTTCGCCGTCTTCATTCTGTCCGTTCTCATTCAGAGGGAGGAGTGCGATGTACTCTTTGTCCCCGGCAGGGAAGATAGTAAGAACTGCACATTCCAGAGAAGAACCGTCATCCAGTGTCAAAGTTACGCTGGCGCCGCCTTCTACGGAGCCGCAGTCGCTTCCGCAGCATCCGCAATCGCCGCTGCAGCTGTTTTCAAATTCGCTCATCTTTCATACCTCGTATAAGTTTTTGTTAGTAGTACTATACTAATGTATCAGATAGAAGATAAGATTGCAAGCTATTTATAAGAATAGTTCTATCCATAAGCGCGGGATTGTGCTATACTTTTTCTATAAGATAATAAATGAATAGGGCAGACATGGAGGGCAGAATAATGAAACTTATATCCTGGAACGTGAATGGGCTGCGCGCCTGTGTACAAAAGGGATTTTTAGATTTTTTCAGGGAGGCAGATGCAGATATTTTCTGTATCCAGGAGACAAAACTTCAGGAAGGGCAGATTTCCCTGGAGTTGGAGGGATATGACCAGTATTGGAATTATGCAGTGAAGAAAGGGTATTCGGGAACGGCAGTGTTTACAAAAAGAAAACCACTGCATGTGGCATACGGCCTGGGGATAGAGGAACACGACCGGGAAGGGCGTGTAATTACTCTGGAATATCCCGGATTTTATCTGGTCACAGTTTACACACCGAATTCTCAGAATGAGCTGGCGCGTCTGGACTACAGAATGCGGTGGGAGACGGATTTCCTGTCTTATTTAAAAGGGCTTGAGCAGAAAAAGCCGGTGGTGTTCTGCGGTGATTTGAATGTAGCCCATCAGGAAATCGATTTGAAAAATCCTAAAACAAACCGAAAGAATGCAGGATTTACCGATGAGGAGCGACAGAAATTTACAGAGCTTTTACAGGAGGGATTTGTAGATACGTTCCGTTACTTTTATCCTGAGTTGGAAGGAATTTATTCGTGGTGGTCCTACCGTTTTCGGGCAAGAGAAAAGAATGCAGGGTGGCGTATTGACTATTTTTGCGCTTCAGAAATATTGAAAGACAAGCTGGTAGATGCGAAAATCCATACAGAGGTATTTGGTTCCGATCATTGCCCGGTAGAGCTTTTGTTAGAGGAATAATGGGGAAAGGACGGGGATGGCTATGAAGAGAGAGATAATAGAAGAGGCTTGTGGGACAATAGGCAGACTGGGAGCAGTGAAAGAACAGGGAGGTATTGTTTTTCGCGTTACATTAGATGAGGCAGAAGATGCATATCTCGTACTTTATAAAAAAGGAACAGATGAGATTACCGGTGAGTTTCCGCTGAAGGATAAACGGGTGATGGGGAAGCTTTATGGTATAAAGCTCCGCAATCTGGATGCACGCAGGTACGAATATAACTACCGGATTGGAAAGAAGATTGTCCAGGATCCTTATGCCGTAATCGTGCGGGGAAGGGATAAGTTTGGGAAAGCTGTTTCAAATGAGGATGGGCATCAGATACGGTGTGGATTTGCCTTTCACACATATAACTGGAAGGATGATGCTCCTTTGGGGATACCGTACGAGGATGCTGTCATGTACTGCCTGCATGTCCGGGGGTTTACAATGCAGCCTGGCTCTAAGGTGCGTCATAGAGGAACATTCTGCGGTGTTGCAGAAAAAGCAGGATATTTGAAAGAGCTGGGGATTAATCAGGTGCTGCTGATGCCGGCTTATGAATTTAGTGAAACTATGGAGTGCCATCCGGAAAAGCTGAACTTTTGGGGCTATGTGAAGGGCAGTTATTTTGCGCCGAAAGCTTCCTATGCGGCTGGGCATAGTCCCGTTGATGAAATGAAAGATATGGTATATGAGCTGCACCGGCAGGGAATAGAGGTGCTGATGGATTTCTATTTCACCCAGGATATGGATTTCCGGACGGCGGCAGACTGTCTGATTTACTGGACAAGGGAATATCATATTGATGGCTTTCATATTGTGGGGAATGACGGGCTTGCGAAGATGCTTGCGAAGGATCCGCTGCTTGCCGGAATAAAGCTTTTGGGTGAACATTTTCCGCTGGAGGAAGCCCGGCGGGACAAAAAGACGCCTTTTATCAGGAATCTGGGAGAATATAACACGGGATTTATGGAGGATATGCGGGGACTTCTGAAAGGTGACGAAGGGCAGTTGGAAGCGTTTACATACAGGCTCAGGCGGAACCCGGAAGCTTTTGGGGTAATCAATTATATTGCAGGGCATGACGGATTTACCATGATGGATTTAGTTTCCTATAGTGAGAAACATAATGAAGAAAATGGAGAGCAGAACCATGATGGACCAGACCGGAATATCAGCTGGAACTGTGGAGAGGAAGGGCCGACACGTAAGAAAAAGATTCTGGAGCTCAGGAACCGGCAGATAAGGAATGCTTTCCTGATGCTTCTTCTTGCCGGAGGCACGCCGCTGATTCAGGCGGGGGATGAGTTTGGGAATTCCCAGAAAGGGAACAATAACCCTTACTGTCTGGATAATGAGGTTTCCTGGACAGACTGGCGGGCAGCGAAGAAGAATGAAGCGCTGACGGGTTTTGTGCGTAACGTGATTGCGTTTCGCAAACGCCATAAAATTTTACATATGCCTCGGGAGTTAAAGCTCATAGATACCCTGTTCTGCGGCTATCCGGAGATTTCTTATCACAGCAACCGCGCATGGTATGTGGAGTTTGAGAGTTATAACAGGGAAATCGGCATCTTGTACTGCGGGGAATATGCAGGTGAGGAAGAGTTTATCTATGTGGCTTATAATCTGCACTGGAAAGAAAATGAATTTGCGCTTCCGAACCTGCCAGACGGCATGGGATGGTATGTGGCGATTGACAGTGCCTGCGGCGTATATCAGGAAGGAGAGGAGCCGGTATATACAGGAGACAGGATACTTACAGTTCCGGCGAGAACAGTGAAAGTTTTGATTGGGAGAGGAAAGGAAAATGTTAAGAAGGATAATCGGACATTTTGCAACGATAACAAAACACAAAATACTGGTGATGAAAGGGTGTTTTCACATAGGGCTTTACCGTCAGGGGCTTCTTCATGACTTGTCAAAGTATTCTCCGACAGAGTTCTTGGTTGGCTGCCGTTATTACCAGGGCAGCCGCAGTCCCAATAATGCGGAACGGGAAGTCTATGGATATTCCCAGGCATGGCTGCACCATAAGGGGAGGAATAAACACCATTTTGAATACTGGACAGATTATACCCTGGAGCAGAATGCAGTGCCGATGGCAGGCGTGAAAATGCCGAGAAAATACGTAGCCGAGATGCTGATGGACAGGATAGCTGCCTCAAAAGTATATAATGGGGCGGCATATACGGACAGCTTTCCGCTGGCATATTATCTGAAGGGAAAAAACCATTATTTAATGCACCCGGATACGGCAAAAGAGCTGGAAGGGCTGTTGCGGATTTTAGATAAAAAAGGGGAAGCTGCGCTTTATCGGTTTGTAAGGACGAGATACTTGAAAGCAAAGTGGGACAGATAGCGGAGAGAGTTTATGAGCGCATTAAAATTACAAAAGGACCTGACTGCCGGGCCAATTACAAGGACGATACTTGGTTTTGCATTTCCTATGATTTTAGGAAATCTTCTGCAGCAGCTTTATAACATTGCAGATACCTTAATTGTAGGGCAGTTTTTGGGAGCGGACGCGCTGGCGGCGGTCGGCTCTTCCTATACGCTTATGACATTTTTGACATCTATACTTTTAGGGTTGTGCATGGGAAGCGGGGCAGTATTTTCTATTCGGAGTGGGGAGAAAGATGAAGAGGGGCTTCAGGCGGGAATTCTGCATTCGTTTTTGATGGTTGGGGCTCTGGCTTTGGCGCTGAATGCGGCAGTGTTCTTTCTGATAGATCCGATTCTTTATTTTTTGAGGGTTCCGGATGACATTTATGGGATGATGAGGGAGTACCTGTGGATTATCTTTTTTGGGATTTTTGCTACGTTCCTCTATAATTTTTTTGCATCCCTTCTGCGAGCGGTGGGAGATTCTGTAACGCCGCTGCTTTTTCTGGGTGTGTGCGCGGCGCTGAATATCCTTTTGGATCTTTTGTTTGTGATAAAATTTCACTGGGGCGTTGGCGGTGCGGCAGCAGCAACGGTGGCGGCCCAGTTTGTGTCGGGAGCAGGGCTTTTGTGTTACACATGGGTGAGGCACCCAAAGTATCGTATTCTTCCGGGAAAAATGCAATTAAAGCGCGATATATTCTGTGAGATTGCCAGATTTTCGCTTTTGACCTGCCTGCAGCAATCGGTGATGAATTTGGGGATTCTGATGGTTCAGGGGTTGGTGAATAGCTTTGGAACCGTGGTGATGGCGGCATTTGCTGCGGCAGTGAAGATTGACTCCTTCGCTTATATGCCGGTACAGGATTTCGGAAATGCATTTTCTACTTTTGCAGCACAAAATTTCGGGGCAAAGAAGACGGAACGTATCCGGGCAGGTATAAAAAGCGCGGTGGTATGTTCCGTACTGTTCTGCCTGGCTGTCAGCCTGGTTGTATGGGTGTTTGCTGAACAGCTGATGCTTCTTTTTGTAAAACGGGAGGAAGTTCAGATTCTTGAAATTGGGGTACAATATTTGCGTATAGAAGGAGCATTTTACTGGGGTATCGGATGTCTTTTCCTGCTTTATGGTTTCTACCGGGCGGTGGAACGCCCGGGGATGTCAGTGGTATTGACTGTGGTTTCACTGGGAACAAGGGTAGCGCTGGCGTATGTTCTTTCCGCGCTGCCTGCGCTTGGGGCATCAGGCATTTGGTGGTCTGTCCCTATTGGCTGGGTTTTGGCAGACGTGACCGGACTGGTATACTATAAAGTACATAGACGCAGCCTGTTAAATGATTGTTTGGCGGATGATGGTAACAGTTCAGCCCAGGACTTTGCACCTGCTGCAAAGTCCGTGAAATAGCGCTGCGGTTGAGGGGCGTCAAGCCACCACGAAGTGGTTTTGCATGGCTTGATGCCAGTAACAGGAAGCCGAAGGCTGAACTGTTACGGATGATGGTGTGGAAGACGACAGCTGAATTGACTTTCCGAAGGGCAGATGATAAAATAAGAATAATTTGGCGTATGTCTCTAAGATGTAATAGTGGAGGGGTGGAACAGTTACGCTGCTTTCAGGAAAAATATGGAGGAAAGAACAGAGATGATTAATGATAAGAAGGTATTGTTCAGTGGAATGCAGGCGACAGGGAACTTGACGCTTGGGAATTATTTGGGAGCATTGAAGAACTGGGTGTCTTTGAGTGATGAGTATGAGTGTTTTTATAGCGTCGTGGATTTACATTCCATTACTGTGCGCCAGGATGCCGCGGTGCTTAGGAAACGCGCCCGTGCGCTTCTGACACTGTATATAGCGGCAGGGCTTGACCCGGAGAAAAACTGTATTTATTATCAGTCCCATGTGTCGGGACATGCAGAGCTTTCCTGGATCCTAAATTGTTTTACTTACATGGGAGAATTGAACCGCATGACGCAGTTTAAGGATAAGGCTGCAAAACATGCGGACAATATCAATGCGGGTCTGTTTACATATCCCGTTTTAATGGCGGCAGATATTTTGCTTTATCAGGCGGATGTGGTTCCGGTAGGGATTGACCAGATGCAGCATCTGGAGCTTACACGGGATATTGCACAGAGGTTTAATAATATTTATGGAGATGTATTTACGATTCCTGAAGCTTATATCGGAAAGACAGGGGCGAAAGTTATGAGCCTGCAGGAGCCGTCTAAAAAAATGTCGAAGTCAGATGAAAATCCAAATGCCAGCATTTACCTGACAGATGATGCAGATACGATTATGAGGAAGTGTAAACGCGCGGTAACAGATTCAGAAGCACAGATTTTGTATCGTGATGAACAGCCGGGAGTGAAAAACCTGCTGAATATTTACTGCGCCTGTACTGGGAAAACACCAGATGAAGCCGTGCGCGAGTTTGACGGCAAGGGATATGGGGAGCTAAAACCTGCAGTAGGCGAGGCGGTTGTATCCGTACTGAGACCAATCCAGGAGCGGATAGCAGAGTTGGAGAAGGATAAGGCATATATTGATTCTGTGATTAAGAATAATGCAGAGAAGGCAAATTATTATGCAATGAAGACGCTCAGGAAGGTACAGAGAAAAGTAGGTTTTCCGGACAGAATCCGGTAAAGCAGCTGCGTGGCTTGGCGGAGCTGAAATACAGTATAGAACATTAGTCAGGGGAAGCATAGGAAACTGTGTTTCCTCTTCATTTTTTGAAAATACAAGGAATTGCACATATAGTTGTAGAAATTTTCTGTTCTGTTACTGAAAGTTCTTAAGAAATCTTAAATTTGCGTATAGTGTCTTGTGGTTTCTTTGTGTTTTAAGTATAATAAGGATAACAAGAGACACAGTGGGTTAAGATGTTAATGAATGGAGAGAAGGTGTTTTTATGAAGAAAAAAATTTATGCAGTTTTGATGGCAGTGTGTCTGGTACTAGGGATTCTTCCGGTACAGGCGTTTGCGGAAACAGAGAAAGCGGAAGTAAAAGTCACTGTTACAGGTAAAGCGGTGGTTGGTGAGAAATTAAAAGCAGACCTTTCGGAACTGGAAAACGCGTCGGAAGCAGTGATTCAGTGGCAGAAGAAAGGAAGCGGGGAAAAAGATTCTAAGGCTGTTGATACAGGTGATGGAGAAACGTCTCTGACTCTGAAAGCAAAAGATGTGGGAAAAGTATTCCGTATTATAGTAAAAGAGGACAAAGATTCGAAAACATCCTATACTTCCAAATGGACAAAAGAAGTTCAAAAGGAAGCGGAAAGTGAGACGGAAGAAACTAAGATAAAAGATACAAAAGATACAGAGACGTCCGGGACGGAAGAGAAACAAACGGAGAAAAAAGATGACGAGGCTGTAAAAGCGCCGGAGACAAAAGAGACAGAAGCCATCAAGCTTCCTGAAACGAAAGATACACAGTCTGCCAAGACTCCTGAAACAAAGGGAACAGAAGTTATCAAGGCACCCGAAACAAAAGAAACAGAGGCAAAGGTTCCGGAAACGAAAGAGGCAGAAGCCGTGAAACCGCCAGAGGCAAAGTCAGAAGAGGGAACCGGGAATACAGAGGACAATGCTCCGCGGGAAGGGGAAACGGAATCAGAAGCGCCGGCACCGGCGCTGAGTATAGATAAAGCTGCCGTAGATTTTGGAACGGCAGAAGAAGGCTATACAGCGGCGCCGGAGAGCCAGACGATAACGATTACAAATGGCGGGGCAGCGGAGGTAAAACTTACACAGCCTCAGGCAGTCGATTTTGTGATTGGGAGTTTGTCAAAAACAGATTTGGGAGCTGGGGAAACGGCGGTGTTTACAATTCAGCCAAAGACAGGTCTGAAGAAGAAATCTTATGATGAGACAGTAGAGATTGCAGGTGACAATGGACAGAAATTAGAAGTTAAGGCAAAGTTTCAGGTCAATGCGCCAAAGCCCGCACCCGTGTATATGATTAAGGCAAATACGGCAGAACTGAATTTTGCATCTCAGACGCTGGGTTATAAAGCGCCGGAGGCACAGACGGTAGAAATTACAAATACCGGAACAGGCGCAGTGAAATTAGTTCAGCCATCAGCCGCAGCTTTTGAAGTCGGCGCGCTTTCTGCGACAGAATTGGCAGTAGGTGCGAAAGCGAGCTTTACGGTGCGTCCGAAAGCAGGTTTGGATTCCGGCACATATGAAGAAAATATTACAGTTAAAACAGAACAGGGCAGCGGCGCGGCAGTAAAAGCTGTCTTTAAAGTAACGGGAAGCAAGATTTTGAGTATCGTGAAGCCGTCGGCAGTGACAAAGAAAAACGGTCAGGATAAGAAGGCGAGCGCCTTGGGGCTTCCGGAAAAAGTGAAGATTAAAACTTCGGACGGGATCAAAAAAGCGAATGTGACCTGGAATGTAAAAGATACGGACTACAGCAAGTATAAGGTAAAGACTCAGAAATTTAAAGTTACCGGAAAAGTTAAGCTGCCTGACGGCGTATACAATCCAGATAAAATCAGTCTGAATACTTCCATCAGTGTAACGGTGAAAGCGTATGTACCTAAAGTACCGGGCAGCGATTCTAATAAAATATTGAATTTAGAAGCAGGAAAGACTTACCGTACAAATACAGATATTGTGTTCCAGGCAGTTGGCGGCGGCATGGACAATAAGAGTCCGAAAGAAGGCGATGTGAGATACCGGCCGGTAAACTGGGCAGTAAGCACAGTAAATAATTTTACCACGGATGAGTTCAAAGGGACGTTTAAGTTTTCCAATGCCGGGGATTATACCTTGAAGGTGACGTATAACCGTCAGAAATACAACGGGGATAAATGGGTAGATGACGGCACGGCAGATACGAAATCCGTCTCTTTCAAACTTGCTTCCAGCACCGTTACGACGGGAACTGTCCGGCCGGGAACAGGAAACTCATCGACGAATTATACAAGTACTGTGAATACAGGCAAGACAGCTGCGAAGACTGGTGACGATTCACCGATTGTTCCGTTGGTAATTGTATGTCTGGTATGTCTGCTGTGCATTGGCGGAGTCATGTACTCCAAGAAAAGACGGGATAAAGATAATTAGAAAATCCATGCCATATCTGGTGGGAGAGGAGAAGTGAAGCTCATCTGCTGTCCGGTGATGGGATGTTGGAATTGCAGATGATGGGAATGCAGCGCTTGGCGCTGCATTCTTTTCTGATAAGCGGGAAAATCTGAGCAATACAAAAAATCACCGACTAAAGGATGTCCCAGATACTGCATATGGACGCGAATCTGATGGGTACGCCCGGTTTCCAGTTTTAAGCGGACAAGGGAGCAGCCGTCCTGAACGGCTTCACGCCAGAAATGGGTAACGGCGCGCTCACCCCGTTCAAAATCTATGCACCGTTCAATAGCGGAAGCCTCCCGGCGCGCAATAGGAGCATCTATAACACCGGAGTCTGGAACAAGACCAGCGGCGATAGACAGATATTCCCGATGGATTTCACGGCGTGCAGACATCTGTGAGAGAAGCGAAGCGCTGTACATATGCTTGGCAATAATCAGAAGTCCGGTAGTGTCGCGGTCGAGACGATTGATGCAGCGGTATATAAAAGGAATTCCCTGTTTCTGAAAATACCAGGCAATGCCGTTTGCCAGCGTGTTCTCATAATTATCCATAGAAGGGTGGATAGGAGTGTCTGCAGGTTTATCCACTACCAGGATATCTTCATCTTCGTATATAATGGACAGGTTCATGGGAATAGGAATGATATTTTTAGAAGATTCCGTTTCTAAAAGTGTAATAGTTAGAGTGTCTCCGGCAAAAAGACAACGGTTTGTGTATGCCGGACTGCCATTTTGAAGGATGCCGCGTTCCGTATATTTTAAGTGGGTCAGGATATGCCTGGAATATCCCAGGTCCCTAAGGTATTTTGTTATTGTAGAACCGGAATCTTCCGGTGAAATTGTATATTTAAAAATTCGCTTCATATGATTCCGTGGTAACCGTTCAGCTTTCAAATGTAATATACAATTGTGGCGAGATGGACAAAGTGCAATTAATAGCTGAATAGTTACATTTCCTTTTTATAAATTTTGCTTTTTCAGCTCCGATTATAGCACGCACTGGAAAATAATGAAAGAACTTTTAAATTTCTCTTCCTTTACCGGGAAAAATAATGTAGAATAATAGATAACGTTAAAAAGCAGATATGAAGGAAATACAAGATATTTCTGAGATGTTTGTGAATCGTTTATTAAAGAAAAATAGGAGAAGAAGCTATGGAAAGAGAAAAGTTTGGCTCTCGCCTGGGATTTATCCTGATTTCGGCGGGATGCGCAATCGGACTGGGAAATGTGTGGAGATTCCCCTATATTACGGGAAAATATGGCGGGGCGGCGTTTGTGCTGCTGTATTTGTTCTTTTTGCTGATTTTGGGTCTCCCTATTATGGTAATGGAGTTTGCTGTCGGAAGGGGAAGCCAGAAGAGTGCGGCGTTGTCTTTTGATGTGTTGGAACCGAAAGGGACGAAGTGGCATTTGTACAAATGGGGGGCTATGGCGGGAAACTATCTGTTGATGATGTTTTATACGACAATAGGCGGCTGGATGCTTCTGTACTTCCTCAAAATGGGCGCAGGGAAGTTTGAAGGGATGGATACTGCGCAGGTAGGAAATGCTTTCGCGGAATTGACCGGACAGCCGGGAACCATGACCTTTTTTATGATTCTGGTGGTGGCGATTGCCTTTGGAATCTGTGTCAAAGGATTGAAAAACGGTGTGGAAAAGATAACGAAGGTTATGATGCTCTGCCTGCTGCTCCTGATGATAGTGCTGGCGGTGCGTTCAGCAGTACTTCCGGGAGGAGAAGAAGGACTTAGGTTTTACCTGTTTCCTGACTTTGGCAAGCTGTTTGAATCCGGGATAGGCGAGGTAGTTTATGCGGCGATGGGACAGGCATTTTTTACATTAAGCCTGGGCATTGGGGCGCTGGCAATTTTCGGGAGCTACATAGGGAAGGAGCGTTCGCTTACAGGGGAAGCTGTCAGCGTGACGGTGTTGGATACACTGGTTGCTTTGATGGCGGGACTTATTATTTTTCCGGCATGTTTTGCTTATGGAGTGCAGCCGGACAGCGGACCTAGCCTGATTTTTATTACGCTGCCCAATGTATTTAACGCTATGCCGGGAGGCAGAATCTGGGGAACGCTGTTTTTCCTGTTTATGTCCTTTGCAGCGCTTTCTACGATTATTGCAGTGTTTGAAAACATCATATCCTTTGCGATGGACTTAACGGGCTGTTCCAGAAAGAAAGCAGTACTCTGGAATCTTGTGGCAATTGTTGTCCTTTCGATGCCGTGTGTACTTGGATTTAATCTTCTGAGCGGTTTTATGCCTTTTGGTGAGGGAAGCAATGTGTTGGATTTGGAAGATTTTATTGTAAGCAACAATCTGTTGCCGCTTGGAAGTTTGATTTATCTGCTATTCTGTACCAGCCGGTATGGATGGGGATATGATAAGTTTTTGGAAGAAGCAAATGCCGGAAAAGGTATGAGATTCCCAAGATGGATTCGGGGATATGTGAAATTTATTCTGCCTATTATCGTAATCGGAATTTTTATTATGGGATATTATACAAAGTTCGCGGGATAAAATGCAACATGATAAAGTCACATAAAATAAAAATCAAATCTCAAAATAATAATTGACGTATTTATCTGTTTATGGTATAGTATGTCCATAACAGAAAGGAGAGTGATTTTTTGACAGATAATGAATTGTTAAAAGCTATATCTGATATTATTCAGACTCAGATGCAGCCATTAAAGAATGATGTACAGGAAGTTCATGCGGATGTACAGAGTTCCCGTGCAGATATGCGTAAGATCCAAGAAGAGGTGAAGAGCTTCAACACGGATTTGCAGGTTTTTAAAGCGGAATTGCAAAGTTTCAAAACAGAATTGCAGAACTTTAAAGCAGAATTACAGAACTTTAAGAGTGAATTGAAAGTAGTGAAAGAGGATGTACATAATCTTAAGGAGAACGTACAGAAACTGGATCAGCGCATGACTATTCTTGAGATGATGGTGGAAAATGTAACGAATAAAAATATCCAGCGTGTGGCGGAAGGTCATCTTGATTTGAACAGAAAACTTGACGAGGCATTGAGGCTGGATGCAGAAAGAGAAATGATTGCGCTTCGCATTAATGTCCTTGAGGGAGATGTGAAGATGCTGAAGGAAAAAATAGGGATGAAAGACCTTACAGCTTGAAAGGTATTTTGCCTGAGATATTAAAAACGCGCCCTGCCGTATATGAGAAAACGGCGGGGCGCATTTTATTCCAAATTATTCTTTTATCAGTACCTTTTCAATTTCAGCGATATACATCGTATGGTAATCTTTGTTAGGATACCATTTCTGTTCTGCACTTACATCCAGGAAGCATTCTGGTTGATATTCCTGGGCGTAGAGTTTTCGGCATATGAGCACGGTGCTTGCTTCTTCGAAATAGGGGGTTGCGCCTTCGTGTATGATTGTCAGACCGGATTTTGCGATTTTATCCTCATCTCTTCCGGAAACGGAACCGAGGTAGCCGTAGGTTTTTCGGAAGGATTCGTCCAGAACAGACAAGGAAAAAGTTTCAGTGCTGTCTATGAATTCTTTTGTGTAACGTTGTGGGCGAAGGACAATGAATGCAGTATTCTTTCCCCACATTACGCCCATGCCGCCCCAGGAAGCGGTCATAGTATTGGCTTTGCCGTCTTTTTCGGCAGTCACTAAGAGCCATTCCTTTCCAATCATGGTAAATGGATTTTTCTGTAATTCTTCTGGTTTCATTTCTTTAAAGTTCATATAGTTTCCTCCTGTTACTTTGATTTTACTTTATTCCACAAGTCCATGTAGACGGCGTCTGCCTCATCTCCGAGATAGTGGAAGGTCTCGCAGTGTTCCAGCTCAGAATCATCAGGGAATGCAATCTTGCTGTTTCGGATGTCTTCGTCTTCAATCAGTTCTCTTGCTGCTGTATTTGGCGTAGAGTAGGTAATGTAATCGAAATTCATCAATGCGATGTCTGGACGGCAAAGGAAGTTGATGAAAGCTTCGGCATTTTCTTTGTGCTCCGCATTTTTCGGGATTACCCAGGAATCAATCCAGATATTGGAACCTTCTTTTGGAATCACATATTCCAAATCAGGGTTTTCATTTTGTGTGTAAATCGCTTCGCCGGAATAAATGACGCCGATTGCCGCTTCGTTGCCAATCATTTTATCCCGAACCTGGTCGATAACGTATGCTTGGACAAGAGGTTTTTGAACAATTAGAAGATTCATTGCTTCAGTCAGTTCATCTAAATCTGTGGAGTTCAGGGAGTAACCCAAATATTTCAGGGTAACGCCGAAAGCATCACGTACACTGTCCTGCATCAGAATATTGTCACGGTATTTATCATCCCATAGAATGCTCCAGCTGTCAATCGGTTCATCCACCATCGTCTTATTGTAGAGGATACCTACGGTGCCCCAGCAGTAGGGGACGGAGTATTTGTTCTCGGGGTCAAACTCCCGGGATTTATCCATGTATCTTTGACCGATGTTTTTGAGGTTTGGGACGTTGTCAAAATTGATTTCAGCCAGCAGGCCGTTGTCTAGCATTTTCTGAATCATATAGTCAGAAGGGCACACAACATCGTAGGCGATGGCGCCGGACTGTACTTTGGGATACATGATTTCATTTGTCTCGAATTCTTCGTAGATGACATCTATGCCGGTTTCCTCTTCAAACATTGTAATGACTTCCGGGTCTAAATATTCCCCCCAATTGTATACGATAACTTTTTGCTTACTTCTTTTCTGTCCCTGGAAAGAGTAATAAATACCGCCGGCAGTAACTGCCAGTACAAGAAGCGTCGGTATAACTCTTTTAAAAGCAAAAGCGAGAGCCCTTGATCTGCGTGTAATAGTCTGCTTTCTGGCTTTCTGAGAGGAGTCTTTTGGTGAAAAGTTAATCAGCAGAAGCAGAAGCAATACGGAAATAAAAAGCAGGGTAGAAAGGGCATACATTTCCGGTTTGATGCCTTTGCGCACTTCGGAATAAATCTTTGTGGAAAGGGTGTCAATACCCGGCCCTTTTGTAAAATGGGTAATTACAAAATCATCCAGCGACATGGTAAAAGCAAGCATGAAGCCAGAAAGTACGCCCGGAAGGATATCCGGAAAAATCACTTTGAAAAATGCATAAAGCGGCGATGCGCCTAAATCTAATGCGGCTTCATAAGTGTGCCTGTTTGTCTGCTTGAGCCTGGGCATCACGCTCAGTATCACATAAGGGATATTGAAAGTGATATGCGCAATCAGGATGGTAGAAAATCCAAGGTTTATCCGAAAGGCAATAAAAAGAAGCATTAGGGAAATGCCCATGACGATTTCCGCATTCATCATAGGAATATTCGTAAGCCCCATATAAAATGTGCGGAATTTCCGTTTCATGCTCTGGATGCCGATTGCCGCCGCAGTACCGATGAAAGTAGCAATCAGTGCGGAGAGCAAGGCGATGAGAAGCGTAGAATACAGGGCGCTCATGATGGCTTCATTTTTAAACAGCTCCTGGTACCAGTGCAGGGTGGCGCCTCCCCATTTTGCCCGGGTTCGGGAAGCGTTGAAAGAGAGCACAATCAAGGTGAGGATTGGCGCATACAGGAGAATAAAAATCAAGGCAAGATAAAATTTTTCGGCTGCTTTTTTAATCAAAATGCTGTTCCCTCCCCATCTTTATCATATTTGGCAACGATTGCCATACTTGCAATAATAAAAATCATCAATACCAGAGAAAGCCCGCTTCCTACGTTCCAGCTGCTGCTCTGTTTAAATGCCTGTTCAATGACGTTCCCGATAAGCAGAATCTTGCCGCCGCCAAGCAAGTCGGAAATGACAAATGTAGTAAGGGCAGGGACAAATACCATAGTAATTCCGCTAATGATGCCTGGAACTGTCAGAGGCAGGGTGATTTTAATAAAAGTCTGGAAAGCATTTGCCCCTAAATCCCTGGCAGCGCTTACAATATCTGCGTCGATTTTGCACAGAGAATTATAAATTGGCAGCACCATAAAGGGCAGAAAATTGTAAACCATGCCTAAAACGATGGCATAGGGCGTGTTGATGATGTCCAGCGAGGGCAGATGCAGAATGTTCAGGATGCTGTTAATAACGCCTGTTTTTTCCAACAAAGTCTGCCATGCCAAGGTGCGCAGCAGGAAGTTCATCCACATGGGGAGAATGAAAATCAGCACGATAAAGCTGGACTGGTTCACATTTTTCCGGGACAATATCATTGCCAGCGGATAGGCCAGAAGCAGGCAGATAACGGTGCTGACGAAAGCCAGAAGCAGAGCAATCCCCAGGGCTTTCAAGTTTTCCGGCATAGCCGTACGTGCGATGTTATCCCAGGTGAAACTGCCGGTTTCTGTTGTCATGCCGTAATAAAAAATCATGAGCAGGGGAATTACCACAAAGGATACCGCCCAGAAGAGGTAAGGCCCTGCAAGTAAACGTTTATTCTTCAATGACTGTCGCCTCCTCATCCTCCGATTCCGGTTTGTTCATAATCTGTATGTTGAAAGGGTCCACATGGATTCCGACTTCTGTGCCGACCGGAAACATGTGTGTGCTGTGTACCAGCCATTCGCGTCCTGCCGCCATGACTTCCATTTCATAGTGCACCCCTTTGAAAATCAGATGGGTGACAGTGCCGCAGATGGTTCCTGTCTCTGGGCTGACCAGCTCTACATCCTCTGGACGGATAACCACATCTACAGGGCGGTTATGCCCAAATCCTATATCTACGCAGGGGAAAGAAACTCCCTGTATCTGTACGATTTTATCTTCCAGCATCAGGCCGGGGATGATATTGCTGTCTCCGATAAAATCGGCTACAAAGGCATTTTCCGGCTCATTGTAGATATCTTCCGGCGTGCCGATCTGCTGAATGTAGCCCTGATTCATAACTACGATAGTATCGGACATAGTGAGGGCTTCTTCCTGGTCATGAGTTACATAGATGAAAGTGATGCCAAGCTCATTTTTCAGGCGGATAAGCTCATACTGCATATCCTGCCGGAGTTTCAGATCCAGTGCGCCCAGAGGCTCATCCAAAAGGAGTACTTTCGGCTCATTTACGATAGCCCGTGCGATGGCGATACGCTGTTGCTGCCCGCCGCTTAAGGAGGCGGGGGAACGGTTTTCAAAACCGTCCAGATTTACAAGTTTTAAAGCGTATTTTATTTTATCGGAAATATATTGTTTGCTTTTGCCCTTTATTTTTAGGCCAAACGCGATGTTTTCTGCGATGCTCATATGGGTAAAAAGCGCATACTTCTGGAAAACAGTGTTAATCTGCCGTTTGTTTGGGGGGAGGTGGGTGATGTCCTCGCCGTTAAAGATAACTTTTCCGGAATTCGGAGTTTCAAAACCGCCTATAATGCGCAGGGTGGTGGTTTTTCCACATCCGCTGGGGCCTAAAAGAGTGAGAAATTCATTTTCCCGAATGTACAGGTTCAGCTCATCCAGAACAAGCTGCCCGTCATAAGATTTTGAGATGTTTACCAGGTCAATCAGTTTATTACTCATAAGTATCTCCCTTCTCGTTAAAAGCTGGGCGGGGAGCTGACCCAGAGAAGTGTGGCAGCGCCCTTTCCTGCATTTTCGATAAAATGCCGTTTTGACGGGACGAAGTAGAAAGATTCGCCCTTTTTCGCTTTGTAAGTCTGTTTGCCAATGTGAATCAATACAGCGCCGCTTAACACATATCCGAATTCTTCACCCTCATGAGGCTGGTCGGGATACGTGGAACCTCCGGGTTCAAGCGTCAGCCGTATAGGTTCCATGATGTTTTTCTGGGCGTTGGGAATAATCCATTCGACTTTATTGAAAAGTTCCGTATCGATTTTTTCAAAATAGTCGTTATTCCTAAAAACAATTTGTTCCTCCGATGTCTCTGCGAAAAATTCCTGCAGGTTCGTGCCAAGGCACTGCAGGATATCCGTCAGTGTGGCAATCGAAGGGGAGGTCAGATTGTGCTCAAGCTGGGAGATAAAACCTTTCGACAGCTCGGCGCGGTCTGCCAGTTCCTCCTGAGTCAGCCGTAAAGCAGTGCGCAGTTCTTTCAGCTTTAATCCAATGTCCATGTAAACCGCCTTTCGTGTTGTAGAACAGCAAAAATAAACTTTGAGTTTAGTATCAATAAACAAGCGTTATATCTGATTATACGCAAGATGCAGGAGTTGTCAATAGATTTTTTCTGTGTTAAAATAAGTACATCTTAGATTACTGAATATGCGAAGGAGGGGAATAGAAAATGGGACAGGACAAATATGTGGCATATGTGGGCACTTATACCCACGGGAGCAGCATAGGAATTCATGTGTACGATTTGGATGTAGAGGAAGGGCATATGAAGGAGCGTGAAGTGGTTCCTGTAAATAATGCCTCCCATATTACGAAATCAAATAACGGAAAATATCTATATTCCATAGCGGATGAGGGTGTGGAAGTTTTAAAAATTGATGAGAACGGCGATTTGACACCGATAAATAAAGTGGGGATTGATGGAATGCGGGGATGTTTCCTTTCTACAAATTTAGAGGGAAACCGTCTGTTTGTGGGAGGTTATCATGATGGAAAGATTACAGTTGTGCGCATCCACAGAGACGGAAGGCTTGGTTCGGTCATGGACGGGATTTTCCATAAAGGGCTGGGGAGCGTGGCTGAGCGGAACTTCAGGCCGCATGTAAGCTGTGCGACACCGACACCGGATGGAAAGTACCTGTGTGTAGTGGATAATGGCATTGATCAGATAAAGCTTTATACGGTTCATCCCACCACCGGAAAGCTGAAGCTGTATGATATTGTGCGCTGTAAGCTGGAATCGGGACCAAGGCTGCTTCGTTTTAGCCAGGACGGGCGGTTTGCATATGTCATTTGTGAGCTGAGCAATGAGATTTTAGTTTATTCTTATGATGGTGCGGGCAAGTCTCCTCAGTTTGATTTGATTCAGAAGGTAAGCACGGTGATGGATGAGAAAGAGGGAGGATGTGCCGCATCCGGGCTCAGGATATCCCCAAGCGGCAGATATCTCTACTGTTCTACAGCAGGGGAAAACAGCGCCGGGATTTTTAAAATTGATCCGGAAACAGGAATGTTGGAGAAACTTTGTATTCTGCCGATCAGCGGAAAGTATCCGAAGGATTTAGAGGTATTTCCGGATGAGCGAACGTTAGTGGTGTTGAATCATGAATCTAATGAGATACGCTTTTTCCGCATTGATTATGAAAAGAAAATTATTGTCCAGAAAGGGCGGCCGATTAAAGTGGATACGCCAAACTGCATTCTGATTTCCAGAGTGGAAGAGTAGGGAGAAAAGCTTTAGCAAAAGGCAGCGCAAGCGAGAGAATGTTCGTTTGCGCTGCCTTTAAAATGTTTCTGGACACAGGGTGTCTGGCGGCAGTTCGTTTAGGAAAAAAAGCGGATTAGGTTGTCCATGTTGGAATTGATACTTGCGAACATCATATCCAGTAGTGTTAAAGCAACCATGGACTCCACTACGACTACGGCACGGGGAACAATGATGGGGTCATGGCGGCCTTTTACTTCTATTTGGACAGTCTGTCCGCTTTTTGTAACGGTAGACTGTTTTTGGGAAATAGAAGGGGTTGGTTTAATACCGGCACGCAGGATAATTTGGCTGCCATCGCTGATTCCGCCTAGAATACCGCCCGAATGGTTTGTAAGTTTTTGAATGCCGCCTTCAGGAGAAAGGGCATATTGGTCATTGTTTTGGGAACCCTTGGCTTTAGCCGCTGCCATGCCATCGCCGATTTCAAAGCCCTTTACGGCGCCGATGGAGCATACGGCCTTTGCGAGATTAGCGCTGAGTTTTTCAAAAGAAGGGTCTCCGATACCAGGCTTCATTCCGTCCACTACACATTCGATGACTCCTCCGGAAGAGTCCTGAGAGTGTATGCATTCTTCCAGATAATGAGCCGCCTTTTCGGCTGCTTGGGAATCTGGCATATAGAGAGGGGATTCTGAAATCTGGTGGATATCGAAGTTTTCCGGAGTGATTTCTATGGGCCCGATGGCTTTTGTATAGGTTAGAATCCGGATACCGAGCTGGTTCAGGACTTTGCAGGCGATGGCTCCGGCAGCTACGCGCCCGATGGTTTCCCGGCCAGAGGAGCGGCCTCCGCCCCGGTAATCGCGGAATCCGTATTTCATGTCATAAGTGAGGTCGGCGTGTCCCGGGCGGTAATACCCGGCAATGCCGCTGTAGTCTCTGGAACGCTGAGATTTGTTGTATACAGTCATAGAAATAGGGGTTCCTGTGGTTTTTCCTTCAAATATGCCGGAAAGAATTTCAACGGTGTCTTCTTCCTTGCGGGGAGTAGAGTAACGGCTTTGTCCTGGTTTTCTCCTGTCCAGATATTTCTGGATATCTGATTCGTCCAGTGGAAGCCCGGCGGGGCAGCCGTCTACTACCACACCTACGCCTCTGCCATGAGATTCTCCCCAGGTTGTGATTTTGAATATATTCCCAAATGTTGATCCTGCCATATGTTTACCTCGCTGTTATAATTGTTTTACAGTAACTTTTTGTCGGGTTTTAGTATATCGGATTTAGAGGCTATTTTCAAGTAACAGTTCGGCTTGACAGAACTGCTCGTAACAGTTCAGCCTGCGGCTTCACTGTTACGGAATCCAGCCCATTTAAAGTTTGCTGTTCGCAAAGGGCTGAATTTACGCATTCTCACGGACTTTGCAGCAAGTGCAAAGTCCTGGGCTGAACTGTTACAACTGCTCTCTGTTCAAGGGCTGGTATTTGTTCAGATGTCATGCAAAAAGGCGGATAACAGCGTATGAACAGCAACGGAACTCTTGCATATGAATAAAAGTAAGAGGATGAAAGGAGAGGTTAAATATGGAGGAAAGATGCAAATGCTGCAGAGGCTTCATTCATGTAATAGAAAAAGGGGATACCCTTTATAAATTGGGTAAAAAATATGGAGTGACAGTTTCAGCGCTGTTGTTTGCGAACCCATATATCAATGTGTATAATCTACAGATTGGGGATGAATTGTGTATTCCAAAGATACGTCCGATAGTAATACCGATTCCATTGGAAGAGCAATAGCCGGCAGATGTTTTGCTTTTCCGGGCAGATTGCCCGGGAAAGCGCCTGCGTAATGGCAATTTTTACATATCATAATAATGCAAAATTGACTTGGGGAGAAAATACCCGCCGCACTCGGTACAGCGTTTCCTGTCTGCCCGGTGAAAAAGGGCGGCTTCCAGTTTCCCGTCCAGCGGCAGTACGGCTATCCGAAACCAGCGACATATAAGCGAATAGCTGATACTCTGGACGCATACGCAAGGCTCGCCGTTATCCAGCAAGATACAGTTGCCGTTATCATAGTTGCAGCACTCATGCACAAGGCGGCGGGCGGCTCTGTGTTGCTGGTAGTCCATGTATGGGCGTTTACCGTTCATTTTCCCACCCCTTTCCCCGTTCCGGCTCACGGCGCAAGATTTTGTCAAGATTACTTTTCACGGTCTGCAATTCCTGGACGTTCTCTTTCTTCTCCCGGTACTCGTTGTAAAGGGCATTTTTCGCTTTGGTAAGTTGCTCAATCTCCGCTTGTAAGGTCTTGGAAGATGGCAGTTTGGTAATACCCTGTGCCTTGAAATACCGGGCGGCAGATTCGGCTATGATAAAATCGCTTTCGTGCTGCTCCCGGTAGGCTCTCCGGGCTTTCTCGGTTTTCTGCGCCCGCAATCCGTCACGGGCTGGCTTGGTCTTGATATACGCCAATAGCTGTTTCTGCAAGTCCTTTTTCTCCCGCAAGGTGCTTTCCACGGCTTTCAGTTTCCCGGTGGTTTCATGCAGTTCTGTACTGGCGGCGGCAAGGGCGGCTTCCAGTTCTTCCGGGGAAGAAAAGCCGGATTCCTCGTAAATGCTCACGGTAGCCGCCATTTGCTTCAAGTTGTGCAAGGTCGCCCATTTCTCGTAGCCTTTCCCCTTTCCCTCGGCTTTCTTGGCGGCTATGTCTACCATGCGCTGTACGCTGTCCTGTTTCGGTGCGTTTATGGCGGCTTTGTTGCGCTGTAAACGGTCTTTTATGCTGTGTGGGTATTCCTGCTTGGGTGCGGGCTTTTCGGCGGCTTTAGCGGCGTTCTGTGCGTTTAGGGTGAGTGCTTCCAGTACGGCGGCACGGTCAAAATCATCACCCAACTTCCGGGCGGTGATTGGCTTCGTCCTGTCCGGCGTGAGATAACTCAACCTCCCCCGGCTCTCCTTGACGGTCACGCCCTGTTGTAGCAGCTTCCCGGAAAAATCCTCAAAGGAAACGGCAGAGGACAGGGCGGCTCGGATTGTGCGCCGCAGCTTCTCCTTGTCGGTTTCAAACTTGGTCTGTTTGGGCGGCTCTCCCGTGGCGGCTTGGGAAGCGTTCTCCTTATCCAGTGCGGCTTGTCCTTTCCGCTTCGCCCAATACTCACGCTCGGTAACTCGGTTCTTGCTCCCGTTCAGCAAGTCAATCTGATAGAGGTTTTCCCGGTGGCACATTTCCATGACTTCCGCTTTGAAATATTCCATAGCTGCGTCCGTACAGCGGTGCTTGCAGCCCTCCCTTGTGTCGGCTGGTCTTTCCATGTACGGCAGTAGCGGCACTTCCGCAATCCGCAAGCTGTTTATGACAATATGCACATGAATGTTGCCGCTGTGGTTATGCCCGTCTGGGTGGGTGCATACAAGGGCTTGGTGTCCGGGAAAATGTTCTTTACAAAACTGCTCGCCTAACTGTTGCGCCCGGTCAACCGTCAAGCCGTTGTCGGGTGCGTCACGGGGGTCAAAACTGATAATGTAATGGTGGCTCTTTACGTCCTCCCGTTTTTGGCTCTTGCTGTATTTCAGATTGGAGCGCATACAGGCGATTGCAAAATCTTCATCACCGCAATTCAAAGAGGAAATGCGGTAATCGTCACGGAGAACAAGCCGCCCATTTTTATCAAGCGTGGGCTTCATGGTAAACTCGTCATGCTCAAAAGTTAGGTACTGTTCAGCCGCCCCGTAATCGGCATTTTTAGAGCTGATATGTTTGAATGTTGCCAACGGCTTCACCTACTTTCTGCAAGACTTCAAACTTCAAGGCGGCAAGCTCCGCTACGGCGGCTCGTACCTCTTGGGAGAGGGTGTTATAGGGTGCGCCGTACTCATTCAGACAGCGGGCAATCTGATTAAGGTTGCCGCCGATTTTCCCGTACTCGGCGGTTAGCTTCCCAACGGCAGAGAGCAGTTCATCATTGACCAGGGAAACGGTGATAACCGGGCGTATGCTTGACTTGATAAGGGCTTGCCGGATAAACTCGGCTTGGCTCATTTTACAGAGGGTGACACGCTCGGAAAACTCGGCGTATTCTTCCTCGGTCAAGCGTGTCTTGATTACCCGGTGGCGGTGGGGCGTGTTGTATTTTCTCATGGGCTTTAACTCCTTTCTTTTTATGTTTTGCCCTCTCACCAATAGGAGAAAAACAGGGCATAAGCGGAAGTGTTTTTTGAAAAATCCGAAAAAAATTTTTGAGGGATTTTTCAAGCGGCGCAAGCCGCAAAAGGCGGGCTTGGGGTGGCAACCCCAACAAGATTCCCATAGGACAAAATGAGCCGATAGGCGAAATTTGGTACTGTGGTAGAATCTTGCTCTTAAAAAGTAGCGGTTTCCTCTGTGTGGGCTTCCGTCAATACCTTTAGTGCCGCAAGCGGGGATTTTGCCAAAGCAGCGGCGATATTTCTCCCGCTAATACCTACAAACCAGCAAAAAGCAAAATAGACGTTGATTTGCAGAAAATCCCCCTCATTACTTACAACACCACGCAAGCTCGAATAGGCGGGAATTTGTAAAATTTCTTCTCGCCCGTCCTCCACGGACAGCTTGCGGATTTGCCAAACGGGAGAGGGAAATTCTTTTTATCCCCCTTTGCACGGCATAATACTGGCGATTTTTGAAAATGCCAAAAATAGGCGCAAAAAAACAGGAAACCTTTTCTTGATTTCCTGTCTTGGTGTGCCGTTATATAGCGGCGGTTATTTAGTTTTATATCCACTGTTCTACAAACTGGTACTGTTTAAAGTTTCGATAATTCTAAAATATGCTGATATGCAAATTCGATTGCTCTGCAAGTTAAATTTTCACACATATGCGGTGGATTGCTTTCTGAAAAACCTGCTGGACGTAATTCTAAACATCTTAGCGAACCAAATGCTTTATCAAAAGCAGATGCAAAATCATAACACGCAGATACGATTTCGGATTCTGTTTTTCCCAATATATGAAAATAAATCCCTACAAACATAAGCGTACCTTCGACTAGACCACATTGCGCTCTGTACCCGCCTGCACCATGTAATCCAACGGCAGAACAAATTACCTGCGGTTCAATAGCAATTTCAAATAATTCGCTTAGACAGATAAGCGTTGTCTTTGCACAATTTATATCTTCTTCCCAGTACAATTCATGTACCCGATTTGTTATATAGTCTTTCATCTGCACACCTCTTAAAAAGTCATAATTTGCCATTGACTTTATTATATATCCATTAAGCAAAAAGTGAAAGCGATTTATTATACTTCCTGTTCATCAAAACGGAACTTAAACAGGGCGGCAACAAGCCGGGATTTTATACTGTCCTCGGTATCCCTGTCGATATGCCCGTTTTCAATGGCGGCGATTCGGATTCGCTTGCTATAATGCCGTAAAACCTCGTCCACGGCTTCCGGCTCTCCGCTGGTCGCCCGGACAATCGTTTCATAGGGTAAAAGGTTCGGATTCCCCATGTGAAAGCACCTCCATTTCTTTGTGCAGGAGCTGTAAAGTCCTGCGAATTTGATACCCGGTCGTACTCCGGCAGCGTCCGTACATTTCTCCGATTTCCTGCTGTGTGTAATGCCCGAAAAAGTAAAGGAAAATGATTTCCCGGTTCTTCTCCGGCAGAGATAACAGGGCGGCGGCAAGCTCCCCATTGGTGAGGATAACTGTCTGACCGCATATCGTAACGGGGTATTCTTCATAAGGTGCTTCAAAATATTCGTCTGTTGTGCCTAAAGGGTAAAACTTTTCTTCAGTGAGGTATTCAAGGGATATTTCTTTTTGCCGCCGCCTGCTCCTGTCACGCCATGCGTTGATAGCCGCAAAGCGTATGACGGTCTTGCAATAGCCATTGAAAGTATACATGATATGTTCTCTGTATGCTTCTGTGTAAGGCATAGATGATTCCCCCTTTCTCCCACATGGGAAACAATGTTGATAGGTTCCTTTATTTTGCAAGAGGCAGCTTTGTTATAGGCGGCTGCCCCTCGTTAAACCGTAATAGTTTTTTAATCAAGCAATTCATTAGATAAGACAGCGACAAAGTTAGTTTTCCTATCTGTCTGCGCTCTTTTCAGCCATTCCTGTTTTTCTTCCTTTGTCATGCAATCAAGCAAAATTGTAAAGCGGGCAATATTATTATTTTCATAGTATTTTTCGACATGGCGTTTTAAGTCACTTAATGGCATATAATTTGAAAGCACGGCAAAGAAGTTTGTTTTGTTATCCTGTTCTGATTTATCTACATACTGTAAAACCAAATTTGTGTCCATATCTTGTATAATGGTTGAAAACAGTGCAATTTTATCAGCGTCATATGCTTTCTTGTAATAATCTTTTTGAGCTGTTTCGTCTAATACTGAAAAGAGTGCGGAAAATCTAATTAAGTCCTCATTTTGAAAATATTGTTCCGTCAAAACTGGTATATCATCAGCTGCAACAGGCATTATACTTATAATCAAAGGCATTTCTATTGCCGGACTAATATCTGTGTTTTTCAGAGAATAAATCAATTCTTCTATTGCCGAAATAGCTTCTCTGTCATTCAGATAATCTTTTACCGAATCAGAAAAATATACTGTCATTTTTGATTCGTCCTCAAAGACAATTTCTGTTGCACCATAATAATCTTGATTTTTAGCGTATAAGTTCCAACCCATTTCAATAATATAAGAATTGCAATAATATCCATTTTGCGTATAAGAATATTGGTAGGAATTAGCATTTTCCAAATCATTATTATCTAAATTTTCATCGTCTAAATACCAGCCATACCCTAAATTTTCATCATAAATATACGTGCTTTTCCCATTGCCTTTTTTTTCTGGTATTGACGATTTACTTGTTTCTTTAGAATCGGTAGCAGCAGAAACGGAATAACCACCGATAAAAACCGCACCAGATAAAATAAAAAGAGTTAATATAACAGTCAAAACCCGAATTGTTTTCGTCTTACTCTTGAAATTCATAATAGCATCTAACCTTTCTTTTAACTGTTCTGCTCCCTCTGTCAAAGTGACGGAAGCTAAAGAACTTTTGTAGAGATTGTTTGACTTCAAAAAGGAAATTAGTGTATCTCCATACTCACGTCTTGCGGTATCGTCAAGTACAGATATAACTTTTTCATCACATGACAATTCACAGGATTTATTCACTTCCTTTTCCAGTAGATATACAAAAGGATTGAACCAATGGACGCACACAACAATCTGTATCAGCCATTTATAAAACATATCCCTCTGCTTGTAGTGAATCAGCTCATGCACAAAGATATAAGACAACTCTCTATCTTCCAATTCGCTAATCGGCAAAATGATTCTTGGTCGAAAGAAACCAATCAGCATAGGAGAAGCAATTAGAGAATTACGGGATAATTCAACCCTTGTCTTGATATTCAGTTTTTCTTCACAATCAGATAGCAGATTCAAGATTTTTATATCCGATACCTCTTTATTTCCCGCTTTGATGTATTGGATAAATCCTTGATAAACTGTTATCTTACGGACAAATAAAATCAGTGCCAATGCTGACCAGATAAAAAACAGGCAGACATATTTGTTAATTGGTTCACGCATGGCAGCGGCGTTTATTTCCCGGTTTGTCTGTATCGGCTCTGCATTGTTGTTACCCGTATCTGCGGGAACGGGTATATTGGGGCTTGTAGGAATTTCATTCGTTATTGCTACTGTGTCGATTTTTTCAAACAGGCTTCCAACAATCGCATTATCGGGAGTAAAGGGAAGCAAAAACCGCAAAGCAACGACTATCCAGATATAATGCTGCCAACGCTTGCTGAACCTGTTTTTATACAGCGGCTTCAATCCCAGAATAAGAAGCAGTAACAGTGCGCCGGAAACAGACAGCGACAATAATATTTTCATAAATTCATTCATTTTCTTTTCTCCAAAATGTTTCAATCTCTTTCAATTCGTCTGCCGAAAGAATATCCTGCCGCAACAAGGTTGATACTAAGTTTTTCACATTCCCGCCGTAGACTTTATCAAGAAAGCTGTGGGTCTGCATGGTCTGGTATTCTGTTTCTGTTACCGTAGCCACATACTCATTCTTCCTGCCGATTTTTTTGACTTTCAAGAACTTTTTTTCGCCTAATCGGGAAAGCAGCGTGAGTACGGTGTTGTTCTTCCATTCGTTCTTGTCTTTTTCCAATTCCTCCATGATGAGGGAGTATAAAGCTGCCCCTCCATTCTTCCAGATGATTTTCATTAGTACCAATTCGGATTCAGAAATTTGCTGTGCCATTTTGTCCTCCTTTTATCTTAACATCTTGTGGGTATGTATATATCTTAACACTTTGTAGGTGACAATGCAATACTCTAATGAAAATTTAAGAATTTTTAAAAAGATATGAAAGACAGGGAGGGATTCCGTAGTAGTCGGCACTGTGCGTAATGTGCATAACTTGCTGTCTTATGGAGTTGTGGGAAAGTCTGTTTGCAGAATGTGGGAAAGCTGCACTTTAGCTTTTCCATGTTCTGTGAACGGA
>SRZB01000036.1 GCA_004793585.1 Hominisplanchenecus murintestinalis | reverse complement strand
TCTTTGCAGGATTTTTCCCACGCAGAGTTTATATGCGACAACGTGTCGCTACACGATGGAATTCGTCAACATAGTATCTGGTGGATTTTCGTGCAGCACGGTTGACCGTCACCCGGTTCCACACCTGATCCTGGACAATGAGCATCCCCAGCTTCTTCAACTGTTTCCCCAAGTCCTTAATGTCAAAGCAGATGATACGGTTCTCCAATTCCACGTTTGTCCTATGGTTGAATACTTTCAGGGAACCGTTCACATAGATTTCAAGCGCTGTTGCAATCCGCTGTGCCTGCATTTCCTTCTGCTCCCGGAGGCATTGGTACAGATCCCCAAGTACCGGCATATTCTCTGGAATCGGATTCCCAAAATATTTCTGGTACACGATTGGCAGACAGCGGTCAATCACCGATTTTTCCTCCGCTTCAATACCGTTCCTTGCCCCCATGATCAGCTCACACAAGGATAAGATAAAATCACTCTTTACGCCTAGTGGGTTATCATCATCCGAATAGTCCATATTGATGTCCATCGGATTAATATAGTCCCGGCTTGTGGCTGAAATATGGATCACCTGCCCGCCTAACGCATGGACAAGTGGATAATACTCGCCCTCTGGATCTCCAATAATGATGTCGTCCTGGGTGGCAAAGAAAGCATTGGTAATTTCTCGTTTCGCTGAAAAAGATTTTCCAGATCCGGGCGTACCAAGTATCAATCCATTCGGGTTTTTCAGTTTCTTCCGGTCTACCATGATCATGTTGTTGCTCAGCGCATTTAAGCCGTAATACAACGATTCCCCCGCCATAAATAATTCCTGCGTGGTGAACGGGACAAAAATTGCCGTGGATGTGGTAGTAAGCGCACGTTTGATAGGGATTAGATTCAATCCCAATGGGACGCTGCTCATCAACCCCTGCTCCTGCATATAATCTAATCGGCGTAATGAGCAATTGTATTTCTGTGCAATACCCGCCGTCTGGAATACGGCGTTGTCCAGATCCTGTTTTGTCTTTGCCGTGTTTAAGAACAGCACCGTTACAAGGAACATCCGCTCATTCCTGGACTGCAGATCTTCCAACAGCCGCTTCGCTTCCCCTCCGTAGGTATTAAGGTCAGAGGGGATGATGTCCATATCGTACCCTGATCGTACTGCCTTCTTCTGCTCCTCGATTTTCATCCGGTTAATGTCCGTCACCTTGCTTTTCACCAGCTTGATTGCCTTCATCTGGTCTAAGGACTGGATATGCAGATTCACCATCAGGTTCCTGTCCATATCCAGGAACTCCGCAAGCATCTTGTCCGTCAGCTCCGGGGCAAGTATCTGTAAGTAGGATGCCGCCCCAAGGGTATCCCCCATCTGGAAGTCCTTCCCATTCTTAAATACGAAACTGGTGGGCGCAATGAAATCCTTCGTCCCCATCCCGGTACGCAGCACACTATCATAAGAAAACTTAAACGGTGTCTTTTCATCCGGGTTAAAGGTTTCATACAGCACCTGCAGGCGTTCCTCTCCATTTAAGGGATAAGCAGATACGCCAAGCACCTTAAAGTTGTTCAGGATATCCGCTTCAATCCGTTCCAGCTTCGGCTTTGCCTCCCGGATGTTGTCAGCTTCAATCCCGAATGTGATGTATTTGGTACGCACAAGCCCATTATTACCTTTCGCAAGTTGGTTTTTCAGCATCTGTGCATACTCCATCCGCACATCGTCAAAATCATCATTCTGCGGCTTGATCTGGATAATGGATTCAAACTCCTTCATGTTGCTGTGATGGTTCACAAAAGATAACTGGAAATGTATGGTATTGTCAAAATAATTAAGGAAATCGCACCAATTTTCAAAAATGGCATTTTTATCCTCATTCTGTGCCAACTGATAATTAATATCATAGAACCGGATGGTCTTGGAATAATATTTATCCTGCACCCGGCAGATCCCGTCCTTTGCCATCTCCCGGTAGGGAATGGACTGCTGTGCGGAAACCTGTTTCTCCTTTGTTTTTTTCTCTTTTGCTGTATCCCGGCCTTTGTGTACTGCGGCATTTCTTGTACCATATTTTTGTACTGCCGATGCCGAATGTGCTTTTTTCTTTGAAACACCTTTCTTTTTCTCCGCTTTCTGCCTTGCTGCCTCCCTCTTTGCCGCTTTTTCTGCTTCACGGGCAGCTTTCAATTTTGCTTTCCGGTCTGCTTCCTCCTGGATCTTCCTTAACTTCTCTGCCTCCTTTGCAGCCTTTTCCATTGCTTTTTTCTCACGGCGGGTGAGCTTCCTGTTTATTCCCATGCTGCCGCCCGTCCCGGAATAAGCGGGATTGTCCTCAAAATCTATATAATCATCCTCCGGCCCATCCAGCCAGTCATCCAGGTGGATCGCACCCTCCTTGCCCGTCACCCTTCCTGGCTGTCTATTTGCTCTTTTTCTTTCCATGCTTTCCTCCCCCTTTCTTCTGTTTCGGCACGGTCTTTCTTTCCTCCATCTCATAGATATTTTTTATCTCATATCGGCGGACTGCCGGCTTTTTCAATTTCACATTGATGATATTGAAGAGAACTTTCTCAAGCGGCATCCCGTCTTTCTCATACATGGCGAACAAAAAAGCCGGGAGCATCAGAAGCACCATTCCCGTTGCCGCATTACTTGTCCCAATATAATTTTTCGTGAGGAAATAAAAAGGCAGCCCTACAGCCGCCGCAGCCACAAGGCAGACAAGCTGCCTCTTTGTAAGGTTTAAGACCACCTTATTCTTAATCTTCGTCAAATCTTTCGGCACACTGACAAATGCCATCTAAACAGCCTCCTTCCTGCCTGCGGCATAATCCGCAAAATCCTTTACTGTATAAAATATCCGCTTGTTGTTCACCCAGCGCTGAAGCTGACGGGTAATTTTCGGCGCACTTGGACGGTCATAAACCATCACATATGGCGAAAATCCCATATCACGCAAGGTTTCCACACGGTATAAATCCTGCTCATGGCTGCTCCCATAATTCGTAAGCACGTAGACCTGCCGCTTCCGTTTATCCTTCACTGCCGTCAGTTCCAAAAATCTCTGGAAATATCCTGTCAGATCCTCGTCCGGGTTATCCCATGCAAAATGCACCATCTTTGTGCGTACTTGATTCAGCAGGGAAACATTGTCCGGGTTTATCAGGCGGATGTCCAGCCCCTGGGAGAAATCCACCCAGGCACGGCTTTCTGCAAGCTGCTGTATCAGCTTTTCATGTTCCGGGCAGGCCAGGAGGTTCGCATCCATCAGTTTTATCTCTTTCTGCCCATCCCAAAATTCAGAAAGATCAGCGACCTGTACGCTCCTTCTCCCTTCCTTGCCGCTGACAATACAAAATCCGCAGTTCCGGGGGCATCCACGGCTTAAAAAGCCATACGCCGTATCGGGAAACTGCGGATATAAACTGTAATCCGGATAACTATGTTCAACGTCATCCGGCAAGTTTTCTTTCAATCCATAGCCTGTGCCGCCACTGATTACTTCCTCAGCATTTTCGACCATAAATGTATCTTTGGAATACGTGTCTGTAAATACCCTGCTTTTATAAACCATGCCATACCAGCCTCCCGGCTCCCACCATTCCACAGAATCTCCCTGCGCCTTATGGTAAGCCGATAACTTCATCAGACACAGGTTCGGCCAGTTATGGGAATCCACGTCTATCAGTCCAATCTTCAAAAAATCCTCCTTCCTGCTGTCTAATGCGCATTGAACACTGCCTTGCTTAACCCGCTTGTTTTCATCAGGCTGAAACAGAGGATTACGGTATATGCCGCCACCCCGAACAGCGCCGAGTGCATGTTGTCTGAAATCTGAATGGTTGACACCAGCACCGCATAAATGCCGACGCACACCATCATAAAGAACCCCTGGAACCCAAGCGCCAGAAGCCCACGGAAATAGTTGTTCCCCACCTGCCCCCATTCCCGGTTGGAGAAGGTGGCAAAAGGGATTGGCGCAACCGAAGTGTAAAGGTAGATCTCTATCATACGCCCATACAGAAGCACCGTGATAAGCACGGACATAATCTTCATGCACAGGCTGACCAGCATGGTTTCCAGGGCCAGCACTACAAGCTCCCCGATCTCCATAGATTCCATCGCCGTTTCCATTGCCTCTATCATGGTATCTATGTTGATGGCAGTCTGTGCGTTGATGGCGCCGCCTGCGGCGCTCACCACATGCTGCCCCACGTCAAAGACCGCCATCGCTATGGTAAAGGTATTGCTGACCAGATACACAGCCACCCACATCTTGAAAAAATACTTGAAAAACATCCATGTATCTATTTCATGCATACTGTTTTTCTCCGTCAGCATGGAGATCAGCTCATAGCAGAGGACAAACGTGATAATCATGCCTGCAATCGGCACGATCACCGAATTTGAAAGATTCTGTATCAGGCTGAAAATACTCCCGTTCCATCCCTGCGGCGTCTGTCCAACCTGTGCGGCAATCTCCCCGGTTTTCTCATTGACATCCGAAAACATTTCCGTCAGGTTGGACGTTACCATCCCGGTCAAAAGCTCCCTCATCCACTCCTCGATTGCCTCAAAAATGCCATCGAACATGAATGAATCCCCTTTCCTTTATTAGCTGAACAGATTTCCAAGAAGAGGGATCAACTGTGTACCAATGAGGACAACCCCACCTCCGGCCATAAGTTGCTTGATTCCTTGCGATTTCGCGCCAGGGTTATCATTACCATAACCTTCCAGGAGGTTAATCACGCCCCACACTGCAAGCCCGGCTCCGATCGCCACGACCAATGTTTTTAAGATTCCGATTGCTGATGTAAAAAATGCCATATTATACCTGAAACCAAAATCAGAATTTCACGGATTTTACCGTTTTGCACAAACAAAAAAACCGCCAGTATCTCCTGACGGTTCGCCCTTTCCAATTTGGTTTATCCTTTCTTTTTTATTGTTGTATTATTTTCTTTGTGCAATGGGCTGTTTTCCCCAATCATAGGCTCTGCCCGGATTGGCTGCAGGATATATTCCTGACCTACTGCCTTAATAGTAAAAACCATTATCTCCCCTTTCTGACTTTGCGACACGATGTCGCAAACTTTCTCTTCTGGATATGCTTCATACCTGCGCCTTACAAAATCCACTTTACGACACCGTGTCGTAAACTTTTTTGTATGCTTCAAAATCTACCTTGCGACATCGTGTCGTAAAGTTTTCTTCTGCCAAGTTTCAAACGAATATTTCTGCATGGAACCCACTTTGCGACATCGTGTCGCAAAGTTCAAGCCTAACATACAGCAAAAAGAATAGCTTCCCTGTCTATGCCCCCTGCCGATCCCCGTCTGCTGGCTCCGTTGTTCCCTCTGCAGTTTCCTCACTTCCGTCTACTTCATATAGATCAAATTCCTCCTTCATCCTGATTTTTAACTGGTGTTTCATATACGCCTCCACATCAAAGGCATTCTTCTTGTCATAATCCGATAACTGCTTGTACCGCTTATGCCTGGTAATATCGAACTTGTCACTCAGGAACGGGCGAACCCCACGCAGCTGTAGGATGCACTTATTCCCGTCCATAACGGCAAGCTCATCTCTGCTCATCAATTCTTTTCCTGTTTTTTGATAATTTAATCCATAAGAACGGCTCTGCCCACGGGTATCTGACGTGTTGTAAAGATCTATCGTCTCCTTCCCTAAATTTTCAGAAATCTCCTTTAACGTGGAGCCTTCCTTGCCCCCAAGGAATAACATGGTGTCGCAATTACCTAAAATTGTCTCGGCTGCATCTTTATAGATGGTTTTCAACTGGCTCTGCGACTGTAAAATAATAGACGCTGATATTTCCCTGCTCCTTATCGTTGCGATCAGCTTGTCAAACTTTGGGATCTGCCCGATATTGCTGAACTCATCCAACAACAGCCTTACATGGTAAGGAAGCCTGCCACCATGCACATCGTCCGCCCTGTCACACAATAAATTGAATAGCTGGGTATACATGATTGCCACAAGGAAATTGAAGGTATCGTCCGTGTCGGAGATGATAATAAACATTGCCGTTCGCTGATCCCCGATCATATCCAGCTCCATTTCATCGTAAAAAGTCAGCTCCCGCAGTTCCGCAATGTCAAATGGCGCTAATCTGGCTCCGCACGAAATAAGTATGCTTTTTGAGGTTTTGCCCGCCGCAAGCTTGAATTTCTTATATTGCCGTACCGCAAAGTGTTCCGGCTTCTCCTGTTCCAGTTCCTCAAACAGTTCGTCCACAGCATTTTTAAATTCTTCATCGTCCTCCCTCGTCTCCGAAGCATTGATAAACTCCAGTAACGTAGAGAAGTTCTGTTCTTCCTCTGGCGCTTCATAATAGATATAGCCAATCAATGCACAGTACAAAAGCCGCTCTGCTTTCGTCCAGAAATCTTCGGAAGATTTTTCTCCTTCCCCCTTCGTATTTGCAATAATAGTGTTCACCAGCTTCAAAATATCTTTCTCCGAGCGGATATACCGGAACGGATTGTAATGCATACTTTTGTTGAAATTGATGGTATTTAAAACCTTGATCTTATACGGTTCATAAACAACTTTTCCATTCTTATCCCGTACCGCTTTCCCGTCTTTCATTTTCGGTGTGCCACGCCTCAGCATCTCCCCACATTCGACCAGGATTGTGCCTTTCGGATCAGTGACACAATAGCTGACATTCGGCGTCATCTGCATGAGCTGCGGCTTCACATAGAACCGTGTCTTGCCGCTTCCACTTCCTCCAATAATAATTACATTTTTATTCCTGGCATACTTTGGCTGTTTCGGCCTGCTGTTCATGGTAAGGCGTTCCGTCTGCGTCAGGAGAATATTATTCTCAAATACCGGGTCTATGTATGGGGCAATATCTTTCGGCGTTCCCCACCTTGCAGATCCATACTCCACTCCCTGCCGGTATTTCTTCGCATTTTTGCCTTTCAGATATACCATGAGTTTCACAGCCACAGCCCCGGCCACTCCGGCCAGCAGATCACCCCCATGAATACTCGGAATCGGATTTTCAAACGCCAGTTGGAAATTTAAGAACAGCGCCATCGACTTTTCTATCATGGAATCCCCTACACAATGGCGGTACAGCCACGCTAATTTATCCACTAGATAAAACACAATCACATAGGGGATATTCAGCATTGCCAGACGCTTCACATCTACGGGAAGCATTTTCTCCCGGATTATGCTTTTTAATTTTCCAGACAACGGCACGGATTTTTTCTCTGCTGCAGGTTTCTTTTTTGGTTTCCCACTCAATGCTCCGGCCTCCGTTCCTTCTGTTTCGTCTTTTCCCGCTCCCTGTGCTTTGCAACCCGCTCCTTCACCAGTTCCAGCTTCCTGCGGACGGATGGTTTCTTGCTTTTATTCAGCGACTTCCCGGTATATTCCTTAAATGCCGCCGTCATGACATCCACATCCTTTGCCTTGAAAAATACAAAATAACGGGGCGGGGAGATGGATGTGTCTTTTTTCAAGCTGAAATCAATGCTGTATTTCCGGGCACATTTCTCAAAGGATTTGATATTGCCGTCTGTCACTTCAATATTGGAAAGCTGGCATCCTTGATTCATCAGCTTCTCCATGCTCTGTTTCCCGTGGCTTTTAGCAGCTCCTTTCTCCGCTTTCTGCACTGCCTGTTTCTCCATTTTTTTCTGCTTCCCGTTCCGCTTCTCCTGTTCCATCTTTGCCAGCGCTTTCAGCATGGCGGCTTTCAGAATCCTTGCGGAGATCTTGCCGCCATTGACGCACAGCGATACGGTTTTCTCATTTACCTCGTCCTGCAAGTCGTTCCCCCTCCTTTCCTGCGGATTGTTTTTTCTCCCCCATCTCCTGTAAAATTTTTTTCAGACAGTAACCGATGCATGGGGAATGCCTGCCGTATGGACATCCTTGACAGCCGCCACCGCCATTTCCGCTAAATTCCTGCGGCAGAGGATTTTCGGAAACATCCACTGATGCCGGACTCTCCTTCGGGAGAAGGTAATAACATTCCTCCTGGCTGCAGCCTTTCCGCTTTCCTTTCCAGAAATAACAGTGTTTACAGTCACCCGGCCTGTCCGCCGCATATCTCCTGTTATCCCTCGCCCGGTTCCGGCTGTCTGTCCTTCCTGCCTGCATCCCATTCCCCTCTCTGCCTCATTTCCTCCATCCGCTGGTCCTCCTGCGCCCCTGCCCGGATGCACGAGTACAGCGTGACCGCCACAAATACGCCTGCGGCGGCAATGATTCCTTTCATTCTGCTTCACCCCTTTCCATATGGGGCACTGCCATACATCAATTTCTGAGTGGATACATTCCCATTTAAAACCTATAATGGACAGTTCCCCATATACAAGCATAAAAAAACGCTTACAGATTCTTTCTGCAAACGCCCATATGTCTTATTAAATTATTATTGTGTTGCAATGAGCGTTTTCTTGGATTGCTCCAAACGCTGTCAGTCCTCCTTCCTTTTTCTGCAGAATATAATCACAGAGCTTGCTATCCCGCAGACTGCAATCCCGGCCAAGGCAAGCCATAACCAGAACGGCCTGTCATCCCCTGTTTTCGGAGTCTCAGCAGACGGCGTTTTCGGTTTCGGTGTTTCCTTCGGCTGATCCGGTTCGCCCGGCTCCGCTTCATCCTTCATCGAAACCTTCTGGATCTCCCCGGTATCCTTAACTTCAAACTTCACATCTTCTGCCACAAGATAGCCGTCCGGCGCACTTTCCTCATGCAGTGTGTATTCCCCGATTGGCAGCATTTCCATATAATGCGGCTTATTCCCGGAAGTCCAGCTTTCTACTTCTTTCCCGTCTTTATCCAGAATGGAAAGTTTTGCCCCTGGCAGTTCCTTCCCGGCTATGTCTGTCTTGGAAATCTCCACCTTTGTCACATCATCCTTCATATCCACCTTCTGCACTTCTCCTGTATTCTCCACAACAAACTCAATGCTCTCCGCAGTCACATAGCCGTCTGCAGGCTGTGTCTCTGTCATGGTATATTTCTTACCAACTACTAATTCTTTGATGATATGCGGCTCCTTGCCGGAAACCCACTCATCCACAAGATTGCCGTCTTCATCCGTTACCTTAAGCTTCGCACCCTCTACCTCTTTTCCATCTGTAAGGGATGTTTTGGTAAACTCAAATACCGTAGGAACATTTTCAAAGGCAAATTCATAGGAAATGCTTTCTTGCTCCGCATCTTCATAGGTGAAGTCAAATTCCTTTGTTTCACCTTCGCTGGTAAATCCCGGAGCGGGGGCCGTTTCTTTCACATAATAAGGGAACCCAATCGGGAGGACAGCCGCAAATGACAGCTTCCCATCTTCGTCCGTGGCTTTTTCCTCAATCACCGTATCCGCCTCCATGATCACTTCGCCATCTTTATTGGTGATGTCCTCTTTCGCACAAAGGGCGAATACCGTCCCTTCCACTGCACGGTCAGAATCTTTCTCCGTCTTTATTACATTGACTTCTGCTTTCTGGCGGTTATTCTGCCAGTCCGTAGAGAACGTGACAACCGCTGTGTCCTGATCACGGTAAGTCAGGTCAATCTCCCGGATTTCCCCGTCAAGGACATAACCCTCTGCTGTTTCTTTCTCCTTCACATAATATTTCCCAAGAGGGAGATTGTCCAGTTTTGCAATCCCGCTATCGTCCGTGGTGATGGCAGCTATCAGCTCATCCTTTTTATAATAATCCTCACTCTCCCCATCTGCCGCTTTTATATCCTCCAGAGCATACACTTCAAAGACAACATCTTTCAGTGAGCCGGTGACATACTCAAACAGATGCGTGATCCAGCCGCCAATGCTGTCCAGCAACGATACATTTTCTAAAAACTCCCCTTCTTTGTTGATCAGGAGCGTACCTGTCGGCACACCGTCCTTCATCTCCACTTTTTGGATTTCAGCCATATCTTCCACGGTAAACGTGATTTCTTCTGCCTTTAAATACCCATAAGGCGCTAATTCCTCCCGGAGCGTATAAGTTTCTCCGACGGTCAGCCGCTTAATGATATGTTCCTCTCCTTTGACGGATTTCCATGTATCTACGATATCCCCGTCTTTATCAAGGACAGTCAATGCTGCCCCTTCCAGTTCCACGCCTGTTGCAAGGTCTGTCTTTTTAATGGAAACGGTTGTCGGTTCATTTTTAAATTCAGACACATATTCTGCAACTTCTACATCCTGCCCCTGGTATGCTGCAGATACTTCAATGGTTTCATCGGAAGATACATAGCCTGCAGGAGCCTGTTCCTCCCGGATGTAATATTCCCCGAAAGGCAGATCCAGGCCAAAGACTGCCCTGCCATCTTCCCCTGTCATGGCTTCACCAAGCAGCATATCCGCTTTAACAATCACTTCCCCATGTGCGAAAATATCAGCCTTCGCATACAGTCCAAAGACTGCCCCCGCTACCACAGATTCATTCTCTGCATCTTTCTTCACCACTGCAATCGCCACCTTCTGGCGGTCATTCTCAAATGTGGCTGTCTGTTCAATGATTGGCGTGTTCTGGTCTGTGTAAGCAAAAGTAATGGTCTGCGCCTCTCCATTCAGCACAAACCCTTCCGGGGCTTTTGTTTCTTCTACTCGGTATGTGCCAAGCGGAAGGTTTTCAATCGACGCTTTCCCGTCTTTATCTGTCACCAGCGTATCCACCAATACGCCAGAAGCATATTCAAGAATCCGGTTCCCGTTTTCATCCTTCTGGAAATCAGCGGTGTAAATATCCTCTGCCGCATAAACTTTGAACTCTGCACCCTCTAATGTTTCCACCTCATACCGGAAATCCTTATCATCGTACCGGTTCAGCACTTCACCCTTCTTCACGATATGCAGCTCACCCTTTACCGGATGGTTTTCATAGACAACATCAATGATAACATCCCCTGACACATCGTCCATCTGGTACAACGTATCTGAATCCACGGACACTTCATAATAATTCTCATTCAGCGTATAGCCAGACGGGGCATTGACTTCCTCTATCCGATAATGACCGATTTTCAGGTTCTGCGGCAAAATCAGATAACCTTCGCTGTCCGTGAAATAGGATTTATGTGTTACCACGGTCGGGTAAGTCGTCACCTGCTCCACATATTTCCCGTTGTCCAGGTCATACACCTTGAACTCTGTATTTTCTGCAAGCACAGCTTTCTTCGTTTCATCGTCCTGCTTCACGATTTTCAGCTTCGCTTCAAATTCATCGTCCAGAAGCACCCGCCATACCTGCGGCGTCGTCGGCTTATGCTCTGTGACATGCACAAGGAAGTCCTTGACCGGCGTATAATTATGCGGCGTGGTCGTTTCTTTCACAATGTACGTCCCAAACGGGAGCGGGATGCTGCAGGCATAGCCCCTTTCATCAGTGAAGATTTCCGTTGCCCCGTTCTCCCCGATTGCCACCGGTTCAGCGGAATCAAAATCATACCCGCCATTTTCTTTCTTATCCAGGGAAGATACCAGCCATGCGGTAAACCCTGCGCCGGATAATAAATCCGCATCGGTTTTCCCATTGTCTGCCGCCTTGATGATCTGGAACGGCTGCTTTTTCACCTGTTCCGGGGATGTGCAGTCACGCTCTACCGTATCAACTAAATCTCCCTCATAGTTACAAACTAAGTCATACTCCGTTTCATCTGCCAGATAACCCGCAGGCGGCGTGACCTCCTTCACAAAATACTCCCCAAGGTATAAATCTGTGATTTCCGCCTTGCCCTCTTTATCCGTGGTCAGCGTCCCCACCTGCTCCCCGGCTTTATAAAGGACGCCTGTCTTTTTATCCGGGTGTAGGATGTCATTCCTTGCATATAAGCCGTAAACGGCATGTTCCAGCGTTGCGTCCCCCTGTGGGATATTTTTATTGGTTTCCTTATCCTTCTTCTGCAGCCGGATTGTGGCGTTGACACGCTCATTAGCAAAAGTATGGGAGAATGTCACTTTCGCTTCCTGGTCATTGGTGTAACTAAACCGGAAAGAATACACATCTTCCGTATTCCTAAGATACCCCTCTGGAGCCTGGATTTCTTTTGCCTCATACCCAAACCCAACCGGAAGGTCTGCCAAAAATGCTGCATTGCCATCACCATCCGTTGTTGCTTTGTCTATCAGTGCGCCTTGGGATGCAACAACATTCCCGTCTGCATTGGTGATATTTTCTGAAGCATACAGCCCGAAAATTCCCCCTGCAAGTCCATTTCCCGTATCCTTATCGTTCTTTACCACACGCACATCCGCTTTCTGCCTGTCATTTAAAAATGTAGCATTGGCAAACGCCGCCTCCGCCATCTGCCCGGCATAGGCAATCGCCACATCCTTTGTTTCCCCTTTGTTATAGAAGTTCTTCGGGGCCTGCATTTCCTTTACCCGGTATGTGCCAAGATGCAGGTTTTTCAGCGTCACAGAGCCATTGTCCCCGGTCACAAGGTTTTCCGCCACCAGCTCCCCGGCTTTATAGACTACCGAGCCATACGGCGTGGTAATATCCTTTGCCGCATAGACATTAAATACAGCGCCCTTCTGTCTACGGCTTTCATAACGGAATGCTGTGCCGTTCTCATTGGAATCCGCACCTGTCAGAACCTCGCCTTCCTTGTAAATCGTCAGATTTCCAAGCTGCTCCACATCCGGGACAGTCGTGGAAGTTGTCTGGTTCGCTTCCAGAGCCACACGGTAAGCAGTCGCATTATACCGGTATCCTGCCGGAGCCGTAATCTCTTTCAGATACACCGTATTCTGTGTCATGACAATTTCTGCTTCCGACGCACCATTACTGTCCGTTGCAGGCATCCTGGTAATCAAGTCCGTACAGTCCTTATCCCGGTAAACGCCGAATACAGCGCCGGAAAGTTTTGCGTTGGCAATGGAATCCACCTTGATTACCTTCACCTTTGCACGTTCCAGCCAGTCCACGGAAAGGCTCACGGAATTGCCGCCTTCTTCCTCATAATAACTCCCAATATCCTGCGTGGCGCTCCCTGTCGGAACGACAAGCGCCTTCCATATCACCCGGATGCTGCCTTTCATTGCTCCGGTATTCCATTCCCCATTGACCGTCACCGGGGCAGTAAAATAAAAACTTGTCCCACCGGAAACACGGACATTTCCCCCTGTCTGCTTGCTCCCGTCTGTCTTATTATGGAATGTCACATCCTTTGGAAGCTTAATGGTAATGGAATTTCTGGAATCACCGTTCAGCTTCGTTGTCCCCGTCACCTGCTTCGAGCCATCATATGCTGCTTTCAAAGCGGTCTTGCTCAAACTGATCTGTGGATCGGGCGGCGCAGGCAGGCTTTCCAGATAATTGATCCAACCAAGCACCCCGCACTCCCGCAAATCATCCATCGTGCATCCGGCAAACCCATCCATGCCGCAGTAAAAATAACTGGCCGCGATATGGGTGAACACATACTTTAAATCCTCTCCAAAGGACGGCATATAGCTTGCAGTCACATCCCCTGTGCCGCCATAGCCATAATAAAGCGCTTTCTGCAGGTTCGGATTCCCGTCTATGATCTGGGCGGCGTAGCTCCCGGTATCCGGGGAACCCTTTGCAGACTCCAGGCAGTATGCGATCTTCCCATTTACCGTGAAATAACAGGTAGAGTAATTTCCCAGGTTGCCGGGATAATAAATCTTCCTTCCCTTTACCATTGTTGCGGAACCAGAAGCCCTTGCCGTCTGCCTTGCTTCTGCAAACAGAAGGATGCCTTCTTCCTCTGCAATCATTTCCGCATCCTGTCTTGTATCTTCTGCCTGTTCCATGCCCTCTATGACCGCTTCCATCTCGGATTCCGTCATGGATTCCTTTGGGATTTCTTCCCCATCTGCCGTCTGCCCCGGCAAATCTCCTTCCCCATCTGCTTCCGTTCCTTCTGAATCATCGGAATGGCTGTTTTCGCTCCCTTCTCCATCTGCCGTCCGCTTTTCAGAAGATGATACAGACATTTTTTCCTTTACAATAATGTTCCTGCTGATATGGTAAGATGGATTCTTACTGGCCGGCTCTACAAAATAAACCGCTTTGTAAGTCCCTGCCTTCCCGATGTCAATCTTTTTCCCATCTTTATCCTTCGCTTCATGGAATATGATTTTTACTTTATCCGGCGAAAACTCTATGCCGGAAAAATCATGTTCCACGTCAAAGCCACTGTCAATCTCCACGATATGATCTTTTGCAGCCACAATTTCATCCGCATCCAGTTTTTCTTTCACCTTCTCAAAAGCCGGGTACTCCGCTTCATAAGCCACAGTCTCCGGCACTGCCGCATAAACTCCCACCGGCTGTAAGAAGGCTGACAAGACCGTGAGCGCCGACAGCAGGCCGGATACAATCCTCTTTACATTTCCTTTCAATATATTTTGTCCCTCGCTTTCTTCATTGTGCAGTCCCATAACTGCCATCATCCTGTCTTTTCCGCTTATTTCCTATCTTCCCATATATCTGTCTCCCTTCGTTTTATTTGCACTGCCAGCCGATAACAGCACATCAATACAGGAAAACCCTCTGTCCTGGCATATTCAAACACACCGGAACAAAAAGGCTTCCCTGCATGGCATCTGCTGTTATCCAATCCGGTTTCCCGGACTGGCTTTATGTTATATTGAGCGTTTTCCTGTGTTCCTCCCAGACCCGTTCCCTGTCCCGGCTTCTCTTTCCTGGGGCGTTTTCTCCGGCAGGGTACGCTAAGATGCACACTCAATGCCGGGTATCAATCTGGGCAGGCTATGAAATTTTCAAGGTACGAGTGAAAGGGAAATCTTTGAATTGTGATAGCTGGAAATTTTTCAGAAATGTTACCCTTTCACTAATAGCAGGCTGGAGAGGGAAAAATACAAGCAGATTTGAAAACTTTTTTATTTTTTTGTATATGAACTAATATTGAGTGAAAGAAATGTTTGTATATGATAGAATAAAAGCATTGGGCAAATCGGGATTTTTACGAAATAGTGAATCTTGATTACCGGATCAGATAACATTTGTGATGATATTTGTGAGAGAAAAAATTGGAGCTGTTTTCTATGTATAAATTTTCTACTAATAAAGAAATAAACTGCACAAAGATAAGAATACCGCAAAAAAACGGAAAATCTATATCTGCGCTTTTACTATCGCCTAAATCCCCAAAAAAGAATGCCCCAGGAATTCTATGGATTCATGGAGGCGGTTATCTAACTGGAATGAAAGAAATGGTTCATATGTCCAGAGCAGCCTGCATACACTTTTGTTGACGATGGAGAGCCTTTCTATTCTGAAACCTGTACATTCGTTGAGAACTTAAAAAAAGTAGGCGTAGAAGCTGATATAGATACCTATAGGACAAATATACATGCTTTTGATATGGTAAAGCCTAAGATGCCGCTTAGCCAATAGGCGTCAATAAAGTTTAATGCTCATTTCGAGTATGCTTTGAACCATTATTTTGCATCAAATGAATGAATTAGGAAATCCTATACAGGGCCACTTAAATAATAAAAGGCTATGGTACACATTCATCCCATAGCCTTTCATTCCCCATATTTTCTTCTATTATCTGTAATCCCCAATATATAATCGACACTGACATCATACCGTTCCGCCAGTTTCATCAATGCCCATAGCGGTATCTCACGTGAACCATTTTCGTATCTTCTGTACACTCCTTCATGGCACCCTAAAAATTCAGCCACATCTATCTGTCTTAAATCATGGTCTGTCCTTAAATCCCTGATCCTCTTGTAATGCATACTACACCTCACCGTTCGGTTTGATCTATTCTTTTCAATCTTATCATCAGATAGGATATTCTACTCAAAACCGTACTATTCGGTTAGGTAAATAGAAGATGGCCAATATTTGAAAATGCTCAGAAGATTAGATATAAAACATCCTGCAGGAGAGCATGATACAAAAAGAGTTATGGCATGAGAAATTAATGTGCCATAACCCTATTCACCATATTTTCTTCTATTATCTGTAATCCCAAGCATATAATCAACACTGACATCATACCGTTCTGCCAGCTTCAACAATGCCCATAGCGGTATCTCCCGCACCCCATTTTCATACCTTCTGTATACACCTTCATGGCAGCCCAAAAATTCAGCCACATCTATCTGCCGTAAATCATGGTCTGTCCTCAAATCCCTGATCCGCCTGTAATACATATCGTACCTCACCGTTTGGTTAGTTTTACTCTTTCAAATTTTATCACCAGATGTTATACTTTATTCAAAACCAAACCATTTGGTTAGGTAATTGGAGGTGACGGGAAATGAAAAAAACAGGACTCTTAATTTTATTATCATGCGGAATGATATGTGGGTGTTCCAAAGAATATATTGAAATGGACATTCTCTCTTCCAATAACACAACATCCGGTAACTGGTATGAGCTGGATATTGATGTCATTGCCGATAAAGATGACGTATCGGATAAAGAAGCATGTTCCAGGGAAATCATACAGCATATCCTTGACAATGATTTCCACAGTACACGCTTTTCGTTTGATATAAACGGATATCCTAACAATGTATCCGTAGATGTATTCACTTCTGAAAAAAATGCACAAAAAGGTAAGGAAGCTTATTCTTTTGAATACGTTACAGAATTTAATACAGAAAACCCTGATGTACAAAATAATATCAAAGACAATCCAGGAGAATTTGAAGTGCAATACAAATAAAATATCCCTGATGGAAGGACTCCACTTTGCGACACGATGTCGCAAAGTGGAAAACCATGTGCTTTCAGAAATATCCACCTTGAATTCCCTGCTCTTTCATTTTCCGGCATAACTCTTCTAATATCCGTTTCCGGCGGTTCTGTATCGTTTTCCGGCTGCAGCCAAAGAGCTTTGCCGTATCTGTTACCGTAGCTTCCGCAAAATACAGCAGCTCAATCAGCCTGGCGTCCTCTGCAGGCAGTTTTTCCAGAACTTCCCTCACTTTATCCCGGCAGATATTTCGCAAAACCGTCTCCTCCACCCCCTCTGCCACATCCTGAAAATGCCCTGAACCATTCCCCCGGACCTCTAAGCTGTCCAGACTGCATATGCCATGTTTCCGGTTCCGCTCCTTCTGATACCGCTCCCTGCGCCGTGACCGATACCATTCTAAATAAACCTCCCTGGTCACATCCACTAATGTACCGTCCGCCATCCGCAGCACATAATGATCCCGTTCCTTCGGCTGTTTCCCTCTCATGCCCGGCCCTCCCAGCAACATATCCTGTAATCAGGGCAATTCTGGGAAGCCTGATAATTTTTACGGATGCTGCGGACTGCCTGGGAAATCATTGCGGATACCGCCTGCTGGCTGATGCCTAATTCCTTTGAGATCTGCTCCTGTGTTTCTCCCTGCAGGTAATATTTTTGAATGACATATTTCTGCCTTGCCGATAAAATCCCCAATATTTCTGCCACCGTCTCTTGCCTTGTCAAATGCTCTAACATGGATTCTGTCAGGTTTTCCATTGCCAGCCAATCTTCGGATACAGCGCTGTAAGAAACATTCCAGCTCCGTTCCTTTTCTTCATGGTTCCGGTTCAGCCGGTCTTCGCCTTCCAGTACAAGCCGCAGATACCATTCCCTGTTTTCAAAAAATTGTTCCGGCAGGATAACCGCCTTTCCATCTGCCAGATACAGATAATCCCTGCATGAGTGAAGTAAAAACACTGTGAAATATTTTTCCACCTGATAAAGCACATAGCCGCTCTGATAAGCGGATATTTCCGAATCCAAGCCAATCCTTTCCTGTGCGATTACCGATCTGGATGTCCTTAGCTGCTTTGCCGTTGGAAGTTTTACTCCAAAACCCGGCACATCCACAATTCGTTTCAATTCCTGCAATGTCAGCATATATAGCCGCCTTTCTGCCCGAAGGCTGCGGGCGGCCTGGAAAACTGGCATCACAGGGATTGTCCGATACAGCAGGAAGGCAGTAAAATAACGCTCCCGGCTCACCCGTTTTTTTTAACGGGAGCCAAGAACCCCTTTTACCGCCTTTACCAGTCCATAACTTTATCCTTATATTTTTCTGATAATCCTGGTCTTTTTATCTGCCTTTCTACTATCCCCCTTCCATCACCGTTTTCTCCTGTGGCTGTTTTCCTCTGATGTATCCAGTTTAACAGCCGGTCCTTCCGTTTACCCCAACATATATGTGGAGATTCCCGGAAAGGGCAACATATTTGTGGAACTTCAAGAACTGTGGTAAATCACATCACCTGCATTGCCGCAGTCCATCGACCAATGCCTCCATCGTCTGTAAAACCACCATCTGCTCACTCTGCTTCAGATGCCGGATGCGGCAGAACATCTTCCGGCACTGCCCATCCTCCTTTGTCTGGCCGCTTACGCCAAGAAGCTCGTTCGCATCCACGCCGAGTATCTGCACCATTTTTATAAATATCTCTATGGACATCGCAGACTGCCCGCCCTCAATGCGGCTGACGGTGTTGGCGCTGATCCCTGCCTGTTCCGCAACCTTCTCCTGTGACATGCTGATCTCATTCCTCCGGTCACGGATACGGTTGCCCAATTCAATCAAGTCCTGCGACCCTGCACGATTGCCCAATACGCACCTCCTTCCTGGTCTGAATTTTCTCCCGGAACTTTCCGTCATAGTGTCGCAAAGTGCGCAGCCCGCTTTACATCCGCCATTCCGTCAAGCCCTGTCCCCTGACTTTGCGACACCGTGCCGTAAAGTTGGACAACAAAAAAACAGCCGTGTATCAAGCTGTTTTTACGGATTGTTATTCAATTTATGCCTGTATTGCCTGTCCTTTCTGTTTCTTTCTATTTCTTTCAAACGCCAATCACGCCCTGTATGGCTTCCCAGCCATTTTTTTCACTGTCCATCTGATCACTGCCACGACTGCTTTCACCAGATATACTGCGGCTGCCAGCAGTCTCCAGACAAGAACGATCCCTCCAATCACGCCGCCCACAAGAACATTGATAAACAGGATGCCCACCGTGCCGCCAATGTCATAGCCTTTCGGGATAATCCAGAAAAACATCCTATGTATGCCAAATGGAATACCCATGAACCACCACAGGTTCAAATAATTGCACTCCCCATTCTCCATGCACAGCGGACGGAACAATGCCGCCAAAAACAATGCCGATACAACCGGGATTACCACTTTCTTTACAAATTCACTTATTTTCATACCTTCCTCCAATCTGTACCTGCATCCAGTATATCACGCCTGGCACACCGAAACAATTTTATCGCCAATATTCCCCGCACTTTTTCATCCGCTCCCATACAGGTCATGGTTCACTTCCGCCGTGTAATAATTGCTTATGGTCATCGGGGCATTATACAGCGTTGTCAGAAGATATGCCTTGATATTGCCCACCTTCGTCGTATTTGCGCCCAGGCAGGTAAGGATATACTCCATATGCTCATGGTTCAGCTTCATAAACCGGTTCTTGACAAGCGCCGCCGGCTTTTCCACTCCTGCAACCCGCACTGTGCCATTGTCCGGCAGCATCATCACTTCCACCATCAGCTCCACCAGTTCATCCACGTCCTCCCTCCGGTGATAGCGCCCGTCCTGGAAACACTCGTAAGATATGTGTTCCCGAATGATGTCTCGGTAAGCATTCATCTCTCCCATCACATCCGGCTCTGTTCCTGGGATAGATGGATTAGACAGGATAGGATTGGGATGGATAGCAGACACACCGGATTCAGGATCATTAAGATCAGGCTTACTACACTCCGTTTCACTAAATTCAGGCTTACTTAAATCAGTCTTGTTAATATCAGTCTTATTAGATTGTGATTTTGGAAATTCTTGAATTGTGATTCCCACCATTCCAGAAGTATGATTTTCACCATTCTTGAATTGTGATTCTGGAGATTCTTGAATTGTGGTTTTCATCATTCCTGAATTGTGATTTTCACCATTCTTGAATTGTGATTCAGGAAATTCTTGAATTGTGGTTTTCACAACTCTTGAATTGTGATTTTCACTATTCTGTGCATTTATAGGCGTTCCCCCCTGTTTTTCCTCTCTTTCCTTGCCCTCTGTCTGCCGGATAATGAAATTTTTCACGTATATGACATTCGGCTTTCCAAGCCCCAGGCGTTTCTTTTCAATCAGTCCAATTCCTTTATCTGCATCCAGTTCTTTCAGAAGCCTTACCGCTTTTTGTGTACCACAGTTCATAAGCTCTGCAATTTCTTCCACTGTAAAAATGATATACACCCTGTCCTCTTCATCAAACCACCGGTTCTTTATGCTAAGGCTCATACGGTCTAATAAAAGACCGTATAAAACCTTCGCTTCACAAGAGAGAGACTTGAAGCATTCTGCAGTGAACAGAACCTTCGGAATCCGGTAAAACGTGTACTGCTCCGCTTCCATGCCCCGATAATAATCAAACTGTAATTCCTGCATCCGTTGTCCCTCCCTCCTTCTGCTTCCATTCCTCCAGAAGTGTATAGATTACATCCTCAATCTGCTCTTTGGAATATTCCGTCGGGAAATAATTGCGGATTCTCTTTGCGGAAATCGTCACATTCACATTTTCCTTCTCTTTCCGGATTAAAACCGCATATACATTCCCTTCCGTCAATTCCCCTGTTTCACTGCTTTCCTTTAGCTGTTCTGCCTGCGCCTTCGATGGGAATATGCCGCTGTTGCCGATGGCGTCCACAACCCATGCCTGTTCTTCTGCTTTCAGATAAGACAGTTTCTCCCCGACCACCATAGGGATTTTATTTTCATCCACATAATCCATCAGTTCTTCCACCAGTTCCGACAGCCGGATATAACGCTGCACTGTCCTCCCGCTGTCCCCGGCAGCTTCCCCGATGGCATCTGCAGTATATTTCTCCCCTTTGCTGCCCTGGTGCTTCATTGCTTCGTATTTCATCCGATATGCCTTCGCCTTCTCACTTGGCAGGATGTCCTCCCTCTGGATATTCGTATCGACCATCAGGACTACCGCTGTATCATCATCCATTTCCCGGATAATGACAGGCATTTCCGTAAGCCCTGCAAGTTCACAGGCCCGCCACCGTCTATGCCCTGCAATAACCTCATAGCCGCCTTCCGGATGCGAGCGCACAATCCCCGGCATCAACACGCCATACTGCTTTATGCTTTCCACCGTTTCCTGCATTTTTTCATCATCCAATACCCGGAACGGATGGCCTTTAAACGTATGCAGCTCACTTAGGGGAACGGAAGTGACCGTTTCGCCCGTTTCATCTATGCCAAACAAATCATCAAAGCTGTTCAGCTTTACCTTCTCTGCGCTCTTACTTTTCATCCACAAGCACCTCCTGTGTCAGTGAATGGTAGCCGCCTGCCACAATCCCCTTTGGATCATGAAGATAGATGCTTTTCCCTTCTGCCGTGGTTTCTGCAGCCTTTACAGATAACGGGATGCAGTTCTCAAAAATATGTACCCGGTTCCCATATACCTCCCGGATCTGCGCTGAAATGTCCCTTGCGAAGTTTGTTCTGCGGTCTACCTTTGTCAGCAGAATCCCCATAATGTTAAGCGCCGGGTTCAGCTTTCTGTGAACCCTTCCAATCGTCTTTATAAGCTGTTGAAGCCCTTTAACCGGAAGATACGCCGCCTCTACGGGAATCAGTACGCTGTCTGCCGCTACAAGGGCGTTTATCGTAATCATGCCAAGCGAGGGCATACAATCAATAATCGCAAAGTCATACTCCCCTTTTACGGTGTTCAGATACTGGCGCAGTATCGTTTCCCTGCTCATAACATTTACCAAGGCCGTTTCCAAGCCTGCCAATTCGATATTTGCCGGGATAAAATCAATCCCCTCCTTATGGCGGATAATCCCCTCGCCAAGCTCTACGTCCTCATCGTTGATTACCTTTTCCATGATGTTCACTAACGTCACATCCAGCTCGTCCGGCTCAGCAATCCCCAGGCTCACCGCCATGCTGCCCTGCGCATCTGCCTCTACCAACAATACTTTCTTGCCTGCCCTTGCAAGCCCGATCCCTAAATTCACACACGTTGTAGTCTTGCCGACTCCGCCTTTCTGGTTTGCTACTGCGATCACTCTGCACATATATACTTTCCTCCTGATTCTCTAATCTATTTTTCTGTTCTTTCCACTTCCGCATATACACGGAAATACTTATTTGTCCCTTTGTTTGCAAATGGTTCCGACACTTCTTTCACATCCACGCCTTCATGCCGCTCCAAAAGCCGCCGGAACCAGTGAAGGTCTTTCTTTGTCCCCTGCATCCTGATTTTAAGCATATAAATCCTCCATATCCACGTAAAAACAGTATTCCGGATAGCGGAGCTTGACTGCCTCCCAAAAGTATCTGGCATAGCCGCAGCAGAATAAATCTTCCACTGTATAACAACGGAACTCTTTTAATTGTTCCTCCACATCCTCCGTATCATAGACACTTGGCGTTCCATTACAATAGAGGTTAAATGCCATCCGTACAATTCTTGCGCTGCCGCTAGTCTGCCAGCCTTCATGCAGGCATTCCGTTTTCACGCATCCTGTTTTAAAATCATAAATTCTGTTCACATTTACCCTAGTATCCTGACCAATCCCCAGGCAGTACACCAATGCTTTATGGTATACATCCTGGTATCTGCATTTCTGCAGGTACTCCTTATAAAAATCCTTATGTTCTTTGCTCTTGAAAGTAATTGTGCGAGTATCTTTGTTTCCTGCACCTTTCGCTGTATTCGCTGCCATAGCTTGTCCTCCATTTTGAAATACTTGGGAGCTACACTCCCAAACCCTTGTGGAATCCGTGCTGCCAGTTACCCAAAATACGGCTAACTGGCAACCCGGATTTGCTTTCCTGTACCAGTACATCCATGTTATAATTTCTTTGGGCAGAAAATAGTTTCCTATCCCATTTCGTAACGTTACTTTATCCAGATGTAGAAAATCTGTAGACATGAAAAAATAGGACTAAATAAAGCCTCTATAGTTCAAGGTCTTTATTTAGTCCTATTATAAATCAATCATAGGCAATAATTGACACCGGAACCAGCTGCAGCGACGAGATATTCATAATTAGAAACGTACACATTTCATTACTTGCCGTCCCTTTCGGAACAGAACGAACTCCGTCATGAGATATTTTGTGATGGCTCGCTGAATCTGCGCTTCTCCTCTCTTCTTCCAGCTCAGCCAGGCTTTCCATCGCTTTCAGCCCCGCTGGTGTAGCCGCCCACCCAAGCCCTAAGAAATTAGCTATAAAGTTCGTTGTAATATGTTTATTTGCTTCATGGCCATCTGGTATATCCGGAAACAAAAACCGGATAAGCGGCCGTATTTTTCTGGAAATTGCCTGTATCATTCCCGCTTCACTGCCAATTTCCATAACTCCTGTCCAGAGAGACATAATTCCAACCATTGTGACACAGAGCATCACCGCTTCCTTTGAAGATGAAATCGCAGCATCTGTTACCTCCTGCATAGTTCCGGTAAATGCCCCATAGATGATTCCCGCCAGTATCATTCCTCCCCACAAATAATTCATCATACGCCGCCACCTCCTGCCATTCTGCTTAAAGATATGCCGCATCCCTGTTTTCTATGATGCTGTACAAAAAAGAGCCGCCATAGGAAATCTCCTGAGGCAGCTCTTATCGCGTACTTTTATCTTTTATTTTGTGACTTTTACACTTTTTACAATTTTTGACTTTTTCAGTAGTTTCTTATAATTCTTCAGCTTTTTCTTTGGAACACGGATTTTTGCCCTTTTGTTTATCTTTGAAAATGCTTTCTTTCCGATACTCTTTATTTTCGTTGACTTTATTATAATTTTTTTTAGTTTTTTACATCCGGCAAACGCCTGTTTCCCAATCTTGGTAACGTTTTTCCCAACCGTTGCCTGTACAAGCTTTTTACATTTACCAAAAGCCTTTGCACTTATCTCCGTTACACGGTACACATACCCTTTCACTTCGATTGTATCCGGAACCACTATTTGTTTATCTGTATTTTTCTTTGGTTTTACAACAGCTGCCGTTCCTCCAGAACTCCCGGATGTTAAAATCTTATACATAAACTTTCCGTATTCCACTGTACTTCCCACTTTCGGCAGAACAGGTTCAGGATTTTTCACTGGCGGAGTTACATTCTCTCCCGGTTTTTTGTCTGGAGGAGCCACATCTTCCCCCGGATCCTTATCAGGAGGCGTCACCGTCCCCCCCTGATTTTCTTCTTGTGTAAGCTGCGCATCTGTTTTAATCTTATCAAGAACTGCTTTTGCTGCTGCCAGCGCGGCATTCACATCCCCGGCATCCGCCGCTTTCTCTATGGCTGCTTTTCCGTCTGCTATCGCCTGTGCCAGCTCCAGTTTCTGCGCTTCTCGGTAATCTTCGGCATTTTTATATGTTTCCAAAGCCGTTTCTGCATCTGTCTTTCTCTGTACCAACGCCTGCTTCGCTTCTTCTGACAATTCCTGCACATGCACCGTACAGGTAAAGGTTTGCTGCGGATATTTTGCCGTAATCACAGCATCCCCTTTGCCCGCTGCCGTAATAATCCCATCTTCACTTACCAACGCCACAGAACTATCTGAAGAACTCCACATAACTTTGCCTTTATCCTGAGGCATCAAAGCTTTATTGTCCGATACAGTTGCTGACTCCCCGACCGTCAACGTGATTTCCTGCTTGTCTCCATTATTGATCAGCTTTGCATCTGCCAGGGATACATATGCTTTTCCTTTAACCTGTATTGTCTTAATTTCCAGTTTCTTAACCCCTGCAATATCCAGCCGGACAGGCTCTGCCAAGCCCCCTCCCTCGAGCGTTTCAGAGCGATACAGAAGGTTTCCGTCTCCATAGATTTCTACTACAGCCTGCACTTCTCCTGGCTGACCAGCATCCACGCCCGCCCAGGCTGTCACTGTATCAAATCCCTTACCTTCCAAATCCCAGGATACCGTACTTCCGGCTGCCATCCCGACTCCTTTTGCAAAGGTCTTTTTTCTTTCATTTACAGAAAGAGAAATCTCTTGCCCGTTTCCATTCAGATCCCTTTGTACAGACTGATCCGACGTATCCATATACATATCTGTTAAATACGTATTCTTAACAGATATCTTATATTTTTCATACAAACGAAACTCTGCAGCAGAAATAAATTTATTTTTTTGATCTTCTGCATCCCCTGCCGTGGACAGCGCCGCTATACGGATTCTTCTTGCACCCGGCGCATCAAATTCTACACTCTTTACATCCTTATTGTTTGCCCATGTACAATTTTCCAACGAGACTTCCTGAAAATCATCCCTATTTTCCGTAATACTGTAAAAAATACGATACGATAAAATTCTTCCATTATCAGATCCCCCTGTCCTGGGCACATATTCCAGTTTTCCAATGTCCATATTTTCGTCCAGAAGAATTGTATAAGTATTATTTTCCTCCTCTGCCGGATTCGCATAGACGCCTTCCCCAGTCCATCTCGTATGCCAGATAGTATTCTCATCTCCATCCAATGCATTCTCTGCCGCATTGTCGTCTTTATCCTGCTCGCTGTCTGCGAAACCGTCCATCTTTGAGGAATCTACTTTCGCATATCTCATATAAGCTTCCGGTTCTATGCCAACCAGCATTCCATAAGACGCATTATATTTTTCCTTTGCTTCTTCATTCAGAAAATCATATGCCGCAGACACTATCAGTTTTTCATTGTGATACTTTCCTGCATCAGCCATATCACTTTGGCTCATATTTTCTATCATTGCTTCCGAATAAGACTTAAGGACGGACAAATACGCATCCATCTGTTCTTCCTCATCCCAGCCGCTTTTCATCAGCCCTTTTTCTGTCAATACATAAGTAATCGTCTTTTCCTCACCTGAGGCAGCTCCATACGCCTTAAATCTATCCTCCCTGTTGTCATAACCGCTCACCAGCTTCAGCCTGCCTGACGGTTCGGCATGGTAAATTTCTAAAGTTGAACCAACCGGAAAGGAATAATCGCCAACTTCTTCTTCCATTGTCACATTTCCAATCATATCTTTGTTAAAAATGACATTTCCTTTCGGATCCATTGCTTTTATCTTTATATAAGACGTATCATAATATACATGCGGACTTACATGATTAATTCTCAGATTCAGTTTTTCGGATGCGGAGTTTACAGAAATAGCCGCTATTTCCACATCATCAAATCCTGTCAGCCGAAATCCCATATCATCCCCTACAGGATTCCCCTCTATTCTGGAGTATGAAAATGTCTTTGATACATTTCCCTCAGAAGCTGCCAGATATTCATTTCCGTACTGATAAACAGACGCGCGGGGCGCTGGAAGCTCTACTTCATAAATACCCACAGGAAGTTCAACCGAAATCGTTTCTCCTGTAACACAAACTTCTTTTACAATCTTTTCTCCGTTTTTAATCAAAATGTTTCTATTCTGTATCTGAGCTATATTATCAATAAAAATCTGAAATTCTACTTTGCTCTTATACCCTGTATCTGCCAAGTCATCTGTACTCACCAGGCTGTAAATCCCATTCAGCCCTAAATTTTCCCGTATTTCCTCACATTTTTCCTCATCCGCTATCAGATTCTTCAGATAATAAACCATCGGCAAATCCATGTCATAAATCTGCGATTCCTTTTGCTTAGACGGCTCAATATGCCATCCCTCAAAATAAGGAATGACATTATATCCTCCTGCACGGCTGAAACTGTCTATAATCACATCCGAAGACGATGTATGCATTTTATTTTCATAATAATATTTTCGATACTGCGTATGCATAGCCGACACCGTATTTTCCGGCCCCAGTTTATCCAGTACATTGACAAACATAAAAAGGCTTTCTCCGTAGTTCCATGCACTGTCTATAATCCCCATAAATGTAGTTTTCGAATTTCTTCTATTCTCGGCGCTCTCTCCCAGTTCCGCAAACTTTTGGGCTTTCTGCTCTATTGGGGCATACCCAAGCATCCATCCCAAATCCCCTTCCCTGTATGTCTGCTCAAAATAATACCCCATAATGTTATTCGTAGTTTCCACAAAAGGATGCTCCCTTTTCGCAATCGCCCCTTCATAGCCATGTCCAAACTCATGAAGGCTGAGCCAGTTTTTCACCAGATACCCTTCCATGCTCTCACTGTTACTTGCACTATGATCCTGACTATAATAAGCCGCGCCTGCGCCATGTTTATTTGCTTTAATAAAAAACTTTGCCCTCACATTCTGATTATAAGGTTCCGCTTCTCCAGGATAAAATTTCAGCCCTGAATACCTATCATACTGTTCCACAAATTCCCCGTACCATTCCAGCATCCCATCAATAGACGTAAAAGAATACACATCCCTGTCTCCCTGATTTGTGATACGGTTAATAATATTATCCCTGTCCAAAATAGGAACCAGGAATGTAGCGGCCTCTCCTTCTATCACCGCAAAAGGCGCCTGAGAATCATCCCATTTCCTAAAAAATGTATTCTCATCGTCTCCATATCTATAATAAGGTAATTCTTCCAGCTCTTCCTTCCATTCAATTTCAACAATTGGCTGTACAGAAATATCTTTCGGCGTTTTTATAAAAGGCACACTGTCCTTGCTTTTTTCAGCTCCGTCTTCCCGAAAACTATTCTTTACCGTCACCCATTCCCCACTGGAAGGAATACTTGCTGAAGATTCTGTATACGAATCATCATTCATAAATCCCAATTCAAGATTCCTATTAAATTCTTCGTGATTTACCAGACGGACTTTCATTTCTGTGTCCGCAGGCAGCCAGATACCAAGATTTTGCCTATCATGATAATACCCCCTGTCAAACCCAATATCTGTCAGATGAGAAGCTTCCGGCAGAGTATACAGCTTCCTCTGTATATTCTTTTCTCCCTCCGAACCATCATTATCCCTTTCAAGTACCAGTACAACAGTTTCCATTTGTACCGTATTTCCGTCTGCATCCGTTACTTCATAAGAAATCGTCTGTTCTCCCAAAACAGAAGTGTCTATATTACCTGTTTTTACGAGTTCCGTAGTTAAATCCCCATCCTCCTGGTCATCTGCAAATACTCTGTTTCTGCTTTCTTCATAGGTGTCTCCCTGATAAACCCAGGTCTTTACGGTTCCGGATAGAGATGGTTTTCGATAAGCATCCTCCATAGCATCCATCCGCATTCCCGGCACCAGCATAACTGCCATTCCAAGCGCCAAAATAATACCACGTTTTTTTGCTAAATGATTCCTCTTGTCTTAATTCCTCCTGCTATGTTCTTCTTAAATCTGCCAAACAGGTTATTATAAACATATTTCCCCGGAACATGCAATACCAAAAATTCCCGTAACAGAACATCCTATTCCAATAACATTTTGTACACTTCTCTTTTGCCGATTCCCCTATCCTTTGCCACCTGCTTCATGGCATCTTTCTTCTCCATTCCCTGGCTAAGATACTTTTCCATATGCTCTAAAATACTGACTTCTTTCCAGGAATCCTGCGCCTCCCGCTCTAGTTCTTTCCGGTTTTTTCCCTCAATCACAAGCACACACTCCCCTTTCGGCTCAGTACTTCTGTAATATGTCAAAGCCTGTGCTATTGTTGTGTGAAATGCTGTCTCATGCTTTTTTGTCAGCTCTCTGCATACCGTAATTTTCCTGTCCCCCAACGCCTCTAAAAATTCCCCCAGCGTGCGAACCAAACGATGAGGCGCTTCATAAACAATGATTGTCCTTGTTTCCCTTGAAAGTTCTGAAAAAACAGCCTGCCTTTCCTTTTTATCAACAGGCAAAAAAGCCTCAAAACAAAATCTCCGGGTGGAAAGCCCTGAAAGTGTGAGCGCCGTAATACATGCTGCTGCTCCTGGAAGGGAAGTCACTTCAATTCCTGCCTCATAACACATTCTCACCAAATCTTCCCCAGGATCTGAAATCCCCGGGGTTCCCGCATCCGTAATCAACGCAACATTCATACCCTGACGCATTTTTTCAATCAGTGTGTACGCCTTTTCAATTTTATTGTACTCATGATAACTTGTCATAGGCGTCTTGATCCCAAAATGATTTAAAAGCTTAATACTGTTTCTTGTATCCTCCGCTGCAATAAGATCCGCTTCCTGCAGCGTCCGCAATACACGCATTGATATATCTTCCAGATTTCCGATCGGTGTTGCGCATAAATATAATTTTCCCTGCATCTCCTATCTCCTTTGCTCATACTGTGCAGATCAAATACCCCGCAGCAAGCTGCGGGGCATGACCTAGTTTGTTCTTTCCGCCCAATGAGCGGGGTATTTGACCCTCGCGGCATTCGCCAAATATCCGCGCAAGCGCGGCTGCCTAGCTCATTGCTCGCGGGAATAAGCCCGGAATCCTTTCTGTTTCCCGGGCTGCTTCTTAATATCCGTAAATATCATAAATTTCGTCTGTATACACACCTTGCTTCTGATATACAATCAAAGGCTTTTCCACTGTAATTCTCGACTTCGCCCCTCTGACAGACTCTATCAAAACCATATTCGGTTCTTTATCCACAAAAGGATGGACAAATTTAATTCTTTTTGGCTCCAGCTTATATTCCACCAGCATATGTATAATTTCTGCCAGACGGAAAGGTCTGTGAACCAAATAAAACCGCCCTCCTACCCGAAGAAGTCTGGCCGCCTGGCTAATCACATCCTCCAGCGTACAGCAGATTTCATGCCGGGCTATCGCTTTCTCCATATCAGGATTCACCAGACCGTGGCTCCCTGTCATATAAGGCGGATTGCTCGTAATCACATCAAAAGAAGCCGGCTTAAACAGCGTCCCGGCTTCCTTTATATCTCCCTCCACGATAGAAATCCTTTCCTCCAGATGATTATAGATTACACTTCTTCTCGCCATATCTGCACTGGCGCTCTGAATTTCCAGCCCGATAAAATGCTTTCCTTTTGTCTTTCCTGCCAAAAGAATCGGGACAATTCCCGTCCCTGTTCCCATATCCAGCACAATCTCTTCTTCTTTCACATTTGCAAAACCGGAGAGAAGCACGGCATCCATTCCAAAACAAAATTTATTTTCATTCTGAATAATTTTATATCCATTTCTGTGCAGTTCATCCAGACGTTCTCCTGGGCGCAGATTATTTTTCATCTTTCTTGGACTTTCCTTCCTTTTTTTCCAATTCCTCCAGCTCTTTTAGCTCTTTATCATCCACAGATATTTTCTCTTTTTTCCGCCTTGCCCTGAACTTAAGCTGGTCTGCCTTATATTCCCTTGCTTCCTTCTCCCCGTCAATATCTACGATAATTTTGACCAGCTGACGCAGGACGCTAACACTTTGTACTTCTCCCTTTAGTCCATCGTCAGTCTGAACCATATCTCCAATTCCGGGAAGCTTGCTGTTCAGATATTCGTAAGTCTCCTCCTCATTCTTCAGGCAGCACATAAGTCTCCCGCATACTCCTGAAATCTTTGAAGGATTCAGGGAAAGATTTTGCTCCTTTGCCATCTTTATCGATACCGGAATAAATTCCGATAAATAAGAATGGCAGCACAACGCTCTCCCACAGATACCAATACCGCCGACAATTTTTGTTTCATCCCTTACCCCAATCTGACGAAGTTCTATCCGCATCTTAAATACTGATGCCAAATCCTTTACCAAATCACGGAAGTCAATTCTGCCGTCCGCAGTAAAGTAAAACAATACCTTATTATTGTCAAACGTATACTCTGCATCAATCAGCTTCATCTCCAGATTATGCTTCTTAATCTTTTCCTGACAGATTTTTATAGCTTCCTTTTCCTTCTCATGATTTTTCTCCACTTTCATATCATCCTCAGAATCAGCCATCCTGATTACCGGTTTCAGCGGCTGGATGACTTCATTCTCCGGCAGTTCCTTCGGACCCATAACCACCGTGCCATACTCTATTCCCCTGGCAGTCTCCACGATAACATGATCGCCTTTATTTATATGGAATTTCCGCGGACTGAAATAATAAATCTTCCCGGCATTCCGAAATCTCACTCCGATTATCTTTACCATTATGCTAAACTCTCCTTTATTGTCATAAACAGCAATTCCATCGTCAATTCAAAATTTACATTAGCGTTAAGACGCTGTTTTGCCTTTTGAATACCGTCCAGAATCCTTTCCAGCCCCTCATAGGAGCTCTTACTTGTCTGGTCTGAAATCATTTGTACCTGATCTTTAAACGCCAGCCCGTCCACATCCTTCGTAGCCTTAAAATACAGAACATCACAATACCATACTGCAAGTAAATCAAAAAAGTCTTCTATAAACAACTTAAAATCCACCATTGATTTTACAGACACAATAATATCCTGTATTTCCATATTCGCCGCATCTCTAGCCAAAGCCAAAACGGCGCTCTTAATCTCCTGAAACTTTTCTGATGTGGCAAGTTCCATCGCGCGTCCAATATTTCCATGTGAAAATGCCGAGCAGATATCTGCCTGATAATCAGGAATCTGCACATGTTCCATCAGATACTGCTTCACCTGTTTATCCGACACAGGTTTCATATTCAACGTCACACACCTGGACAAAACCGTAGGCAGCAATGTGGACGCATTCACGGTAAGCAGAATAATAACCGCATAAAACGGCGGCTCTTCTATAGTTTTCAACAAAGCATTCTGTGCCTGCACAGTAAGCTTTTCCGCCTCCGGCACAATATAAATTTTATATTTGCTGCTATATGGCTTTATCTGAACGTCATTCACCAGCTGCTCCCTGATCTCATCCACACTGATGCTATTTGGTTTTTCATGCATGATCCATATAATATCAGGGTGATTCCTGCTCTCAGCCTGCCTGCAAGATCTACATTCCCCACAGGAATCCTTCTCTTTCCTTTCGCACTGCAGCACCTGGGCAAAAGCAGAAGCCAACAGCTTTTTTCCAGAACCCTTTTCTCCATTGATAATATAAGCATGAGAAACCTTATCTAGCTTCATCGCACTTTCCAAATGCTGTATCGCCTCTTTATGTCCAACAATATCTCTAAATCCCGGCATATTACCACCTCATAATCATCCTGTGTCTATCTGTACTTTAATAACAGTTCATTTCTATCTCTAATTACATACATTGTTCATATTCTGCTGCATATACGAATACTGCACATTTTTGCAGCAAAATATTTTCATTTCATTTAATAAAGATTATAACACACATTTGTGCGTTTACCTAGAAAAATATCTAAAAATTTATAACTCTTTAAAAAATGGCAGTATTCATTACCTGTATGTGTTCTGCAGAATAATCCGCCATTCCCTGAACAGAATACCCTTCCCTAACAAGCCGTCTGATTTTGCCCAAAACCTCCCTGCTGATGATTTCACCCGGAACCAGCATAGGAATTCCCGGCGGATAAAGATAAACAAATTCCCTGCAAATCTTTCCTTCTGCCTTTTCCAGCAAAACAGACTCTCCCGGACTCTCCAAAGCCTCATGGATTCTGCACCACACTTCATTTTTAATAACAATATCCTCTATTGTCAAAGTACTTTTCTCTGTATTCTTCTCAATTTTATTTTCCAGACAGGCATCTATTTCTTTTAAAGCCTCAGAAAGCCTCAAAAACCCTTCTTCTGTATCTGATATTGAAGTCAGCGCCAATCCATAACTTCCCCCCGCCATTTCCAGCTCCAAATGATATCTATTCCTCAACAGATTAGCCAGCTGATTTCCTGTAAATCCCGCATTTCTTACAGAAATTACCAATTTTGACCTATCAAAATCATGAATCCCGCTTTTCCCCATAAGTCCATGATTTGCCAGATAAATACATCCTAAACTTTCCGTTTGTTTATAGAAAACCTCCAGATTTCTTCTTAAACTTTCAAAAAGTTCTCCTCCTCTTTTTTCAAGAAGACAAACACATGAATCCATTCCAGCCATAAATACATAAGACGGGCTGCTTGTCTGATAAATATCTAAAAACCTTCTCAGGCATTCTCTGTCCACCCTGTTTCCATTCACATGAAGAAGCGCCGTTTGTGTAAGAGAAGGCAGCGTCTTATGCAAACTATGAATCACCAAATCTGCTCCCATTTCCACCGAACTCTTTGGAAAATATTCATGAAATCCAAAATGCGCCCCGTGAGCTTCATCCACAATCAATGGAATCCCTTTTCTGTGAACAATCTGCGCTATCTTTTCCACATTAGACACTACACCGTCATAAGTAGGAGAAGTAATCATAACGGCCTGAATATCCTGAAATTCTTCTAAAGCCTTCTCCACAATATCCTCATGAATCCCTCCGTTAATTCCAAATATATCCTCTTTCTCCGGATACAGATATTCTATATCCAGCCCTCTTAGATATGCCGCGTGATATGCTGCTTTATGACAATTTCTTGCCATAAGAATCTTTCCACCCCTGGTCATACAGGCCGATACCGCCGCCAAAATACCGCATGTACTCCCATTAACCAAAAAATACGTCTCTTCTGAATGATACAGAGCCGCTGCTCTATCCTGCGCATCTTTTAAAATCCCCTCCGCATGGTGCAAATTATCAAATCCTTCAATTTCCGTAATATCAATTAAAAAAGGATTCGCAAAATCATCTTTCCTACGCTTATGTCCCGGCATATGAAAAGGATACATTTCGGATGATTGATATTGCAAAAGCTTATCATACAAATTCATTTCCTCTGCTCCCGCTTACCTTTATTTTTAATAATCTTTGCATTTTCTTTAGATAAAAAACATACTTTGAACACAGATTTCGCTTATACTATAAATGTATTAGCAAACAGCTAATATATTTTCATAACTCACTCTTCGCAGCTTCCACAAAGCTGCGGAGAACTCCCTCAAAATTTTATTTTTTCTCTTTCCTTGTAAAGAACCTGCTTCGGCGGGTTCTTTGCTTATTACTGAGACATTTTTGAGACATTTACTCTTGAATTTATCCCCGGATAAACCAAAAAGCGCAGTCAACGTGAAAAAGCACCCTCTGTATGAGAGTGCTTTTCTTCTTGAAACCCGCTTATTTACTGGGCTTTTTAGTGAGACAT
>SRZB01000035.1 GCA_004793585.1 Hominisplanchenecus murintestinalis | reverse complement strand
TAAAGTATTGATTTTTCAGGGAGCAAATCCCATTTTTAATGTGGGAAGTTTGAGTTTCTAATCTTTACGACCGCTCAGATATCTTCATCACAGCTAATTTCTTACTATCCCCCACGCCTCCACGAGCCGCTCCATCTGCCAGGCGGCGTTTGCCGGGCTGGTTGAAGGCAGCTTGATGATTTCCCGCTCCGTCTGCGGGTACGAATATTTTCGGTACAGCTCACACGCTTTCGCCCCGTTCCCATAAATATTTCTGACAGGCGCCCGCTCCAGAATCACCGACAAATCCGCCGGAACCACATTTTTAATAGAACTGTCGCTGGAACCAATGATATCACACTGGGCAATCACGTCCCACACGGCAATGTGCTGTCCCAGCAGAAACTCTTTCTTTTCTTCCACTGTCCGAGGAACCGCGCACCCTGTCACTGCTGCCAGCACCTTCCAGAAGCGGTTCTGGGGATGGCCGTAATAAAAATGATTCTCCCTTGATTTCACTGACGGAAAGGTACCTAATATCAAGACCTCCGAATTCCCGTCAAAAACCGGCTCGAAACTGTGGGATAATGTCTGATAATTATTCATCTGCCTTCTCCCTGCCTTTCTCCGCTGTATTTTACAATTAAAAGCTCCACGCCCATCGTGTCATTCATCATGCCTGATTTCACGGCTTCTTCCATATCCACACAGTCTTTCACCGCCGTTTTCAGTTCCTTCAGGCCAAAACTCCTCGCCTGCCTTGCACAGTTCCGCACGATAAAGCTCTGTATCTTCAGCTTCTGGGCGATGGTATCCTGTGAAAATCCCTGCTCCAGCATATCTTTCACCTGCATCAGAAGATTAAACTGTCTTGTAATCAGGTATAAAATACGCATAGGCGGTTCTTTCAGCGACAGCAAATCATAGTAAAGCGCCAGCGCCCTTTTCTGCTTTCCCTCGGAAACTGCATTTATCATATCAAAAATCTTATTTTCTGTGCGTACCGTACAGATTTGCTCTACGTCCTCCGATGTAATAACGTCCCGTCCCGCGGTGTAACACAAAAGCTTTTCCAGCTCATTCTGAATAAACTCCATATCGCTGCCTGTGCACGTAAGAAATAACTCCATTGTAGCGGACGTAATATTTTTTTTCTCTTTCCTGAGCGCGCTCAGCACCCAATTCATCAGCGTTTTTTCATTTTGGCGTTTCAGCTCCACGGCACGTCCCGCGCTGCTCACCGCTTTATACAGCTTCCCCCGCCTGTCCACTTCATTTTCCACGAATACCATGCAGGTCTCTTCCGGCATCCGGGGTATGTATTCTGCCAGCTCCGGGGAGGCCGCCTTAAAAAAGCCGCTGTTCTCGATCAGCACCAGACGCCTGTCCGCAAAAAAAGGCAGCGTCTCTGCCCTCTCGATCACTTCCCGAATCTGAATGCCCTTGCCTTCGTATGCCGACAGATTCATCGTATCCCCAGATGGCAGCACCGCATCTTTCAGTTTCTTTTTATAAAGGTTTTTCAGGTAAACTTCTTCTCCATATAGAAGATACACTTTTTTCAGCTTGCCGCTCTCTAAATCTTCCTTCAGACTCTTCATCCCAGCCTCCTGTCACGGCATTTTTACTATCTCAGAAAAGTTACTTTTTTCTTAATTCCATTTAAATGCTGCTTTCTCCCTGCCGTATTTGAACTTAGTTTATCATAAATATCTGCGTTTTAAAATGGGAAAGTTAATCTTTCAGAAAAACTTCGTAACAGTTCAGCCTTCGGCTTCCTGTTACTGGCATCAAGCCATGCAAAACCACTTCGTGGCGGCTTGACGCCCCTCAACCGCAGCGCTATTCCACGGACTTTGCAGCAAGTGCAAAGTCCTGCGCTGAACTGTTACAAAACTTCCCCTCGCCATTTTCTTTACTGTTCCATCGCTTCTGCCCGCATCTGCTTTTTCCTTTTCGTCATCAGTCCGCCGATGCGTCCCGTTTCTTTAGCAGACAATGACTTCCATCCATTCTCCATAACACGCTCCAGAAGCCCCAGTTCTTCTGCAATTTCATACTTCAGTTCTTCCTCCGGCGTAAGATTTTCCAAATCGATCTTCTTTTCTTTCTTAGACATAAGTAGACCATACTCCTTTCTGGCTTTTTCTGGAGTATGGCCCATTTACGCGTATTTATACAGCCAAATCGTTCTGATTGGCTGATTGCCCACAAAGCTTAATACTCATAAGGTATAATAACTGCGGCTACAATATAAATAACAATTCCTGTGGTAGTACATCCCAGCAGCACTGCCAGAAGACGGATTAACGTGGGGTCTATATTTAAATATTCCCCGATTCCGCCACACACTCCGCACAGCATCTGATTTGTTCTTGATTTGTATAATTTTTTCGACATATCCTTTTCCTTTCTGAAATCTGTTTTCCTATTCGCCCTCAAAAGTCACTGCAACGCTTCCTATACCGCACTCGATTTCCATCTTGCGTCCTGCCCCATTGTCAATTTTCTTTTCTCCCGGAATCCCGCTGTAGCTATTCTCTCCCACAAGCACACTTCCGATTCCGCAGGATACTTTATAGTCAAAATCTTCCTCTTTATTATCCAGAGCCAGAACTACTTCTCCTACTCCGCATTCAATCTCGCCGCCGTCTCTTATCTGCCCGTTTACCAAAACACTGCCTACCCCGCATTCAAGTTTCAGTTTTTCGCAGTCCAGCCATTCAGCTTCCAGGCTTCCCACTCCTACCTCCATTTCCACCTTCTGAAAAACCGTCCCTTTCGGTACTTCGATGGTAATCGTTTCCTCTCTGCCTGCCGACAAGAAAAATTCCCTCTCACTTTTCAGCTTCAATGTCTTTCCATCCTGGCGGCACTCGAAAGACTTTCCGAGATGTGAGCCATATACGTGGAAACTCCCATCCTGGCTCTCCGTAATTGTCATTTCCGTAACGTCAATCTCAAGATCAAGCTTCTCAATTCCGTCAAAATCCTGGCTGAACTCAAAATCATCCCTATCTGTTCCTTCGTGCTCCCTGATGCGTTCCCTGTAAAACGGGATATCCCGCAGCTCCGAAAGACTCACGCCGCATGCCGCGCCGGCAATACAGAATGCGATTCCCACTACAGCCAATACCGCCGCTATAATCAGCCAGATCTTTGTTGATTTCCTCATGCGGCATATCCCCCTTTCTTAAAAATCTTCCTGCACAGCTCCGTAAATTTCCGAAGTGTCCACGGAATAACTTTCCGAATCACCCAAATGCAGGCCAGCGTCAGAAGGATTCCCACTGCGAACGCCAGAAATCCGCTGCCAAGCAAAAGAAATCCCAGTCCGGGCGCCAGAAAAACTTTCGCAAATCCAGTTCCCACAAATACAACTCCAAGAATAATTGCTGCAAACGCACATACAGGAACTACGATCAGAACTCCCATGACGCCGCCCAGCAGCCCCATAATCCCTCCAAAGATTCCTCCGGCAGCTCCCAGCAGCACCGGAAATGCAACAATGCACAACATGATAATCAGAAGAATCTCTCCCCTGCTCCTCTTTCTCTTTTCCGGCTCCCCGCCTTCATAATATCTGTAATTCTCATCTTTATCTTCATGCAGATTCCCAACTCTCGGCTGCGGAACTTTGTTGTCCTCACGAAAACGGTCGTCCTGATAGCCCCGCTCCGTATACTCGCCTGCCTCATCGTTCCCGCCGTTCAGCCCATCTTTGATAATGGCAGCTACCCGCTCCGGGCTGCCCAGAGTCTGTATTACTTCCTGCTCCTTCTCCGGTCCCGCCTCATCAAAATAATCCTCATACCAGGACAGCGCCTCTTCCTTTTCGTTGTCTGGAACATCCTGTAAAAGATAAGCCAATTGTTTCATATATTCTGTACGGCTCATACTGCTCCTCCTGTAAATATTTTCATAATTTTTGACGAATACTCCCTCCACTCTGCAATGTACAGATTCAGCTGCACGCTGCCTTTTTCCGTAATTTTGTAATAGCGGCGGTTCCGCCCTCCAAACTCCCTGTCATATACCTCCAGGCAGTCATCCTTCTGCAGCCGTCGGAGCACCGGATACAAGGTTGATTCAGAAACCTCAAGCGCCAAGCGCACATCCTGGGTGATACGGTATCCATAAGTACCCTCCTCCTCCTTGGAAACCACAGCGAGCACAATAGCATCCAACAATGCCGCACCCGTATTAAATACCATTCCATCACCTCGCTTACTTCTTTTTTACTTTTATAATATTACTTTATTTTCTATATTATATGCTGTATAATATAATTTGTCAACTATCAATTCAAAAATGCCGGGGCTTCCACCCCGGCGCTCTGTTATTCCCTTCATTCACATTTTCTCTGCCACTTCCCCGCGTTTTTTATAAATACTGTCTGCCGGAACTACCTCACGCACCGACGACAAAGGGTAAATACTACTGCGCGGCCCAACAACCGTGCCCGGATTCAGGATAGAGCCGCATCCGACTTCCACCTCATCGCCAATCATGGCTCCAAACTTTTTCAGCCCTGTCTCCAGGCGCTCTGTTCCGGCTTTGACAATGACCGGCTTTTTGTCTGATTTTACGTTCGACGTAATAGAGCCTGCGCCCATATGCGCCTTATATCCCAGGATAGAATCGCCTACATAATTATAATGGGGCACCTGTACTTTATTAAAGAGAACCACATTTTTCAGCTCTGTAGAATTTCCTACGACAGCCCCCTCGCCTACCAGGGCATTTCCCCGTATAAATGCGCAGTGGCGTACCTCTGCCTCTTTTCCGATAATCGCCGGACCGTGGATATACGCGCTTTCCGCTACTTTTGCCGACTTTGCGACCCAGATATCCTCTCCCCGCTTCTCATACTCCTCTTCGCTCAGCGTATTTCCCAGCTCCATTATGAAATCACTGATTTTCGGCAGCACCTCCCAGGGATATTCCGCCCCTTCGAACAAATCTTTCGCGATAGTTTCGTCCAAATTATACAGGTTTTTGATCCTACATGTATCCATCATTTTTTCGCCCCTTTCTTATAAAATTCTGCGGCAACACGGAAATTATTGCGCAGCACATAACTATGGTTATTTTGCAGCACATTCGCAGTCCTTCCCCGGATGAAGCCCGTAAGCTTCTCCATATATTCATCCGGAGTAATTTCTCCTTCCGCCACATAAGTAAGCCCTTTCTCCCAGCTTGCCGTCAGCTCTGGATTCAACAGGGATTTTATCGACGCGTTCACTACCTCGTAAATCATCTCCCCCAGAAGCGTAGGGTTCAGAATCTGAGTCTTTTTATTTAGGGCGATATACTTATTCGCCACAAGCTTTTTGAGAATTTCTGCCCGGGTCGCGCTCGTTCCGATACCGCTTCCTTTTATCTGCGCCCGCAGCTCTTCGTCCTCTATCAGCTGCCCTGCGTTTTCCATTGCCAGAATCATCGAACCGGAATTGTACCGTTTGGGCGGAGAAGTCTCGCTTTCCTTTATCTGCAGCGCTTCTACCGGAAGCTCCATCCCCTTTTTCAGATTTTTCAGAGCCTCAATAAACGCCGCGTCCGCTTTTACTTCCGCTTCTTCGTCCTTCTTTTTGCTCTCCTTCGGTATGCCTGCCACTTTCAGATAGCCCTCAGAAACCAACACTTTAAAGTTGCTGAAAAAAGCTTCCCCCGACATCTCCGTCACCAGACTCACTTTCTGATAAACCGCAGCCGGGTAAAAAATGCTCAAAAACCTCCTCACTACTGCCTGGTACACACCCACCGAACGCTCTGACAGAGATCGCAGCGCCCCGAGCCCCTGCCCCGTAGGAATGATTGCATAGTGGTCAGTAATCTGCTTATCATTTACATAGCGGGTAGACGCTATTTTCTTATGCGTGCCTGCCTCCAGCACTTCCTCTGCAAAGCCCTCTGCCCAAGGTATGCCTTTCAGCCCCCCGATATTCTTATGGATTTCCTTTGCCACCGCGGTAGAAAGCACCCTGGCGTCCGTCCTTGGATAAGTCACCAGCTTTTTTTCATAAAGTTCCTGCACAATACGCAGCGTTTCATCAGGGCTGATTTTAAACATCCGGGAACAGTCGTTTTGCAGCTCTGCCAGATTATACAGCAGCGGCGGATTTTTATTTTCCTTCTTCCGCTCAATAGATTTCACCCTTGCTTTAAGAGGCGGCTCCTGAGACAGCTTTTCTATCAGCTCTTCCGCGTCCTTTTTCTCCTTAAAGCCATTTTCCTTATAAAGCTTTGGAGACTGAAAATAGGCCGAGCCTTCCACCGCCCGGAATTCCCCGTCAAAATTTTTCCCGTTATAATCTAATATATTCAGCACACGGTAAAAAGGCGTCTTTACGAACTGCCGGATTTCTCTTTCCCTCCGTACAATCATGCCCAGCACACAGCTCATCACACGTCCCACGGAAATCACTGTGTATTTCGTGCCCATACAGTTCGAGAGCAGATTTCCGTATTTTAGTGTCAGAAGGCGGGAAAAATTAATTCCCATCAAGTAGTCCTCTTTTGCCCGCAGATAAGCGGCTTCCGACAGATTATCATATGCCGACAAATCCTTCGCTGTCTCTATTCCGTGCAGAATTTCCTCTTCTGTCTGGGAATCAATCCACACACGCTTTCTCTGCTTTCCTTCTACCTGTGCCTCCTGCTCCACCAGCCTGTAAATATACTCACCTTCGCGCCCGGAGTCAGTACACACATAAATCGTATCCACATCCTTGCGGTTCAGCAGCCCACTTACGATTTTAAACTGCTTCTGAACGCCCGGTATCACCTCATACAGAAATTTATCCGGTATAAAAGGAAGCGTTTCCAGGCTCCACCGCTTATATTTGGGATCATAAATCTCAGGATAACTCATTGTCACCAGATGCCCTACGCACCAGGTAATAATCACATCCTCACCTTCCAGGTAACCATCCCGCCTGGATGTATTCCTTTTCAGTGCTTTTGCAAATTCCTGCGCCACACTGGGCTTTTCGGCTATATATAATGCTTTCGACATCCAAAACCTCATGCCTGCCTGCTAAACCGGCAAGTCTTTCTTTGCAAACTGCTTCATCCCTATCTGATAAAATACCGCTCCCACAACTGCCAGAAGCGGAAACTTCCAGAAAACGCTCATGCTTTCTTCCAGGACGTCCGCAGTATTAAATAACGTAAACATAGTTGCAAACTCCAATGCTTCCAGACTTCCTCCCAGGTTTGCCAGCATCCGTATCAACAGGAAAATCATCGGAATCCCCGCCCCAATTGTCAGGGAAAATCTGGTATCATTACTGATACAGGAAGCCATGAAACTGATACCGCTCAGACAGAACGCCAGGCAGAAGCCTCCGGCATTCAACAGCAAGAACGGAACTATCTCCAGCTTTCCCCGAAAAAATACAGCGCAGGCGCCCAGCCCTGCCGCTGTCGTACACAAAAACATCGCAAAAAGCCCCGCCGCCAGAAAAACAGCCTGAGTTCCTGCGATACGCTCTCTCTTATTTGGCGATGCCAGGAGATATACCATAGTACCCGACTCTACCTTCTGCGCCACCAGCCTGTTCGCGGCAATACTTCCGTAAATCATGGAAATAAGAGGATTAAAAAAAGCAAACGAATGAGACGCCAGATATGCAGTTAAAGCATCCGCTCCCATATCTATTCCAAGCACTGCCGCTATTTCCGCAGGAATCCCACGGAATACACGGCCGTTTCCCGGCGCCGAAGCAAACATACTCAGTACCAGAAACATCTGTAGGACTAAGATACCCGTGAAAATCATCCATAGCTTTCCACTCGTCTTTATTGTCCGTTTCAAAAGAGGGGCGCTAAACACGTGTATCACCTCCATAAAAATGTATAAACACATCCTCCAGGCTCTGCGCCACCGTCTCCAGCCCCACCACCTGATAGCTTCCAAGCGCTTTTACCAGCGGCATCATTTCTCCCTTCAGGCTGACTGTAATCTGCCGTCCGCTGAGGCTTATCACTTCAAACCCCTCCCTGGCAAAACGCTGGGCATCCTCGTCTGTGGCAAAACTCACAATATAGGACTTCTTCTTAGCCGCGCGGATTCCCGCAATATCATCTACATTCACCATAAGCCCCTTCTTAATCATCCCAACCCTGTCGCAGATACGCTCCACTTCTTCAAACGTATGGGACGCAAAAAGAATTGTCTTTCCCTTGCCTTTCTCTTCCAGAATCAGATCGTTGAGCCGCCCCTGCATCAATGCATCCAGCCCGCCCATTGGCTCATCCAGCAGAATCACCGCCGGATCATGCATAAAAGCACACACAATCCCTACTTTTTTCCTTGTTCTCCTGGACATTTTTCGGATACGCTCATCCAAATCCAGCTCAAAACGTTCCGCGACCTGCTGTGCCCTCTCAATACTTTTAATCCCTTTTATCTCTGCCATAAAACGCACAAATGCAAGCCCCGTCATATCTTCCGGCAGGGAAATCTCTTCCGGCAGATATCCTGTAAATTCCATAATTTCCGCCGACCTGGTATGGCAGCTCTTTCCGTTAATAAAGCACCGCCCACGGCTGGCTGAAGCAAATCCCAAAAGCTGGCTGATGACTGTAGTTTTCCCTGCGCCTTCCGGTCCGAGCAGCCCAAACACTTCCCCGTTCTCTACTTCAAACGACAAATCAAAGATTCCCTTCCGTCCTCCGTAATCTTTTGTCAAATTCTTCACTCTTATCATTTATCTTACAGCCCTTGTTTTCCATAATATAAAGCATATATACACATAACTGTCCCGGCAAACCCCCGAATCGTTACGTGTCCGCATACGGCAAAATGGCTGCCGCCGGAGCAGGCCGGTCTTTGGCCCGCCGCCCTTAAAATCGCAGCAGCCTCTTTATTTCAAAAACTCTATTTTGCCTTAATATATCCTTTCGCTGTCAGCGTCTCTGCACACAGTACGGCGCCGCCTGCCGCGCCCCTGACAGTATTGTGGGAAAGCCCCACAAATTTAAAATCATAAACCTTATCCTCACGGATTCTTCCCACGGTAACTCCCATTCCGTTTTCATAATCTACATCAAGCTGCACCTGCGGCCTATTGTCCTCTTCCATATACTTAATAAACTGCTTCGGCGCGCTTGGCAGCTCCAGTTCCTGAGGCAGGCCTTTGAACTCTGCAAGCTTCCGGATTAACTGCTCTTTCGCAGGTTTCTTTTTAAATTTCACAAATACAGCCGCCGTATGCCCGTTCAGTACCGGGACACGAATACACTGGCAGGTGATAACCGGAGACTTTGCAGGCTTAATCACGCCATCCTCAATCTTTCCCCAAAGCCTCAGCGGCTCCATCTCGCTTTTCTCTTCCTCCCCGCCGATATATGGGATAATATTCTCCACCATTTCCGGCCAGTCTTTGAATGTCTTTCCTGCTCCTGAAATCGCCTGATACGTAGTCGCTACCACCTCATAGGGCTCAAACTCTTTCCACGCCGTCAGTACCGGCGCATAACTCTGGATAGAACAGTTCGGCTTCACCGCAATAAAACCTCTTTTCGTTCCCAGGCGTTTCTTCTGGAACTCAATCACCTCGAAATGCTCCGGGTTAATCTCCGGCACTACCATCGGCACATCCGGCGTCCATCTGTGGGCGCTGTTGTTGGAAACTACCGGCGTTTCTGTCTTCGCGTACTCTTCCTCGATTTTCTTTATCTCATCCTTCGACATATCCACCGCTGAAAATACAAAATCAACGCCGGAAGCCACTTTATCTACTTCATTTACATTCATAACAACGATATTCTTTACCGCCTCAGGCATCGGGGCAGTCATCTTCCATCTGCCGCCCACTGCCTCCTCATAAGTCTTTCCCGCACTTCTCGGACTCGCCGCCAGAGTAACAACCTCAAACCACGGATGATTTTCCAGCAGGGAAATAAATCTCTGCCCCACCATCCCGGTAGCTCCTAAAATACCTACTTTCAATTTTTTATCCATTTTTCCATCCTCCTCATATCCTGCTGCCCTGTGCGTGCGGCAATTTTTGTCTCCGCTTCGCGCACATCTGTCTTTTCTTGGAATATACTATACTATTTTCCCGCAAAAATCAAGAGGTTTTTGTTACGGTTTCCATCATCGTTTCCACAAGCTTTATGCAATCTATGCACAAATCTACGCAAACATCTCCCCGCTGCCTTCATTCTCCAGATATGCCTGGTTCCGCACAATTACCCGCTTCATAGCATCCTCCCCCGGCGCGCCAATCGTCGTACGCTTCTCCACACAGGTTTTCATGCTGATAGCTTCATAGATGTCTTCCTCAAATACGGGGCTGATGGACTTATATTCTTCCAATGTCATATCGTCCAGCGAAATATCTTTTCCGATACAATGCAGCACCAGCTGTCCCACGATTCCATGTGCGTCCCGGAAAGGCACGCCCTTATTTACCAGGTAATCCGCGGCATCTGTCGCATTGGTAAACCCATTTTTCGCGCTGCTTTCCATCTGTTTTTTATTCACCTTCATCGTCGCAATCATTCCATGAAACAGCGAAATGCAGCCCTTTACCGTATCGATCGCGTCAAACGTCAGCTCCTTATCCTCCTGCATATCCTTATTGTATGCCAAAGGCAGCCCTTTCATGGTCGTAAGCAGGGACATCAGCGCCCCATACACACGCCCCGTCTTTCCCCTCACCAGTTCTGCAATATCCGGATTTTTCTTCTGCGGCATAATGCTGCTTCCCGTACTATAAGTATCATCCAGCTCCACAAATTGGTATTCATTGCTGTTCCAGATGATGATTTCCTCCGAAAACCGGCTCAAATGCATCATGATCGTGGACAGCGCTGAAAGCAGCTCTATCAGATAATCCCTGTCTGCCACGGAATCCATGCTGTTCAGCGTCGGGCCGTCAAAGCCTAACAGTTCAGCCGTATACTCCCGATCCAACGGATACGTCGTACCGGCCAGCGCTCCGGAACCAAGAGGACAGAAATTCATCCGCTTATAAATATCCGCCAGCCTCTGCCTGTCCCGCTTAAACATCTCAAAATAAGCCCCTGCATGATGCGCCAGGGTAATCGGCTGGGCTTTCTGCAGATGCGTGAATCCCGGCATATAAGTATCCAGGTTCTCTTCCATGATATGCAGCAAGGTAGACAGCAGCTCCTTCAAAAGCCCGTCCAGCTCTTTCACCTCATCCCGCGTATAGAGCTTCATATCCAGCGCCACCTGGTCGTTCCTGCTCCGTCCTGTGTGAAGCTTCTTTCCCGCATCGCCAATCCTGTCTATCAGATTTGCCTCCACAAAGCTGTGGATATCCTCATAGGCGTCTGTAATTTCCAACGTCCCATTCTCCACATCCCGGAGTATGCTGTAAAGCCCTCCCAGAATCTGCTCCTTTTCTTCTTCTGTCAGAATTCCCTGCTTTGCCAGCATCGTCACATGTGCCCTGCTTCCCTCAATATCCTGCCTGTAAAATTTCTTATCAAATGAAATTGATGCGTTAAAATTATAAACCAGCTGATCCGTCTCCTTCGTAAAACGGCCGCCCCATAACTGTGCCATCTTTTTATCCTCGTTTCATCACATTTTAGCGCTTTTCCGGAACAGCGCGCCGCCCCGGATGCCTCCTTTTCCAAATTCAAGTCTTAGCTTATCACATTTCACTCCATTCCACAAGAGCAGCTTCTGCCACATCCTCAAGAATATGTATCCCCCTTTACATGCGCAGTCCTTTTCGTTATACTGGCTGTAAACATTGAAAGGAACTTACATCCATGAAACCTGAACAAAAGTTTTCCGGTATCTCAGGCAGCACGTTAAAAATCATCGCAATCCTAAGTATGCTGATCGACCATATCGGAGCCGCTGTCTTAGAACGCGGACTCCTTGCTTCTGCCTGGGTCAAAAATGACGCCGCCCTTTTTGACAAAATCCGTGCCGTTGACAGAGTTCTGCGCCTAATCGGACGTCCGGCGTTTCCTATCTTTTGTTTTCTTTTAGTTGAGGGATTTTTACATACGAAAGATTCCAAAAAGTATGCCTTACGGCTTCTGGTTTTTGCCTTCATTTCCGAAATTCCATTTGATTGGGCGGTTCGGGGAAATGCTGTGGATTTCCGCGCCCAAAACGTATTTTTCACACTGCTCATTGGGCTCCTGGTGATGATGGCGGCCTCTTATTTCTCCAAAAACATATGGCTGCAGGGCCTCATTTTCGCTCTCGGTCTAGGCGCAGGCTATGTCCTTAAGACAGACTACGGATATAAAGGTGTTTTTCTGATTGAACTCCTATATTTTCTTCGCTATGACAGAAAAATGCAGTGTATTGCCGGAGCGCTGGCTTTTAGCTGGGAGACGACAGCCCCTATCGCCTTTCTTCCCATCCTGGCTTACAATGGAAAACGCGGACTGTCCATGAAATATCTCTTCTATCTGTTTTACCCTGCGCATCTGCTGATTCTCGCGGGTATCGCACAGTACTGCGCGGCGCTGTAAACACTGTTACGAAAAAGGCGGCGGAAGCTACGCTTCCACCACCAGATATTTTCCGCTCGGCAGCTTAAACACTTCCGAGGTTTCTTCCAATTCTTTCTTTGATAATCCGGACACGTCCATACCGCTCTCCTCAAAATACTCACGTACTTCTTTCAGCGAATTCAATACAACTGCCAGGTTATCCTCCAAAAATTCTTCTGCTTCCTTCTCATTCTCTACTACTTTTTCATCAAAAAGCTGAAGCTGATTCTTTAAAAAAGTTTCCACACATTCTTTGCTAAACATCCCTTTTCCTCCCGTCATGTAAAATCTTACAACAATTTTCTCAATACGTTCAGCACGCCGTCCTCTGTATGCTTCCCGGCAGTATACCTTGCCGTTTCTTTCACAGCCTGGGCCGCATTTTCCACCGCGTAGCTCTCTCCCGCTGCACGCAGCATACCGATATCGTTCATATTGTCTCCAAACGCCATCGTCTCTTCCGGCAGAATATGAAGTTTCTCCTGAAGTTTTTTCAAAGCATTTCCTTTGTCTGATTCCAGGTTCATAAAATCCAGCCAAATATCTCCTGCAATCGCCACATTCAGCCTGTTCTTATACTTCTCAAGAAATTCCGGCGCAAGCTCCTGGATACCATGCTTTTTGTAAACCGCACATTTGATAATCTCAATCGGGGCTTTCAGCACATCGTCTACATGATGTACATCATAATGATAGCCATTTATCAGAAAATCATCCAGTTCTTCACTTTCCTGTTCTAAATAGCATTCCCCCTTTCGGGTGGATATGACGCTGTAGCAGCCCGGAAGCGTCCTGACTTTCTTCACCACTTCCTCCAGAAGTCCCCTGTCCATAAGCGTGGCATAAATTTCTTCTCCGCTATACATAACGCTCGCTCCATTGTCTGCAATAAAATAAATATCGTCCTTCACCGGCTGAAACAGCCTTCTCAGACTGGCATATTCCCGTCCGCTTGCCGCCGCAAAAACAATGCCTTTTTTCTTCAGCTCTCTAATCACGGTAAAAATCTCCGGGTTTATTCCATCTGTTCCTTCTTCCAACAGCGTCCCGTCAATATCCGATGCAATCAGTTTTATCATACTTCCCCCTTCCCGACGCATTTGCAGCGCCGCCTTAGAAAACTCTCTATCTCCGAAGGATGCCCCGCAATCCAATCTGCGCGGTTTTCCTCAAGCTCTTCTCTGCTTCGGAATCCCCACAGCACGCCGATTGTAAACATCCCTGCTGCTGTTCCGGTCTGCATATCCGTGTCCGTATCTCCTATATAAAGACATTCTGACCTTTCCACGCCAAAGTATTCTGCAATATGCAATGCCCCTACAGGGCTTGGCTTTCTGGGAATCTCTTCTGTCTGCCCCTGTACATAATCAAAATGTCCCTTTCCAAAAAGCTTCTCTACAACATCCACCGCCTGGGCATTGGGCTTATTGGAAAGCACGGCGAGCTTCATTCCCTTCTGCTTCATCGTTTCCAGAAGATGAAGGATTCCGTCATAAAGCTGTACATGATACATACAGTTCTCGCCAAAATATCTCCGGTACAGCCGCTGCATTTCCTCAAATTTGCTGCATGTTTCATCTCCTCCGGCTCTCAGACAGCGCCTGATTAACTCTTCTGCGCCATCCCCCGCAAAGGTTTTGAAACGCTCCGCCGGCTGCTCCAAAAGCCCCAGTTCACGAAGCGCCAGGTTTGCTGAATATGCCATAGAGTCCACCGTATCCGCCAATGTCCCGTCTAAGTCAAAAATCCCTGCTTTATACATACACGCATTCTCCATTCCTTTCATTCTCACATAACGGCTCTGCCAAGCCTGTACCAGACGCTGGGAAACCTGCCCCTTTTTTCTCCTGAACTAGAATAACACGATTTTTGTACAATTACAACTGAATGTGTTATACTGTAGCAGAGGTGAACTTATGCTATTTTATGACTATCTGACAGATTTTATCTTTACCGAAAATGTACCGGAGAATGCGGATATTATTTTTGTCCCCGGCGGCGGCTACGGGGAAATTGCTGAGAATGCAGCAAAGCTCTATCACAAGGGCTATGCCCCATTGATTCTGGTGTCCGGAAAATACAGTATCACAGACGGATATTTTTCCGGGGTAAAATCCCCCGCACGCTACCGTAAAAATTCCTATGCGGCAGAATGTGAATTCCTCTCGGATATCCTTCTGGAAAACCAGGTTCCTCCCGAAGCCATTTTACAGGAAAAGCAGGCTTCTTATACTTATGAGAATGCTATCTATTCGAAAAAAATGACGGACGAACTGGGCATTTCTGTTCGGACTGCCATTATTTCCTGCCAGGCTTACCATGCCAAGCGGTGTCTCCTTTATTTCCAACTGCTCTACCCGGAAACGCGGTTTCTGGTCTGTCCTGCCGTGACCAGAGGCATTTCCAGAGAAAACTGGCAGGATGACCCGGTAAAAATCGACCTGGTTCTGGGAGAAGTGGAACGGTGCGGAAGCCAGTTCCACGACATCTTGAAAAACCATCTGAACGGTGCTATACTTTAAGGCACGGTCTGTACACCGGATTTTACCAAAGGAGAACTCGTTTATGAAACGCAAAGCACTAAAAGCCGCTTTTCCATTGACGCTTCCCGTCATGGCAGGCTATCTGTTTTTGGGCCTTGGATTTGGAATCCTTCTTGCAAGCAAAGGCTTTTCTTTTCTGTGGGCCGCTTTTATGTCCATTATCATTTATGCCGGCTCCATGCAGTATGTAGCCATTGATTTACTGGCAGCCGGAGCTTCTTTCATTACAACCGCTATCATGACGGTCATGATACAGATACGCCATCTATTTTACGGACTTTCCCTGATTGTAAAATACAAAAACGTGGGAAAGAAAAAATGGATGATGATTTATGAGCTGACAGACGAAACCTACTCGCTTATAGCCACCAGCGAACCTCCGGAAGGCGTGGATGCGGGATGGTTTTACTTTTTTATTTCCCTTTTAGATCACTCTTACTGGATTTGCGGCTGTACGCTTGGCGCCCTGTTCGGCTCGCTGGTAAAGTTCAATACGAAGGGCGTGGATTTTGTCATGACCGCCCTGTTTCTTGTGCTTTTTGTTAATCAGTGGCTGGATACCAGGGAACACCGCCCGGCCCTTATTGGCGTCGGCTGTTCCATTTTGTGCCTTATTTTCTTTGGCGCAGACAATTTTATTGTCCCGGCGATGCTGTCCATCCTGGCAATCTTAAGTATTTTCAGAAAAACACTGGATAAGGAGGAAGAAAAACATGCGGATTCCTGATTCACAAGCTCTAATTATGATTTTTATTATGGCAGCTATCACATTTTTTATCCGTGTCCTTCCCTTCCTTCTATTTCCGGGGAATAAAAAAACGCCTGCTTACATACTCTATCTTGGAAAAGTACTTCCTTATGCGATTATCGGTATGCTGGTGGTCTACTGCCTAAAAGATGTTTCTCCGCTCACCGCGCCTTTCGGCCTGCCCGAACTTCTGGCTGCAGTGGCTATCGTTGCCGTACATCTTTGGAAACGGAACACGCTGCTTAGTATCGGAGGAGGCACGCTGTTTTATATGTTTTTGGTTCAGTGCGTTTTTTAAATTTTTCCCCTTTTCTTTTTACCCAAAAAGTATTACAATAGTCCTATCCCATTTGAAAGGAGTCAAATTATGGCAAAACGTCATGGAAAACTCATATGCGCCGCAATCATCGGCGCGGCAGTCGGCTGTGGACTGGCATATTTGAATAAATGCAAAAAAGAAGAATCCTGGGATGATGATTTCGATGATTTTCAGGATGAACTGGATGATGATTTTGACGAAGAAGAAGTTACTGCTTCCAGAGAATATGTTACGATTCCAAAAGAAGCAGCTGAGACAGTAAAAGACGCAGCAAAAAATGTAAAAAATGCCGCTGTAGATGCCGCAAAAGATATAACAGACGCAGCCGCAGATGCTGTTGAAAATGCAAAAGATACCCTGGAAGATACTGCTGAAGATATAAAAGACGGGGCAAAAGACGCAGCACAGGCTGTTGCTGACGCCGTATCCGAAACCGTAGACCGGGTAAAGGAGAACGTAAACAAAAATAAATAGCCTTGAATGCAGGCAGTGGATGGAGTGATTTTCCATCCACTGTTTATTTCTGTTTTAAATTTAATGGATACACTGCTTCGGACAAGCCTTCTTACACTGTCCGCAGCGTATACATTCCGGATGATTTGGATTTTCCGCCGGATTTACCTGCATCTTGCAGACTTTCGCACAGGCGCCGCAGCCCACACATTTTTCTCTGTCTATCCGGTAGCGGAACACCGAAATAGGGTTAAACACGGAGTAAACAGCTCCAAGCGGGCATATGTATTTGCAGAATGGCCGATAAATCAGAATAGACAGGAAAACTGTAAAAAGAAGCAGCACGTTTTTCCAGGCATACAGCCATCCCAAGGCACCGTGCATGGATTTATTCAGCAAAACCAGCGGAATGCCGCCCTCCAGCGTCCCAACGGGACAAATCAGTTTGCAAAAGTACGGCGCTCCCTGCCCTAGAACATCTACAAGAAACATAGGAAGCAGGATTACAAAAAACAGCAGCACTACATATTTGAGCTTGCGCAAAAGCCTGTCCCCTTTAAATGTGCGAAGCTTTCGGGGAAAAGGTATTTTGTATAACAAATCCTGAATCAGCCCGAACGGACAGAGCCACCCGCAGACAAACCTTCCCATCAGTGCGCCGACAAACACCAAAAAGCCCGCCGCATAAAATGCAAATTTAAAATTCCAGTTTCCGATAACCGCCTGCATCGCCCCAATCGGGCATGTCCCTGCCGCACCGGGGCACGAATAGCAGTTCAGCCCCGGAACACACAGGTTTTTCAGTTTTCCTTTGTAAATCTTCCCCTGGACAAATCCTATCAAATAGCTGTTCGTCAGCAGCGCCCATAGAATCTGCACTCTATGACGTTTCCACTCATTTGTTATTTTCTTCTTACCCAATTCCAATACACTCCATACAGATATTTATCGCCTTTTGAAAGCAGACTGCCGCCTCTCCGCGGTAAATCCCATACCCCATCAAAGCCAGTCCCAAGGCTGCCAGGCAGATTCCTGCTTTATGCTCTCCAAGCCGGCGAATCATTCTCCCGCTCCTTCTATGCCGTCAAGCGTCTGCGTCACGATTTCCTTCCACTCTTCCAGGCTGCGGCTTCCCGAATAAGTCTCGCCCACAATATTTCCCTGTTTATCTACGAAAAATGTCTCCGGTACTGCTTCTACCCCTGCCAGCCTGCCATTTAACAGCCCTGCGTCCGGTATCAAAAATGGATACGTAACCTCCAGCCGCTCAGCCAAAAGCTTTGCCTTCTCTACGGCTTCCCCGCCTGCATCGCCAAAAGCCCCTGCTGCATCCAGGACGATACCAACTACATTTATGCCCTTATCTGTCATCTCATTCCGCAGTTTCTCCAAATCCGGGATCTCATTAATACATGGCGTACACCAGGTAGCAAAAATATTTACCATTGTAAGCTCATAGTCCTCAAACATTGTCTCGGTGTACTCTGTTCCGTCCACATCCTGCATCGTAAATTCACCGATACTGACATCGGCTTTCTCAGCCCCCGCCGTCTCTTCCGGGGACAGCGCCTCAGTATCCATCTTTGCAGATTCTGCAACGGATTCTTTTTCCGATTCTGCTGCCGGAGCCGAACACCCTGCGACAGCTGTCATGCTTATGATACCGATCATCAAAACTGCACTTATTTTTTTGATTTTTCCTGCCATAACTAAAACAACTCCTTTTCTTTTCGTAAAAGCATTATACCACATTTTTGCTGTTTCGGCGTAAACTATCTGTGCTCTCTTCTGTTATTTCCACGCCCTCCGCAGGCGCTCCGCCGCGCTCCGTATTTCCTCTTCTTCCATATTTGCATATCCCAAGATTACGGTCGCTTCCTCCGGTTCATGCCCGATGCAGTAGTCTGACAGCCCATAAACCTTTACGCCTGCTTCTTTTGCTTTTCTGACGGCCTCCGCCTCACTCATGCCATTTGTAAAATGCAGCAGCACATGAACACCCGCATGTTCCCCGGACACACTGCATATATCCAAAAGGCCGCCCATCTCCTCTAACAGCACATCATGGCGGCTTTTATACAATGCACGCATCCTGTTTAAATGGCGCTCATAGTACCCTTCCTTTAAAAATCTTGCAATAATCATCTGGTCTACCTTTGACACAGTGGAAGAGAAAATGCGCCCCCGCTCCTGGTAAAACTTCATCAATGCTTTCGGCAGAACCATGTAGCTGATTCGGATAGAAGGCGCAATTGCCCGTGAAAAGGTTCCCAGATAAATTACTTTCCCCCTGGCGTCAAAGCCCTGGAGCGCCGGAATGGGCTTTCCCTTATAGCGGAATTCACTATCATAATCATCCTCAATAATGTACCGCTCTTCTGCTTTCGCCGCCCACTCCAGAAGCTGCATCCGCCGTCTCACAGGCATGACAATTCCCATAGGATACTGATGGGACGGCATCACGTACGCAATATCCGCCTCACTCCCGGAAAGCTCCCCGACATCCATTCCGCTCTGATCCATCCCAATCGCAATCATGGATTTCGTCATGGACTGAAGAACACGGTACGCTCTCTTGTAAGTAGGGTTTTCCATCGCTACCACCCGGCGGTTTCCCAGGATATTCAACAAAAGCATCAACAGATAGTCGCTCCCCGCACCCACAATAATCTGTTCTGCCGTACAGGAAACACCCCTTGCATGATGAAGATACGAAGCTATTGCCATCCGCAGGAATTCTTCTCCCTGCGGGTGGCCCAGCTGGAAAAACTCATCGTCATTTTCCATCAAAATCCCCCGCGAAAGCTTTTTCCAGATATTGTGCGGAAAGCTGTTCAACGCGATACCATTAGGAGAAAAATCATATACATACCGCTCTTTTTTCTCTGCCTGACGTACCTCCTCTGCCGCCGTCTGTCTTTCCAGACGTACCAAACCATCCAGCTGGCACACAAAATACCCGCGATAGGGAACGGCTTCGATATATCCTTCTGACAAAAGCTGCTCATACGCCAGTTCTACCGTGCTGCGGCTCACCTGCAGATGCTTCGCCAGCATTCTTGTAGAGGGCAGCCTTTCTTCAAAAGGCAGCCCTCCGCTCTCGATTTCCTTCTTAATATAATCATAAATCTGTTCATACAGCGGCTTGGACGCTTTCGCATCCAGGCTGATTGTTAACTCATTCATAACACTCCTATTTCGGCAGGCGGAAAGAGCTTTTCAACGATACGATGCGGTTAAATACCAGAGCGTCCGGCCTTGAATCCTTCGCATCCACACAGAAATATCCCTGGCGTACAAACTGGAAACTGTCATACGCCTTTGCATCTGCCAGGCTTGGCTCTACAAAACACTGCCTGATTTCCAGCGAATTTGGATTCAGGTTTAGGCTTCCGTCCTCTTTGTTATAAACGCCCTGTTCCTCATCAATAATATTTTCATAAAGACGCACTTCCGCTTTCAAAGCCGTCGGCGCTGCCACCCAATGGATTGTTCCCTTTACCTTCCTTCCGGTAAATCCTGTGCCGCACTTCGTCTCCGGGTCGTATGTGCAGTGGATTTCCGTAATCTTTCCGTCTGCATCCTTCTCATAGCTTACGCATTTTACAAAATATGCTCCCATCAGTCGCACTTCATTGCCCGGAAACAGCCGGAAATATTTCTTCGGCGGCTCTTCCATGAAATCCTCCCTGTCAATGTAAAGCTCCCGGCAAAATGGAACCTTGCGCTTGCCTAAGTCCTCATTCTCCAGATTATTATCCACATCCAGATACTCAATCTGTCCTTCCGGATAGTTGTCAATAATCAGTTTCACCGGGTCAAGAGCCGCCATGACACGGGGCTTTTTCAGCTTCAGATCTTCACGGATGCAGTACTCCAGCATCGCATAATCAACAGAACTCTGTGCCTTGCTCACACCGCACAATTCTACAAACATCTTGATAGACTCCGGCGTATACCCACGGCGTTTCAGCGCTGCAATCGACACCAGCCTTGGATCATCCCAGCCGTCCACAATGCCGTCCTCTACCATTTTCTTAATGTAGCGTTTTCCGGTCACCACATTCGTAAGGTACAGTTTCGCAAACTCAATCTGCTTCGGGGGCTGCTCATACTCCAGTTCACGTACCACCCAGTCGTAGAGCGGTCTGTGATCCTCAAACTCCAGCGTACAGATCGAGTGCGTCACACCCTCTATCGCGTCTTCAATCGGATGGGCAAAATCATACATCGGATAAATACACCAGGCGTCCCCGGTTCTGTGGTGATGCATATGCGCCACACGGTAAATAATCGGGTCACGCATATTAATGTTCGGAGAAGCCATGTCAATTTTTGCACGAAGTACCTTCTCCCCATCCTGGTAAACGCCATTTTTCATATTTTCAAACAGCTCAAGATTCTCTTCTACACTCCTGTCCCGGTACGGGCTGTTCTTTCCCGGCTCGGTAAGCGTTCCTCTGTATTCACGAATCTGCTCTGCCGTCAAATCGCATACATACGCCTTGCCTTTTTTAATCAGCTTTACCGCTGCCTCATACATCTGTCCAAAATAATCTGATGCAAAAAACAGCCTGTCCTCCCAGTCGGCTCCCAGCCACTGGATATCCGCCTTGATAGACTCCACGAACTCGGATTTCTCTTTTGTGGGGTTCGTGTCATCAAAACGCATATTGAACTTTCCGTTATATTTCTGTGCCAGCCCATAGTTCAGCAAAATCGACTTAGCATGTCCTATATGCAGATAACCGTTTGGTTCCGGCGGGAAACGGGTACATACTGCATCGCAGTGTCCTTCCGCCAAATCCTTCTCAATGATCTGCTCAATAAAGTTTTTGGAAACTACTTCATTTTCCATAACGCGCCTCCTGATTTCCTTTTCTCTTATAAACAGGCCTTCCGGCCTTTTCAAAAATTGCTTTGGCTACTATCTTAGCATAAACCAGGATAATTGACAATCTTAGAATTGCCAGAGTCCGCCAAAAATGATACACTCTTATTATTATTTCACACAAGGAGACCCCCTATGTATTATTTTATTGTAAACCCTTCTGCCGGCTCCGGTTCCGGCATGAAAAAGTGGAAAATGATTGCCGCTCTTCTTAAAAAGCAGAACCTCCCATATAAAGTATATTTCACCAGGAAATCCGGCGACGCAGTGCGCTTTGCCCAGGCTATCACCTCCCGGCACGAACCCCTCATACTTGCCGCCCTGGGAGGAGACGGCACGGCAAATGAAATATTGAACGGCATCTGTGATTTCGAAAACACCATCTTTAGCTATATCCCTACCGGTTCCAGCAACGATTTGGCAAGAGCCCTGAACCTTCCCGACGCCCCGGAAGAGTCACTTGCTCTGCTGCTAAACCCGGAACACATACACGCCCTGGACGTGGGATGCATCCAAAGCGGTGAAGATTCCCGGCGTTTTTTTGTCAGCTCCGGCGTCGGCTTCGATGCCTCGGTCTGCCACGAAGCGCTTTCCTCCCGTCTAAAAAAGCTGCTGAACCGGTTCCATCTGGGAAAACTCACTTATCTGGGCATTGCCCTAAAGCAGATTATGCTTCTAAAAGGCACCCCGGCAAAACTGGCTTTCGATGACGGACGCGCATTTTCTTTCCCGCGAATCTTTTTCTGCGCCTTCATGAACACCAAATACGAGGGCGGCGGTTTTCAGATGTGTCCGGACGCGCTGCCGGATGACGGTTTCCTGGACGTGTGCCTGGTTGAAAAAGTCCCCAAGCTAAAGTTCCTCCGTGTACTCCCTTCCGCATTTTCCGGCAGGCATACAAGCATTGAGGAAGTACATATTTACCGATGCCGCGAAGCACATATAAAAACTCCCCGCCCGCTGGCTGTCCATGCGGACGGAGAGTCCTTTCACTTCCGAAATACAATAACGGTATCGCTGTTGGATTCCAAATTAAAGTTTATCAGTTAAATCCGAAGAATTTCTGTGTAATCTTATACGCCGCTACTGACAAGTTACGCCCTGATTTTCCCGGAAGATTCATGGTACGCCCCATAATCCCCCGCCGCAGCTTATAGTAAAGCGCAAAATCTGCCTTTTTCAGATACTGCCACAGCTCCTTTTTCTTCTCCAGCGCCTCCTTCGTGCCTGAGCGGATCAGCATGATGGAGGACACCGTCGTAATGATATCCAAATCATTTATCATATATTTCCGCAGCTTTTTATCCGCAATCTTCTGTCCTGCCAGAATATCAATCATAAGCTTATTTACACGTATCTGCTGGTCAATTCTCCCAATCATCACCACTTCATTTACCGACTGATCCTCCCGTCCGATAAAATAGTGATAAAATGTCTCATCTATATAATACATATTTTTCACATAAGGCAGCGGCTGGAACACAAACAAATTATCCACATAAAAAGTATGTTTTGGCAGCACCAGCCCGCATTCCCGCAGAAGCTTCGTCCGGTAAATCACGGAATGCATCAAAATATAATGCCCGATGCGCAGATGGCGTACCTGCTCCCATCCAAATACTTTCTCTTTCGGAAAAGCTGCGCGGTACTGCATCACCTTCTTACGCCTCACTCCAACTTTATCATAAACAAAATTGCTAATGACCATATCAACTGTCTGCGGACCTCCTGCCAGCTCCCGCAGTGCATGGAGTATCTTAGGATATGCCGAAGCATCCACCCAGTCGTCGCTGTCCACCACTTTAAAATACAGCCCTGTGGCATTTCTAAGCCCTGTGTTCACTGCCTCGCCGTGGCCGCCGTTCTCCTGGTGGATTGCCTTTACGATTCCCGGATATTTCTTCTCATATGCATCTGCGATTTCTGCCGTCCTGTCTTTCGAGCCGTCATCCACAATCAGTATTTCCACATCTTCACCGCCGGGAAGAAGGGACTCTATACATTTTTCCATGTACTTCTCTGAATTGTAGCAAGGGATTGCTACCGACAATATTTTCATTTTTAATCTTAACCTCCTATACTGCCCATGCGCCGCCTTGGCTGCCATGCCCCAGGCACACTACATGTATTTCATATATGCCCTAAACGCTGATGGAATAGGGTAGTTTTTCTTTCTCTCCTCACGTTCCACAAATATAATATCGTCTGTCTCTCTCCCTAAAGGTTCCTCAACCTTTACAATATATCCCGCCATATGCCATTCCTTGTGGCTGAAAATATGCTTTGACTCCTCTGCTTCCTGAATATGGAGCGCCGAGATATGTCTCTCCTTCAAATAGTTCAAAATTTGCTCTCTCGACAGATGCTCTTTCAGGTTAAGCGGCTCATACAGTCCTGCCAGCAGCCCGTTCTCCGGTCTTTTGCAGATTGCCGTTCTGTTCCCTGCCAGGAGGATGAGCACCGTACGCTTTTCAATTTTTCTCTGTTTCTTAGGCGCCTTTTTCGGAAAATCCCGGATTCTTCCTGCTTCCCTCGCCATACAGAAAGCTTCCAACGGACACTGCCCGCATTTCGCTGTCCCATTCGGGACACAGACTACTGCTCCCAGCTCCATCAATGCCTGGTTAAACGCACCCGGCCTGTCCTGCGGCATCATCCCGCCGATTTCCCTCTCCCATCGGCTCTTTACCGACTGCTTCAAAATATCATCCTCATCCATTGTCAGCCGTGACATCACCCGCAGCACATTCCCGTCCACCGCAGGAACCGGAATCCCGAAAGCAATCGAAGAAATCGCCCCCGCTGTGTAGCGCCCGATTCCGGGCAGTTCTAAAAGCGCTTCATAATTCTCCGGCATCCGGCCGTCATATTTCTCCATCACAACCCGGGCCGCATTCTGCATATTCCGCACCCGGTTGTAATATCCCAGCCCTTCCCATAGCTTCAGCAGCCTGTCCTGCGGACATTCTGCCAGCTCCTTTACCCCGGGAAGGGATTCCAGAAACCTGTCAAAAAACGGTTTTACCGCCTCTACCCGAGTCTGCTGGAGCATAATCTCCGACACCCATACCCGATAGGGCGAAGGTTCTTCCCGCCAGGGCAGAACCCTGGCGTTTGCATCATACCAGTCCAGCAGCGGTTCTATGATTTCTTTCAGCATAGCTGCAACCTCACTTAGTATCTACCGATAATAGCAGATTATTGGCATCCCTTTATAAATATTGTCATAAATCACTTTCGCCGCGCTTGTTGGAAGATTAATACAGCCGTGGGAACCGCTGTACATATAAATCGAACCGCCAAAACTGCCGCGCCAGTTCGCGTCATGAAGCCCGATGCCCCCGTTAAACGGCATCCAGTATGTTACCGGATTCTCATAGCTGTCGCCCGGCTTGTCGCTCTTTAACACAGCCGGAGATTTCTTCCAATAAAGCGTATAAGTCCCCGGCGGCGTACGTCTTGACGGATTCGTGTAAGTGCCTGAAACCATGTCCGTTTCCAGGATTTTCTCTCCGTCTATGTACATGCATACCCACTGATTTGTCATATCTACTTCCACATAGTCTACGCCCAAATCACTGTTTACGCGGCTTACGGCAGCCTGCGCGTAAACCGGCACCCGCGTCCTCCGGGCGCCGCTGCGGATTAGCTCCGTCAGCTCTGCAGTCTCCGCTTCACGGTCAATCAGAAATCCATAAGAACCACCCTCGACAGTCACTACAGAACCATCATAAGTCGTAAACTCCCTCGGTTTTCTGTAAGTATCATACTCCTCTGCCAGATAGTCCACGTACAACGCAACCTTCTCCTCATCAAGAGTAACCTCCCCATTTTCATCATAAGAAAGCCACTTCCGTATGATGCTTCCGTCCAATACTTCACGCTTTTCTCCAAACTTATAGATAAGCTCCGTCTTTGCAAAACGGTTCATATTTTTCGTAAGCCTGTTAAGCGCCTTATTTTTCTTCGTAACCGCAGGCTTGGCATAGCAGTCCATCGCCTCCAGTGAAAGCTCATCCTCACTTTTCGAAATCGCTTCACCCAACACCTTCTTCAGCACTTTCTTCTTTACTTTCTTCCCCTGCGTCTCTTCTGCTATCTCATAGGTCGTTCCGTTGAATTTCATATAAGCGTCTGTCGGCTCTTTTTCCAATTTCTTATCACAGCACTTCAACGCTTTTATCGCCTCGCCCAGCTTCTCCTCATCAAACTCGGTACTGGACGCAAACACAAATTCACTGTCCTCCCACAAAGACAAAGGCCACAAATAAAGCTTCTGACTGTCCTTAAAGCCCTGTACCTCGCCTTTCGGCACATACCGATAGCCCACCTGGTCTGCTGTGATGATTTCTTCAGTCCCGCCGCGCTCCTCAATCTTCAATTCATACGTTCCCACCATATCAGAAATCTGCTGCTCCATCTCCTCTACCGTATACAAAGACGCATCCATCCCGTTAATCTTGGTATTCGGCTGAAACTTATCATGCAGATAAATCATGCCTGCCACATAAACCACAAGCATTACCCCAAACACACTGCCGCCGAAAATCATCCAGAACTTCTTCCACGGAAATACCTTTGCACCTTCCGCCTGAACCTCTTTCTCAGGTTCTTCTATCGGTGTTTCTTCCGTTTTTCCTGCTGTTTTTTCTGATGTCTCTTTTTCTGTCTCTGGCGCAGGCTGATTCTTTTCCTCTACCACGGTTTCTTTTTCTTCCCGCGGCTGAACTTCCTGCTTCTCTGCTTCCTTTTCCCCCCGGGAATGTATTGCCTGTTCTGTTACCGTTTCTGCCTGCCCCTTGGGAGGCAGCGCTTTCTCTTTTACTTCCTTCACTGCTTCCGGCTGATTGTTTATCTCACCTTGCTTTTTCTTATGCTTTTTCTTTCCTTTTCCCATTCTTTCCCTCTGACCTCATGTTCTATAATCATTACGCCATTTCCTTCTATGATATCATCATATAAACGAATGAGAAAGCACTTTTTCTAATTTTCAGCAAATTTTTTGTGCCCGGACTTCTGCAATCGCATATGTCCGGGCACTTGATTCTGTTTCTGGTATATATTTCGCATTTCATAGATTCTTTTATGAGAATACCGTATGCTGCCGCCTGTATCCATCGTTATCTTTCTGCTGCAATATGACATCCATCCCCTCTCCAGCCTGAAGCAGTGCGTCTCCGTCAGAAAAATGAAAAATATCTGCGGCAATATTTTCTTTCTCAAAAAATTCCGTTATTTTTTCGTCCAAAATGTCCGTCATATATGCCTCATCATCACAGACGGCAATTTTAATCATATGCATTCCCTCCGCACGGCATAAAGCCTCAGAACATCTCTGCCATCATCCGAAGCATGATTTTCAGGAAAATATTGATATTATACAGAAAATCCAGTATAGGGCTTTCATGAATCATTTCCAGAAGCTTTCGTCCCGCGTCCGTATTTCCAAATGCCGTAATTACCAAAAAAGCAACCCACACAACCAGCAGCCCCTGCGCGGCTCCCAGAACCATTCCGAATGCTTTATTGATACTGTTCAGCACCGGAAGCTTCGCCAGGTTGTCCAGTGTCAGCACCGTCATGCGCAGCACCAGATTGACCACCGCCAGCGTAACAACAAAAGTCAGGATATTCAGAATCAGGCCCGCCATATATTCCGCAAGGTAATCCGAAACACCTTCAACTGCCCTATCCACACTGCTCCCGGAATCGCTTCCGCCAAGCAACTGTTTTTCCAACGCTTCCGGCAGCCCAAGCCCCTCTATGAACTTCTTCTGTTCCAGTCCTGAATTCTCCTGTCCTTCACCGCCTTTGAGCATTTCCCGGCAGTTCTCCTCCACCGCCTGGTATATCGGCGTATTCTCCTTGATAAAGTCACTGATGTACGGCGTTGCATAATACACCAGAACGGTCGAAGCCAAAAAGAAAAACATGCCGGCAAACACCCTGACAAACCCTCTGCTCCATCCGCTCAGGGTAAACGCCGCCAAAATCAGCAATATAATCCATGTCAGTACATTCATTTTATCACCTATTTCAATCTTATCGTAGAAACACTATTCTGCGAAATAACCATGTATTTTTGGAATCCATTTACTTTTATGATATCCTGTATCGCCTTATCGTATGTACAGGAAAATTTTTTGCGCCCTCCGGTATTATAAATCTCAAATTCCTTATCATTAAAGAAAATCAGACTGCCGCCTCTGAGCTTCACCTGCTTGTAATCCAAATCAAAATATGTTTTCGCCAGCAGCTTTCCATTCGTATCGTAGAGCTGCATCCGGTATTTATAATCCCGCTTATCACTCTTAAAGATAAACCCAAACTTATTTCCATCATGAAAAATGCTTAAAATTTCTTCTTCAAACTGTACCTTTTTCGTCTCTTCCGGTATCTGCTTCCCCTTAAAAATGCTGAATCCGTTGCTCAAAAATGCCACGGAAGTGCCCTCATCTGTAAAGATTACTTCTGGCGCCACTGCATTTTCATAGATTTGAGAAGCTACCATATTGTTAATTTCTGCCTGCCCTACTGAATCAAAATTATAAAAACAGATTTTTGTATTCATAATACCCTTTGTAATGCATAGATAAGATACCATGATTTTCATGCCGTCAGGAGACAACGCGATGTCCAAAGGATATCCCGAATCACCCAATGAATTCCTGCTCTTTGCGATTTCCTCTCCCTGCGCGTCATAAAAGTTCACCCAGGTAATATCATCGTCATTTAAGACAGCAGCTACTACGCCCTGCTTCGCCACACGAACCTTTTCAACAGGAAGAGAGGTCTGGAACTGCCCCTGCTGCCCATTCTGGTTAAATACGTAAATCTGCGTGCCTTTCTGGTCAGCAATCACAGCCGTCGTCCCTCTCACATCTACAATGGGGCTCTGCATACTAAACGTACTGTTCCATAAAACGCTTCCGCTGCCCGAAACACATGTCACGCCATCCGGGCTGTATTTCAGAATATACTCGCCAAATTCCGTGTAGCCCGTCCCGTTAATATCCGTTCGTTTCTCTGTCATCAAAACTTTGTATTCCGTCCCCACATGCAAATAGAGGAAGAGCAGACCGCCAATCAGCGTCAGGCACACACAGCAGATAAACAGCAGAAGGCGCCTTCTGCGCGAGCCGCGGCGTCTCCCCGGCCAAAGCCTGAGCCGCCACGGCCCCTCTTCCGCTGTCAGCGATTCTTCTGCCATCTCCATGTCCAAACGGTCCTCTTCCTCAATTTCCCTTTGTGTTTTCCTATATTTTTTAATCAAATGTGTAAAAAGTGACATCATATCATATCCTTCTGCAGAATATCTCTGCCCGCCGTCATTCTGTTAGCGGTACTATCATAACACAGTCACTCTTCTTCGTCAAAGACCTTACGGCAATTTAATCTTCTGTCCCGGAAGAATTCGGTTCGGGTCGGTAATGTTATTAAATGTACAGATTTCCTCTACTTTGTCGGCTGTACCATAATACATCCGGCAAATATCCGCCAGAGTATCCCCGTCCTTTACTGTATAAAATGCCTGACGTGTCCTCACATTCCCGGAAGCTGCTTCCGCCGCTCCATCCTCTGTTCCCGGTGCCGCTGTATCTGCTCCGTTTTCTTGCGCTGACGCTGCCTCTGTCCCGGTTCCCTGTGTGGATGCTATATCTGTTCCAGCTCCCTCTGTAGATGCCATGCCCATCCCGCTTCCCGTGTCAGGCACGGATGCCATATCGGTTCCCTGTGCTGAAGCCGCATCTGTCCCATTCGGCAGGTTTGCCACACCAGATAAATTATCTGCCGTGGCGTTTCCCGGCTCTCCGCCTTCTGACGCTTTCTGGTCTTCCATACTGTTTCCCGCTTCCTGATTCCCATCCGGAACCTCCGTCTGGCTCAGTCCATTTGTAAACTTTTCTGTTTCCGCGTCTTTCTTCCCCCTTGCTTCCTCTTTAGCAGACGCATTCGCCTCTACTACCCCTTCTGTTCCCTTCGCCATATCAGAAATCTGCATTTCCATGTCTTTCATTTTGTCATAATTGCTAATCATTGTCACGCCAAGCACCAGAATCGTCAGAGCCAAAAACGTACTCGCCGCATAAATAAAACGGGGATTTCTTGTCTGCCGTTCCTCCCCCTTTTCTTTCTCCTGCCCACTCTTCTTCTCCTCCGATATCTTCCGAAAACTTTTAATTGCTCTGTCTGTGATTTTTTCTTCCTTCTCTACAGATTTCCCCTCATTTTTACGAACCATGTACTCCTGCATAGATTTATTTTTGTCATAATATACATAGTATCCTCCTGTTTTCTTGAGGACGCCGTTCTCCTCCGCGAAGATTACATCCTCTTTTTCCATTGGCTCATAGAGCAGCAGCACCGTATCTTCCCTGTCAAAATAGGATTTGAAAATCCTGTTTACCCGCTGGTCGGACGCTGTAGGCGGTTCTGTCATCTGCATTGACCATCCAAGTACTTCACTGTCCTCAAAGTATTCCCGGGCATCCCGATACACCTGTTCCCAGATGTTCTCGCCGAATTCCGTGTCATCCACCTGAATTGCCCCGTGGATAAAGATATACTTGCTTCCGTCTTTTTCCCACGTTTCTCCCAGCAGCACCGCAGCCTCTACCTGGTGAAGATATGTAACAACATAATCCTCCAGGTATACCTTTTTTCCCTTTCCTGCCTCTCCAATCTGACGTACATTTTTGGGCAGCCGCCTCTCATCCTTTCCGTCCTTGTCCTTTCCCTTGTAAACCATTTCAATCATTCCCCTGCACACTCCTTTATAACCAGTCTGCACCTTTCCCTTCTAATGGTGCTGGTCTATCATAGCATGTACTCTGTGCAGAATTTATCAATTCGTGGAAAAATTCTCCTGAGATTTCCGACATGTTTCGTACCTCGTTCCTATAAATACTTACAAACGTCTGCTTCTCTTACGCTAGCGTGTCTGAAAATTGCTTTCTGTCAGATGCGCTCTAGCGTAAACTGCTATGAATACTTCCCCGAAAATCAGGATAGACTTTAGAAAACATCTGGAAAGGAAAATAGAAATGTTTGGTTTGGAAGAAAGGATTTACTATATAGACTCAAAAAAAGACGACGCCTGCCTCCAGGTCAGCAAACGTCTTTCTACCCTCCTGCGCCGCTGCCAAAAGCATCTTCCGGGTTCTCCTGTGTTTATCTGTATCGGCAGCGACAGAGTGACTGGCGACAGCTTAGGCCCGATTATCGGCTCCGAACTAAAGAGAGCATTCCACGGCAGGATTCCTGTCTACGGAACACTGGAAATGCCTATCCATGCCCTGAACTTAAGCTCTGTCCTGACCGCCATAAAAAGCCACCATCAGCACGACATCCTGATTGCCATTGACGCATCCCTGGGAATCCCTGAACACCAGGGCTATATCACTCTCGGAAAAGGAAGCCTGGCTCCCGGGGCCGGCGTATCCAGGGATTTAGAACGCGTTGGAGATGTATTTATTACAGGAATTGTCGGTCCCTCCTCCCGCTTCTCCCACCTGACACTTCAGACCACACGGCTCTCTGCCGTCATGCCCGTAGCAAAGCAGATTTCCGACGGAATCCTGCATCTTCTATCCTAAAATATATTTTAAACATTCATTCCCGCAAACTATGGCGTATATCTGGCAGAAAGTAGTATTAAAGCACACCTTATCCTTCTCTGCTGCATGAATCTGCCGTCTCCATTAATTCACGTTCTGCTTCTATGTCGCACGGATATGGATATTTTTCCGCCATTTTCTCAAACTCTTCCCTAATCTTCCCTGCCTTCTCCCCGTCTTTCTCCTCCAAAAGCGCATACGCGTACTCCGTGCGCAGAACAGCCGGAAACTTCTTCATGGCTTTCGCCACTTTTCTCTGCTCCTTATCGCGCAGTTTATCGATACGCTCCTTCCGCCCTTCTCCAAGCAGTTCGCAGAAAATCCGGTCGCCCTTCATAAGACTTCGGTGAAGCCCCACAATTCCCGTATCCATAGACAGCAGCCGTTCCATCTCCCTATCAGCCTCTGCAAACCGTTTCTCATCCATCAGGCGATTACACGCAAACACCCCGACAACGGCTGTCATACCGTTTTTCATTTCCTCGTCTGCCGGCATCGCAAACCACGCCTCCGGCATATCTTTCAGCCGTACCCCGGCAGTCATCTGTTCATTTACTTTCAACTGCAGCCAGTTCGCACGCAGGGCGCCGGGATTTTTTCCTGTTGCACAGGCATTATATCCGTCATTATCAATCGTCCCCAGCCTCATCGGTATTCCATTTATAAGCGCATACACCGCGCCTATCGCTGCGGCTATCACAAACGATTTTCCGGCAGTCTCCGCCCCCATACTGTGGCACAGCGCCGCAATCCCTCCTGCCAAAACTGCAGAGAGCAGATTCATCAGAGAGCCTCCCATATGATAAAGTACATAGGGAAATCTCCCGTCCTGCATATCCGGCGGCGCCAAAAGGCACTGCCCGCCTGTTCCTGCCAGAGAATATCTTGCAAACCGGATTCTGCCCTCCCGCTTCACCCACATAAAGCTTCCTATGCGAAAGGAAGAAAAATGGTATCCCGTAAGAAGCCCGAACACCAGATGTCCGGCTTCGTGGATAATCGTCTGCACACCAATCCACACGTATGCTATGATTAATGGCTTTGCTGCCTGAAAAAGAGTTTCGCCCACCGAAGCGCCCGTTCTGTTAATCTCCGCATTATAATCTGCATAATCTGCCATCAGCCATCCGATGCCTGCCCCGAATATACAAGCCAGCGCTATTGCAAGGAATATCCCTATTTTCTCTTTCATTTTTTTCATATTGATTTCTCCCTATTTATTAAATATATTTCCTCAGGCTATTCATCCTTCCATTGTATATCTATATACTTTCTAAGCCAAGCCGGATCCTCATAATCGCCGTATTCATACATTTATCATCCATGACACAGGTCATCCGCCATTTCCAAGATGATGTCTGCGAGTTCCAGATGGGTTTCCACTTTTCGTCGATCCTGCCGTAGCCAAGAAGCGCTCCAAGAATATTTCCTGTAACAACGCCAGCCGAATCACTGTCCCCTTTATGGTTTACGGCCGCAATCACTCCGGCTGAAAAATCATTCTGATGCCTTAACGAACAGTAAATAGCAATACCAAGCGTTTCTTCCGCACCCCAGCCTTCACCAATCCTATGTATATTGTCCAGGTCTCTTCCCCCATTCTCCGAAAGCCTGACAGAAAGATCGATTATGTCCGTCAGTTCTTTCAAATTCCTGAATACCACTTTCCCCATATCGGGTGAATATCTCATTTTCACTATAAAACTCTACCGGATAGCCAAGAGCGTCGCCAATTGCCCCTCCGATAAGGCTGCCTCTTATCTTATCCAGATAGGCTTCCGTTTCCTTTATTCTTTGCAATGCGGCATCTGTCTCTTCCCGGTTCTCATCCCTATAAAAATTGTCAAATGCAAAATTCCTGAAAAACTCCTTAAAATTATACTGGTCTGCCGTCCGGTCGAGTACCGCAAAGTCAATTTTCCGAAAGAAATCCTTTTCCCTGAGTCCGTTATACTCCATTTCTTTCAGAGCTTTATAAAACAAATCCGACATGACATGGGCGTCATTTCCGAACGCTCCGCATCCCCATGCGCCCAACACGAGATTCTTGTACCCGAAATAAGCTGCGCATTTCAGCATTCCCACGATCCTGTTATAAACCATATTCTGATATTCCTTTTCACTCATCCCCTCCTTCCCCTGTCTTACCATTGGCACGACACAGGTAAGTACGGCAACAATCACCGTCTCATCCAGAAGATTTCCGTTTTCATTACGAATAATCTCCACCTCCGGCGTAAATATCATTGCATCAGACCCCATACAGCTATGAAAGCGCCTGTTATACTCATAATATTGGGACGCGCGCCTGCTTTCCAGCGACAAAAGAAGCGAACTCTTCCTACACAGCTCCTCTTCCCGCGCCCTCGTCCCATGCCTGACCCCGCCGCCCGGATTCATTTGCAAGGTCTCCTGCAGCATCTCTATATTATTTCCGTTCACCAGGCTCGCCTCCTACTCCTCTTGCTGCTCCACCAAAGCCATTCTTCATTTCTTATCACAATTGTACTCATCACTTATTTCACAAACCAGTTAATATATTATAACATATTGGCTGTGTCTTTTCCAGTCACAGCAAAAAAGCAGAGCCAAAATGCCAACAAAATGTGCAAAATTTTAACATCTTTTCGTGGGGATATATAGGTTTTCACAAAGCTTTTCAATTTTCTTAAAGTTTGCATTATGAGAAGTTTGCCGATGGGACGGTGAAATGTATTGAGGATGAGATACCTTTTGAAGTGCCGGAGGGGTGGGAGTGGTGTAGGTTAAATGATCTATTTTCTGTATGTTCAGCCAAAAGAGTACTTCAATCTGAGTGGAGGGCTGAAGGAATTCCATTTTATCGCGCTAGAGAGATTGCTAAACTTGCCGAAAATGATATTGTTGCAAACGAATTATTTATATCCGAAGAGCACTATAAAAATATAATAGATAATCATAGAATACCTCAAGAAAATGATTTAATGGTGTCAGCTGTAGGAACAATTGGAAAAGTATATGTTGTAAAACCCCAAGAGCGCTTTTACTATAAAGACGCATCTGTAATATGTTTTCAGAATATAAACAATATCATAGATTCAAAATTCGCAAAAATAATGTTAGAATCACAGTTTTTACAACAACAAATGGCAAACAATTCAAAGGGCACAACTGTTGATACTATAACAATTTCAGCGGCGCAAACATATTTATGTGTTTTACCGCCATTAAACGAACAAATAAATATTGTTTTTACTGTTGAAAAGATTCTTGCATTAGTAAAAAAGATCAATGTAAGCAAGGATGAACTGAAACATCTAATTAGCGAGTCAAAATCCAAAATCCTCGACCTCGCCATTCGAGGCAAACTCGTCCCGCAAGACCCTA
>SRZB01000034.1 GCA_004793585.1 Hominisplanchenecus murintestinalis | reverse complement strand
TGATTATATCTCAAATCCTTGGGAATATGGTGTCAACTTTTTTTATACCACATCAGGAAAATCATTTCCGTGTACATTCCCACTTGCAGATAGTTTCGCCCTAACCTTGACATATCCTTTACGATAACCGTTCCCACAAGCCCCGCTTCAATGTCGGCAAGCATGGACTGGAAGCCGGGTCTTTGGAAATTTGCCCCGGAGAATCCGTCGTCCGTGTACCATTTGAGGTTGGAAAAGCCGTTCTGTTTTGCGTAGGCTTCCAGAATCCGCTTCTGGTTGCTTATGGAGTTGGATTCGCCTTGGAGCGTGTCCTCGTGCGACAATCTCGGATAAAGGGCGGTAATGAGTTTTTGGGTGGTCTGTCTTGGCATAATGTCCTCCATTTCCGACAGCCAGCCCCACTATTCCGTAGGTTTATTATACCATAGGGCGGGGCTGTCTGTACAGTCTTTTTTGCTTCTTTACCGCCCGTCAAAATGACGGTTTTTATCTGCGGGTTGTCATGCGCTGTAAATCGGCTTGTGTCCGGCTGCGCTTTCGGCTTCCAGCACTTTCATCATCTTGTCGGCGGCGGTGGCGGTAGTGCCTTGCTTGAAGTAGCCGGAAACCACAAGGACGGTGTTCCCACGGCGTACTTCTGTCACGCAATCCGGGCGGCGGGTGGTAGTGGCGGTGCTTTTCTTGGGCGTGTCGGTCATAGGCAAATCTCCTTTCCGTTCAGCAGCTTTTTAAGGCGTTCCATTTTCTTCCGTGCTTTGGCTTTTCTGAAATTCTCCCCGGTAATGCGGACGGGGGTACACATTTCAATAAGGCGGTCATATATCCGGGCATGGGCGGTGTCCTCCGGGTTCTGCAATTCCTCTAGCGTCAAGTTTGTTGTGACAATCAGCGGCTTTTGGCTGCGGTATCGGCTGTCAATCACGTTATAGACTTGCTCTAAGCCGTATTCCGTGCCACGCTCCATGCCGAAATCGTCAAGGATAAGCAGAGGGAAGCTGCAAAGGCGGGCTATGTACTCGTTCCTGTCCTTGTAGCTGGCGGCAAGGTCGTTGAGTATCAAGGCAAAGTTTGTCATGCACACGGAAACCTCTTTCTCCATAAGGGCATTGGCAACACACCCGGCAAAATAGCTTTTGCCTGTGCCGACATTCCCCCACAAAATCAATCCATAGTTCCCGGTGCTTACCCGTTCCCATCGCTCCACATAGGAATAGGCTTTGTGCATTTGGGGGCATTTCCCGTTGTCGTTTTCAAACGTCCATTCCCGCATAGCCGGGTCTGTAAATCCCTTTCGTTTCAGCCGTTCCACTTCCTCCCGGTGCTTGTATTCCCGGTGTCTGGCTTCCAGCGTTTCCCGGCGTTTGCGCTGGCAGTCACATTCTTTCGGGTGGCGGTCACGTCCGAAAAAGGTTTTGCCCTCCGGGAAGTAGGCTTCTTTGGGCTGGCGGCAGCTCCCGCAATATAAAAGCCCGTCCTCCCCGGTGTAGTCCTCCGGCTCTGCTTCCTGTGCTGTGGCAAGCCGGAAAATGGCGTTATCATAATCACACATAAAATCGTCCTCCTTGTTCATGGTCTTTTACGCCCTGTTTACGGGGCGTTGTGTCTATGCGGTCAAAGGCTCTCGCCCTCTTTGTAGGAATAATCGGGGATTCCCTTTTTCGGCTTCCCCTTTGCCTTGTCATCAGCCGCCCAACGCCGGATAGTGGCGGCATGGTTCTTGTAGTTCTTCCCGCTGGAAGCGATATAGCCGGATAGACGGTCAATGTAATACTCCCATTTGCCGGGAAGCTCCTCCTGCAGCTCCGCAAGCTCTTTTTCTGACAAAAAGACGTTTTTGTATCTGCCAAAAGGGGCGGGGGCTGTCTGTCCTTTCTTTAGCTCTCCCTCTCTCTTTATCTCTAACTCTATATCTATCTCTTTCTCTATCTCTATCTCTGGTGGACAAATGTCCGCCCCGTCTGGTGGACGTTTGTCCGCCACGGCTTCCGGCAATGCCTTTTGTTCCTGCAAAGCCAGCCTTGCACGGCGTTTCCGCTCCCCCTCGGTAGAGGACTGACCGATTAAAAGTTCAATGTTGCTCATGTACAAAGCCCCGTTCTGCAAGGGTTCTACAAGCCCCAGTTTCATAAAAATCTGCAAAGCCCTTTCCACTGTGCCGACTTGCTGGCGGGTGATGGTGGCTATCATCTGTGCGGTGTAGGGGATATTCTCGGCAAGCTGGAGCTTTCCCCCGTTTTTCAGCGATTTTAAGTACATCTTCAAGAGAATGTTTGAGTAGAGCATACCGTCCTGCATACTTTCCAGCAGCACGATAGCGTCCTCGTCAAAATAGCTCTCTTTCAGCTTTAGGTAGTAATATTTGCGGTTGTCTGCCATTCGTTCCTCCTTTGGTCTGTTTTGGGCTTCTGTTACGCTTTAGAACGCCGTTTTTGGGGGTAAAGGATATAAATATCGCCCACCCGTTGAGGGCGGTCAAAAAAGCCTTGATTTACGGGGGTTTGGAATATCCTAAAGCGTGACATTTATCCCTCTGTTTCCGCTTGCGCTGTGCGGCTTTGATTCTTTTCATGCGTCCGGCGCAATCCGGGCAGTATTTCCCCCGGTTTGACTTGGGGAGAAAATACCCGCCGCACTCGGTACAGTGTTTCCTGTCTGCCCGGTGGAGTAGGGCGGCTTCCAGTTTCCCGTCCAGCGGCAGCACGGCTATCCTAAACCAGCGGCATATAAGCGAATAGCTGATACTCTGGACGCATACGCAAGGCTCGCCGTTATCCAGCAAGATACAGTTGCCGTTATCGTAGTTGCAGCACTCATGCACAAGGCGGCGGGCGGCTCTGTGTTGTTGGTAGTCCATGTAGGGGCGTTTACCGTTCATTTTCCCGCCCCTTTCCCCGTTCCGGCTCACGGCGCAAGATTCGGTCAAGATTGCCCTTTACGGTCTGCAATTCCCGGACGCTTGCTTTCTTCTCCCGGTACTCGTTGTAAAGCGTGTTCTTCTCCCTTGTAAGCTGTTCAATCTCTGCTTGTAGGGCTTTGGACGCTGGCAGCTTGGAGATTCCCTGTGCCTTGAAATACCGGGCGGCAGATTCGGAAATGATAAATTCGCTTTCGTGCTGCTCCCGGTAGGCTTTTCGGGCTTTCTCCGTTTTCTGCGCCCGCAGTCCGTCACGGGCTGGCTTGGTCTTGATATACGCCAATAGCTGTTTCTGCAAGTCCTTTTTCTCCCGCAAAGTGCTTTCCACGGCTTTCAGTTTCCCGGTGGTTTCATGCAGTTCTGTATTGGCGGCGGCAAGGGCAGCTTCCAGTTCTTCCGGGGAAGAAAAGCCGGATTCCTCATAAACGCTCACGGTAGCCGCCATTTGCTTCAAGTTGTGCAAGGTCGCCCATTTCTCATAGCCTTTCCCCTTGCCCTCGGCTTTCTTGGCGGCTATGTCTACCATGCGCTGTACACTGTCCTGTTTCGGGGCGTTTATGGCGGCTTTGTTGCGCTGTAAATGGTCTTTTATGCTCCGGGGGTATTCCTGTCTGGGTAGGGGCTTTTCGGCGGCTCTGGCGGCGTTCTGTGCGTTTTGGGTGAGTGTTTCCAGTACGGCGGCACGGTCAAAATCATCACCCAGTTTCCGGGCGGTGATGGGCTTCGTCCTGTCCGGCGTGAGATACGATAATCTCCCCCGGCTCTCCTTGACGGTCACGCCCTGTTGCAACAGCTTCCCGGAAAAATCCTCAAAGGAAACGGCAGAGGACAGGGCGGCTCGGATTGTGCGCCGTAGCTTCTCCTTGTCGGTTTCAAATTTTGTGACTTTGGGCGGCTCTCCTGCGGCGGCATGGGAAGCGTTCTCTTTATCCAGTGCGGCTTGTCCTTTCCGCTTCGCCCAATACTCACGCTCGGTAATGCGGTTCTTGCTCCCGTTCAGCAAGTCAATCTGATAGAGGTTTTCCCTGTGGCACATCTCCATGACTTCCGCTTTGAAATACTCCATAGCTGCGTCCGTACAGCGGTGCTTGCAGCCCTCCCTTGTATCGGCTGGTCTTTCCATGTAGGGCAGCAGCGGCACTTCCGCAATCCGTAGGGAATTGATTACGATATGCACATGGATATTTCCGTTGTGGTTATGCCCGTCCGGGTGGGTGCATACCAACGCTTGGTGTCCGGGGAAATGCTCTTTACAGAACTGCTCGCCTAACCGTTGCGCCCGGTCTACGGTCAAGCCGTTGTCTGGTGCGTCACGGGGGTCAAAGGAAATAATATAGTGGTGGCTCTTTACGTCCTCCCGCTTCTGGTTCTTGCCGTATTTCAGATTGGAACGCATACACGCTATGGCGAAATCTTCATCACCGCAATTCAGAGAGGAAATGCGGTAATCGTCACGGAGAACAAGCCTCCCGTTTCCGTCCAGTGTGGGTTTCATGGTAAACTCGTCATGCTCAAAGGTTAGGTACTGTTCAGCCGCCCCGTAATCGGCATTTTTAGAGCTGATATGTTTGAATGTTGCCAACAGCTTCACCTACTTTCTGCAAGACTTCAAACTTCAAGGCGGCAAGCTCCGCTGTGGCGGCTCGTACCTCTTGGGAGAGGGCGTTATAAGGTGCGCCGTACTCATTCAGACAGCGGGCAATCTGGTTCAAGTTGCCGCCTATCTTTCCATATTCGGCTGTGAGTTTTCCCACGGCAGAGAGTAATTCATCATTGACCGGGGAAACGGTAATGACCGGGCGTATGCTTGACTTAATAAGGGCTTGCCGGATAAACTCGGCTTGGCTCATTTTGCAGAGGGAAACACGCTCGGAAAACTCGGCGTATTCTTCCCCGGTCAAGCGTGTTTTGATTACCCGGTGGCGGTGGGGTGTGTTGTATTTCTTCATGGCTGTGAACCTCCTTTCGTGGGTGGATTTTTTCAAGCGGCGCAAGCCGCAAAAAGGCGGGCTTGGGGTGGCAACCCCAACAAGATTCCCGCAGGACAAAATGAGCCGAAAGGCGAAATTTGGTACTGTGGTAGAATCTTGCTCTAAGAAAGTGGCGGCTTCCTCTGTGTGGGCTTTTGCTGATACCCCCGGCTTGCTCGGCGTGGATTCTGCCAACTATGCGGCGGTATTTCTCCCTCTATTACTTACTACGCACGGCAAGGCAAATCTGGCAAAGTTCCCCGGAATTTCTTTTCGTGTTTTCACAACAGCATTTGACAAAAACGGAAAACTGGAAGCCTTTTTTGGCTTGAAATCAGTTCCGTTTTGTAGTGATATACGGACAGTTTCAAAAAACGCCAAACTTTCCGGCAATTATTTTTCCCCTTATTACCTACTACGGGAAAAAAGGAAATTTAGGCAATGTTTTCAGAAAGTAGTTGAATTATTTTATTACGGTGCAAAATCCGGCTTGGTTTTGGGCGCAAAAAAACAGGAAACCTTTTCTTGATTTCCTGTCTTTGGCTGCCGCTGATGGGCGGCGGTTATTCTGTTATCATTCCCCGGAAGCAAACTTGTAGCCCACGCCTAAAACGGTTTTTATGTAAGTGGGCTTGCCGCTGTCCGGCTCTATCTTTTTCCGTAGATTGCATATCACATTTGACACGCTTGACTGGCAGCTTTCGCTTTCCATGCTCCACACGGCTTCAAAGATTTGCGCCTTTGTGAATACCCGCCCCGGACTGGCGGCAAGGTAGCAGAGTGCGCCGTACTCTAAACGGGTGAGGGGAATGTCTGTGCCGTTTTTTAATACCCGGCGTTGGTGCAATTTTATTTCCAATCCCGGAAAAGTAAGTGCCGGGGAGTGGGGCGGCTGCATGGCTTCCAGCGGTATCATATCCGCAAGGGCGGCAATGGCTTTCTCAACCGCTTTTTCTTCTGTGTCGTTAAATATAAGCATGACTATTTTTGCGACAAATCTCACCTCCTGTTAGGTAGGCTGTCCGTCAAAGCGGAACTGGAACAGGGCAGCGATAAGCCGCCGTTTGATATTGTCCTCGGTGTCCTTGTTGACGTGTCCGTTTTCAAGGGAAGCAAGCCGGATTCGCTTGCTGTAATGCCGCAAAACCTCGTCAATGGCTTCCGGCTCGCCGCTGGTCGCCCGGACAATCGTTTCATACGGCACAAGTTTAGGATTCCTCACGGAAAAGCACCTCCATTTCTTTATGCAGCATTTGCAAGGCACTGTGTATGTGATGCCACGCCGTACTCCGGCAGCGTCCGTATAGTTCCCCGATTTCCTGTTGTGTATAATCTCCGAAAAAGTAAAGGAAAATAATTTCCCGCTTTCTTTCCGGCAGAGATAACAGGGCGGCGGCAAGTTCCCCATTGGTGAGGATAACTGTCTGACCGCATATCGTAATGGGATATTCTTCATAGGGTGCTTCAAAATATTCGTCTGTCGTGCCTAAAGGGTAAAACTTTTCTTCTGTGAGGTATTCAAGGGATATTTCTTTTTGCCGCCGTCTGCTCCTATCACGCCATGCGTTGAGTGCCGCAAAGCGTATGACGGTCTTGCAAAAGCCATTGAACGTATACATGATATGTTCCTTGTATGCTTCTGTGCAAGGCATAGATGATTCCCCCTTTCTCCCACATAGGGCGGTGCATGGTTTACGGTTGCTTGTTTATAATTCAAAGTAACAACAACTCTATGCGCAGGTCTTAACTCGTTTCGCTACTTTAATTATCTTCTCCCGGTATCACATTTTACCATTCACAAAAAACAATTTCAGCATTTTCGTAAATAGGACATATATCTTTCAAGATATTCCTTTTGACAGTTTGTATTTTTTTATAATCAATATTATTGGTAATATAAATGCAAACTTTTATGTGCATACCAATTTTATATATGTCACATTTTTGCAATGTCATAATACCGCTAAGATTCTTTTCTACAAATTGGAAAACTGTTCTTTTTAGTTCCTGATTCGTTGTCAACCCTCCTGACAATTCGCGGAAAGAAGATATGAAAACACTTATCGGTTCTTTTATTGCAGGCAAGACTATAATTGTCGTAATGAAAAAATCTCCAGTATAATGAAGAAAACCCAAACTTCCGTTAATATCTATCAGTTTTATCAAGAACGCAGACAGTGCTACGCCCAAAGATAATATGCCGTCGATAAAATTTCCTTTCGATTCTGTTGCTAAAAGTGTACTGGAATCATTAGTTTTACGGCTCTGGCTTCTGTTAAAAAAAGACAGCCCAAAACATATGATACACATAAGTATCTCATAAGGAATTACAGGTTCAATCATCAAAGGGGTTCCAACGCCATATGCAAAATACCCCCATGCTGCTTTTGCAGTACGAGCAACAGAAGAAAACAGCAGCACCAATGTTAATAAAGTTCTAAAAATAGAATATAATGGCTCTAAAAAATAAAGACCGTCCGGGTAATTCTTTGTCTTTTTATTACTAATTTTTGAAATTTCCAATGCTGCCAAACAAGAGCAGGAAGCAATCATTGAAAAGGAACAGTCTAAAAACAGAGCTTGAATATTTGTTATCGAAAAAATCCAAAACCCACCTATTGCCATTATTAAGTTTACAATGCAGCTTACTATCAGCGATTTGCGTTCAATTTGTTTTTGTGTCATGGTTACCTCCATTGCCTTGGAATTTTATAGTATTCAGATTGACATATCCGTACAACAAGCAGTATACTATAACATGTGTCGTTTTTCTATCTTCAATTTTATCTATAATTGTTGCCTAAACGACACTGCCGCTCGAAACTGTTGTTTAAAGGAGAAAACTATGAATAAACATGATAGGCGGGTCAAAAAGACAATAAAAGCATTACAGTCTGCTCTTGCTGACGCAATGCTTGATAAGGAACTTCAAAAAATTACAGTACAGGAATTAGTCAACAAGGCAGACATACATAGAGCTACTTTTTATTCGCACTACCATGATGTGTATGACTTATATGAGCAAATGGAACATGACGCTATATCTGAGTTCACTAAATTTATTAACGATAATCCAGCAGGTCATTACGAAAATATTTATAATTCCATTATTGATTATATTTATGAAAATCCTGCCCTAAGCCGTTTGCTTTTTTTCGGAAAGGGAATTGACCACAAATTTCAAGAGCATATGTATGACATCATCGAAGAAAAATATCTTGAAATATGGATGCAAGAAGAAAATATATCTTCCGTTTCAGAAGAAATGCTCTATATGGCGACATATCATATTCAAGGCTGCCTCTCAATAATCTCACTTTGGATTAAGAATAATTTTTCTACCCCAAAGGAAAAAATAATCCAGCTTATTTATTCTATTGACGCAAGTTGGAATATGCCATAAAAGAAATAATCTGTGTGGAGATAAAGAGGGATTCCGTAGTAGTCGGCACTGTGGGAAAATCCAAAAGTTTAGATTTTTCCACAAATCCAAACTTATATAAAATCCAAACTTTTCTGAAAACAGCTTGATAATTGGGGATTCTTGCCGGAAAAAGTTTGGATTTCGTTTCACAAAGTACAATACTCCAATTATGACAAAATGCGTAAAACATTGCTATTTAGCTCTGTTTCAATCAATTTATTCTCATTTCTGACAAGAGAAGTACAAAACAAAATCCAAACTTTTATATCAGAAAATGCCTTGAATAAAGGATTTACAGAGGAAAGTTTGGATTTCTCCTAAGTTTGGATTTGTGGGAATGTGCATAACTTGCTGTCTTATGGAGTTGTGGGAAAGTCTGTTTGCAGAATGTGGGAAAGCTGTGCTTTAGCTTTTCCATGTTCTGTGAACGGACTTTTCCATGACGGAATAGTAAGTTATACACATTTCCACGGTGCTTGTCTTTTGGTCTTTGGTTTCTTTGGTTCGGAATAGTGTGGTGCTGGCGGTCTATCTCTTGTTTTCGGTTGCTTGCTTCTTTACCGTACATGAGCATTGGAGCCAGGGTTGTCCGAGCCGTAGCCCTCCAGAAGATTGACTACGCCCCACACGCCAAGGCCTGCGCCGAGGGCGATCACAAGGGTCTGCAAAGTGGTGATAGCGGATGCGAAAAATGCCATATAGTTTACCGAAACCCAAACCCCCGAAACGCCTTATTTTGTCGTTTTGTCACAATCCGTGCAGAACACAAACCATAGATTCCAATGGTTTTGTCGTTCCAGATTTGTGTATCCCGGGATCTGGGTTCTTTTCCTTTCTTAAATTTTTATTTTTTGTTTTGGGATAAAAAAGAGGGCTTCTGTATCCGGGACGCTCATTAAAAGCGGCCATATATACAAAAAGCCCTCTGGTTTTCAGGTTCCATATTCAGTTGTCATCCAGCCCCATTGTTAAGTGGGGGAGCGTATCCTTATCTTCATAGGTTTCCTCCATATATTCAAAAAGCCGTATCCAGGATAACCGGCTCCCTGTGCTGTGTTATCTCCATATTTATATCAGCCTCGACTGCCTGTGAATCCTCCCATCGCAAAACGGGCAGCCTGTCCCTTTCTGGCGGACCTGGACTGTGCACTGCCAGTGGTGGCCTTTTTCACAGACCCACCAGACTTTCCTTGTTGAAAACGGCCTGACCTGCTCCGGTGTAAGCCCCATATTTCTCTGGCAGTCCCATTCCCTGGCCAGCCTGGGGCTGTATGTCGCAAGGTCGGATTCCCCCGGGATGACCGGGTGCCGGTCCAGCAGGCGCGTGCAGACAGGGCAGCCGCTCCCTGTGGCCCGTTCATAGACCTCCGCTTTCCAGGAGTGCCCTTTCCTGCATCTCCACCACACTTTCTTCCGGGTCTGGTACATGACGGTCTCCGGTGTGGATCCCTGGTTTTTCCCATAGTCCCATTCCCCGGCCAGCTCCGGATGGACTGATGCCAGGTCATTTTCGCCCGGCAGCACTTTCCGGTTCCCGCAGTACGGGCAGCCGTTCCCGCGTCTCCTGCCCGGCAGTTTCGCCTTCCAGGAATGCCCCTTTCTGCACCGCCACCAGATATCCTTCTGGCTCCCGGCGGTTATCTCCGATGGAAGGAACGTATTTTTTTCAAAATCCCATTCATCCATAAGCTCCGGGCACCTGCTCTGCGCGTCATTGAAGCCCTCCAGAATCTTTTTGCCGCAGCAGTAGGGGCAGCCGCATCCATTTCTCCGGTTGGAGATCTTTGCTTTCCATGAATGGCCGCAGCGGCCAGTCCACCATACCGACCGTTGGCTCATGCCCGTGACATCCTCCGGCCTTAAGCCCCCGTTCCTTTCATGGTCCCATTGTGCCGTAAGCTCCGGATCCGCTGTCGCAAGGTCATTGAACCCAGGCATCACTTTCCTGCCAGCACAGTAGGGGCAGCCTTTCCCAGCCGCCCGGCTTGATACCGCCGCCTGCCAGCTGTGCCCTTCTGCACAACGCCACCAGACCCTTTTTGCAGTGCCTCCGGCAACATCCTCAGGACGAAGGCTCCCATTTTTGCCAACATCCCATTCCTCCGCAAGCAGAGGGGCCGCTGTCGCAAGGTCATTTACTCCGGGGATCAGCCGGTTCCCAGCGCAATACGGGCAGCCAGCCCCGGCCGTCCGGCTGTAGACGGCGGACATCCAGCTGTGTCCTTTACGGCACCTCCACCAGACTTTTTTCACGGATCCCGGCTGCACGTCTTCCGGCGTCAGTCCCTTGTTCCTTATCCCGTCCCATTCTTCCGCAAGGGCGGGATTCCTTGCCTTTAAGTCTGTCTGTCCCCTGATCAATGGGTACTGGTTCATTCTTCTGCCTGCCTCCTCATCTCATCAAGGAGCTGTTCCTCCCTGGTCTTTGGTTTTTCCTTCGCTTTCTGTGCACCGCCGAACGGGTCGGGGCGTGTCCCTTCGATCAGGTCCCCCAATGCCGCCTGCGTCACGTTCCCGGCAGTCCTGACTGGAAGATGCGCTTCCTGCATCAGCTGCCTTGCCAGGTCAGGGTACAGGTACTTCTCCAGCATCCTGCGGAGGTACGCATTCTCCCTCCGCAGCCCTCTGTTTTCTTTCTCTAATGCCCGGTAAAGTTCCTCTGACCGCTGCATTTCCTTCTTCATCACCCCCGCCTGCTTTTCGGATTCCGCTTTCCGTGAGACTGCGTTCCTGTAGTTTACCTCCATCTCTGTATATCTGTCATAGACGGATTTCCAGTACGCATCCATGTCGTTCAGCTTGCCTTTTAAATCCGAAAGATCCTGGCAGGTCCTGACCAGGCCGTCAGCATCAATGCTTTTATATACCAGCAGTGCATCGGTTCCGGTCCTGGAAGCCCCCGCCTTCAGCTCGTCCAGCCGCCTGCGGACGCCCCTGTTCCTGCGGAATTCATACTCTTTAGCAGGGACGCCCTGCCTCCCGGCATACTTCGCCAGGTCCGTAAACCTGATGTCCCTCGCATTGCCGCAGGCCACATCCGCATAATACTTTTCCAGTATGCTGACCAGCAGCGCTTCATCTGTCTTGTTTGGTCTTGCCATTTTTCTCTCCCTCCATCTTCCTCTCCAGCGCTTTCCTGTAACACGCGCTGCTGTTCTGCAGCCGCAGGAGCGCGGACGTGATATCCTCCTGCGCACCGTTCCCGCGGCGTACCTGTTCAATCATCTCCATCAGGAACATCCCGTCCTCATCCACTTTTTCCCGGAATCCCTCCTGGACGGCGAGCCTCAGCCCATCCTGGTCAGGATAGTAATGGATGCAGTTCCTGCAGTCGCCGAAATGCCCGCCTTCACGGTAGTTTTTCATGCATTCGGAAATATCGCCTCCGGGGAGGCCTGCATAATCACAGTGCCCGCCTTCCACCTCCGTCATGCCATGCCTGTCCCCCATGCGCAGCTTCAACGATCCGTCCAGTGTGACCTTCCCACGGTTCTCACGGTATTTCTCATAAACGGCGCTCTCCACCACAGCAGAAAGGTTCGCATAATAGCCGGCGCTGATATCAATGCTCTCATGGCCAGCCAGCTCCCTGCATATCACAGGGGAGCCGCCGGACAGGATCAGGTTTATCATGGCAAGGTGCCGTGTGTCCCCGAGGCTGACCGGATAATCCGCACTCCCTGTCACCTTCTCCTTGAATTCGCCAAGCCTGCGGCGCATCTGGCAGTAAGTCATATATCCCAGCTGTGTCGCACGTGCCGGGGAAAATAAAGTGTCTTTTTCATGGGGGCGGCGTTTCTCCCCGGCCGCTTTATAAGCGAGGATCTCCCCCGCAAGCCATTCCGGCACCTCGTATTCATGGAGGGTATAATCCGCATGGATCGTGTAGCCGACTTTCTGCAGCCTTTTCTTCAGTCTTGTCCGGCGTACAGTAAGGATCCACCTCCCATCCCGGTTATGGATACAGTCGCCTGGCAGAAGGAGGAATTCCGTCGCCCGCAGGGGCAGGATGCTGGTAAGCCTCCACCAAAGGTATACCGGGAAAAAGTAGTCCTTTGTGTCTTCACCAGCAGTTCCCCAGAACTCATTGACATACCGGTCAAATCTCAGGTAATACCGGAAATCCGCCAGCTTCCTCGGTTTACGGGCCCATCCGTCCAGCGTCCGGTTTTCCTCGATCCGCTCCATGACGGCCCCTATGTACCCGGGTGAATCAGGGATCATACCCAGGAACTGGAGTGCATGGCTGATATGTACATCCCATGTGCATGCTTCCCCGAATCCACAGCACCCCAGCCTGACCAGGGAGCTGCTGACCCCGGCAACCGAACTGGCCGCCATTGTCCCAAGCAGCAGCACTGTATAGGACTTCACATAATCCAGGAAGCACCCCTCGTCACAGCCGGTCCACTCCTGGACTGTGCCGCCACCGGTCTCGAAGCGGATGTTCCTGCGTTTCACCTCATCCGTGATCCGCCATTCCGCATCCGGGAATGAGCCCCTGTCGATCACTCCTTTTGCGGCATACTCGGCAAATTTCCTCTCCGCCTGCAAGCGCGTTCCGGTGTCCATTTCACGGATGAGCAGCACTTTTGTATACCCTTTATGCATCTGCACATCTGCTATCATCTGTATCTTTCAGCCTCCTTTCCAGCATCCCTGTCATGGTCTCCATATCCGCGCCGGGGTAAAGCATCGGAAGGCTTTCGAGCATCTGCCCGACAGCCGGTATGATCCCTCTGGACAGGATGTTTTTCAGGCGTTCCCGTTCCGGCCCGGATGCCCTGTTTTTCAGTTCCGTTATCGCGGTGTATTCCTTCATCAGCAGATGGAAGGCCGCTTTCGTAAAGATCTCATAGCCGCAGCCGATGCAGCCGCCCCTGAGGGAGTCGCAGCAGGGCATCCCGACAGCAGTACGCAGGCAGAGCGTCTCCGGCTGCCTGGATGCCGCCGCGCCGCTTGCGGCCATCTGCAGGGCATCCCCGAGCCTGCCTTCCGGGATGGACGCGACAATCTCCCGGCTGGCCTCCAGTGACCGTTCGACAAGGAGCGCGGCTTCTTCCAGCTGCCCGGCGTCCAGGCCGATGCACCGGATCAGTTCAGTCTGCCGCGGGACATCCAGCCGCCGGTATCCGTCACCCGCATACCTTTCCAGCAGCAGTGCCGGAATGAAGCCAAAGATGCCCCTCTCAAACATTTCCCGCAGGATGAATTCCGGGCGGTATCCGGAAAAAGCAGCATCCTTCAGGTAGATATCCGTGATCTCCGGCAGGGCGCCGATCCCTCCCTTGTGGCTCCTGGCAAGGGCCGCGAGCATATATCCCTTCGGCCTGCCAGGCCCGTCCGCCGTCACCAGCTCGATCCCCTGGAGATAGGACTTGTTCGCCCTCCTGGTCTGGAACCTGCGCTCTCCAAGCGCTTCTATGAACTGCGTGCCAAAAAATCTCCTGATCGATACAATGTCCTGGACTGGCCGTACCAGGGGCTCGTTTTCTTTATGGTGGAGGAGCTTTATGGTAATGATCAGCCCCATGGCCGCTTTCAGCGATTCCGGTATAAAAAACTTCAGCTCCGGCACACCCTGGTACCTTTCTGTCTTGGATGGGTACATCGGCAGGTATTTCAGCCTCAACAGCAGCTCTTCTGAAACGCCCCTGGCATCCGCATCCCGGTAGCTTCCGGAGCGGAGCATCCCTTCCACCGTGTCCGGCGGGTAGGGCAGTGATGGAACCGGCAGCCGGGTGATGTCCGTCTGCCTTAACGCCCCCAGGAAATGGAGCGCCGCAAAGAGCCACAGGTCGGCATAGCGGGCAGAATCCAGGGCTTTTGTGACCAGCCCGTTCGCCTCCCATGATGCCTCATTGAATACGCAGTACGCCATCACGCTGAATTCCCTGACCGGATAAGCCTCTTTCCGTATTTCCGCCTGCCGCCTGGGATGGATGTCGTATCTGCAGCTGCTGTCCCCTGACACCTCCGCAGCAAACTTCGCAAACAGCTTTGTGCTCCTGACGGGAAGCATTTCCGATGTCTTTTCCATAAGGCAGTCAAGCTCTTCTGCACTGTATCCGGACAGCTCACGGCCGCAGGCAGAAAGGATGAAATCAAGTATCTTCCACCCGCTCGGTTCATCGCTGATCCCTTCCCGGGCCACAAACTTCCGGTAGCGCCGGCATGTCTCCGGCAGCTGCCCGCTGTATGTATCCAGCAGGACCGACAGCTTTTCCCGCGGTGTTCTCTGATAAGCGGACAGCCACAGGCGGATCGGGCCGCGCATGCTTTCGTAGTCGCTGACCGCCATCTCCCTGCCGCTGCCTTCCGGGGCCTGTCCGAACCATCCGTTCCTGTCCAGGAACCCGAGGAGGTCATCCCTGCACCTGCAGATGTCCCGGTATGCCGACTGCACCTGCGCCGCATCTTTTAAGACCTCATCAAACAGTATCATCTTCAAAATCCCCCCATCCTGACACGAGCATGGTCACCAGACGGTCACTGGATGCCTCCAGCTCCCTTGTAATGTCACCTTTGTTCTGGAGATACAGGAACGAGCTTTCCGGGCTGCTGTCACCCCTCCAGTACTGGATGCTCCCGATATCCTCGCCCCTGAGTACAAGCTGGACCGTGAACCAGTGGCGCAGCGCATGTGTCCCAAGCTGGTTCTCATACAGGAGCTGTCCATAGAGCCTCAGTTCCGGGTCGCTGCTCTTTATCAGGTATGGGCGGAGATGCCCATCCACCAACTCACGGAACCTCGTCCGGTAAGTCTCATAGGTCATGGCTTCCCCATTCCTGTTGATGAACATGGGGCAGTAGCCCCTGTCGAACTCCCGCCCGGAAAGGAACTCCCTGTGCAGCTCGTATGCCTTGCAGAAAGCCCCCAGGAATGCGGGATAGACACCCTGCCTGCGCTCTTTCTTGATCATCCCGACCTCAACGTCATCATCCCGTATCCGGATTTCCTGTTCAACATCGACCACGGCGCTGACTACACGCCCGCCAAGCTCAGTGAATGTGATCCCCCTCCCCAGGGGGCTGCATTCCTGCCGCACGCTGCATACCTCCCCGGCGCGCAGCCCCGCGAATGCCTGCAGGCAGAGCCCGAAGGCGATGTCCCTGGCATAACGGAAAGCCATCGGGATCAGTACCTCAAAGGCTTTATAAGGGATATCCCGAAAGATTTTTTTCCTCACCGGCATCCCGGAAACCTGGAACACAGGGACTGCTTTAAGGAAACGCCGCCCATGTCTGTCATACGCGGCTTCGTCGCGGTACAGCTCCGGACGGGTGACCTTCATAAACCCGCCGAACTTCCATACAAGGTTCGCCATAAAAGCAGTCACGGCACCGATACATTTGGTGATGCTGTCCCTTCCCCGGTAGTCCCCGTCCGCTTTCTTTTCCGCTGCATAATAGTCAAAATATTCCTGCAGCATCTCCGCTGTAATGCCGAACACATGGCGGATCCCGAACCTCCTTCCATTGTCCACCAGGACATAGTTGAGCATCCCGCAGATGTAATACAGCTTCTTCTCCGCATTCGATGAGATCGGCTTATACACCTTGAAGCCAGCATAGTCCTGAAGCCTTGTGAACCGGGAGATGACACCATAGCCATTCCGTACCACTATGAATGACCTGGAATAGACCACCCCGTCTTCCGTTGCTGTCCGGATGGTATACACTCCATACCTCTGGATCTGTTCCGGCCTTTCCTCCGGATTCATTAAATCCAACATTTACTGTTACCTCCTTTTCCCCGCCTCATGGCGGGATCAGGCAACAGTATAACAGACAGCGACAAAACTCTGGTCATACCTCCAACGACAGAACCTTTTTTGTCGGGCAGTGAATTGTCGCTTTCCCATGGTCAGCGACAAAACCCTCTAACGCCTGTAAATATGCGGTTTCCGGGAGATGAAGGGGTTTTGTCGTTGCGGTTTGGGGGAATCCTCCATTTCTCCGGGATATTCCCGGCTATGAAAAAAGCCGCCATTTCTGGCGGCAGTTACCGACTTCGGGACACTTTGTCCCAAAGCCCATTTATGCAAAGGCATCCGGATCGTCAATATCGTCATAGTTGAGGATGTCCTCGTCCTCGCCTGTGAGCCCATTGTCCTCCACGGACACCTTATACACCTCGCATAGTTCCTCCGGCCCGGGCCGCCTGCGGCGGTTGATGAGCCTGTCGAGGTCAAAGGCGTTTTTCTTTTTATCGGCTTCAGCCGTGTATTTATAGTTGGGGTGCTTTTTCAAATCATATTTGGAAGAGAAGAACGGGGGCAGGCCCCGTAACTGCAAAATGCACTTGTCCCCCGGCATAGTTGCCAGTTCCGCTGGGGTCATCAGCTCCCGGCCCAGCCGCTGGTTGTTCTGGCTGTAGCTTTCCGACTGGCCACGGGAACGGCTGTCGGTCTGCATGGAGATAGTGGCCTTTCCCAGCCAGTTCTCGGATATTTCCTTGATCGTGCTGGCCTCCCGGCCCCCGAGGAAGATCACGCTGTCCATATTCCCCAAAATCGTCTCAGCGTGTTTGTCATAAATAGCCTTGCACTGCGCTAACTGCTGGTAAAAGAGGGTCAGCGACACCTCCCGGGAGCGGATGACCGCCACAATCTTTTCAAGCTGGGGAACCTGTCCCGTGTTGGCCGCCTCGTCCCACAGCACCCGCACATGGTAGGGCAGGCGGCCACCGTGAACATTGTCGGCCCGCTCGCACAGGAGATTGAACATCTGCGAAAAAGCCAGGGCCACAAGGAAGTTATAGGTCTGGGTGGTGTCCGAGATAATAAAGAACACCGCCGTTTTCCGATCCCCGATGCGGTCAAGCTCCAGCTCGTCATAGGACATAATCTCCCGGAGTTGCGGGATGTCAAAGGGCGCAAGCCTGGCCCCGCAGGAAATCAAAATGCTTTTTGCCGTCTTGCCGCTGGCAAGGCGGTACTTGCGGTATTGCTTCACCGCAAAGCAATCCGGCTTGCGTTTTTCCAGCCCGGCGAACATATAGTCCACGGCGTTCATAAATTCCTCGTCATCCTCTTTGACCTCCATCCCGGAAATCATATCCACCAGAGTGTTCATGTTCCGATCCTCGGCGGGGCCTTCAAAAATGATATAGGCGATCAAGGCGCAGTAGAGCAAAGTCTCCGATTTTGTCCAGAACGGGTCGCCCTCCTTGCCCTCGCCCTTGGTGTTGGAAATGAGGGCATCCACAAACTTTAGGATGTCGGCCTCGTTCTTGATATAGGCCAGCGGGTTATAGTGCATGGACTTGGAAAAGTCGATGGAATTAAAAACCTTGACCTTATAACCCTTTTTCTTTTGGAGAAAACAGCCCACCTGGGACAGCACCCCGCCCTTGGGATCGACCACCACGAAAGAGGAATGAGCCTGGAGCAGTTGGGGCGTGAGCCAAAACCTTGTTTTTCCCGAGCCGGAGGAGCCGATGACACAGCAATTTAAGTTCCGGGCGTTGGCCGGGATTTTGGGCCGGGTATTCATGGTGAGAAACTCCGTCCCGGTAAGAATAACATTGTTGAAAAACTGCGGATCGACAAAAGGGCGTATATCTTTTTCGTTTCCCCAACGGGCACTCCCGTACTCCTCATCCCGCCGAAATTTCTTTGCGTTCTTGCTTTTCATGTAGATCAGCAGGCGAAAGCCCGCCGCCCCCACAATGCCAACCAACCAGTCAAAGGGGTTGAGCCCCGGAGCGAAATCGGCAAAGGCCGGGCCGATAGTTAAGCCCAGCCCCATGAGCTTATGGGCGAAGTCCGCACCCGCCGCCAGACGATAGGCCGTCCCGATTTTCAGACAGGCCCACAGGATAAACAGGTAGGGGATGTTGGGTATCAAATATTTTTTTATGCTATCTGTCCTCACGGGCCGCCTCCTTTACTCGTTCTTTTGCCCGGGGCTTTTCCACCGCAAGCCGCTCCGCCGCCTGTTTCAGTTGTTCCCGGATAGGGATGCGCTTGGATTTTGACTGCGTGAGCAGTTTCCGGGAATAGCTTTCAAAGCAAGCGGTAACAGCGTCCGCCTGTCCCGCCTTAAAAAACAGCAGATACTTGTCCGGCCCGGTTTTATAAAAGGCATAGTCCACATTGAAACGGCGGGCCATGCGGTCAAAAAGTTTCGGGGCCTCCACCTCGATGCTGTTCACATTTTCGCCGTGGGCCATGAGTTTTTTCACGCTCTGCCTGCCGTGGGGCCTCTGGGCCGCCCGGTGCCGCTTGGCAATCTGGCCCCCAGCCGCCTGGAGCACATAGGCCAGCCCCCGGGCTGTCAGCTTGCCAGCCCGGACAGAGATCGCTATGGAGCTCCGGGAAATTTCTTCATCAATCAGTTACACCGCCTCCTTTCCCCGCTTTGGGACAAAATGTCTCGAAGTGCCTTGTCAGCGTTCCTCCCGGCCTTTTTCAGTCAGCCGCCGAAAGCCCTCTTTTGAGGAACCGTCAATCATCTCCTTGTAGGCGGCCATCTGCTCCCGGATAGAAAGCTGGGGATAGGAGAAAACCTTATGTTCGGCGGGGATGTCCTGGGGGCCGTGATAATATTCCCTAAAGTCTCCGCTGGTCTGAACCACATAGCCGCCTGGGGCCATGTGGCCGCCCTCGTTGATGGAAATGTCCCTGCCGTATGCCTTATAGTCGAAATAGTCTTTTAGTTCTTCCGGGATCGGCAAGTCCTCCGCCCAGTAACGGCCCAAGTCCTCCTCGTTTTCAATGTCCGGGTAAAATTCAAAGCAATCCAGATTTTGCGTCAGATTGATAATATCTGCCACGCTAGAGGTATGCGCCCCCGTATGGAGCACTGCCTCAAATTTTTCAAGCTCCCCTTGATCAAGCTCCGAGAGCAGGCAGGCCAGGTGGTTTAATTCGTCCAGATTTTCATATTCTCCCAGATAGTCATAGAGCCCCAGCACATCGCCGTCAAAGCTGGTAATAAAAAATTCCTCATACCGTATGCCGTCCACGCCGATGTGTTTCAGCAACGCCTGCACCTCCTGGTGGCTGGTGGGAAATTCCAGTGTTTCCCCCACCAGCTCCCCCTCGTTGTATTTGCCGAGGTTGGTAATGTAAGCCTCAAACAAGGATGCCATCAGCGTTTGCCCTGGCCCTTGACGGTCAAAATGCCCTCAAGGGTGGTGGCGGTAATCCCCAGCCGCTGGGCCACGGCAATATCGTTTTTCATGGCCTCGGTCATGCTGTGGCCGCATACCACCAGCACCCGGGAGCGGCGGAGCAGGTCACGGCCAATATCAATGCCGCTTTTATGCTCCTCGGGTACTGCGTCATTGAGGAACAGCGGCAGATAGAGGGCGGGGCAGATCGGGGCAAAGCCCGCCTCATATACGGCCCGGCAATACTGGGCCGCCAGTTCTGCGTTTTCACTGTCGCCGCCAAACCATGCGGCGGTAATGTATGCAAGGGGTCGTTTCATAAGTAAAAACCTCCGTTCTGCAATAAAATCGTTCAACCCTAACCCCCCCCCGCCCTTTCCCAATCATGGGAAAGGGGGCGGCTCTGGAGGATATACCCCCGCCGCTTGGCCGGAGATAGCACAGCCGGGGCAGGCCGTAAAGGGCAAGCCGCCGCAAGCGGCGGGGCCGTTTGCCCCCTTGACGGCCCGCTCCCGACTGCGCTTTTTTATCCCCGGCGACGGGGGATATATACCACCAGAGCCCCTCGGGACAAAATGTCTCGAAGTGGTTACTTGTCTTTTTCCATTTTCTTCGGGGCCTTTGCCAGCTCGGGCGGCTGTTTCTGTTTCCACTCGTCCAGCAGGCCGATGATCTGCTCTTTCATTTTGGCCGGAGTGACCTCCTTGCCGAAATACTTTTCCAGTTCAGCGGTTGAAATAATCACGCCTCGATCCTCCTTTTTCTTTTCTGATAAGATACCGTCAATCACATCGCCGTTGAGCTTGCCCTCCTGATCCAGCTCCCGGAGCTTTTTCGCCTGGGCCACCGAGGGGGACGCCTGCTCCCCGTCAATGGAAACGGCGATCAGCCTCTGGTTTTTGGGCTTGATATAGGAAAGCTCCACGGCAGGCATAAAGCCCATCTTTTTATCGTCCACCTTATCCAGCAGTTCCGGCACAAGGGAATTGAGCCGCAGATAGCGCATGACTTTTTTATAGTTCATGTCGTGGGCCTCGCCCACGATCTCCACGGAACGCTTGCCAATGTCGCCCTCGGCCACATTTTTCAGCCGCCCGCCCTGGTGCTTGATGTCCTCCACTTCCAAATCCAGCAGGGCGGCCAGCTCGCTGGGGAGCGTCTGATCCCTCTGCTTGTTGCTGTCCTTCATGGCCTGGACAGCCTCGTGGTCGCTCATATCCCGGACGATAAAGGGCATTTCAGATAGCCCGGCCAGTTCACTGCCCCGGCAGCGGCGGTGGCCCGCCACAATCTCATAGCCGTTTCCGTCCTTTTCCGGGCGGGCAAGGCCCGGCACCATCACGCCGTTTGCCTTAATGGATGCCACTGTCTCCTGCATTTTGGCATCGTCCCGCACCTTGAACGGATGGGGTCGGAATGTATGGAACGGATGCATCTCGGAAAGTTTCAGATACATGAGCTTGCCTTCCTCCACCGGGCGGGGAGGGGTGGCTGGCCCGGGCGGAGCCTGCTCCGGGGCGGCGGCCTCCTTTTCGGGAGCCGTTTTCCCAGCCTTTGGGGGCGTTTGGGCGTCCGGGGCTTTCCCGTCACTTCGGGACACTTTGTCTCGCTTGGACGGCTGGGCCTCGCCGGGGGCCGCCTTGTCAGCCTTGGGCGGGCGGCCCTTGCGGGGCTTTGCCGCCTCCTTGCCAGCGGGCTCCGCTTTATCCTCCTTCGGGGAACGGCCACGGCGGGGCTTTTTCTGTTCGCCAGCGGTGGGCTGTTCCGCCTCACCGGGAGCCTGCTCCTTTGCGGGGGCATCCCCGGCTTTCTCTACCTCGGCCCGAGCCGCCTTTCGCTTTTCGCCCATGAGCTCATTGATCTGCTCAAAGGACACTACCACATCGCCGGGATCGGGCTTTGCGGGCCCGGCCTGTTCCTGCTGGGGTGTGGGAGCGGCGGCCTGTTCGGGAGCCGGGGCCTGGGGCTGGCCAGCCGTTACAGACTCGGGAGCCTCCGGGATTTTTTTCTCACCGGGGCCCGTGTTCAGTTTTTCATCTGCCATTCATTAACCTCCTTTTCGTTAAAGTTGCACAAATTTCAGGCTTAAATTTCTGTAATTATTTTTTGCCTCCTTCCCGTCTACCCACGCAAAAAAGCCGCCCGGTTTTGATGGCCGGACGGCCTTTCAGCGTAATGTGATAGATCAAATATTATTTTTGTTGTTGGTAGGCTCCGAAAAGCCTTGTATTTGCGGTTTTCCTAATTTATATGGCCCTTAGTATCCTCTGCACCAAAAGTGTCTATTGCCATACTTATATTTGAGGTTCGCATGTCTCTCAAATATCATCAGGGTACTTTTTCCCTTTAAGTACCCCACAAAATCTGATACACTCATCTTCGGCGGTATTTCTACCAGCATATGGACGTGATCTGGACAGATTTCTGCCTCGACTATATGCACTTCTTTGCGCTTGCATAACATGCTTAAAGTATTTGCTATGTCCTGTTTTAGTTCTCCATATATTATTTTCCTTCTATATTTCGGTGCAAAAACGATATGGTACTTACAATTCCACGTTGTGTGTGATAAACTATTATTGTCCATTTGGACTTCCTCCTTTGTTTGATAAAACGGTTGGCGAACCTGTTTTTATTATATCAAGGGAGGTTTTTTACACAACGCTAAAGCTATTCCAACCACCCGCAGAACAGGTGGTTTATTTGTTCTCCAAAGTTCCGTTTTTCGGATCAACGAAAAACTCCTCAATGGAGAACAGGGCCATGCCCTAACAACAAGGAGCCTGCACCTTGATTATGAGGTGCAGGCTTGCAAGTTTCAATCCACCACTTCTCTAATTTCCCTTTAGATGGAAATTGCGAAATAACAGTTTATAAAGTTTGGAATGACAAGCTTACACCGTTTCAACTGAACCACTTACACTGTTAACGCGAAATAGGGGGCGTTGAAACGAACTATACAAGACTTTTTGCATTATGACAATTCACTCTCTTCAATCATTTCATCAAAAATAGCTTCTTGTATTACCTTAACACACTCCTCTGGATTTTTCTTGATATCCTTTCCCCTAAAACGTATAACTTTCCATCCAAGATACTGAAGCTCTTTTTCCACTTTGTCATCCCTAGCCATATTTCTCTCAATTTTCTTTATCCAATATTCTCCTTTATCAGAATGGCTTAACCGAGTTTTTAAAGCATCCCAGTCCTTACCATGAAAAAATTCGCTGTCACAAAATACTGCTATTTTGTACCGCACCAGCGCAATATCCGGCTTACCAGGAAGTTTTTTATAATTTCCCATATATCTGTATCCTTCGCGCCATAAAGCTTTCCTTAATGCCAGTTCAATTGAAGTGTCCTTTGATTTGATATTCTGCATATTTTTACGTCGTTGTTCTTTTGTCAAGACATCCATGTTACCACCATATTTCCTGTTCTTCATTTCATCATTCATAGCAATATATTTAACATGTCTGTTTTAAATACATTATCACATTTTCTATCAAAAAAATAGTACAATACCCTTGATTACACAAGTTTTCTTATTCTGGTAGATTTTCCAGATACGACACTCACAATAAATTATCCTCTACACATTACAAATAGATATGTGTTTATTTAGATTGAGCCGCTCCACCGACAAAGCATTCCGATTTGCCTCTGGGTCTCGTACTCATTAACAATTATATACTATATAACAATTCCATTTATTCATCGTTAAAAAGGTATGCGATTTCAATTCTATTCATCTACTCTCCACCCTATTATAACAAATTTTTTGAGTAACGTAAAAAGACTGCAATTGGCAGTCTCAGCTAAAATACCTTTATTTCTGCGGATTTTCTCCGTACTCACCCCGTTAAATTGTATCAATCACGCAACTGCCTCATCCAAGATGTTCCCCTGCGAGAATCCCAGACGGTCAAGTGCTTCATACATTACCTTGATAACGATGGGCGGCGTATAAAAAGCGGTCAGCGTGGATTCCATAGCGGCACGGTATTCCTCGTCGGAAAGTTCCGCTTTCAGCTCCTTGTATTCGTTTGCCCATGCCGCATTTTTTTCATCAAACGCCATAGACAGACCGCCCCACCCCACATACTTTGCAAGGGTTTCCTGTTCTTCGGGCGTGGCAAGGCGGTTTTCTATCTGAAGGTCGTGGAGAAGACGGATTGCTGCCATATTGTTTCGGAACTTCTCTTTTGCACCGCCAACGCCTAACGCATCGTTGGCAATGCGGTAGTTGCGGCGTTCAGCGGAGAGGGCAGGGGCGGACGGTTTCGCCGTAACGGATGTTTCCCTCGGTTTCCCATGCTCTGGCTCGTCAAAGCGTATCTTCTCCACTACAATGTCATAGGGAAGCCCGTTCTCCACGGCAGGGTACTCCGCCACGGTTTCCGTGGTCGGCTCTGCGGGGGATTCTGATTTTTCTTCGGGCTGTGGTTCTTTTTCTGCCTGCTCCAAGAGCCTGCGGACATAGCCGACTTTCTCCACACGGTTTATCGGGAAGCCTACGTTGTTCTGAAATGTGACGTCACGCATGGAAACGTCGCCGCTGATTTTCCCGACGCTTTCAATGAGATAGCGGCGGTTGTCAATCATAAGCTCCTTGCCAATAAGGTCGGAATTATCCTGCTTTTCATCTGTTCCAGACAGGACAGGCTTTAACCCCTGTTTCCCCTCACGTTCCGCATATGATCGGGACAGCAGAGGTCTTTCTTACTTCCTTACAGATATCAAAGCCTGTCCCGTCCGGCAGCGTGATATCCAGCAGCAGAAGGTCATACTAGCCTGCCCGGAAGAATTGATATGCTTCCATTACGGTACGGGCATTATCTACCAGAAAACCATTTTTCTCAAGCGTGTATTTCAGGCCTTCAATCAGGCTTAAATCATCTTCTACATATAATATCTTTTTTTCATTCATTTTTTATCCATCACTCCGGATGCCTCCCACTATACCTTGACGGACGGAGTCCGCCCATACGGGCCTGCATTCACGAGTGCCCTTTGGGTATAAAAAGCAAAATTGCAATCTCCACAGCCAGCAAAACCAATAGAACATACAACAGTACTGACCAGGCGCAGGCGGCTCCCGCAAGCAGCAGCATCACCACCGGAACCACATACTCCCAGGGATGATGCCACAGGTCGCTTTCAATCTTCCAGCCACGGATGGGGTGAAACCATTCCAACAGCACCGCACTCTGCAGGGCAAAGAAAACAGCCCCGGCAATCATCAGGACAGTGATACCGCCGTTTTGTATCTGCCAGCTACAGAGGAATATCACGTCCGCCGCCATATTACAGGAAAAGATAAATAGGCAGTATGGGATGCAAAAGCGTCGCTTCTGTCCAGGCAGGAAACGGACTGCCTGCTCCAGGTCACGGTCGCAGGACAGCAGGATACAGATGGGCGTATTCAGGGATAAAACTGCAAAGCCTGCCAGGACAACGAACATCCCGGCCATTTCTCTTAAAAAATACGGCATTACAATGGCTGCAACCAGCCAAATCAGACCAATAATCCCACGAATATAAATATGACGCATTTTTTCCCTCCTTCATTGTTTACGGTTCGTAATTTATATAGGGAATATATTTATCTATCAAATCATAATCCTCTTTTGAGATCGTATATACTCCGTTGTCCGTCTGCTCAATAAAATATTTTCCCCCATCTTCATATAGAAATAGTCTGCATATCACATTTTCTTTACTGATAAAATCTGCATTGATAATGTTTTCCACACGAACCGGAGTACCTATCCCGCCGCTCTCTGCAGTGGGTTCTGTCTCTTCTAAAATGCTCAGAATGTTTTCCACATCATCTTTGCTGCTTATTACAATTGGACTGTCAGAGTTTCTTTTGAGAGAGATATTTTCCACTGCCCCTGCGTCTGGCAATTCAAGTTTATATGTGTCTAATTCATTCGCCTTTATAAAATCCGGGATGGCTGGCCTCCCTTTTTCCTCAAATTTCACATTATAAAACTTGTCTGTTTTTTCATCGTAAAGCAATGCATAGCCAAAATTACAGATTGGCAGATCCTGTTCTTCTACTGTTAATGTCTCATCCATTTGGCAGGGCCGGACAGTATACGCATCGGCAGAAACTCCAAAAACCGTATATTCAGGCACATATGTCGTCACCAGCATTTGTACGTCCGAAACTTTCAGGGAATATGCCTTATCATCTTTTATGTTCATATCCGTATAATGGGATACTGCTTCGTTTAAGCGATCCGCAAGCATTTGCCCTGCAGGCTTATTTTTTGTCAAAAGCCAAATACATACAGTTCCAACCAATACGATACCGATTATAATTAAAAATAATTTCTTTTTCATAAGCAGTGCTCCTTAAATTTATTGACATCTCTTTGTTTCTCTATGTATCCTGAAGCTGTCTCCATACATTGGAATGAATCGCAGTACTTCCCACATGCCGGATATCAACAGCGGCATTTCCGAAAAGCTGCTTCAATTCCAAAATTACATTTTCAGCATTTTTATCCCATTCCTCCTGATGGGATGAAAGCTCTACGCTTCCTCTTTTTAATCCTATCATTCTTCTCCCCAAGCAGCTTACAGCTCTGCCATATCCGTTGTACCAGTACGGCTATTCTGATAGGGCGATTCTGTAAATATCCGCCTGTTCTCCATCAATTTCAAAGCTGCGCTCATAGACTCCGCCATTCCGGGTGATTGTTTTAACCGAAGGTTCATTCTTCCTTTCCACAGAAAGATACAGTTCGTTCATCCCGGTCTTTTTGGCAACCTCCAATAACTGCCGCAGCATTTCCGTAGCAAAGCCTTTTCTTCTTTCTGATGGACGGACGCCGTAACCACAATGGCCGAGGTCCTTCAGAAAGTCGTTCAGTTCATGCCTTAAATCAATGATTCCCACGATTCTGTCCTGATCATCAACACCAAAGAATGTGTCTGTTATAACCCAATTCGGATTCACCGTTTCTTCTTTCGTGTTTGCATCTATGGTTCTGCACCATTCTGTATAATCATCCGTTTTATCAAATAATTCACTTCCGTTAATGACGGATTCCCCATGATCAAAAAATTCCTGTCTGAATTCGATGGCCTTTTCCTTCATTGCTTCTGTTGGTCTGACTAATTGAATCATTTTTCATACCCCCTTATTCGCTAAAATTTTATCAAATTTCTTCTCCGACAGGATTTCATGGGTTACAAGCTGCCCGTCATAGAAAAGGGAAAATGTCGTAAAGGGCGAAGGGGCATTCTGCGCATCCTCTCTGTTCTGGATATGTACGGACCGAAACACTGCGTTCCTGGCCTTTGCCATCTCCTCCAGTATCGGTACATACTTTGCCGTAAAAGGGCATTGATTTGTGTAATACAGCACAAATCCCTCCGGCATATCTTCATGCCTGCCCACGCTGTCCCGGAAGCAGGGAAAAGGCGCGCCCTCTCCAAAGGGCAGGTACATCAGCTCAAAATAGGGCTCTGCCGTATCCGCTGTCTGAAAGCCCTTATAGCCTATATATTTCGGGTCGGAAAGGAATCCCATCTTTTTTCTGGAGGACAGGATTACAAGCCCCTTTTTTCCTTTCGCTTTACTGTCTTCGATACATGCATCCAGCAGGAGGTTCGAGTATCCATGCCCCTTGAACTGCCCGGATACCCACAGGCAGTCAATGTACATATACCCTTGCGCCTCGATGGGCGCCCATGCGTATTCCGCGGGGATATACTCAATGAAGCATTTTCCCCGGACATTGCCTTTCAAGAATACAAGCCCTTCGTCCAGCCTGTCTTTCAGCCAGTTCTTTTTGGACATGACCTGAATATCCTTGTTATTGGAGATCGCACAGCAGATGTGCTCCTGATCAATATTTTCGTGTGTCAGTTTTACAAGTTCCATATTCTATTGCCTCCTTATCCTTCGATTTGCATTTCGGTATAAAATGCAACGTTTAGCCTAACCCCCCCTCCTTTATCCTGCAACGGGAATTTCACGCTTCTTTTTTTAGCTCTATAAAACTGTATATTCCCAAAATTATATATACGGGTACAACAATATATAATGTCAAATCAGCATATCCGTTTATACTCGAGAAGCAATAAGGCAAAGCGCAGACTGGCTGACGATCAAAAGGCGATAATCCCACATAAAAAGCAAGAAAACCCACTGCCGCAACCAGCGCTCCAATGATTCCGTATTTTTTAAGTCCACTGTTCAAACCCTTTTTCCTAAATCCCAAATCCCATGCAGGACATAATGTTCTTAAAAACAAATAGGCTGCCGCTCCTATGAACAAGAAATTTACCATAAGCGTAAAATAAACAGGCTCTATGTCCGCAACTTGAATATGGACGAAAAACGCGCTTGGAATACCTGTCATATCCATAAACGCAATGATCAAAGTCAAAACTGCTATATAAATAAACTCTCGCTTTTTCAAAGCACTCCCTCCAAATTTTTATCTTTTTCCTTTCCTGTTCCTGCAATAATACCTTATCGAACATTAGTAGTTCGATAAGTATGAATTACCAACACAAAGGCAAAAGAAATTATCTGTGCAGCCATGATCCTGACAATTTGTAATTCGTCTGCACCCTTTAATGAAACGACATGCAGCATATTTGCAGCAACGGTATTATTGAATAAATGGTCGCCAAGCCCTACCCATATATTTCCTGTTATGCGGTAAAGAAGCCCCCATTTGATTCCCATAATTCCGGCAAGGATTATATAACCGATACCCATAAGGACCATTGCCGCAAATGGCATTTCGCCATTCACATAGCTTCTGATCGGCATTACAATGTGCCAGATACCAAATAAAAATGCTGCAATAAAATTCGCCTGCATAAATGGCTTTGCTTCAGAGAACGTTTTAATAAACAGACCGCGAAAAACGCCTTCCTCCATCCAGACATTGATAATGTTAAACAGTACGCATAACAGAAAGAAAACAAAATCCGTATTTTTTATCTGCGAGCCAGTCAAAGAAAAGCTGCTGATGTATATTTCTAAATGTGCAGGATTGCCCTGCAGAATAAAAATTGCTAATTCCAACCCATATGAAATAGCAAAGCAGACGCTTCCCAATAACAAGCCTTTCAAAATACTGCCTGCAAAACTGTTTCGTTGAAATCCAATATCACTCCATGTAAAATTTGAGCCTTTTAATATCACGGCTAATATAATAATCCCAACAACTTTGTGGAACACATTTTCTCCAATAGCTGTTTTGTCTGTTTCAATTAGAAAGTATTCCACAAACCTTACAGACAAGCAAAGCATGAAGATTATTATGCATAAATTAGTTGGTTTGCATTTTATGTTTCTTTCCATATACAGCCACCTCAATCCACATCTAATTGAAATCAAAACAGGCCGCGCAGTATAAGAAGCAACCCTGCAAAAATCAGGATGAATTTTTCAACAGCTTCGGTCATTTCTTTTCCCCTTTCTGCCCTCTCTTTTTCTTAAAAACATAAAAGACAGTATTGATGATGCATAACAACACAAAAAGGCTCGTAAAATTAATCCAAATATCCCTATACGCTGTTTTCGCCAAAGGTTCCCGCAGTCCGCAGAACCAGACATAGGCGAACGCCAACAGCTGAGAGGGAATATATGCAATCAAATATCTGAGAGCCAAAGGCTTAACAGGCAGATTTGTACATAGCTCAAATGCAGCTATCCCAATCAGGAGGATCATAGCCCTGTCTAATTCATGCCAGTTACCGCTTGGGTCTTCATAAATACCATTACGAAGGTACAAAACGCTGTTCAACAATGTTATTACTGTATATATAATCGAGTAAATCGATACGATACGAATCCACTTTTTCTTATTCATTTTCTTCTCCAGGCTAAACAGTCCAAACGACCGAAGCTATTCCAACCACTTATCTCCATCTAATATTAATATCATTGGTGACTGTGTTTTCTTAATGTCACTGTTCCTCGCCGCAAATATGTCCCCATTTTACTGGTAATCAGGCACCCCGGCAGCTTTGCTGCCAGGGATTATCTTTTATAATTCAAAACCACCCGATGGCAACATCTATACCGAAACAGAGAGATTCGTGCCGGATTCCGGTGTCAATGCTTCCCCGGTTTTCGTATAGATTACAGGTTCCATCTTAACAGCATCCGCTGTTTCTTCTACAGAGATGCCGTTGTCTGCACCAGTCTGAACCGAATCGGTCTTCCCGTCCAATGCAGCCTTTCCACTTTCGCTGACGCTTACGGTATCCGTATCCCCATTCCGGCTTTCCGCTATCCTCTTTTCCTGCTCCTCGCGCTCCTCCTTGCGCTTCCTGATGGCGTTTTCCTGCTCCGTCTTCGCTTTTTCCCTTGCCTCCTTTGCGTCCTCCTTCATTCCTTTTTCTGCCTTCTTTTGATAGTCCTCCGCTTTATCTGCAAATTCGCCGGCATATCCCATTGCCCGCTCCATAACGGCTGTATCACCTCTCCGTTCTGCATCTTTATAGACGCTGAAGGGCGTATTCAACAGCTTCATATTCATACTTGCCCCTGCAAGACCTTCCATTGTTTTCGTATGCATAATTGTCCCTCCCGGCATTTTTTCTGATATAATCCTTTTAAGAAACTCAAATGATGCCGCCATTCCAAAAATACCGGAAAACAGTGCGCATTTGCCACTATCTCCCGGTAATGATACCACACTAAAAATCTGAATCCCTTTTATTCTGATACAGAAGCATTCTGCCGCCTGTATGTATCATTGTCTTTCTGTCTTAACTCGTTTTCTACCTGCGCCAGCTTTTTCTCCAACTCCCGGATTTTGTTTTCCTTATTATCGCCGGAAGCCGACTGGATCTGCTGTTCCAGCTGCTGCTTTTTCTCTTTCAGCTTCTTGATTTCCCTGTCAACCTTATCCGTATTTGTGACACATTTCTCCACCGGCTTTCCCTGGCTGTCTCCGCCTACCTTATCGGACGGCAGTCCGCCCGCCCCGTCAGGGGCCTGCATTGCGGGATGCCCGGATGGGTATACCTTCGGTGCTTTGCCATCTTCGCTTTCCTCGGAACGGTCATCCTTTCCATTTGCATGGCCAGCTTTCGGATCGTCAAAAAAGATTTTCCGGTTGCCGTTCTCGTCCTGGCCTACCCGGTACAGTCCCATAGGCTTTCGCCCCGATTTTTCACTGCTGATATATTCATCCCGTGGTTCGGATAACTTACCAGCATTTTTTCCCTCAGCAGCTTTCTCTGCTTCCTTTGCCTTTTCATCCCTCTCAGGAGCCTGTTTTTCCTTTACCCTCTCTGCGTAATCGGCACCGGAATGATCATAGCTTCCATGAATCTGCATTGTCATAAGCATGTTCCTCCTTCAAATTGATATTGTCAGGAAACTTCTTTGCAGCCGCTTGCCGCCGCAGACAGCTTCCTTTTTCTTTTTTCGGTTATAGAAGGTAACATTTTAATCCATTTGCTGTGTGCTGCTTTCTGGATGCTGTGGAATGATCAGCAGCACATGGAGGACAAATACATTCTCCTGTGTCTCTATACTCATGGCGCCGCCATATTTTTCAGCCACTTTTTTTACATTCGACAGACCTGTCCCTTTTTTGAACGCTCCTTTTCCATGGAAGCTGTTTTGGGTTTCTATCATAAGGAAATCCCCTTGGATCCGCCCGGACACACGGATATACTTTTCCATACTGGCATCCAGGCTTTTTACTGCATGGATTGCATTATCCAGCGCATTTGACAGGACAATACAGATATCAATATCTCTAATGCCACACGGATATGGCAGAAGCAGGGAACAGTCCACATCGCTCCCCATGCTTTTTGCAATCCCCAGTTTGTTCCCCACCAGAATATCCACGACCGGGTTGCTAGTACTGCAGGGAAATGACATTTTTTCCGCCATATCGTCCAGATCCTCGATATAAGTTACGGCTTCCTCCAGTTTTCCATTCTGCAGGAGCTTTTTTACCACTGCGATGTGGTTCCTGATGTCATGGCGAAAGGACTTTGTTTCATCGTAACGGGTTTTCGCTTCCTCCACATACTGGTTCAGGGAATGTTCCTGCTGCTCCAGCAGTGATAATTCCGTGCCTAGACGAAAACTCTGCTGCAGCTTCTTATAGAAAAACAGGATGCAGAACAGGCTGGCAAGTCCCAGAAAATACATGGCCAGCATCTGCCCATGACTGAAAAAGTGTCCCGCAGGCCCTTTGTCCACCAGAATCTCAAACTGGAAGTCATATTCAATCGCATTGATATAGTTACTCATAATAAATATCATCAGAATCGGAACAAAAATTAGAAACATCCGCTGCATTCCCATTGTGATATCAGGAGCATCCGCAGGACACAGGGCATCCATGGAAAAATAGCGGTATACGATATAATAGCAAAACCCGCTCAGCAAAAAGGATGCCGCCTCGCAGATCAGCATGGCCGCAATATTGCCTGTCTCATGGAAAAAAGCAGGCAGCCACGGGTATGGAAGGCTCATCAGTGAGTTCACGATTCCGCTACAGAGCAACATGATTTCCGTTGTCAAAGTCGCATACAGAAAGGAAGCCTTAAAATTCGCATGGCAGGCAAAACCCATGCATATCGAAATCAATAAGACAAACACCACAAAACTAACAATCGTGCCGCCCGGAATAAACTCGCCCGCAATCACTGCACCTACTGCAAACAGGAAATAAAAAGGAGGCCACATTTTCTTTTTCAAAATTTTTGCCAAAAAATAAATCTGGAAAGACGTTTCAATCACGCCCATAATGTATATATTGAAAAAATCTAAATACTCAGCCATGTTACCTGCCCCCATATGTAAAAGCACTGTAACTGTTCCGTAGCTACACAGTTACAGGCAAAAATCCATTTTAAATTGCCTCCGGCAATGGGATTTTTGCACTCCTGAATCACCTTCTTACGGTCTGCGCAGTAAATGCGCAGACCTGCCAGATAACCGCAAAGTTCTTATATGTTCTTCATATACTGCAAAACTACACCGGAAAACTCCCTACTCCGCAGCCGTGATACGGGAACCTCTTTGCCGTTATCCAGATAGGCAGTCCCGTTTTTATATCCTTTTAAATGCTTCAGGTTGATGAGATAGCTCCTGTGGCATCGAAAAAAATGGCTGCCCAGCTTCGTTTCCAGATTTTCGATCCGCTCATAATAATCAACAACCTCGCCGGAAGCCAGGCTCAGATATATTTTTCGGTCTATGACCTCGCAAAAAGCAATCTCATCCTTTGGGATGATGCGCCCTTCATATCCCTTTTGAACCAGCAGGCTGTCCTCGCTGGCGTTTTGCATAGAAGCAAAGAGGCGCTCCATGGTCTTCTCAAATTGTTTTTCTTCCACCGGCTTGACCAGATAATCGTAGGCCTGCACCTCGAAAGACTGGAATACCATCTCTTTCAGTACTGTGATAAAAAGCAGGAATCCCCGGAACTTAGAAGCCCTCAGCTTCCTTGCCGTTTCCATGCCGTCCATACCCTTCATCTGGATATCCAGAAACAGGATGTCAATCTGCCCGTCGTAGCTTAGCAGCTCTTCACCACTTGAAAATGTCCGAAAATAGATCTCCCTGTTCTTTTTACGGAAAAAATCGGAGGCCATTGCCCTTATATGATCGGACATACGTTTTTCATCATCACAAATTGCAATATGAATCAATGAGCCACCTCCTCGTCATTATATCATGAATCTGCGATTCATGATTGCCATTCGCCGCTCGCCGAATGAACAAGCTCATTCTTCTCGCTAACGCTTATTATATCGTCAGCGGCAAAAATTTATATTTTGCCGCTGTCATAAACAGACATTTTATTATAGCCTGCTAAAAACAGCAAAACAATTTAATTGCTGTGAAATGTTTATCTGTTGCCGCGAAATGCTGTATAAAAATTTGCCGAAACATCGGCCAACCAAAGAGATTCCCCTTCGTATTTTTGAACTTGAAGCACTGCCTGTTTTGATAATTCCTCTTCACGTTCCTGTTCCATAAATAATTCTTTTAGGTTTTCTGAATCTAAAGCTACTTTCAAAACCTGTATTGCATATTCAGAAATATTATCCCACCCACTATACAGATTTCTTACCGCACAATCAATCTGCTGCTAACTTAAAGGCTCTCCCATTCTTTCTTATTCACTCAAGATACCAATAATATCAGACAAATCCTTCTTGCAGTGTCTCCCGGACATTAATTTCATGGCCGATGATGCTGTTATGACTGCATCGATATCGTAGGTCATTTCACAGAACCCATAATTGGCAAGAATTGCCGCACCTCCAACTAACACAATCTCAGCAGGCGTATTTTTTCCATTTCTCTTCCGAAACTCTTTTGCCAGTTCCTTCAAATAATAGTCCAGATTTTCTTTGGTAAAATCTTTCTCCACAGACATTCCTTATCTCACCTAAAACATTCTGTCAAAAGTTCTTCCATTGTCACATGGAGCGTCCTCGCTAATTTATATATTGTTTCTGCCGTACATTTTTCAATCCTGGTTTTTCCTTTCACAATAACAAGGGTTCTCATTCCTAAAAATTCGCCGCAAAGTTCACCACAATATATTTGCTGTTTTTGCAATTCATACCACAATATATTGTATTAGATTATCGCATAAAAGGACTTTTTCAGTGCCCTCTATTTTACTGGCTTTCCAGTAATTTTTAACTGCCCTATATCTACGTCTTTTCAACTGCATCCCCCAAATTTTATTTTGGGGTAAATTCATTTTGCTTTTTAAAATTTCTTGTTGCATATTTTTCAAATTTGGGGGATATTGGGGGATAAAATTCTTCCCCCAAAAATTTCTAAGCTTTTTTCTTACGATTTCTTTGCACAACCGCACTCTTAAACGCCTTCATCATCGCTGGCGACAATTCCCCACAATCTTCATCAAAGTTAATTGGGCTTTTTTTCGCCTCTTCAACCTCTTTTAATTGTTCTTCCGTAGGTTTTTGTCCACTTTCAATAATTAATGTTCTGGTCATAATAAAGCTCCTTTTCTGCACTCGTTGCAAGTCTAGCTGAAATTAATCGAATCGTTTCCTTTCGTTCTGTAAATACTACAAACAGTACATCGCCGACTTTCCCTATTGCAATATATCTATCCTCATCAACACTATGCTCAAAATCAAACATTTCAATGTAATAAGGATCATCAAAAACATATGCTGCCGTTTCAAAAGAAATTTTATGTTTTTCCTTATTAATAATGTTTTTTTCTTCGTCCCACTCAAATTTCATTTCTGACCGTTCCTCTTAGATTATTCTATGTTAACAGTATACCATTAAATAGCCAATCTATCAATTACGTTATCCCTAATCTCTTTCTAAGTCTTAATACAGGAAATACCAAAAACCCTTGTAAATGGCATTTCCACACCACTTACAAGGACTCTTTCTAAAACACTAGTATAATTGAATGTTAAAAAATAATCCTCTGTATCTTGTATAAAACATGTCTTTCGCGGATATGCCTTATTTAAGCGGATTTGTTTTGCCCATTTCCATACATAATGATTCAGCTTTTCAATAAAAGCTTTTATGGAAAAAGTTCCAAATCATCTAACTTACATCTGATGCACCAACAACCAATGCAAAATATCTTCATATTGTTTCCTGTCCGCTGCTACATCTAATATTAAATCTGATAATTCTTCCTGCGTGTATTCCATCTCATAACCGTTTAATGCCAAAAAGACTAACATGGCATGGCACCCCAGCCTTTTATTACCATCTATCATTGCATGATTTTTAACCAGTCCTTAAGTTTACTCACGGTTTTATGCGGGTTTTCAGGGATTTTTGTTGCTAACG
>SRZB01000033.1 GCA_004793585.1 Hominisplanchenecus murintestinalis | reverse complement strand
TATAGAAACTTATTAAACAAGTAGTCTTGATTGACTACACCATTATTATACTAGGAGGAAATATTATGAGCTTTGAATTTATAGGAAAGCTGCCGACTCCGGCAGAAGTAAAGGAAATGTATCCGGTTACAGAGAGGGTTCGGAAAATAAAGGAAGAGAAGGACGCGATGATCCGAAAAGTATTTACCGGGGAATCCGAAAAGTTTCTGGTTATCATAGGCCCGTGCTCTGCGGATAATGAAGAAGCGGTGTGCGATTATATCGGGCGTCTCGCAAAAGTCCAGGATAAGGTGGGGGACAGGCTGATACTGATTCCACGTATTTATACAAATAAGCCGCGGACTACGGGGGAGGGGTATAAAGGAATGCTTCATCAGCCGGATCCGGAAAAGAAGCCGGACTTGCTTGCCGGGCTGATTGCTATCCGTAAGCTCCATATCCGTGCAATTGAGGAGTCGGGGCTGACAGCGGCGGATGAGATGCTTTATCCAGAAAATTGGAGATACTTTTCGGACATCCTGTCTTATGTGGCCATCGGTGCGCGCTCGGTAGAGGATCAGCAGCACCGTTTGACAGTTAGCGGTATGGATGTTCCGGCAGGAATGAAGAACCCGACCAGCGGCGATTTGACGGTTATGATGAATTCAGTGGTAGCGGCTCAGGGCGGGCATACGTTCATCTATCGGGGCTGGGAAGTGAAAACCACGGGAAATGAGCTGGCGCATACGATTTTGAGAGGTGCAGTGAATAAGCGCGGAAATACGATTCCCAATTATCACTATGAGGACTTGAATTTGTTGCTGAAAATGTATGATGAAAGGGATTTGAAATATCCCGCGGCTATTGTGGATGCGAATCATTCTAATTCGGGTAAACAGTATGCGGAACAGATTCGGATTGTGAAAGAGGTGCTTCACAGCAGAAATTTGAATCCTGGGATTAGGGAGCTGGTAAAGGGCGTGATGATTGAGAGCTATATTGAACCGGGATGCCAGAAAATCGGGCAGGGAAATCATGTGTACGGCAAATCAATTACCGATCCCTGCCTGGGCTGGGACGAGTCGGAAGAGCTGATTTATACGATTTATAAAAGGTGTGGGGAGGCATAGAAACAGAAGACAAAACAGAGTAGATGAACCGTTAGTGAGACAGGGGGGATTTGGATGGAAGTAAAAATGGTGCTGCTGGTAATTCTGGCCCTGGCGGCGTTTGCGGCATTTTGTGTGTACCAGAACCGGAAGCGCAGGGCAGAGATAATGGCAAAAATCAGGAGAACCTGGGGGGAGCGTCCGGTCAGGCAATATACAGGGGCAGAATTTGATGCTATCGGACGATATTTTGAGAAAAAAGGCAGGGAAGGCAGCTATATAGACGATATTACCTGGAACGACTTGGATATGGATACGATTTTTATGCTGCTGAATCATACATGGTCCTGCATTGGAGAGAGCTATCTTTATTTTCTGCTGCGCAGACTTTCCTTTTCAACAGAAGAGCTGGAAGAGCGGGAACGGATTGTACGGTATTTTGCAGAGCATGGCAGTGAACGGGAACAGATGGAATATTTTTTTGCAAAAATCGGAAAGACGGGAGCGCGTTCGATTTTTGATTATATTTATAATCTCGCGGACTATGAGGAGGACTCTAAGACGGTTCACTATCTGGGGATTGGAGCGTTCCTGTTCTCGCTGGCAGCGCTGGCTGCCGCACCGGCAGTTGGCATTATCATGCTGGTGGCTTCGGTGAGCTTTTGCTGGGCAACATATTCTGCAAGACGCAGAAAAATAGAGCCGTATGTAATGTCATGCAAGTGCCTGCTGGAAATGCTGCGGGCGGCGGACGAGCTTCAGAAGGTGAAGCTTCCGGCTATACAGGAATACCGGGAAAATATCGCGAAAGCACGAAAACGTTTTGATAAGTTTAAAAGAAATTCATTCTTTGTGCTGGCTGGCGCTTCCACGTCAGCGGGCGGAGGGATTGAAGAATCGCTTGCCTTGTATATTAATTTTACTTTTCATATTGATCTGATTCAGTTTGGCACGCTGGTACGGGAGCTGAAGGAAAATATGGATGCATTTGAGAGCCTGACAGAAAATATCGGGCGGCTGGAAAGCGCGGTTGCGATAGCTTCATTCCGGGAAATGATGGAAGAGTGGAGCGTGCCGGAGCTGGAGCGAACGTCATCGGTTTATCTGCGGACAGAAAATGTTTACCATCCGATGATAGATGAGCCGGTGAAAAATTCCATTTCTGTAGAACGGGGCGTGCTGCTTACCGGCTCTAATGCTTCAGGAAAATCTACATTCCTGAAAACAATTGCGATTAATGCGCTGTTGGCGCAGACGATACACACGGTGCTGGCGGATTCCTGGAAGAGTAATTTCTGCCAGATTTATTCTTCCATGGCACTGCGTGACGATTTAATGAGCCAGGAGAGCTATTATATTGTAGAGATTAAGTCTTTAAAGAGGATTTTAGACCATATGGAGGATGAAATGCCTCTGCTGTGTTTCGTGGATGAGGTGCTTCGGGGAACGAATACGGTAGAGCGTATTGCAGCATCCGCTCAGATTTTAAGGGGCATGGATAGGGAGAATGTGATGTGTTTTGCGGCGACTCACGATATAGAGCTGACATATATGCTGGAAAAACAATATGAAAATTTCCATTTTCAGGAAGAAGTAAAGGAAAATGATATTTTGTTTAATTACTGTCTTTATGAAGGGAGAGCAACGTCACGGAATGCAATCCGCCTGCTGAGTATTATAGGTTATGACACTGAGATTATCGAGGCAGCCGAAGCTTCAGCGGAGAGGTTTATGGAGTCCGGGGAGTGGGTATGAGGTTAGGAACTATGGAAAGAGCAGTTATACGCTTATGAAAAGCGGCGACCGTTCTTATTGGAATCTTTCCGAATATGCAAAACGCACCAAATTGGATAACAAAAAATGGCGTTTCGCCTCAGGAAGCGTTTCTTTCTGATATGAAAGAGATGATTGAGAGTTATCAGAACCTGGAGTCTCGCCCAGTGGTGTATGTAGGGCTGTCTCCGCGTTTGACAGTAGAATAAAAGCGGATGGATATATCCTGCAAATGAAGTCTGAGGGGAAATACCGGAAGATTGCGGTAAAAAAGAAGCCGCCGGGAGAGGGCGCATAGAGAGAGGAGCATTTATGCAGGTACAGATATATACAGACGGTTCTGCACGGGGAAACCCGGATGGCCCGGGAGGGTATGGAACTGTGTTACATTATACAGATGCAAAGGGGGAGCTTCATGTGCGCGAGTACAGCCAGGGTTATGTAAGGACGACAAATAACCGGATGGAGCTGATGGCTGCTATCGTGGGGCTGGAGGCATTGAACAGGCCGTGTGAGGTGGAGTTGTATTCAGATTCGCAGTACCTGGTGAATGCGTTTAACCAGCGCTGGATAGAAAACTGGCAGAAAAAGAACTGGAAGCGTGGGAAAAATGAGCCGGTAAAAAATGTAGACCTTTGGAAGAGGCTGCTGGCGGCGAAAGCGCCTCACAATGTGAAGTTTATATGGGTTAGGGGGCATAATGGGCATCCGCAGAATGAGAGGTGCGACGCATTGGCTACCGCAGCGGCTGACGGGACAGGGCTTATCGTGGACGAAGGCTGTTAGATAAGGATGGAATATATCCCGGCCTTCTGAATAAAGCCATATGCCGAAATTTGTACCGCGCACTTGAAATAGAAAATTTCGTGTGCTATATTTAATCTCAGTACGTAAGGAGATAATGAGATGAAAATTTATGAAGAACTGGTAGCGCGTGGGTTGATTGCCCAGGTGACAAATGAACAGGAAATCCGTGAAATGGTAAATAATGGCAAGGCGACATTTTATATCGGCTTTGACCCAACGGCAGACAGCCTGCACGTAGGGCATTTTATGGCGCTGTGTCTGATGAAACGTCTGCAGATGGCGGGAAACAGGCCGATTGCGCTGATTGGCGGCGGAACGGGGATGATTGGCGACCCATCGGGAAGGTCAGATATGCGCCAGATGATGACGACAGAAACCATTCAGCATAACTGCGACTGTTTTAAGGAGCAGATGAGCAAATTTATTGATTTTGGCGAAGGCAAGGCGCTGATGGTGAACAATGCAGAATGGCTGACAGGGCTGAATTATATTGAGTTCATCCGGGAGGTTGGACCGCATTTTTCCGTAAACAATATGCTGCGGGCCGAGTGCTATAAGCAAAGGATGGAAAAAGGGTTAAGCTTCCTTGAGTTTAACTACATGATTATGCAGAGCTATGATTTCTATGAGCTGTATCAGCGGTATGGCTGTAATATGCAGTTCGGAGGAGACGATCAGTGGAGTAATATGCTGGGCGGTACAGAGCTCATCCGCAGGAAACTGGGGAAGGATGCGCATGCCATGACGATTACCCTGCTTTTGAATTCTGAAGGCAAGAAGATGGGCAAGACCCAGTCAGGGGCTGTATGGCTTGATCCGGACAAGACGTCTCCCTATGAGTTTTACCAGTACTGGAGGAATGTGGCGGATGCCGATGTGCTGAAATGTATCCGTATGCTGACGTTCCTGCCGTTGGAGGAAATCGACGCTATGGACGGCTGGGAAGGAAGCGAGCTGAATAAGGCGAAGGAAATCCTGGCTTATGAGCTGACGAAGCTGGTACATGGCGAGGAGGAAGCGAAGAAAGCTGACGAGGCGGCAAAGGCTATTTTCATCGGAGGCGGAAAGAGCCAGAATATGCCTACTACCACTTATGCAAAAGAAGAGCTGGATGCAGGTAAAGATTTAATTACGCTGTTGGTGGATACGGGGCTGGCGAAGAACCGTTCCGAGGCGAGAAGGCTGATTCAGCAGGGCGGCGTCAGTGTGAATGACGAAAAAGTTACAGATTTTTCCAGAGTATTTACCAGTGCGGACTTTGACGAGGACGCCGCACTTGTGATAAAGAAAGGCAAAAAAGGATATCATCAGGTGAAAGCTGAGTAGGAGGGAAAGATATGGCATTTTTAGCAGAATTTATCATTACAGCGGTTAAGATGCTTCTCTTAATCGTAACGGCAGTGGTTGGAATCAAGCTGGGAAAGGTTTTCCGTGACAGGAAGGATGCCAAGACGGCAGCAGAGGAAACAGCTGCTTTAGATCTTCAGAAATAATAGTGCACAGGAGGAGTTATCGTGAAAAAATACGGTGTAAATGAATTGCGCAGAATGTTCCTGGAATTTTTCGAAAGCAAGGGACATCTTGCGATGAAGAGTTTTTCTCTTGTACCGCATAACGACAAGAGTTTGCTGCTGATTAATTCAGGCATGGCGCCTTTAAAGCCATATTTTACCGGGGCGGAGATTCCGCCGCGCAGGAGAGTGACTACCTGTCAGAAATGTATCCGTACAGGCGATATTGAAAATGTAGGAAAGACAGCGCGCCACGGCACATTTTTCGAGATGCTGGGGAACTTCTCCTTTGGGGATTATTTTAAGACAGAGGCGATTAGCTGGACATGGGAATTCCTGACGGAAGTGGTTGGACTGGATGCGGACAGACTGTACCCATCCATTTATGAAGAAGACGAGGAAGCGTTTGAGATTTGGAATAAAAAAATAGGGATTGCGCCGGAGCGTATTTTCCGATTTGGTAAGGGTGATAACTTCTGGGAGCATGGTTCGGGGCCCTGCGGACCGTGTTCGGAAGTTTATTATGACAGAGGGGAAAAATACGGATGCGGCAGCCCGGATTGTACAGTAGGCTGTGAATGCGACCGCTATATGGAGGTTTGGAATAACGTATTTACCCAGTTTGATAATGATGGGAACGGAAATTATACCGAACTTGAGCAAAAGAATATTGATACCGGAATGGGTCTGGAGCGTCTGGCAGTCGTTGTGCAGGATGTGGATTCCATCTTTGATGTGGACACGATAGAGGCTCTGCGGAATAAGGTGTGTGAGTATGCGCATGTTACTTATAAAGAAAATGAAGAAAAAGACGTGTCTATCCGCCTGATTACAGACCATATCCGTTCCGCGACTTTCATGATTTCGGATGGAATCATGCCGACGAATGAGGGAAGGGGGTATGTGCTGCGCCGTTTGATCCGCCGCGCTGCGCGACATGGAAGACTTTTAGGCATCCAGGGGGGATTCCTCTCAGGGCTGAGTGAGACAGTTATTGCAGGCTCGAAAGATGGATATCCGGAGTTGGAGGAGAAGAAAGAGTTTATCCTGAAGGTATTGGCTCAGGAAGAAGAGAAATTTAATAAGACCATCGACCAGGGACTGAGCATCCTGGCAGGGATGGAAGCAGATATGGAAAAGGCGGGCAAAAAAGAACTGGACGGAAAGGATGCATTTATTCTGTATGATACGTATGGCTTCCCGCTGGATTTAACAAAAGAAATTTTGGAAGAGAAGGGATACTCCATTGATGAAAGCGGTTTCAAGGCAGCGATGGAGGAACAGAGAAAGAAAGCAAGAAGCGCCCGTGCGACGACAAACTATATGGGCAAGGACGCTACGGTTTACGATGAAATCGATGTTTCTGTTACCACGGAATTTGTGGGGTATGACAGGCTGAGCCATGAATCAAAGATTACTGTCCTTACGACAGAGAAGGAGATTACCGAGGCGCTCTCAGACGGCGATAAAGGGACAGTGCTGGTGGAGCAGACCCCGTTTTATGCAACGATGGGCGGCCAGGAAGGCGATACCGGAGTGATCCGTACAACAGAAGGAGAGTTCCGGGTAGAGAGTACTATAAAGCTCATGGGCGGTAAGGTCGGCCATGTCGGATATATGACAAAAGGAATGCTTAAGGCAGGTGATACTGCAGTTCTGGAAGTGAATGCGGCAGGCAGAAATGCTACCTGTAAGAATCACAGTGCAACCCATCTTCTCCAGAAAGCGTTAAAGACAGTGTTGGGTTCCCATGTAGAGCAGAAAGGTTCTCTCGTAACACCGAACAGGCTCAGATTTGACTTCGCGCACTTTGCGCCGATGACACAGGAAGAAATCGCGAAGGCAGAGGAACTGGTAAACCGGGAAATTCAGGCGTCCCTGCCGGTAGTGACGGAGATTATGAACGTAGAGGATGCAAAGAAGAGCGGTGCAATGGCTCTGTTTGGCGAGAAATATGAGGATGAAGTACGTGTGGTTTCTATGGGGGATTTCTCCAGGGAGCTTTGCGGCGGTACGCATGTGGCAAATACGGGGACGATTACTGTATTTAAGATTGTTTCCGAATCCGGCATCGCGGCTGGTGTACGCCGTATTGAGGCTCTGACAGGGGACGGAGTGTTTGTATACTATAAAGAAGCGGAGCAGAAGCTGGCACAGGCAGCGGCCCTTTTGAAAACAACCCCGAACGAGCTGGCAGATAAGATTTCCCATCTGCAGGCAGAGCTGAAAGCAGCCCAGAGCGAAAATGAGTCTTTAAAGAGCAAACTGGCGCAGGACGCGCTGGGAGATGTGATGAACCAGGTGCAGGAAGTGAAAGGCGTGAAGCTGCTGGCGGCAAGCCTGGAGGATGTGGACATGAACGGGCTGCGCGACCTGGGCGACCAGCTAAAAGAAAAACTGGGCGAAGGCGTCGTCGTGCTGGCATCAGCGAAAGGCGGCAAAGTGAGCCTGCTTGCTATGGCGACAGACGCAGCGCAGAAAGCCGGGGCACATGCCGGAAATCTGATTAAAGGCATGGCGGCAATTGTCGGAGGCGGCGGAGGCGGCCGTCCGAACATGGCGCAGGCCGGAGGAAAGAACCCGGAGAAGATTGGGGAGGCTTTGGAAGCCGCAGCCGAGATTTTGATGGGGCAGATAAAATAAAACAGAAATTGATGCTTTGCGCTACGAGTAAAATTTTGTCAGAACAAAATAAATAATCCTTGACGTATATGGAAATTATGGTATAATGAATATCAGTGCAATAAAAATACCCGTACAGTTGTATTATGCACAATCTACAACTGGAGGGAGGTTAGGTGTGAGGCTATGTCAAACGTAATCGTTAAAGAGAACGAGACTTTGGACAGCGCTTTGCGTCGTTTCAAAAGAAACTGCGCGAAGGCTGGTATTCAGCAGGAGATTCGTAAGAGAGAACATTACGAAAAACCAAGCGTGAGACGTAAAAAGAAATCCGAAGCTGCTCGTAAGCGTAAGTATAACTAATGTGCAGATGAAACTCTCCGACATTGAGTCGGGGAGTTTTCTATATGGGTAAGAATGGAGGGTCTGGAAAGAAAAAATGATGCTGAACTGGTTTGAGAAAAGTAATCGCCAAATATACTACGGTATCCTGATAACCGTCAGTTTCCACATATTTGTTGTGGCCTTTCAGTAGTTCTTGATGAAAATAATCGTACATCTGTTGTAAATAACTCAGCAAAAGAAGAAAGAGGATGGTATCTGATATACATATCTTTTTTCTTTGCACTTTATACCGTTATAAGCAGCTTAAATTTTCTTAATATTTTCTAAGGAAAGTAGTCAAACGATCAAATTTGTGATAGGATGTTTACGATTATACAGACACAAGATAAGCTTTGTTTTAGGAGAGGTGAGTAATATGCCGTGGGACATGATAATTTACGGAACGGGGATAGATGTATACCATGTGATACAGTGGTTTTTGATTTATAGTATCCTTGGATGGTGTGTGGAGTCGATTTACATGTCGTTTTGTGAAAAACGACTGGTGAACCGGGGATTTATCTTCGGACCTATTTGTCCGATTTATGGGTTTGGAGCGGTGGGGGCGTATCTTCTGCTCCGTCCTCTGGAGGGGAATTATGTAGGGTTGTACATATTGGGCAGCATAGGCGCTACGTTTTTTGAGTTTTTAGTTGCGAAGCTGATGATTCGCATCTTGGGGGCAGTCTGGTGGGATTACACAGAGAAGCCGTTTAATTACAAGGGAATCATCTGCCTGGAAAGTACTCTTGCGTGGGGATTGTACACAATCTGCCTGTTTGGTTTTTTACATAAAGGTGTGATGGCTTTTGCGGATACATATTCGGCTGATGTCGGATGTGTTCTGGCTGTGATTTTGATTGTATATTATTTTGTGGATTTTTCAGTACATATGTATAGAGCGAAGAAAGGGGTGCCTGTACAAAAGGGCATCCGCATTTCATAACGATGGTATAAACCGCTCCTTTGTCTACTATAATTTACATAGAAGACGGAATAGGAGCGGTTTTTTATGAAAAAATTTTTGGCAACATTACTTGCTGCGCTGATGTTTTTCCAGGGCGTCCTTCCGGTATGCGCGGAGGGAGAGAGCGTTGAGATTGAGTCGCCTTCCGCGATTCTGGTGGAGGCTTCGACAGGGACGGTGCTTTACGAGAAAGCGGCAGATGAGAAAAGAAGTCCTGCCAGCGTGACAAAAATCATGACGGCACTTTTGATTTTTGAAGCGATTGAAAGCGGCAAGATAAAGCTTACGGATGAGGCAGTTACGAGCGCCCACGCAAAGTCTATGGGAGGATCCCAGGTTTTTCTGGAAGAGGGAGAGAAGCAGACGGTAGAGACTCTGATTAAGTGCATTATGATTGCATCGGGGAATGATGCGGCAGTGACTATGGCAGAGCATATCAGCGGCACAGAACAGGAATTCGTAAACCTGATGAATCGGCGGGCGAAAGAGCTTGGTATGCTGAACACAAATTTTGTGGATTGCTGTGGGTTGACAGAGGATCCAAATCACTATACAACTGCAAGAGATATCGCTATTATGTCGCGGGAACTGGTTACACGTTTTCCGCAGATTTATGACTATACGACGGTATGGATGGAAGATATTACCCATGTGACAAGACAGGGGACGAAAGTCTTTGGTTTGACGAACACAAACAAGCTGCTGCGAAGCTATGAGGGCTGCAAAGGGCTGAAAACGGGAAGTACCAGTATTGCGAAATACTGCCTTTCAGCAACTGCTGTCCGAAATGGGATTGAACTAATTAGTGTTATTATGACTGCTCCAAATTCAAAAACCAGATTTGCGAATGCGGCAGCACTGCTGAACTATGGGTTTGGAAAATGCGTGCTTTATACAGATGAGAATAAGGACGTACTGCCGGAAATACGGGTGAAGAGGGGCGTGGAAAAGACAGTTCCATGCCGTTATGAGGGGGAATTTAATTATTTGGATACAGATGGGGCAGATCTCTCAGCGATAAAGAAAGAAATTGTGATGCAGGAGGAAATGGAAGCGCCTCTGTTAAATGGCGACAGTGCAGGGGAGGCACAATATTTTCTGAACGGTAAAAAAATCGGTGCGGTAAAACTTTTGGTAGACAAAGACGTAGAGAAAGCGGGATTTTTTGATTATCTGAAAGAAGCCTGGTATGCGTACCTGTGCTGAACAGGTGAATTGTATTTTGAGAGAGAGTATGCTATACTCGGGACATGAAAAAATTTAGAGTAACCAGATATCAAATACCAATTGATAAAAAGAAATACTGTCTCGAAGGGAAAATAAGGATTGTCCTGTTAAGCGATTTGCACAATGAGAGCTATGGAAAGAACAATGATGTTCTGATACAAGAAATTCATCGGCAGAAGCCGGATTTGATTGCTGCTGCCGGGGATATGCTTACTTCAGGGGAGCCGGAGGAAGAAGGCACGGCGTTGCGGCTTCTGCAGGTATTGGCAGAGAAATATCCGGTGTATTATGGGTATGGAAATCATGAACATCGTATGAAGCTGGACACAGACAGTTTCGGTTTGCGCTATGAACGTTATGCCGAAGCTGTCCGTGAAGCCGGCGTATTTTTATTGGAAAATGAATGTGTAGATACAACGGTGAAAAATGTGCCGCTGCGGATTTATGGCCTGCAGCTTCCCTGGAGATTTTACCGGCGGTTTTGTTTTGAAACTCTTTCTCTGGCAGAGCTGGAAACATATTTAGGGAAAGGGACACAGGAGAGGTATCAGATTCTGCTTGCCCACAACCCCATGTGTTTCGCTGCATATGAGGAATGGGGAGCAGACTTGACGCTGTCCGGGCACCTGCACGGAGGTTTCCTGCGGCTTCCGTTTTTGGGGGGGATCGTCAGCCCGCAGTGTGTGCCATTTCCGCGGTATGACAGAGGGATATTCGTGAAAAACGGGCACTATATGGCAGTTAGCGCGGGATTGGGTTCCCATTCAAGGATTCCACGGATAGGAAATCCGACAGAGCTGGTAGTGGTGGACTTATTCCGGAAGAGATGTTGAATGAAACGATACAGCAGCCAGTATATTACATGGGTCTTGTAACCACATAGCAATGGCGGAACACGGTGTAATTTCGTGGATAAGCGGAACGCGTGGCGGAGTAAATGTGAACAGTCAGCAACACATTAGCAACAAAAATTCCTGAAAATCCTCATAAAATTCCTGAAAAATTCAACAGGTTGCTTTCAGCAAAATCTTAATGAAATTTTAAGTAGGACAACGCACAATGCCATGTTATACTGGACAAAGAAACATGGCGGGGTGGCCGGGAGGCAGGCGCGTTGTCCTGGACGAATGCCAAATATTGTATAGATGGAGGAAGGCCATGAAAAGAAAGAAAGTGCAGATGATAATCGCAGGTGTGGTGCTGGTGGTCGTGATAGCGGGCGGCGTGTTTTTTACGGTGTTCAGAGAAGGAGACAGTTCAGGAGGGAATCCTGACAGTGCGGTTTATGTAGATTCCGTGGCGGAGCTTTGCGGGCTTGGCAGCGGGAATGGATTGACAGACAGGTTCGCGGGAGTTGTGGAGCCGCAAAAAACATGGGAAATAGAGCTTCCCTCTGATAAGAAAGTGGATGAAATCCTGGTTCAGGAAGGGGACGAAGTCAAGGCGGGAGATAAACTTTTTACATATAATACGGAAGAAATGGAAGAAAATCTGGCGCAGGCAGAGATTGATTTGGATCGTCTGGCAAACGAGATTGACCAGACGAAGGAGCAGATTGTTTCTCTGAAAAAAGAGAAAGCAAATGCATCTGCAGATTCCCAGCTCAGCTACACGACGCAGATTAATTCGGCGGAAAATGAAATAAAGAGAAAAGAGTACGAACAGAAAAGCAAGCAGATGGAAATTGGAAAACTAAAAAACAGCATTGCGAACGCTGAGGTAACGAGTGAGATAGATGGCGTGGTGAAATCTGTCAATTCTATCGAGAACCCGGAAGTGAATTCTATGACGGGAGAAGCGGAGCCTTTTATGACAGTGCTGGCAACCGGAAATTTCCGCATTAAAGGGACAGTCAATGAACAGAATATGTCGGCAGTCATAGAGGGGCAGCCGGTAATTATTCATTCAAGGGTAGATGACACGACTTGGAAAGGAACCATGACGGCTGTAGATTTGGAGAAGCCGGAGAAAAACGGAGGTATGATGTACGCCAGCTCGGATGGCGGTACGGAGAATTCCAGCAATTATCCTTTTTATGTAGAACTGGAAACGGCTGAAGGACTTATGCTCGGACAGCATGTGTATATGGAGATGGATCATGGACAGGATGAGCCGAAGGAAGGCATGTGGCTGGACAGCTACTATATTGTCCAGGAGGAGAATGACGCTTATGTATGGGCAGCTACGTCGAAGGATAAGATGGAAAAGCGCTCAGTGTCCCTGGGAGAGTTTGATGAGGAGCTTCAGAAATACCAGATTCTGGACGGTTTAGCAGAGGAGGATTACATCGCATTTCCGGATGAATCGATTCAGGAAGGAGACAATGCGGTGAAGAATATAGACCAGGCGCCTGAGATGGGAGACATGGGCGGCATGGGAAATAATAAAGTTCCAGAGTTTGACGCTGCCCCGGCAGGCGGAGGAAGTGATGAGCCGGTTGATGATGAAGATGAGCCGTCAGATGAAGAAATCTATGACGGTGATGCAGACTTAGGAGATCCGGGTGCATCTGGCGGTGTTGACGCGATTCAGGATGTAGAAACGATTGACGGCAGCGCCGTATTTGGAAATGGATTGGAGGAAGAATAGTGATACTAGAATTGAACCATATCTATAAAGATTATGTCCAGGGCAGTATGGTGGTTCCGGTATTAAAGGATGTAACGCTCCATGTAGAGGAAGGCGAATATGTGGCGATCATGGGGCCCTCCGGTTCTGGAAAATCTACCTTGATGAATATTGTCGGCTGCCTGGATTTACCCACAAAAGGAGAATATAAGCTGGACGGCGTAGACGTGCTGCTCCAGAAAGAAAATGAGCTGGCAGATATCCGGCTGAATAAAATCGGGTTTGTATTTCAGACTTTCCAGCTTCTGCCGAGGCAGACGGCGCTGGAGAACGTGGCATTACCTTTAATTTATGCAGGAATTTCCAAGAAGGAGCGGAACAGGCTCGCGGCGGAGGCGCTGGACAGAGTGGGTTTATCCGACCGTCTCTCGTTCGTCCCAAACCAGCTCTCAGGAGGGCAGAAACAAAGGGTGGCGATTGCCAGAGCCATGGTAAATAAACCGAAAATCCTGCTGGCGGACGAACCTACGGGAGCTTTGGATTCAAAATCGGGAAAACAAGTTATGGAGTTGTTTGCAAAGCTGAATGAAGAGGGAGTGACAGTCATTATGATTACGCATGACGGCGAGATTGCCCGTCATGCCGGAAGGACAGTGGATATTTTTGATGGAGAAATTTCTGAACGGACGCAAGAGGAGGTGACTCTATGAAAAGGAAAACACTTATAGCGGCCGGCGTAGGGGCGGCTGTCCTGGTAATCGGCGGTGGATATGGCGTTTACCATATCGTGAAGAGCAATGCGGATCCTGTGGAAGTTATTTCCGTATCCAGTCTGAATTCGGGCTGGTGGGGAGACGGGACTTCTACTTCCGGTATGATTACAGCAAATGCGAACCAGGAAGTTCATCTTACAGATGGGGAAGTTATTGATAAGGTGTATGTAAAAGAAGGGGACAAAGTAAAGATTGGCGATAAACTTCTCGCTTATGATACAACGCTGCTGGAACTTGATCTGGAATCGGAAAAGCTGGATCGGCAGTCTATTAAACTGAAGATCAAGGCAGCGCAGCAGGAGCTGGAGAAATTGAAAAAAATCACCCCGGTAGCGGATAATCAGTATGGCGATGCCTCAGGGAATCATGGGGTGGTTCTTGCAAAAACCAGGATGGTTATAACAGCAACGGAAAGTGAGTCAGTGCAGACAGAAACACCTGCGCCGGAGACACAGCCGCCATCGACAGAGCCTGTGCAGACAGAGACGCCTCCGCCGGAAACGTTTGCACCGGAAACACAGCCGGAAACACAGCCAAGCGGGGAAGTTCCAGGACCGGAGCAGGAGACAGAGAGTGAGAAATCTCCGCTTGGCCAGGTAAAAGCATATAAAAAGCTGAATTATGATTCCAAGCCTTATAAGGGCACGGGGACGAAAGATGACCCATATATATTTTTCTGTAAAGAGGGCACGACAATTTATGCGTCTTTTATGAATAAAATACTGGGCTTTAATGAACTGGGAACTTCACGAAAAAATGGAGGAATGAACGGAGACGGAGAAGGAAGTTATGCAATCCTTGAAATTCGGGAAGGTGATTCCGTGAACGGCGGGTTTGTGAAGTCTATCAGTATCAACGGTACGGTGAAAGCAGATAAACCTTATGCACCGGATATTACCTGGACATTCGGGAGCGACGGTGTGACGAAAAATGTGCCGCAGATAGACGAGCCGGAAACGGAAGAGCCTGATGACCCGGGCGATGATATATGGGGCGGGGATGATTTTGGCGATGACGTTTATACAGTGACAGAACTGAAGGAAGCCATTAAAGAAAAAGAAGATGAAATTAAAGATTTGAAGCTGGATTTGCGGGAAGCAAACATCCGGGTGAAGCAGGCGAAACGTAAGACGGATGCGGCAGTTGTGAAAGCGTCTATTAACGGCATTGTGAAGGCTGTGGGGGATCCGGAAGTGGGTGAAGTGGATGGAAAAGCTTTTATATCTGTCACCAGCAACGAAGGAATGTATGTGAGGGGGACGATTAACGAGCTGAAACTGGGCGAGGTAAAAGTCGGCACTACCATGACAGGGATGTCCTATGAGAGCGGTATGAACTTTACTGCGGAAATCACGGAGATTTCAGAATATCCGGATACGGAAAATAATTATTATAACAGCGGTGAACCTACGGGATCCAAATATCCCTTTATGGCATATATCGAAGATTCCACGGGGCTCACGAATATGGAGTGGGTGGATCTGACCCTGGATGGGAATACCGGAGGGAATAGTTCTGCAATCTACCTGTACAAAGCTTATATCCGTTCAGAGAACGGGCAGAGTTATGTGTATAAGGCAGATGAAAACAACCGTCTGGTGAAGCAGTATGTAAAGACAGGAGCTACAGTTTATTCTACGAATATCGAAATAAAAAGCGGGCTGAGCCTGGAGGATAACATTGCGTTTCCGTATGGAAAGAACGTGACAGAAGGCGCAAAAGTAAAAATAGATGAAGACGAAGCCGGCGAAGTGCCGGAATAGGAGGTGGAAGCATGTTAGAAAATATACGGTTATCCTTACAGGGAGTGTGGTCGCACAAAATGCGTTCATTTCTGACGATGCTCGGTATCATTATCGGTATTGCCTCCATCATTTCTATTGTATCGACGATTCAGGGTACGAATGAGCAGATTAAAGAAAATCTCCTGGGAGCCGGAAATAATACGGTGAACGTGCGTATTTATCAGGGTGACTGGCCCTATGAATTCTATGATTATAGCCCCGCGCCACAGGGAATTCCGGTAATCAGTGAGGAAGTACGGCAGCAGATTGAAGATTTAGATGAGGTGGAAAGTGTAACGCTGTACAACAGCCGTGCTTATGCAGAAGGCGTCTTTTATCGGGATAAAGGGCTGCAGGGCGCAAATGTGCTGGGGGTAACTGAGAATTATTTTTCTACCTGTGGCTACATGGTACGTACAGGGCGGCAGTTCCTGGAAGAAGATTTTACGAACTTCCATAAGGTAGCGATTTTGGATCAGACAGCAGCGAGCAGTTTGTTTCAGGAAGAGAGCGCCCTGGGAAAAACAATTGAGATTAAAGGCGAGCCATTTACGGTTGTCGGGGTGGCGCAGAAGAAAGATGAGTTTGAACCAGTCATTAACAGCATGGAAGATTATGAGACATATATGGGAGAGCAGGCCAGCGGTATCGTGTATCTGCCTGCGTCTGCCTGGGGAATTGTCTACCAGTATGACGAGCCGCAGAATGTGGTCGTGAAAGCGACGAGCGTGGACGCTATGACGAAGGCGGGGAAAAAGACGGCGGATATCCTGAATCCGTACCTGTCTGTGTCAGATTCGGAGATTAAGTACAAGTCAAAGGACGTGCTGGAACAGGCGAAAGACCAGCAGGCGCTCAGTGAGGCGACAAATATTCAGCTCATTTGGATCGCCAGCATTTCCCTTTTAGTAGGAGGTATCGGCGTTATGAATATTATGCTGGTATCTGTTACAGAGCGAACCAGTGAGATTGGATTGAAAAAGGCAATCGGGGCGAAGAAGAAGAGGATCTTGGGGCAGTTCCTGACAGAAGCCGCGGTGTTGACCAGCATGGGAGGAATTGTTGGCGTGGCGGCAGGAATCGTCATGGCGGAAGTAATATCAAAAATGGCGGATATTCCGGTGGCAATTAGCATCCCGTCCATTATTGTGTCTGTGCTGTTCTCTATGTTGATCGGAATCATTTTCGGCCTGCTGCCATCTATAAAGGCAGCAAATCTGAACCCGATTGACGCTTTGCGGCACGAGTAAAAAGAACTTGCATTTTTTGAAAGGCTATGCTATAATGCAATCGCTGTTTATATGATGCGTGTTTTATGGCATACAGCGTAACTGTAGGGACTTACAGGGGTAGTCCGGGATATCTTGCTGTGGAAACAGGAGGAGCAGCATTGGCCGGAAACAGGTTTGTATACCGCAGAAAATAGGTTTTGCGGAGGAAATACAGATAAGCAGTTCACGAATAATAAAAATGAGGTGAAAATCATGAGAGAAGGAATCCATCCAGAGTACCATCAGGCAACCGTTACCTGCAACTGCGGAAATACATTTGTAACGGGTTCAACAAAGAAAGATATCCATGTGGAAATTTGTTCAAAATGTCATTCATTCTACACAGGACAGCAAAAGACGGCTGCGGCACGCGGACGTATCGACAAGTTCAACAGGAAGTATGGTATTACAAACAAATAGGATGTAAAGATAGGGTTGAGGTTGGAAAATCTCAGCCCATTTTACTATTTAAAGAAGGGACAGATGTATATGAAGTCATCCAATATTGGCGGCCAGGCAGTTATGGAAGGAGTCATGATGAAAAATGGCAGCCGATATGCGGTAGCCGTCCGCAAAGAGGACGGGGAAATTGTAGTCAAGACAGACAGCCATGAGGGTTTTATTAAAAACAAGAAAATACTTTCGCTGCCGATTATCCGCGGTGTATTCAATTTCGTAGATTCTCTGGTGTTAGGGATGAAAACATTGACTTATTCGGCGGGCTTTTTTATGGAAGAAGCAGAGGAGGAAAACCCGAAGCGGCGCGCGGTGAGCAAAGAGGAGCAGGAGAAAAGGGATTCCCTGATTATGGGAGTAACCGTGGTTTTCTCTATCCTTCTGGCAGTAGGTCTCTTTATGGTACTGCCTTATTTCGTTTCCAATCTGTTTCGGCGGTTTACGGATTCCCAGATGCTTCTGGGACTTTTTGAAGGAGCGGTGCGTCTGTGCCTGTTTATTGGATACATTCTGCTGATTTCCAGAATGAAAGATATCCAGCGGGTGTTCCAGTATCATGGGGCAGAGCATAAATGTATAAACTGCATTGAGCATGGCTTGGATTTGAATGTGGAAAATGTTATGGAAAGCTCAAAGCAGCATAAACGCTGCGGCACAAGCTTTCTGCTTATCGTGATGCTAATCAGTGTGGTGCTGTTTTTGTTTATCCGCGTGGAGTCCCCACTGTGGAGAGTTATCGTACGTATTCTTCTGGTACCAGTGATTGCAGGGATTTCCTATGAATTTATTCGGCTGGCAGGGCGAAGCGAGAACCGTGTGGTGGAAATCTTGAGCAAGCCCGGACTGTGGATGCAGAACCTGACGACGAAAGAACCGGACGAATCTATGATAGAAGTGGCGATTTGCTCGGTAGAGGCAGTATTTGACTGGAAGGCATATTTGACGGAGAATTTTGGGAAACACTATGAAGAAGAGAGAAGGGAGAAACCATGACGCTTTGGGAAGCACTGAAAACCGGTGAGAAGTATCTGGAAGAGAGAGAAATTCCGGATGCGGCCCTGGATGCATGGTATCTCTTAGAGGATATATTAAAGAAAGAGCATGGGGAAAAGGTGAACCGTGCCTGGTTCCTGATGAACCGGCAGGAAGAGATAGGAGAGAGACTTCATACGGCGTATACACAGGAGCTGGAGCAGCGCGGGACTCATGTACCTTTGCAGTACATTACAGGGGAACAGGAATTCATGGGAATCCCTTTTTTTGTAAATAATAAAGTATTGATTCCCCGCCAGGATACGGAAATTCTGGTGGAGGAAGTGATGAAAGCAGCGCGTCCCGGCATGAAGCTGCTGGATATGTGTACAGGTTCAGGATGTATAGCCATCAGTCTTGTGAAGCTGGTTCCCGGTATGAAAGCGGTGGCAAGCGATTTGTCAGGAGAGGCACTGGAGACAGCCGGGGAAAATGCCCGGCGCCAGGAAGCAGAGATAACCTTTGTTCAAGGAAATCTGTTTGAATCGGTGAAAGGGCAGTTTGATATTATCGTGTCAAATCCGCCTTATATCCCTTCGGCGGAGATTGAAGAGCTGATGGAAGAAGTACGGCTGTTTGAGCCGAGAACAGCGCTCGACGGGCGGGAGGACGGGCTGTATTTTTACCGCAAAATAACAGAGGAGAGCTCTGGATATCTGAAAGAGGGAGGATGGCTGATGTTTGAAATCGGCTGCAGCCAGGGAGAACAGGTATCGGAGCTGATGAGAAATGCGGGATTCAGCCATGTGGCTGTCTGCAAAGACTTGGCGGGGCTTGACCGGGTGGTAAAAGGAAGGCTGGAGCGAAAACCATAAAGCAGCCCGGGATCAGCTGAATGATTGTGAAACCATAAGCAGGAGGAAGAGAAATGTTTGACAAATTAGAAGATTTATTGATTCGGTATGAGGAAATTATGAGCGAGCTGAGCGAGCCGGACGTTGCCAACAACCCGGAGCGTTTTCGTAAACTGATGAAAGAGCAGAGCAGCCTTACGCCGATTGTGGAGGCATATAAAGAATATAAACAGTGTAAACAGAACATCGAAGATTCCCTTGCCATGCTTGAAGAAGAGTCTGATGAGGAAATGCGTGAGATGGCGAAAGAAGAGCTGAATGATTCAAAAGCGAGAGTAGAGGAGCTGGAGAGCCAGATGAAGATTCTGCTGCTGCCGAAAGACCCGAATGATGACAAGAACGTAATCGTAGAAATACGTGCAGGTGCAGGCGGAGATGAGGCAGCGCTGTTCGCAGCAGAAATTTATCGTATGTACGTGCATTTTGCAGAAGATCACCGCTGGAAAGTGGAGCTGATGGAATGTGAGGAAATTGGTATCGGTGGTATGAAAAGCGTTACCTTTATGATAAACGGACAGGGGGCGTACTCGGTGATGAAGTATGAATCCGGCGTACACCGGGTACAGAGAGTACCTGAGACAGAGTCCGGAGGGCGTATCCATACGTCCACAATTACGGTGGCAGTTATGCCGGAGGCCGAGGAAGTAGACGTACAGATTGATGAGAAAGATGTGCGTATTGACGTAATGCGCGCGTCGGGAAACGGAGGCCAGTGTGTCAATACCACCGATTCAGCGGTCCGCCTGACCCATTATCCTACAGGTATCGTAATCTACAGCCAGACAGAAAAGTCACAGCTTCAGAATAAAGATAAAGCATTTGCACTGCTGCGCGCGAAGCTGTACGATATAGAATGCCAGAAGCAGCATGATGCAGAAGCAGAAGCAAGGCGCAGTCAGATTGGAACAGGAGACCGCTCCGAGAAAATCCGTACTTACAATTTTCCGCAAGGGCGCGTAACCGACCACCGCATCAATCTTACCCTGTATAAGCTGGACAAAATTATGAACGGGGATATTCAGGAGATTATCGATGCGCTGATAGCGGCAGACCAGAGCGCGAAGCTGGCGAAGATGAACGAAAACTGACAGCGTCCTATTTGCTGCATCCGGAAATACGGCGCAGACTGTTGTTTTTTTGTGGAACTGGAAGTATACTATAGAAGATATGCACAGAGGGCATATAATTCATAGGAAGGACAGTGCCGGGAAGTGCGGATTGGAGATTATTATGGGAAAATATTTTGGAACAGACGGATTTCGAGGAGAAGCAAATGTAAATCTGACGGTGGAACATGCCTTTAAGGTGGGGCGTTTCCTCGGATGGTATTACGGAAGGAACCACAAAGCCCAGATTGTAATTGGGAAGGATACACGAAGGAGCAGCTACATGTTTGAGTATTCCCTGGTGGCAGGGCTGACGGCTTCGGGCGCGGACGCGTATCTGCTGCATGTGACGACTACGCCCAGCGTTTCCTATGTGGTGCGTACCGAGGGATTTGACTGCGGAATCATGATTTCTGCGAGCCATAACCCATTTTATGACAACGGAATCAAGGTAATCAACGGGATGGGATATAAACTGGAAGCCGAAGTGGAGGCGAAGATTGAGGCATATTTGGATGGAGAGGTAGAAGAGCTGCCTCTGGCAACGGGAGGCGATATTGGGCGCACGATAGACTTTGTGGCTGGCAGAAACCGCTATATTGGTTATCTGATTTCCCTGGCTACACGTTCGTTTAAAAATATGAAAATCGGACTGGACTGCGCAAACGGAAGCGCATCGGCTATTGCTAAGAGTGTGTTTGATGCGCTTGGGGCAAGGACTTATGTGATCAGTAATGAGCCAAACGGTACGAATATCAATAAGGACTGCGGCTCGACTCATATTCAGATATTGCAGAAATATGTGAGGGATAATGGGCTGAACGTGGGATTTGCCTATGACGGGGATGCAGACCGCTGTATTGCTGTAGATGAAAACGGAAACGTGGCAAATGGGGATTTGATTCTGTATGTCTGCGGAAAGTATTTAAAGGAAGAGGGCAGACTAAACAATAATACGATTGTAACGACGGTAATGTCGAACCTGGGACTTTACAAAGCGTGCGACAAAGCAGGAATTTCGTATGAAAAGACTGCGGTTGGGGATAAATATGTGTATGAAAATATGATGAATAATGGGCACTGTCTTGGCGGCGAGCAGTCCGGGCATATTATTTTCAGCAAACATGCTACTACAGGAGACGGAATCCTTACGTCCCTGATGGTGATGGAAGCTATGCTGGAGTGTAAGCAGAGCCTGGCGGCGCTCACCTCAGAGGTGCGGATTTATCCACAGCTTCTGAAAAATGTCCGGGTAGCGGATAAGAAAACGGCCAGAGAAAATCCGGCAGTTATAAAGGCTGTGGAGGCTGTGGCGGAAGCGCTGGGAGATGAGGGAAGGATCCTGGTGCGTGAGAGCGGGACGGAGCCGGTGATCCGCATTATGGTGGAGGCTTTGGATGATACGCTCTGTAAAAAATATGTGGAGCAGGTGGAAGATGTTATGAAGAAGGAGCAGCTTACCGTCTGAAGAAACGCGTATATATAGGGAAACGCTGATTAAAGCGTTTCCCGCACCGGATTTGCGCTGCGAAGCAGCAGTTTCCCCTGCAAATCCGTGTGCATCCGCCGGAGGCGCTAAGGAAATGCTGATTTAATCAGCGTTTCCTTAGATATAGAAATGCAAATTTTGCATAGTGGAAGCGGCCTGCTCTGTGATATACGGAGACAGACCGCTTCCTAATACATCGTATCGAAGAGGAGACTTATGATTGAATTTAAAAGACCGGAATTAGAAGATAAGGAACTGATTGAGAGCTATCTGCACAGGCAGCATTCCAGAAGCTGCGAATTTACTTTTGCGAATACGTATCTTTGGTCACGGCATTATAGCGTGAAGTTTGCTATTATAGAGGATATGCTGGTGTACAAATCCGAAGGAGAAGAACCTGGCTTCACATTTCCGCTGGGCGACGAAAAGAACATTCAGCGGGCGATGGAGGCGATTGACGCCTGGTGTAAGGAACAGAGACTGGAATATCATTACCATCTGATTACGAAAGAGCAGTTTGAGATGATGGACAGGCTGTACCCCGGAGAGTATGAGATTGTATATAACAGAGATGCGGCAGATTATGTTTATGAGAGGGAAAAGCTGGCGAACCTTTCAGGGAAAAAGTATCACGGGAAGAAAAATCATGTGAATAAATTTCAGAAATTGTATCCTGACTGGAAATATGAGTCGATTACGGCTGAAAATAAAGAAGAGTGTTTTCAGATGGCGCTGCAGTGGAGAAAGAATAACGGATGTGAAGAGGATGAGGAAAAAAATGCAGAAATGTGCGTAACCTTGAATTACCTGCGGCTCTTTGAGGAACTGGGGATGCGGGGCGGCCTGCTGCGCGCCGAGGGCAGGGTTGTGGCATTTTCCATCGGGGAAGCGCTGAACGAGGATACGGTGGTGGTGCATGTAGAGAAAGCATTTGCAGATGTGCCGGGGGCGTATCCCATGATTAACCAGCAGTTTGTAATTCACGAGACGGAAGGGTTTACCTATATTAACCGGGAGGAAGATACCGGGGCAGAGGGGCTGCGTCAGGCGAAATTGTCTTATCATCCGGTATATATGGTTGAAAAGGGGACTGCGAGGAGGCAGAAAAAATGATTTCAGAAAAAATGGTATCTTATGTACAGGGCAGCTCGGCAATCCGGGCAATGTTTGAAGAGGGAAAGCGCCTGTCTGCTATTTATGGAGCGGAAAATGTGTATGATTTCAGCCTCGGCAATCCGAATCTGCCGGCTCCGAAGGAAGTGAAAGAGGCAGTGTACCGGATTTTGGAAGAAGAGGATTCGGTATTTGTTCATGGCTATATGAGCAACTCAGGGTATGAGGATGTGCGCGGGGCGGTGGCGGAATCTTTGAACAGGCGTTTTGGTACGGCGTTTCACGGAGAAAATATCGTGATGACCGTGGGAGCGGCGGGAGGCATGAATGTGATTATGAAAACTCTGCTGAACCCAGGAGAAGAGGTAGTGGTATTTGCGCCTTATTTTGGGGAGTATCGTGCATATGTCACGAATTATGACGGAGTATTGGTGACAGTGCCGCCGAATACAGAAGATTTCCAGCCGGATCTGGCTGAGTTTGAAAAGCGGATAACGCCGAAAACAAAGGCAGTCATTGTGAATACGCCGAACAATCCTACAGGAGTGATTTATTCGGAGGATACCATTAAAAGCCTGGCGGCGCTTATGCGAAAAAAGCAGCAGGAGTATGGGACAAGTATCTATCTGATATCGGACGAGCCTTACAGGGAGCTGGCTTATGACGGCAAGGAAGCGCCGTATCTGACAAAATATTATGAAAATACAATCGTAGGATACTCTTTCAGCAAATCCCTGTCGCTGCCCGGGGAACGCATCGGCTATCTGGTACTGCCGGATGAGCTGGATGACAGCGAGGACGTGCGTGCGGCGGCAAACGTGGCGACCAGAATTCTGGGCTATGTGAATGCCCCGTCCCTGTTTCAGCGTGTGATTGCACGCTGTCTGGAGGCCCAGGTGGATGTGGAATATTATGACAGGAACCGAAAAACACTGTACGAAGGGTTAAAGAACGTGGGGCTGGACTGCATGAAACCACAGGGAGCATTTTACTTGTTTGTAAAGTCTCCGCTGGAGGATGAAAAGGAATTCTGCGCGGCGGCAAAGAGGCATAATATCCTTCTGGTGCCGGGAAGCTCGTTTGACTGTCCGGGATATGTGCGGCTGGCGTACTGCGTCTCCTATGAGATGATTTGCAGATCGCTGCCGCATTTTGCAGAGCTGATGAAAGAAATCGGGGGAGGAAAAAAGAAGTGAAAGGCTGGGAGAAAAATATACGGAAAGTCGTTCCCTATGTGCCGGGAGAACAGCCCAAACAGCGGGGAATCATAAAACTGAATACGAATGAAAATCCATATCCGCCTGCGCCGGGAGTAGCGGCGGCTTTGAAGGGGATGGATGCGGATATGCTGCGGCGTTATCCCGACCCTACATCGGAAGTTTTGGTGAAGGAGCTCGCGGCTTACTATCATCTGGAGCCGGAACAGGTTTTTGTGGGAGTGGGTTCAGACGATGTGCTGGCAATGTGTTTTTTGACTTTTTTTAATTCGCAAAAACCGATTCTGTTCCCGGACATTACATATTCTTTTTACGATGTGTGGGCAGAAATGCTCAGGATTCCTTATGAGAGATGCGCGCTGGATGAAGAGTTCAGAATCGTGAAAGAGGATTATTATAAGGCAAATGGCGGCGTGATTTTTCCAAATCCAAATGCGCCAACAGGAGTGTGTCAGGATTTAGCGGCGGTGGAGGACATCGTTGCCCACAACCGGGACGTGGTGGTAATTGTGGATGAAGCGTATATTGACTTTGGCGGAAAATCTGCGTTGGAACTGATTGATAGATATGATAATCTTCTGGTGGTACAGACCTTTTCAAAATCCCGCTCACTGGCTGGTATGAGGGTAGGGTATGCTATGGGAAATAAAATTCTCATAAAATATCTAAATGACGTAAAGTATTCTTTTAATTCCTATACAATGAATGCTCCGACGCTGGCAGCGGCAGTAGAAGCGGTAAAGGCAGAAGAATATTTTAAGGAAACTAAGGGAAAAATTGTTGCAACCAGGGAGAGGGTAAAGGTGGAGCTTGGGAAGCTGGGCTTCCGCTTCCAGGATTCCCAAGCGAATTTCCTGTTTATCACCCATCCGCAGTTCTCCGCAAGGGAGATTTTCGAGGCGTTGAAAATCAAGAAGATTTATGTGCGCTATTTTAATAAGCCCAGAATTGACAATTATCTGCGGGTAACGATTGGAACGGATGAAGAGATGGATGAGCTGATAAGCTTTCTGAAAAAGTTTATGGGAAAGTAGGAAAGACAGATGGAGGCATATACGGGATTTGCGGAAGTATACGACACATTTATGGATAACGTACCGTATGAAGAGTGGGCGGAGTATGTCGTGGGATTGCTTAAAAAGTATGGCATTGAGGATGGGCTGGTGCTTGACCTGGGGTGCGGCACCGGGAGCCTGACGGAGCTGCTGGCTGCAAAGGGATATGATATGACAGGCGTGGATTTTTCGGAGGAAATGCTGGAGATTGCTATGGAAAAGAAGCGGCAGAGCGGCTATGATATTCTATATCTGCTTCAGGATATGCGGGAGTTTGAACTCTATGGTACGATGAGGGCAGTGGTGAGCATCTGTGATTCTATGAATTATCTTATGTCAGAGGAAGAACTGCTGGGAGTATTCCGGCTGGTGAACAATTACCTGGATCCCGGGGGGATTTTTATTTTTGACATGAATACGCCCCATAAATACCGGGGACTGGGAGATGCCACAATTGCCGAGAACCGGGAGGAATGCAGCTTTATCTGGGAAAATACCTGGTATGAGGAAGAACAGGCGAATGAATATGATTTAACAATATTTCAGAGAGAAGAAAACGGGCTGTTTCGGAAGTATACGGAGACTCATCTGCAAAAGGCTTACGAAATAGAAACAATCAGGCGGCTGCTTGAGGCGGCGGGCATGGAATTTATAGCGGTTTATGATGCGTTTACAGAGGAAGCGCCGAGAGAGGACAGTGAACGTGTCTATTTTCTTGCCAGAGAGAAAGGAAAGTGAGAGATATGTCGGATTATATTGTAAGGGCTACGGCCGCTGACAGCCAAATCCGTGCGTTTGCGGCAACTACACGGGAGATGACAGAGTTTGCCAGAGGAACGCACAATACCAGTCCTGTAGCGACGGCGGCTCTGGGACGGCTGCTGACAGCCGGGGCGATGATGGGCGTGATGATGAAGGGAGAGAAAGATATCCTGACTCTTCAGATAAAAGGCAGGGGGCCAATCGGCGGTATTACGGTGACGGCTGACAGCCAGGGGAATGTAAAAGGGTACGTGAATAATCCGGAAGTGCTTTTACATGCCAATGCAGCCGGAAAGCTGGACGTTGCAGGGGCGGTAGGCCCCGGGATGCTCAGCGTGATTAAGGACATGGGGTTAAAAGAGCCATATGTCGGGCAGACGGTGCTTCAGACAAGTGAGATTGCGGAGGACTTGACGTACTATTTTGCCACTTCGGAGCAGGTGCCCTCTTCGGTAGGGCTTGGAGTACTCATGAATCATGACAATACGGTGAAACAGGCAGGCGGCTTTATTATACAGCTTATGCCGTTCACAGATGAAAAAGTTATTGACGCACTGGAGAAAAAGTTGGCGGATATTACTTCTGTCACGTCCATGCTGGATGAGGGAATGACGCCGGAGCAGATTTTAGGGCGGCTTCTGGGGGATTTCGGACTGGAAATCATGGACAGGATGCCCACACAGTTTGCGTGTAACTGCAGCAGGGAGCGGGTGGAAAAAGCGCTGATAAGCATCGGAAAGAAGGATTTGCGTGAAATGATTGCCGAAGGAAAAACGGTGAGCCTGAATTGCCATTTCTGCGGCGCGGACTATGCATTTGATGTGGAAGATTTGGAAAAGCTATTAAGACAAAGCAGGTAAGGAGCAGACGGATATGTTTGACGGATTTATCAAAACGGCGGCTGTAACGCCGAAAATTAAAGTTGCAGACTGCATCCACAATGCGGCTGCCATTTGTAACGGAATCGATGAGGCTGTAGCTGCCGGGGCGAAGTTGATTGTATTTCCGGAGCTGTGCATGACAGGGTATACTTGTGAGGATTTGTTCTGGCAGGAGACGCTGCTCGACGGGGCTCGGCAGGGGCTGCATCAGGTGATTTTTCATTCCAGGGGAAAGGACGCCCTGATATTCGTAGGGCTTCCCTGGGAAAAGGATGGGAAGCTGTATAATGCGGCTGCGGCCGTGTGCAGCGGGCGTCTGCTGGGGATTATCCCTAAGTCCTGCCTTCCAAATTATAATGAATTTTATGAGGCGAGGCACTTTGAGCCGGGATGCCGGAAGGTGGAATGGGTGGACTACGAAGGGAGCCCGGTGCCGTTTGGCATGAACCAGCTTTTCGTATGCAAGGAGATGGAGGGCCTGTGTGTGGCGGCAGAAATCTGTGAGGATTTGTGGGTGCCGCAGCCTCCAAGCATTCATCATGCGCTGGCGGGGGCGACAGTGATTGTTAACCTTTCAGCCAGTGACGAGGCTACCGGAAAAGATAAATACCGGGAATCCCTGGTAACAGGGCAGTCGGCGCGTCTAATTAGCGGGTACATTTATGCCAGTGCGGGAGAAGGGGAATCTTCCACGGATTTGGTATTTGGCGGGCACAGCCTGATTGCGGAAAACGGGATTTTGCTGAAAGAATCCAGGCGGTTTATGAATGAGACGATTTATGGCGATATAGATATCCGGCGGCTTGTTTCAGAGCGCAGGCGGATGACAACGTTTCAGCAGCAGGGGCAGGAAGAGTATGAGAAAGTTCCTTTCCACCTGGAGCTGACGCCGACAGAGCTGACGCGTTTTATCGATCCCATGCCGTTTGTACCGGACAGCCCGGGAGACAGGGAGAAGCGGTGCGAGGAAATACTGATGATGCAGGCGCTGGGACTGAAAAAGCGTTTGGAGCATACAGGATGCGCCAATGCAGTCGTGGGGATTTCCGGCGGGCTGGATTCTACCCTGGCGCTCCTGGTAACGGCAAAGGCATTTGACATGCTGGGGCTTTCCAGACAGGATATTACAGCAGTGACGATGCCCTGCTTTGGAACGACAGACCGTACCTATACAAACGCCTGCGAGTTGACGCGTACCCTGGGAGCTTCCCTTCGGGAAGTAGATATCCGGGAGGCGGTAACACTGCATTTCCGGGACATCGGCCATGATGAGAAAAACCATGATGTAACTTATGAGAACGGACAGGCGAGAGAACGGACGCAGGTGCTGATGGATATCGCGAACCAGACAGGCGGGCTGGTAGTGGGTACGGGAGATATGTCGGAACTGGCGCTTGGATGGGCTACCTACAACGGCGACCATATGTCTATGTATGGCGTGAACGCCTCTGTGCCAAAAACTCTGGTGCGTCATCTTGTGCGTTACTATGCGGATACCTGCGGGGATGAAAAGTTGAAAGATATCCTGCTGGATGTGCTCGACACTCCGGTAAGCCCGGAGCTGTTGCCGCCAAAAGACGGGGAGATTTCCCAGAAAACTGAAGATTTGGTAGGGCCGTATGAGCTGCATGACTTTTTCCTGTACTATGTGCTGCGTTTCGGTTTCCTTCCCCGAAAGATTTACCGTCTGGCTAAGCTGGCCTTTGCAGGAAGCTATGAGAAAGAGACGATTCTGAAATGGCTGAGGAAATTTTACTGGAGATTCTTTTCCCAGCAGTTTAAGCGCTCATGCCTGCCGGACGGGCCGAAGGTCGGTTCCGTAGCGGTTTCACCGAGGGGAGATTTGCGGATGCCCAGCGATGCGTGCGTGAGGCTGTGGCAGAGGGATTTGGACGAGGTGGAGTAGAGGGGTAAAATAGAGCAGGATTGTATGATAAACATAGATTTGTTATGGTCCCGGTTTACGCAAAATTTGAAGTACAAAATTTAAGAAAACAAATCTTGACAAGTTTATTTGAAAGTGTATAATAATATTAACAGAACCCACCACGCCTCTGGTTTCCATGCGCAACCCGGTGGGACTTTTTTATTTACGAGGTGATTTATGTATCAGTATGTAAAACAAATATTAACGATAGCACAGCAGATACAATTTTATATTGAGGCAGGTATGGAAATCACCTCCCAAGATGATGTAGAGAGTGCATTAAAAACAATTGGTTATTATCGCTTAAGAGGATATTCGTTTCAATTATATGATAATTCTACAAAGAAATATATTCAAGGAACGAAATTTAAAGATATCCTAAAATTATATTACTTTGATCAAGCTCTTTCTAATATGATTTTTTCGATGATATCAAAAATAGAGGTTGCACTAAGAGTTCGCTTGGTAGAAGCTCTGCTCATTCATAAAGATGCGTTGATTTTACAGGATTCATCCATTTTCAAAGAGAAGAAAATGTATTGGCAGAATATGTCAACGATAGCCTTGGAGATAGCGCGTTCTAACGATACGTTTATTAAACATAATTTTGATAAGCATGAAGGTGAAGTACCGGTATGGGCAGTGGTAGAAGTGATTTCTTTTGGAACATTGTCGAAGATAATTAAGAATTTGAAAACTGGTTCGGGAAGTTCATATGCAGTTTTAGCAAGCAATTATAAATACAAGTCCGGAAAAGGAAATTTGGTAAATCCGTCACAAAAGATGTTCGCATCATGGGTGCAGGGAGTTGCAGTACTGCGTAATATGTGTGCGCATAATTCCAGAATATATAATAGAACTATACACACAACACCAGAGATCTTGGATGTTGATAAAATTATGCCTTTGCCGGAACATAATGGTTTATATCAGATGTTACTGGTGATGAAATATTTGAGAACGTCAGATGAGGAATGGAGAATGTTTACCGTGGAATTGGAACAATTGTTTCAAAGCAATAACAGTGTTATTAATTTTGCTGCAATGAATTTTCCAACGGATTGGAAGGTGCATTTATGTGTTTAAAATCTGACTTTTAGCATAAAATATAAAACAGACCTAATCAAGCGTATTGTGCTCAAACCGATTAGGCTTTCGGCGAAGTGTTACGATAAACGCTTCGCCATTTTGTTTGCCCAGTGTGTGGGATGTTTAATGGGGTGAAAGTAAGATATGAGCCAAAGACAGATGAACGGATTCACTGCCTTTGGCTCATAGTATCATTTACTGAATATTTCTCGCAAGCCGCCTGGTTAACTGCGTTGCCTTACTCTGCCGTCGGGGTTCCCTCACGGGCGGTTTTCAGCGCGGAGTTCACGGCGTCTAATAATACCTGCGAGGTGTAGCGGCTCTCCTCAGAATATGTAATGTCTTCTGTGGATTGTTTTTCGCAGATTTGCTGGGCGAGTTCCTCCAGGGCAGGCTGTACCAGAGGGTACATGGTCGTAACTGAATCGCTCAGGTTTACCAGCCGGATGGAATTGATGTGGTCGCTGTCCACGGTGACTTCTACATCCAGGGCATTGTCGTTCAGGGTAATAGGGGTCGTATAGACGCCGGGGGTATATCTTGCCGAGACAGAAGAGCTGTCCTGTCCGTTGGCAGGATAGGTACTGGGGGCAGAGGCTGATTTTGGTCGAAACATTATAATCATCAATATCACCAGAATAATTCCTAAAGTGATAAAAATTCCGGTATAAATCAACTCCCTCATGCGAAATACCATGATTTTAGTTTTTGAACCCATCTGCAGTCCTCCTAACCATTTAATATAGTAAGATTGATTTTCTATAGTTTATGGCCAGGCGATGGAGGATATGCCTTATCTTTGCGAAAAGTGTGCCGCATTGCATAGGTATTGACTTATTATGCATAAATGCGTATAATAATAAGCTGAATTAGGAATGGCTGCGTGGCGGCAGTGCATAATATATTATTCAGAAAGAAGGAGTACATATGAAAAAGAAAGGTTTCAAAGTAACTGGACGCGGGCTGATGCTGGCGATGGCTGTTGCGGTGACTTCCCTGGCAGCCGGGAGCATGACGGCAGAGGCGTGCACTTCCTATTATGCAGGGAAAAAGACGACTGTGGACGGTTCTATTATGTTTGGACGTACAGAGGATATCGGCGGATCCCACAGTAAGATTTTTAAGGTTTATCCGGCGGCAGTTCATGCGCAGGGTGAGATGTATAAAGATGTAACGAAGTTTACCATGCCGCTTCCGGCAAAGACATACCGTTATACTGCATGTGAAGATGATCCGGGATACGGCGGAGAGTTATTTGGCGAAGTAGGAACGAATGAACTGGGCGTGTCTATGTCGGCGACAGAATCAGCTTCGCCTGTAAGCGCAGTTAAAGAGGCCGATCCGTTTACGGATAACGGAATTACAGAGGCAAGTATGGTGAGCGCGGTTCTTCCGTGCATAAAGACAGCAAGAGAAGGAGTGGATTTCCTGGCGGATATTCTGGACACTTACGGAGCCGGAGAGGGAAATACACTGATGTTTGCAGATAAGAACGAGTGCTGGTATTTTGAAATTCTGTCCGGCCATCAGTATGCGGCGATCAAGATGCCGGAGGATAAGGCAGGCATCATGCCGAACTGTTTCATGATAGGAAACATCGATGTGACGGATACGGAAAATGTGGTTGCTTCAGAGGAACTGATTTCTACTGCAGAAAAGGCAAATGTTCTGGTGCGTGACGGCGAAAATACAAATACCATTAACATCAGGAAGTCTTATGGCGGGACTATGAGGGAATCGAATACAAACCGTATCTGGGGAGGCCAATTGATTCTTAATCCTGATTTGAAAGAGACAATTACACCTGAGGATGCTGATTATGAGATGTTTGTAACCCCGAAGGAAAAGGTTAGCATACAGACGCTGTATAAAATTGCAGGTACACAGTATGAGAGTGAAGAATTTGAAGGCATAGAGTCTGAAAAAGTGCTGACGGTTATCGGAACTCCCAGATCCTGTGAATGCCATGTATTGCAGATTCGTCCGGAAATGCCCACGGAGCTTGCTACCGTTGAATGGCTGAGCATGGGGTCGGCAGATCTGTCGCCGTTCCTTCCGTTCTACAGTGCGGCTCTCACTGATACACATCCGGCATATAAGGCTGGAGATATAGTTTATAATGACGCTTCTGCTTACTGGGCCTTCCGTTCGCTGGCATCCATGAGCATGGCAGCGGCATCCAGGGATTTGGCGGCAAATAATATAAAACAATATTGGACGAATTATGTAAATTCACTTGTGGAGGCGCAGGCGTTTGTAGATGAGAAGATGCTTTCTTTATACAAGACGAATCCGGCGGCAGTTTCTGCAAAGGCTGATAACCTGGGAATGGCAGTTGCAGATGAGGCTATCGCTGCCGCAAAGCAGATGTATCGTGAGCTGGCAGCCAGGCTTGCTGCCGGAAATGGCCAGATCGTGGCAACCCGGAAAGAACCGACTTTTATTCCATCTATGCTGAAAGCAGAGAAATATTCGGGCTATTCATATGACATGGTTTATAAGGCGCCGGAGAACTTTACAGCCACGAAAGAAGAAGTAGATGCTTTAAAAAGCCAGGCAGCGCAGGCTAATAAAAACTTCGCTGATGCGCAGGCGAAACTTGCTGATGCACAGAAAGAGCTTGCTGATGCACAGAAAGAGCTTGCTGCGGCACGGAAAGAGCTTGAGCAGTTAAAGAAGCCGCAGGTGAAGATTTCAACAAACAAAACGAAATATACGGTGAAGAAGGGGAAAAAAGTAAAAATTAAAGCTTCGGTAGAGAATGCTTCCGGTAAGAAAATTATTTTTAAATCTGAAAATAAGAAGGTTGCAAAAGTAAGCGCTAAGGGCGTGGTTACGGGAGTGAAAAAAGGAAAAGCTGTGATTAGCATTAAATGTAATGGCGTTACGAAAGAAGTAAAGGTTGTTGTAAAATAATCCATTTCGTTAAAATCTAAATCCCGGGAAGGAAACAAAAGGATTTCCTTTCCGGGATTTTTGTGTTATGATGTCTGGAGAGTAATGGGACAGGGCTCCGGGGGGGCAGGAGCAGAGACAGGAGGCAGAGGGCATGAGCCGGATTAAGAAGATTGATAAGCTGACGGACAGCAGATATCTGAATATGTACCAGCTGCAAGCCAGTGATCGGCTGGGCGGGGATGTGAAATATTTTGTGGCGTCCCGGGCAAAAAGGACGGAAGAGCTCCAGATAAATACACGGAGCTGGAAACCGGACGGAGTGATTATTTACAGCCTATACGGAGAGGAAAGAGATAAGGTGCTGCTGGTAAGGCAGTACCGATACAGTATTGACGAGTATATTTACGAGTTTCCGGCGGGGCTGGTTGACGAGGGTGAGACTTACCGGCAGGCGGCTGTCCGGGAAGTGAAAGAGGAGACCGGGCTGACGCTTCATCCCCTGATGGTGGATGAGATGTATGAAAAGCCGTATTTTACCACGATTGGGATGACAGACGAGTGCTGTGCGACTGTGTATGGTTATTCGGAAGGAGAAATCAGCAGCAGATGGCTGGAGGATACGGAAGACATAGAAGTTGTGCTGGCGGATAAAGAGGAAGTGAAAAGAATCCTGAAAGAAGAGAAAGTAGCTATCATGTGCGCTTACATGCTAATGCATTTTTTGCAGGATGAAGAACCGTTTGGCTTTTTACAGCCGCCGGGCTGAGAAAAATTTATAGCACGAAACTGTGCGCGGAGGTAATGATGGAAGTAAAGTTTGAAGTAAAAATGACACAAAAAGTAATGTACAATTTTTTGATGAATCACACCTATCGGAGCATGACAGGAATTTCAGGAGTGCTCTTTGGCGTGGCGGCGCTTGCCATTTTGGGAGTGACTTATGGGAATGTGCCGACCTGGCAGAGCGGGGCTTATCTGTTGTTTGGCGTATGGTTTCTTCTGTATTTGCCGGTAAGCCTTTATACCCGCGCTGCAAAACAGGTAAAGTTAAATCCTGCTTTTAAAAAGCCTATTACATACATTATAAATGAAGAGGGAGTCACGACGATGCAGGAAGATAAGAAGGCCGTGATTGCCTGGGAAGATATGATGAAAGTGACGGAGACGAAGCTTAGCCTTCTGGCATATACGGGAAAACGCTATTCGTTTGTACTGCCGAAGGAATGTATGGGAGGGCAGTATGAGGATGTGGTGAAAATGATTCGTGAGCATATGGAGCCGCAGCGTGTGAAGATAAAAGGATAAGAGAGTTATGGTTACAGAGACATTTTGTGCAGAGGAGACATTTGAATTGGGCAGAAGCCTGGGAGAACAGGCAAAGCCGGGAGATATCTATACGCTGAACGGCGATTTGGGAGTGGGAAAGACGGTATTTTCCCAGGGGCTGGCGAAGGGGCTTGGGATTGCAGAGCCGATTAGCAGCCCTACGTTCACGATTGTCCAGGTATATGAGGAGGGCAGACTGCCTTTTTACCATTTTGACGTGTATCGTATCGGAGACGCAGAAGAAATGGAAGAGATTGGATACCAGGATTATTTCTATGGGAACGGGGTATGCCTGATTGAGTGGGCAGACCTGATTCGGGAAATCCTTCCGGAAAAAGCCATTCCGGTTTTGATTGAGAAGGATCTGGAAAAAGGGTTTGACTATCGGAAAATCACGGTTGGGATAGAAGAAGTTTACGAGTAAGCTTTCAAATCTATCGGAAGGATGCAGCGAGTGCGTAAGGAAAGGGAAACGTATGAAGGTTTTGGGAATTGATAGTTCAGGGCTGGTCGCTACAGTGGCGGTAGCAGAGGATGATAATCTGCTGGCAGAGTATACCGTAAATTATAAAAAGACCCATTCGCAGACGCTTTTGCCCATGTTGGATGAAATCGTACGGATGACAGAGCTGGATTTGAGTACGCTTGACGCAGTAGCAGTGGCAGCAGGACCGGGGTCCTTTACCGGGCTGCGTATCGGTGCGGCCACAGCGAAAGGGCTGGGGCTGGCGCTCGGAAAACCGCTGGTAGAGGTGCCCACCCTGGAGGGGCTGGCGTATAATTTATATGGCACTTCCCATCTGGTTTGTCCGATGATGGATGCCAGGAGAAGCCAGGTATATACAGGGATCTATGGATTTGAGCAGGAAGAGCTGAAAGCCCTGGAAAGCCAGACGGCGGTTTCAGTGCAGGAGCTAACGGAAAAAGTCAACGGCCTTGGAAGGGAAATTATCTTTCTGGGAGATGGGGTTCCAGTGTACCGTGATATCCTCTGTGAAAATTTGAAAGTGCCTTATCATTTTGCACCGGCACATATGAATAAACAGCGTGCAGGCGCGGTGGCGGCGCTGGGGCTTCGCTATCTGGCCGCCGGAAGGACGGTACATGCCAGGGAGCATCGGCCGGATTACCTGCGCATGTCACAGGCTGAGAGAGAGCGTGCAGAGAAGGACGGAGCATGTTAGAAATACGGGAAATGCGGCCGGAAGATTTAGAGCGGGTGGCGGAAATTGAAAAGAAGATATTTTCTATGCCCTGGTCAAGAGAAGGTTTTGCAGAGTCTTTGGAGCAGGATTATACGTTGTACTTAACGGCTGTGCAGGATGGCGGGATTATTGGGTACTGCGGAATGTCTCAGGCTTTTGAAGAAGCAGAAATTACCAATGTAGCTGTAGAGGAAAAAAGCAGGGGTCAGGGGACGGCAGAAAAGATGCTGCGGGAACTGCTCAGGCGGGGTGAAGAGAAGGGAATCAGCAGGTACATTTTGGAGGTTCGCTTTGGAAATGCGGCGGCGCGGCGTTTGTATGAGAAGCTGGGCTTTGAGGATGTGGGCGTCCGGAAGGGGTTTTATGAGAGACCGGCGGAGGATGCGGTCATTATGGTGAAGGATTGAGTTTTGTTTCCAATCCTGTGCGGAATTTCCACTATACATAAGTGATGTTTTCTGTTATTCTGTGGACGGAAACAACAGACGACGCAGGTAAGCGGGATATGCTTATCCGATTTACAAGGAGGAAACGTATGCACAGGAATGGTGAAATTTACTGTAACAAATGTAAAAAACAGATAAACAGCAATCAGGGCATGAATCGGGAAGAGTTTCTCCGGGTAGAGAAAGTCTGGGGATATTTTTCCGGCAAGGACGGTGAAAAGCACAGCTTTGATTTGTGTGAGAGCTGTTATGATGAACTGCTTAAGGGGTTTGCCCTTCCGGCAGAATGTGAGGAAGAGACGGAGCTTCTTTGAGTGGTATAGGGAAGGAAAGAGGACAATGTTAGACGTATGTTTGCTTGGGACAGGGGGGATGATGCCGCTTCCGTACAGATGGCTCACCTCCCTGATGCTCCGTTATAATGGGAGCAGTATTTTGATAGATTGCGGAGAGGGAACGCAGATTGCAGTAAAGGAAAAGGGCTGGAGCTTTAAACCGATTGATGTGATTTGTTTTACACATTATCATGGAGATCACATCAGCGGGCTTCCGGGGCTGCTGCTCACGATGGGAAATGCGGAGAGGCATGAGCCGCTGACGCTGATAGGGCCGAAAGGACTGGAGCGGGTGGTGAACGCTCTCAGGGTGATTGCGCCGGAGCTTCCTTTTGAGCTGAAATTTTTGGAAATCCAGGGGACGGAGCAGACATTTGAAATGAACGGCTATCGGATTAAGGCATACAAGGTTAACCACAATGTGCTGTGCTATGGTTACGCCGTGGAAATTGACAGGGCAGGGAAATTTGATGCAGAGAGGGCAAAGGCGGAAGGGATTCCGTTGAAATGCTGGAATCTTCTGCAAAAAGGGCAGACGGTTGAAGCAGAAGGAAGGACTTATACGCCGGATATGGTCTTAGGGCCGCCCAGGAAAGGAATTAAACTTGCTTACTGTACAGACACAAGGCCGACTCAGTCTATTTCGGAAAACGCCCGAGGAGCGGATTTATTTATCTGTGAAGGTATGTACGGAGAACCGGATAAAGAGCAGAAAGCCAGAGAGTATAAGCACATGACTTTTAAGGAAGCGGCAAAGCTTGCGAGGGAAGCGGGCGTCCGGGAAATGTGGCTGACGCATTACAGCCCGTCGCTCACCCGTCCGGAGGAATTTATGGGAGATGTGCGGAAGATTTTCCCAAACAGTTTCCCGGGAAAGGATGGGAAATCCGTGGAGCTGGCGTTTGAGGATTGATGAGGGAGGAGAAATGGAAGAGAAGAAAGATGTACTGATATTGGCGGTTGAAAGTTCCTGTGATGAGACAGCGGCGGCGGTTGTCAGGAATGGACGGGAAGTTCTTTCAAATATTATCTCATCACAGATTGAGCTGCATAAGCTTTACGGGGGGGTTGTGCCGGAGATTGCATCCAGGAAGCACATAGAGAAGATTAATCAGGTGATTGAGGAGGCTCTTAGTCAGGCAGGCGTGGGGCTGGAGGAGCTGGATGCCGTTGGAGTCACGTATGGACCGGGACTGGTAGGAGCGCTCCTGGTGGGAGTATCTGCGGCAAAGGCTATCAGCTATGCCGGGAGGCTTCCGCTTGTTGGAGTGCACCATATTGAGGGGCATATTTCAGCGAATTATATTGAGCATCCTGATTTGGAGCCGCCTTTTGCGTGTCTGGTGGTTTCCGGAGGACATACGCATCTGGTGGTGGTAAAGGATTATGGAAAGTATGAAATTATCGGACGCACCAGGGATGATGCGGCGGGGGAAGCTTTCGACAAAGTGGCGCGGGCGATTGGCCTGGGCTATCCCGGCGGGCCGAAAATAGATAAGCTTTCGAAGCAGGGCAACCCCGATGCAATCCGGTTCCCAAAAGCCCATGTAGCAGACGCGCCCTATGATTTCAGTTTCAGCGGGCTGAAATCGGCGGTACTGAACTATCTGAACGGGTGCAGAATGAAGGGGGAGCAGGTGGTGGAAGCTAATGTGGCGGCGTCTTTCCAGAAAGCGGTCATAGACGTGCTGGTAGAGCACTCCATGATGGCGGTAGAAGAATTTGGCTTTGATAAATTTGCTATTGCAGGAGGAGTCGCGTCAAATTCCTCTCTCCGCCAGGCTATGGAAAAAGCATGTCGGGAGCGTCACATAGGTTTTTATCATCCCTCTCCGATTTTCTGTACAGACAATGCGGCGATGATCGGGGCGGCAGCTTACTATGAGTATATGGCGGGAACAAGGCATGGGCTTGATTTGAATGCCGTGCCAAATCTGAAGCTGGGGGAAAGGTAGGAGATATGGAAGAACGGAATACGGCGGTTGTGCTGGCTGCAGGCAGAGGGTCGCGCATGAATTCGGACATACAGAAACAGTATCTGCTGATCAAAGGGCGTCCTGTCCTGTATTATTCCCTTGCGCAGTTTCAGCAGTGCCTATTTATCGATGAAGTCGTGCTGGTGACAGGCCGGGAAGAAATCGATTACTGCCGCAAAGAGATTGTGCAGAAATACGGATTTACAAAGGTGCAGAAAATCGTTGCGGGCGGAAAAGAACGCTATCATTCGGTATATGAAGGGCTGAAAGCGGCAGGGACATGCAATTACGTATATATCCACGACGGAGCCAGGCCGTTTCTGAGCAGAGAAATCCTGGAGCGCGCCCATGACGGGGTACGCCAATATGGGGCGTGCGTGGCCGCCATGCCCGTCAAGGACACGATAAAAATCAGCGATGCGCAGGGCTTTGCAGACTATACCCCGCCGAGAGAGCAGGTGTGGGCTGTCCAGACGCCCCAGGTCTTTGAGTACCGTCTTATAACAGAAGCATATGCAGAGCTTATGGAAAGAGAAGAGCCTGCCGTTACCGATGATGCGATGGTACTGGAAACAGTAACCGGACAGAAAGCGAAATTGGTTTGGGGGTCTTACGAAAATATAAAGATTACGACGCCGGAAGATTTGAAAATCGCAGAAATCTTTCTGGGGGAGACATGATGGGGAGCGGGTTCTCTCCGCAGGCGGAGGGGATGCGCGGAAAAAGCAGAAGCGGCAGATGGGGAATACCTGTCTGCCGCTTCTGCCGTGCCGGGAGAAATTTTATACAATAAGATACATAGTAGAAAGTTTTGGTGAAAAAATTGTGTTTTCTATGGAAAAGTAGGGACGGATTGGTTATAATGGAAAAAAGGCTTTCGGAATATTTCGGACGAAAGAAACGGACAGATGGTATAGACGGCAAAAATGGGAGGAAGTGATTCTATGGCAAGGACGATAGCGATCGGGCGGCAGGATTTTGAAAGAATGAGGACGAGAAATGTTTTCTATATCGATAAAACAGACTTTATCCGCGAATGGTGGGAAGCAGAGGATGAAGTGACCCTGATTACCCGACCGAGGAGGTTCGGAAAGACGCTGAATATGAGCATGACGGAACAGTTCTTCTCTGTAGACTATGCGGGGCGGGGAGATTTGTTTGAGGGGCTTTCCATATGGAAAGATGAGAAATACAGGAAGCTCCAGGGGACGTATCCAGTGCTTTTTATCAGCTTTGCGGATGTGAAAGAAACAGACTTTGACCAGGCAAGAAAAAGAATCTGCATGATTCTTGAGGAGTTATACAATAAATATGACTTTCTTCTGGAAGGAAATCTTCTAAATGAGAAAGAGAAAAAGAATTTTCAAGAAGTGGCAGGAGGGATGGAAAGTTCTATAGCTGTCGCTTCTTTGAAGAATCTGTCAGGCTACATGAGCGCTTATTACGGGAAAAAGGTTATCATCCTCCTGGACGAGTATGATACGCCGATGCAGGAAGCGTATATGGGCGGATACTG
>SRZB01000032.1 GCA_004793585.1 Hominisplanchenecus murintestinalis | reverse complement strand
ATGCGACTTTCCAAAGAATACAGCTCTTCTGCTTCTTTTATTTTAGAAACAGCGGCTGTAAGGGAATCCATGCTGTTATGCAGGATTTTATAAGGCTTTCCTACAAACTGCTGGTTCGGGAGTGCGATAGACATCCAGGAGAAGTCAGCACCGACGTCAATACCAACAGAGATGAATAGTTCATCAACATTAAAAATAACTTTGTTAGACATGAGCGAAAGCTCCTTTCTGATAGGAATCCATTTCCAATCTGGCAGGTACACAACCTAGCGTGTTATGCGGGTATAGCCTCCCGGCTCCCAACCAGCTAAAACATAAAACCCTGTCGAATGGACTAATTGACTTCACTGTAGGTATCAGCTGAACAATCAGCTTCCCAAGGAGGTGGACATTCTTTGTCCTATCCTAAGAGATAATACCTTATGTTTTATCTGGTGTCTATCAGGAGCCGTCAGACATGATAATTAATATGGACAACATCTGATGAAGGAAGAACGCCTTCTTCTGTTATCTAATTTTAGAAATTTATTAACCAAGTAGTCTTGATTGACTACACCATTATTATACTAGGAGGCGATATTATGGCAAATACATCTGCTGTTTATGCAAGAATAGATACCAATCTCAAGGATAATGCTGAGAGCATTCTTTCTCAGCTTGGCATTTCTCCATCCAGTGCAATTCAGATGCTTTATAGCCAGATTGTACTGAAGAAGGGTATGCCATTTGAACTGAAACTTCCTTCTTCTAAGCCATTAGCTGTTGGTGCAATGACCAGAGAACAGCTTGATGCAGAACTCCAGAAGGGTGTTGATTCCATCAAAGCAGGAAAGGTATATTCTGCAGATGAAGTCGATGCGGCACTTGCAAAGGAGTTTGGCATATGACAGATAGCTATAAAGTCGGCTATTCTGTAGATGCGCTTGACGACTTACGTGAGATCTATTCGTACATTGCGAATGAACTCCTTGTTCCAGAAACTGCTACCGCTCAGCTGGGCCGCATCCGAAAAGAGGTCCGTTCATTGGATTTCATGCCAGCTCGTTATGCGTTAGTTGACTGGGAGCCTTGGCATTCGATGAAAATGCATCAGCTTCCTGTAGACAACTTTATTGTGTACTACCTTGTTGATGACGAGGAAAGGGCAGTTACAGTAGCTCGAATATTCTACGGTGGCCGTGATATTGAAGGAATCATAAATTCAAATGAATAAACAGTAATGGAGCTTTTGAGTAAAAACAAGAGCTCCATTTTTATATGAACAAAATTCCTCTGTCATCGTAGACAGAAGCACCGGTATTGTTTCCACAGCGGATCGCACGGTCAAGGCCCATGATGGTGGCAACAGCTCCGTCGATTTTCTCTGTGGATTTTTCTTTGTCTGCCTTTATATTTCCTGCCGGATCAGTGCGGATATAAATGTTATCCATCATCCAACGAAGTACCGGATGACCACCGTGAGCCAGCTTTTGCTCCAGCGTTAGCTTCATGAGCTCTTTTGTCGGCGGAGACATATCCTTAAATCCCTGACCGAACGGAACAACAGTAAAACCCATGCCTTCAAGGTTCTGAACCATCTGAACAGCTCCCCAGCGGTCAAAGGCAATCTCACGAATATTGAAGCGCTCTCCAAGACGCTCGATGAATTTCTCGATGTAGCCGTAATGAACAACATTTCCTTCGGTTGTCTCCAGAAATCCTTGACGTTCCCAGACGTCGTAAGGAACATGGTCTCGCCTTACTCGAAGATCAAGCGTATCTTCCGGTATCCAGAAATATGGTAAGATACAGAACTTGTCATCCTCATCCAGCGGAGGAAATACCAGCACGAAAGCTGTAATATCTGTGGTGGAGGAAAGATCCAGACCACCGTAACAGAAGCGCCCCTCTAAGGATTCTTCATCAACCTTGAACGAGCAGGCATCCCATTTTTCCATTGGCATCCAACGAACTGCCTGCTTGACCCACTGGTTAAGTCTTAGCTGTCTGAAGGAATTCTCCTCGCCGGGATTCTGTTTTGCAGATTCACAGGCAGCTTCAACTTTGTCGATACCGACTGTGATACCAAGAGAAGGATTTGCTTTCTTCCAAACCTCCGGATCTGTCCAGTCATCGGCTTCATCGGCACCATAGATGACAGGATAGAAAGTTGGATCTATCTTTCTGTCTTCCAAGATGTCCTTGGCCTTCTGATGTGTTTCATAGCAGATGCTGTTGATATCTGTTCCGGCGGTTGTGATAAGGAAGTAAAGTGGCTGCATTCTAGCGTCGCCGGAGCCCTTAGTCATAACATCAAAGAGCTTTCGGTTGGGCTGAGTATGTAGCTCATCGAATACAACGCCATGAATGTTGAAACCATGCTTTGAGTAAGCCTCGGCGGACAATACCTGATAGAAGCTGTTAGTCGGTTGATAGACGATACGTTTCTGGGAAGCAAGAATTTTTACTCGCCGATTCAGTGCAGGACACATACGTACCATATCGGCAGCCACATCAAATACAATGGTTGCCTGCTGGCGGTCAGCTGCACAGCCATACACCTCAGCACGTTCTTCGCCATCACCGCAGGTAAGGAGCAGGGCGACGGCAGCAGCAAGTTCCGATTTGCCCATTTTCTTAGGAATTTCCACATAGGCGGTGTTAAACTGTCGATAGCCGTTCGGTTTCAAAGTGCCAAAGATATCCCTTATAATCTGTTCCTGCCAGTCGATGAGCTCAAATGGCTTACCGGCCCATGTGCCTTTGGTGTGGCAGAGACATTCAATAAAATTGACTGCGTAATCCGCCATCTGTTTATTGTAAGTGGAGTCCGCAGCCATAAAGCGTGTCGGTGTGTAGTTTTCAAGTTTACGCAAATGTATGCGCCTCCTTTCGCAGAAATAAAAATAGCCGCCAGGTGGTGACGTCTATAACGAGGAACAGCCCCATCTGGGACCGTCCTGTTTGATATTATTTTCAGGTGGTTTAGTTTAATTCGTTCAGCAGGATGCTAAGTGCAAGATTGGCTTCTTCACAGGTGGGCTCGATATCCCAGCCTCTGTCGTAGTTGGCAATCCACTCACCATCCATCTTCAAGCTGAGTTTTGTAATTTTACCACCGTTGATGCCGTAATCTTCGTTTGGCTCATCAAAATGCTTGACCCAGTATTTTACGCTTTTGTATCCGCCGTCTTTCTTTGGAATTCCGATTGTTCCTTCTTTCCACATGGTTTATGCCTCCTTTACCGTCATTTGGATTGCAGGGATGAGGGCATGCTCGCCGGTTTTCCAATCGGTGTAGCGAGCTTTAACTGTGGTAAGGCCAGCCATGCTGATGCCTTGTTTCTCGAAAGCTGCAAGGGTTTCGATAAGGTTTGAAAAGGTGGAGCTGATGGTAAATTCGGAGATGCCGTTGGCTCTTAAGGTCTGAGCAATTTCTTCAATGTCGTAATCCCAAATGACCTCATTGAAGTCGATGAGCTCGTTTCCGGTTTCCTTGCTGGTCCTGTAAGCCCAGAATAAAGTTCCGTTGATTCCGAGGTCTTTAAGGCTTCTTGCGTTCTGCTTGATGGCTTCTTCAAATGTTCTGATTTCTTTCATGGTAGGTTCCTCCTAAAAATGTGTTTGTCTCGTCTCCCGACTCGGTCGGTGCTTCTTGCTTTGCAAGAGGTGTCCACCGGACACCCGCACCCTTTTGGGTAGTACTATATATCACTCTAAAAGCACATAATAGCAAGTTAATTTGAGCTATATAGTACACAAATATTCAGAGAGAAAACTGTATATTTTAGTCGTTGGTTGGAACCTTCCGGCAGCGGTCTACACCGTAAATTATGTTAAGTTCGGAGCCGTTGTCCCAATTTACCATGATGCTTCCGGTATCATCAACACCGATGACGGTGCCACGTGTGCCCACTGGAGGCGCCTGTGCGTCGTCCATCTGGATTAGCTCAATACGTGTACCAGCAGGATAAAGGCGGCGCTGGCGAGTCACCTGTTCCTTATTTGGAAATTGCATGGCCTTCACCTCCTTTGAATGCGCTGTTGCCCGGAAGATATCTCAGCAGGATTTTACGGTCTGTTTTGTACTCATTCCCGATGAAGCCGAGGCGAAGAAGGAAGCAGCGAAAAGCGTAGCGTTCGTTTTCTACTGGCTTTTCTGTGGCGCTGATTCGTTTTTGATCCTTGCTCATTTTGCAAAGGGCAGCAATCAGTGTGCTGTAGGCATGGACTTCATCCGGCTCAGGAAGTTCTGAAAACCAAGGAAAGGAAATGCTGTCTTCATTCAGTTCAAAGCGTAGGTCATCAATGTGCAGTGCACGCTTGATGAGAAATCCTTTGGCATCCAGAAGCTTTGTGAGGTTCCCAATATTGACATTCTCAAGTGGAATGGTAATGGTAAGTCCAGTTTCTTCTGTAGAAGTTGCTTTAGCTTTTGGTTCCTGAGCCGGATGAAAGTCTGTTTCTTTCGTACAGTAGCCGCTTGCGTTCAAGAGAGCAAGCAGTTTGTCGAATTCAGCTTGGCTTATAGTGTCCGAGCCTTCAATGTTTCCTTCCCGTGTCAGGAGAAGGTCCCCAATCTGATAGGAGTAGGAAGGAGCTCTCAGGTATTGAGGCTTTGTGTTTTTGTACTCGCCAAGCAGGGCGGCCAGCGGCTTTCTTTCGGTTGCGTTTAAAATGATCTTCATGTAGGTGTCCTCCTTTGTTTTGGTAGTACATATATCACTCTAAAGGCACATAATAGCAAGCAATATCGGAGAAAAACATCGACAAATATGTGCCTTCTGGATTGTGTACATTACCGACTTACAAAAGAGTGGCATCTTCAGCTTCCGGAGCAATTTCTTCGTAGGAATAGGTTAAGCCATCACGGATGACGGAGGCTTTCTCAGAGGAGCCGACCTGTTCGATGTAGCGTTTGACGATAACATCGCAGAACTTTTCATCCAGTTCAATGGTGTAGCAGATACGCCCTGTCTGTTCACATGCGATGAGCGTGCTGCCGGAACCACCAAATGGATCGAGGACCAGAGAGTTGGTCATGCTGGAATTCATAATCGGATAGGCCAGAAGAGGAATAGGCTTCATTGTAGGATGATCACCGTTCTTTTTAGGCTTATCAAATTCCCAGATGGTCGTTTCTTTTCGTCCGGTATACCATTGATGTTTACCAGATTTTTTCCAGCCGAAGAGGCAAGGCTCATGCATCCACTGGTATGGGCTGCGTCCAAGAACAAGGGACTGCTTTTTCCAGATACAGCAGCCAGAAAGATAAAAACCAGCATCGGCAAAGGCTCTACGGAAATTGAGTCCTTCGGTGTCTGCGTGGAAAACATATATAGAAGCATCATCTGCCATCGATTCGTACATGCGAGTGTAGGCATCAAGCAGGAACTGATAGAAGGCGTCGTTTTCCATATTGTCGTTCTTAATCTTACCAGCGCTACTTTCATAATTGACATTGTACGGAGGATCGGTCACAACCAGATTGGCCTTCTTTCCATTCATCAGAAGTTCGTAGGTTTCAGACTTCGTGGAGTCACCACAGACAAGGCGATGATCACCAAGGAGCCACAGGTCACCGGCCTTGGAAAAGGTCGGATTTGCAAGCTCAGCATCCACATCAAAGTCGTCATCCTGAACACCTTTTTTTGTATCTTCTCGAAACAGGTCCTCCAGTTCTTCGGGATCAAATCCGGTGAGAGAAACATCGAAGTCTGCTCCTTGAAGGTCAGCAATAAGAAGAGCCAACTTATCGTTATCCCATTCTCCACTGATTTTGTTAAGGGCCACATTTAGAGCTTTTTCTTTATCTTCATCCATTTCAACAATGACACATTCCACTTCAGTGATGCCCATGTCGATGAGGACTTTTAGTCTCTGGTGACCGCCAACAACACGGGAAGTGCTGGCATTCCAGATGACAGGCTCTACATAGCCAAACTGCTCAATGGAGCGTTTCAATTTTTCATATTCTTTATCGCCGGGCTTTAAATCTTTTCGAGGATTGTAATCAGCAGGAAAGAGACCTGCAACATTTTTCTTTTCAATTAGCATGATGCAGACCTCCTGTGCAATAGCTTTTTTAATCCCTTGAAAGCGGCATCTATGTTACCAGCTTTAGCCTGTCCTTTGAGTGTACTAAACTGCTGGAAAGTTAAATGTCTGCGATATTTCTTTAGCAAGCTCATAAATTCCGATAAATCCATATCAATTTCCTTTCCGTGCCAGTAGAAGACGTTCCATCACATCATCCTGTGGTGTGGCTCCGTTGTATTCAGTGGCACAATTTTCTTTTACGATTTGGTAGATTTCCATCCAGAGACGATTGGTCTGGCTCATGAAATTCTGACTCATAGCCACATAGGGAGATTGAATAGCATTGCCTGTGGTCGGATGCTTTGCAAGAAAGCCAAACTCAGTGATCGCTTCCTCACATTGAATCCAACGAGCAACACTCATGGCATAGCGCTCCAGAAGCTCCGGAGAGACAAGAGCAGCGCAGCCACGTTCGTGTAGCCAGTTCCATGTTTTCTTATAAACCTCTGCAGCAACTAGCTTTTTGCCGTTCTTTTGCTTAGCAGATAACATCTTGGATGGTTTGGGCATCGGCTGACCTTCTAAATCGACAGTGCTGTCTGTAAAGTCGATGACAGTCAACTCACGTTTGCCCGGATTTCCCTCAGCGATTCTCTCAGCTAAGGGCTTTTTCTTGGCTCCAGCGCCGATACGAGCGCCGCCACGGTTTGTACCGTCCTTAGCCATTTTTACACCTCCAGTTCAGGGACCTATATACCCCGTTTGAAATTGCGACTTTTTGTGTGAGACCCCACGCCCGTTTCCCGGTGACTTCATCGTAGAGAAGTGAACCGCCCCTACCGGTTGTGCCAGCGGTCGCCGTGTTCCGCATGAATCTTGGCATGGCAGGATTTGCAAAGAGCCATCAAGTTCTCTCTATTATGCGTGCCGCCTTGGGAGAGGGGCTTTACATGGTGTATCTGCTCGGTTGGTGTGTAGACACCGTTCTCAAGACATCTCTCACAAAGAGGGTGGGCAGCAGCATAGCTGTCACGGATACGTTTCCATGCACGTCCGTAGCGACGCTTGGTATTCGGATCTCGGTCGTACTTCTCGTATCGTTTGGCTTCCTTCTTTTCATGCTCTGGACAGAAGCGTCCGTCTGTCAGATTAGGGCATCCGGGATAGGAGCAGGGACGCTTTGGTTTTCTTGGCATCGGATTCCTCCTTACGTTTGGGCATAAGAAAAGCCCTGTAGGATTGATTCCCACAAGGTTCTCTGCGATTATCACTTTCGCTAGTATAATAATATCAGAAGAGCTTAGTGTCTTTCTATGTCATTTCATGTCCACCTTCATAGAAAGCTGGAACTTTTACTTCGTCCAGTGCCTTTCCATGAAGTTTGTGGATGTAACGCAGCTCATATCCCATATCAACAGCAATCTGCTCCCATGTGATAAAGCAAAGGTAGCGTTCCTCCAACAGGGTCTGGTATTCGGTATTACCGACTTGCTTGATAACCTCCACGATTTCCTTCTTCAGAGCCACCAGCTCCACGACGTCTTTGCTGATTTCATCCTCCAGCTCGATGATGTCAAGAATAGCAGATTCCATTCGAGAGCCTTCACGGTTAGGGCTCTTTGGCATATCAGAGTAGGACGGTGTGCAACGGGTAGCTAATTCATTTAAGGAATCTATCTGTAACAGTTTGCTTTTGATTCTATTATCCAAGTAGCGTGCTTGAGATAAGTATTCTTTTGCAGTCATTGATTGGTACCTCCGAAAAATTGATTTCCCTCGGATTGGCACGGATTGTCGTAGTTTTCCTGTGATTATCATAGGTTTGCTTTTACCGCATCGATAAGGGCATTTTGGGTCAACTCCTTTTTGGAGAGAGCTTTTAAGATACGCTCATCAATAGTTCCTTTTGTGATGATGTGTTCTATCACCACGGTTCCGGAAGTCTGCCCCTGTCTCCAGAGACGGGCGTTGGTCTGCTGATATAATTCCAGTGACCATGTCAGCCCGAACCAGATGAGGGTGGAACCACCAGCCTGCAGGTTGAGTCCATGACCGGCAGATGCAGGATGAATGACTGCGACTGGTATCTTTCCGGCATTCCAGTCGGTGATATCCTTGCTGGATTTTATTTCTCTCACATCAAAGCGTTTCTGAATACGGGAGAGGTCGTGCTTGAACCAGTAAGCCACAAGAACTGGTTTGCCGTTTGCGGATTCTATGATATCCTCCAGAGCATCCAGCTTTCTGTCGTGGAACTCGATGGTGTCACCGGTATCGGAATAAATGGCACCGTTGGCAAGCTGGGATAGCTTTCCGGTGAGAGAAGCTGCATTAGCAGCAGTGATTTCTCCATCCGGGAGTTCTAATACCAGCTCCTGCTTCAATTCTTCATATCGGGTCACTTCATCTTCGGATAAATGAACCTCGTATTCAGAGGAGATAAGTTCTGGCATTTTCAGGTGGTCTGCCGATTTCATGGAGATGGTGATATCGGAAATCTTGTCATAGATGCGCTCCTCTGCATATGGTTGCGGCTTGTAGGAATAGATGATCTGTCCATTCCTCTTGTCCGGCACGAAGTAGTTGTTTCGGTACTCGGTAATAAAGCGTCCGAGGCGTTTCCCTAAATCCAGAAGTCGGAACTCAGCCCATAAATCCATGAGACCGTTACTGCTTGGCGTTCCGGTCAGGCCAATGATACGTTTGACGCTGGGCCTTACCTTCAGGAGAGACTTAAACCTCTTTGAATTGTGATTCTTGAAGGATGATAGCTCGTCGATGACCACCATATCGTAGTCAAAGGAAAATCCACTGGACTCGATAAGCCATTGAAGATTTTCTCTGTTGATGATTGTTATATCGGCTCCTGCCATTAAAGCGTTTTTTCGTTCTTTCGGTGTTCCGACGCAGATAGCAAAGGTCAGGTGCTTCAGATGCTGCCATTTCTTGATTTCAGCAGGCCATGTATCTCTAGCTACTCGAAGTGGGGCAATCACAAGGATGCTGTGGGCTTCAAAGCTATCGAATAACAGATCAGCGATGGCAGTCAGGGAAATGACTGTTTTTCCAAGACCCATATCGAGTAGGACTGCAGCTACAGGATGTGTTTCAATATAGTTAATGGCATAGGCCTGGTAATCATGAGGTACGAAGTTCATCAATCATTCCTCCAATCTGCTCAACGCTATCAATCACATAGACACGAAAGCCCAGAGAGCGAAGAAGTCTGTGCCGTGCCTTTTGCAGTGGGCGTGGGGATTCTCCGGGTGCCTTTAATTCTGCGAAGGCAAACTTCCCATCAGGTAATAAGATTAGGCGGTCTGGCATCCCTGCGAAAGAAGGAGACACGAACTTCGGTGCAATACCACCAGCCTTTTTTACTGCAGTTGTCAATTTCTTTTCTATCGTTTTTTCTAACATACTTGTCCTCCATCAGGCCGTTAAATTGAAGATGTGCAAGGTGTATCAATGGTATTTTTCATACTTTTTCTTATTCATAATTTTATAGGTCTAAGAAAAGTTTTATAAAACACCTTGATACACCTTGTCATAAGTGGCCTTAATTCATAAAATCCTCGTCTGCACCGGTGTCCTCACGTAAGCGCAGACCCTTAAAGTAACGCTTTCTGCTCATGGTAACTCGCTCAAAGCCAGCTTTCTCCAATGCAAAGTAGAAGTCAGCGGTACTGCGCACATACTCGTTGCAATCCAGAGAATAGTTGCGGTAGGCCTGATAAAGAGAAGAAGAGCTTTCTTTATAGGACGGGTCAATTTCACATTTGTCAGAAATAAAGTGACCAAACCAATCGTTCTGGCTACGATATTCATCAATGGCATTCTGTACACACTCCGGCACGGGAATCTGGTAATCAGACTCGATGACTTTCTTGGCACCTTCGATGACCCACGCCAAAATGCTACCGCCAGCATTGTCATAAAGATACTCGCTATAGTTCTTGATGTCGTTGCTTCCTGTAATTTTGGCATTGAATGGGATGACAATAAGTCGTCTCCAAATACCATCATCGGATGCAGAGACACGAGGCAGATGGTTGGTGTAGAGTACGAGAGTGTGACATGGTTTGAACGAGAACGGGTCCTTGTACTTTTTCTCAGCAAAGACATCATCGGTGGAGCAGAGCTGCTTGACGGTGGAATCGTTCAGACGAGCACCTTCCTGCATCTCGGCAGCAATGAGGAGTCTTTTACCCTTGACCTCAGCCATTTCCGGTTTAATGTTTCTGCGACAGCCAACAGTGAGCGTATCTGCAGAAATGTTACCGGAGTAAAGACCGAGCACTCTGGAGATAGCATTCCAGAAGGTGGACTTACCATTGCGTCCATCCCCGTAGGCAATGATGAGTGCCTCCACATAGACCTTGCCGATAGCAGCCAGACCACAAATCATCTGAACATAATCGATGAGTTCCTGATTACCCTGAAAGATAAGGTCAAGGCAGTCCAGCCAAATCTGCTGTCCCTTGTAGTTCGGAGACACCGATGTGATTTTGGTAATGAAATCCTCCGGCAGGTGTTCTCTGGCCCCAGCCATTCCTTTGCGCAGGTCATAGGTTGCTTCCGGTGTACACATAGCGAAGCAATCGGCATCAAGGTCACGAGGTGAGATTTCCAGCATCGGGCGAGATTCCTTCAGCGTAGAAGTAATATTTTTGGAGTCTCTGCGTTTTACAGCAAACTGCTGATATGCCTTTGCAGCCAGAAATTCCTGATAGGCTTCCAGCTGGTCCTCGTTCATCAGCTGCTCTGCCTTGTTTTTTGTCATGGAATCAAGCAGAGCCTGTGCGCCGGAGTTCTTCAGCTTGTCGAGAGCTTCGAGCATATCGTTACCAGCTTCCTTCAACTGTCTTCTGGTAAGTTCGTGAGCCACTGCCTGCGCACCCGGTTCGGATTCCTGCCAGTAATGGTCAGAGTATCGGATGAAGTGGGTGGCCGGAGAATAGCGGAGCTCGCCAGAGAAGTATTTTGCTAACACCTCAGCCTGTCCGACATCGGAGAAGTCTCCCGGTTTGTAACAGGAAGGGTCGTTATATACTTCCGGTGTAATGTAGCCATCTTGCTGGGAGAGCCTTGCATAAAAACGCTGGGCGCTGTGCCAGATGGTAGCAAGCTCGGATGCCTCAAGCGGAGGTACGCACTTTGCTGATTCTTCAATGAATACCTGATATGCCTTGTAGCTGTCTCCGTATTTCTTGATGACACGACCAGCGAAACGGGACATGGTGGCATTACGGCTTCCTTCAGGAATAGCAGCACCGTCGTATTGACCGTCCGGTAAATCTTCATCAAACAGGTCGTCATCCAAGAACTCAGTCAAATTCATGCGACCCGGATAAAGGGCAACATTTGCAGTGGTCGTTCCAAAAAAGAATCGTGCGGCATCCAGTGCATGGGTATCGAAATACGGGAAGATGGAATTGACCAGCTTCTTCATATCGCTGTAAAGAGAGGCATCCGTTACATATTCGATTGGAAACAGGACATGGAACTTTGGCCTTGCAGTCTTTCCGTTTTTCTCACGATTGTTGTAGCGGCTATAGTGGATAGCAAAGCTGACACCCGGAAAAGCCTGCATAATATCATCAGGAGTAACCCAGTCATCCGGATTCTCGGAGTGGTCGTTATCGCAATCCACAGGAAGGCAGTCGCTGCCAATGAAGTTGTCGCCGTTGCGGTAGTTGTTTTTATATTCGGCACAGACATAGTCGTGGCAGATAGCAGCTTTCAGGCTGTCCTCATCTAAGATGACATGCTTGTGTGGGTAGGAACAGTTACCGGGATTGCTGGTAACATCTGCAGAATAAATGGTGAACATTAGTCATACACCTCCTTGGATTCTTCTTCGAGAACCTTGGTGATAAATTTCAAAGCTCGAATCATGGTTTCTAACTCGCAGTCACCACCGAGGCAGACTTCAAAACCATTACTACCGCAGCGAGTGGTATAGCTATGGATTTTCATATCTGTGCAAGCTGCATCCTGAATACGAAAATAAGTGCGACCGCCATGACCGGTATCGCCACCGCAATAACCGGTGGTTCCAGCCTCGACCTCTAAGATATTGCAGCTGACCACATCCCTGATGTAGGTTGTGATTTCGGTTCCGTCTTTTAGTATTCTTGAATTTTCTTTTACTTCGTACATGTGTTAAACCTCCTCAAGATTCTCAGTGAAGTAGCGCAGGCGGTAATTCTTCCACTTGGCTCGTTTGATTTCTGCTTCCATGCCGGAAGAGATATGACTTCCAAAGACCCAAACCTCAGAACACTTGCTCATGATGGCATTTCCGAAGAAAAGGCCGAGTTCACGTTCCTTCTGGTCGGTATCATTCAAAAACTGTGGAAACAACAGGTGTGGTGCGATGGGGATATATCCTTGTTCCACTGCAAAGCGGCTGTAGGCTCTGGCAGCAGCTACGTTCTTTTCGATGTCTCCGGCAAAGGGAGAGCAGATATATACGATAGGTCTGAAAGCACGCAGTGCACGGGCTTCATTCTCGATAGAAGAAAGTGCGCCAAAAGCAGTAGGATCAGGGTAGCCTTCGCTGTTATATTTGCTGATCGACATGTCAGGTTCCTCCTTTCCGGATGGACATGAAAAAAGGACGTCCATCTCTAATATCCATTGGAGATGAACGTCTCATTTTGATGTAAACAGAAATGAAATTTTTATCTCCACTACTAAATGGAGATGAGTTTGCCGTTTGGCCGAAAAAATCTAATCTTTTTTATAAAATGGTGTCGCATAGCCATCGGCTCTTAGCAGTAGCCCTTTGGCCCAAGGTGGTGTGCGGCCCATCTGTTCACAAACTGCGTCTAAGGACATACTAGGATCAGCTTCGATGACAACTTCATCGTGAATATGCATAACAATAGAACAACAGCGGAGTGTTTGCATAGCGTTGCAAAGAATATCACGAGCAGTGGCCTGTACGATGTTTTCGATAAATTTCGGACCGTAGGAATCAAGACGTTCCCACTTCTTGGTGCTTCCGATGCCTTCATAGGTAATACACTGACCACCGAATTTATTCGTCCCAATCTTCGGTTTCACATATGCCAGTTTCCTTCCTGATGGGAGAGTGATAAAAAGCATACCGCTTCTGCAGGAGAAGGTAAGACCATATTGTGAGGTAGTATGTTTGAACTTTACAGCTTCCATGACGGCACGGTCCACATCCCACCAGAATTTGACAATGTTTGGATTGGACTGTCGCCATGCATCCACCAGCGGGGGAAGTTCATCTTCGGTAAGCCCAATATCCAGAGCACCCATTGCTTTTAATGCACCCACAGAACCACCGTATCCAAGGGCAAGTTCTGCAATTTTACCTTTTTGACGGAGGTGACCATTGATACCGTGTTTTTCAACGGGGACTTTGAACATTTGACTTGCAGAGGCACAGTAGATGTCGCCACCTTTGGTGAAGACATCTTGACGCCATTTTTCACCGGCAAACCATGCGATGACACGAGCTTCAATAGCAGAAAAGTCAGCCACCATGAATTGTGTACCTTCTCTGGGGATGAAAGCGGTGCGGATAAGCTGTGAGAGTGTATCCGGCACATCTTCGTAGAGGAGTTTAACGGCTTTAAAGTCGCCAGAGCGTACCAGTGAGCGTGCTTCTACAAGATCTGCTAGGTGGTTTTGTGGTAAATTTTGCAGCTGAATATTACGACCGGAAAATCTTCCAGTGCGGTTGGCTCCATAAAACTGGAACATGCCACGGGCACGACCATCGTCACAAACGGTCTTTTCCATTGCCTGATATTTGCGGACGGAAGATTTGGCTAGTTGTTGCCTTAAGGTAAGAACTTGTGCAAGCTTTGGTGGAGCGGACTTCAGGAGCTCTGTGACAGCTTTCTTACTAAGAGTATCTGTTTCCAGTCCATTATCGGAAAGCCATGCCTTCATCTGCTGGACGGAGTTTGGATTTTCTAGCTTCGTGATTTCTTTCATGGTATTTGTTAGTTCATTCCTAGAGCGAGTATCCATATCAATGGCAGCAGCAACAAGATCCATATCCAAGCGGACTCCACGGTCGTTGATTTCTTGATCCAGATGATATTCCTCCCAGATCTGAGCTGAAACGGGGAACTTTGCGAGCCTCTGCTGGATTCCCATTTCCGTTTCTACATCACGGATGTTATATTTCTTGAACATGACCCACTTGTCCGGAGCGTGGAAAGGGCGGTTACGTGTGCGTTGACCATTGGCTTTGGTAGGAGCACAGGGCTGGCAGAAGTATTTGATGAGATCTTTACCTTCTGAGAGTTTTTGCTTTTCAAGTCCCAGAACAGCGCCGACACCTTCCAAGGAGAGTGGAAGCCCCATCGTGGCAGACCATATCATAGAGCAACGCCAGCTTTCCGGTTTCAGATATTCTCCGGTCGGATAACCTAAGAAGCGAGAAAGACAGATTCGCTCAAAGGTAGCGTTGAAGGCCCACTTGATGACACATTCATCCTCTAGGGCAAGAAGGATCTCTTTTGGAATCTGTTCTCCGCAGGCAAGATCGATGACTTGAACAGGCTGGCTATCTATACTGTAGGCAAAGAGTAAGATTTCAAAATCAGGTGACTCTACATAGCGATATACTCCAGTTTTCTGAAGTGGCACATCACTGTAGGTTTCAATATCGATACTAAGTGTTTTCATGAGATTGTCCTTTCTATAAAACAGGCAGCAGAGAAATCCCTGCCGCCTGCCTTGTTACTGTTTATCTTTATTGGATTTATATTTATTGATGTCACGACGAATGTGGTATACCGCATAGCGGATAAGGTAGAGAATGACTTTCCCTACGTTGTAGATGATGAAACCATATACCGCTACCAAAAAGGTATAGGCGATGACATTGCCAATAAAGAGATTCAAAGTTTCTACAAATTCATTCATAGATTGTCTCCTTTTGTCGAAAAATGTCGATGGCGGCAGTGGGGCCACCGCCATTGGGTTGATAGATTACTTAAAGTCCTTCATGCGCTTCTCGTGGTATTCGAGGTCACGCTTGTCCTTTTCCTGTTCACGCTTTTCACGCTTGTGGTCATTGATGATGCTCTGAATGATAGAGACCGCAGTAGCAAGTCCCACACAAGCGAAGCAGCCGATACAGATGTTTACAAGAATCGTACTAATCATGATTGTCTCCATAGTTTGTCACCTCCATTAATCAAGGAAATCATCATCGTCATCAGTTGCGAAGTCGGATTCAGCAGATGCCTTACCACCAAGAGGCTCGCCATCACGAATCTTCTGCAGATTGTTAAGACCGCAGGCGATGCCTTTATTGCCAGAGCTGTTGAAAGCGTAAAAACTGATGCTGGCACGACCGTAGACTCCAGAGTAAACCTCAGGACGGGTGAGGATAGGATTGCGGTCTGCATCTACGATACCAGGTGCAGAGGTTGCATTTGCATTCACAAAGTAGCTGCCAGCGTATGCAGGATCGTCCGGTCTTTCAAGATCTCCGTCACGAAGTGGCGTTTTAAGTACGGAAAGAGCAGGTACGGACTTACCATTGCCCTTGAGCTTTGCTTCACCTTCACGGTATGCAGCCTCGATAGCAGCTTCAATCTTTGCGACAGTCTTTGTGTCGGACTTCGGGATAATCAGGCTGACGCTATACTTCGGAGTGCCGCCGTTGATGGACTTAGGTTCCCAGACGTTGGCATAGCTCCAGCGTGTGTTAGGACCAGTGATAACCTTCATGGGATTTGTCATTTTTACATTTTTACTCATTGTCATATTCCTCCATAAAATCATTTTTTGCTGTGTTCATTGCCGGGCGCTTATCGCTTTCCGGCACAAGAGTAGGTTTGCCTTGTGGCTTTTCAATATAGGCTGCAAGGAGTTCCTCGAAGCGAGATTTGCCGAGTAGCTTCTGCATAGCAGTGATACCAAATAGCTTCTTTTCATAAGGGTCAAAACCAGCGGCTTCGACAGCCTTTGATACAGCGTCTTCATTGGTATATCTGCGGTTGGAGCGACCCTCGACCAGTTTCCAGCCTGTCCATTCTTTACCGCTGATTGCCTGTTGAAGTGCATACTCCTTGATGTCGTTGGCCCAAGAGACCAGTTTATCGACACGGGAAAGGATAACTTCGATTTCCGAATCTTCCAGCAGAGGTGGTAGTTTGAAATCGTGCTGTGCGAGTAGAAGATTGGCTTCCGCTCTGGCCCGGCATTCATGCTTTGCCTTACAGAATCCGCACCATTCACCGCACAGAAAATTTCCATCACCGGCGAAGGCGAGGTCAGCGGTAGGTTTTAGAACTTCATCGGCCCACTGATACAGGTCATCCTTACTGACTTCATAGGTAGAAACGTTCTGACGTCTAGGCTGGTAGATGGTCATGCTGACCGTATCGATGTCATAAATATCATCGAAAAGTTCCAGAGCGCCAAGAGCGTAGCATTTCATCTGTGGATTGTCTTCAGCGGAAACAAGGATTCCAAGACCGTGTTTGTAGTCAATCACATGCATAGTTCCATCGCTGATGAGAATAGCATCTGAGGTTCCGAAGCCTTGTTCTACCCAACGGGAGAAGTCCACTCGTTGTTCAATCAGAACAACTGGATCGGAGCAGGTCTGCTTGGCATCTTCCAAAAGCTCCATAATAAAGCTGGCGTACCCTGTGGCACAATCTTCCATTTCGGCGTTGTACCAATTTAGGCTTTTTGTTGGATCAGTAGCTTTCATGCCGAGAGCTTTACGAAGCTTGTACTCACAAAGAGCGTGTGCGTCGGTACCTTCTGCAGCATAATCACTACCTTTATCCTCATAGGTTTCGCAGAGCCTTGCTGACGGTGGGCAGTGAAGCCATCTGTCAGAAGAGGATGCGGAGAGGAGTGCATGTCCTTTTGGTGGCATATTAGAGCACCTCCACTTCCCTGAGCAGGGCTTTATAATGTTTCGGATCTACGAGTGACAGCTTGCTTGCACCATATTTTTTAAGAAGCTCTCGAATCTCAGCCGTATGTCCAGCACGAGATTTGTCAGCCAGAACAGCTCGAACCTCCTCAAGGGTCAGTGCAGGTTTTGATTTTTCCTCTGTAGTAGCAGCAACATTTTCTCTTTGCTGCTGAGCGTCGGATGAAAACTGATGTGCGAGCCAGTTTGCCGCATCGTTAATAGCAGCGGCAGCATTTCTCAGTTCTTCGATAGTCATAGCCATATCGTTTATTTTTGACATTTCTTGTTCCTCCTTCCTCGGATTGTCTGTGTGCGGCGATGAGTCTGAGATTCTTCGCCATTCTTGAGGATACCTGACTGATTGCTGTGAGGGTAGCGATTACTTCTGCGTCAATATCGCTTCTGTTGTGAAAGGCCTGATTCACTGTGTTCACCTCGCTTTCTGTAGGTCGCTTTGTTTCGCCTTACACTACTCAATGGAGGTGAGATGGCCGTTTGGCCGAAAAATTATAAAAAGTTTTTTGAAAAGAAAAATCGTCCCCTGAAAAATTAGAGGACGACCATTCAAATTAGATGTAATCTTTCAGATCTGAACGAAGCTTCTGGAACAGTTTGTCCCTGCGGTATACAAAGGTATTACGGGAGAGCCCCATTTCCTTGCCACAGTCACGCTCAGATTTCCCTTTCATAATAAGCTGGCAGATAAGACGACCTTCCGGGTCCAGCTCATTCAGCTTTGAATAGAGGGCACGAAGAAGTTCTGCGTCCTCCATTAATTCAGCGATAGCTGCGGATTCATCCGGCATGTCATCAAGCCAGCTCTTTTCATTTCCTTCACCGTCGCTTACGGTATTATCGAGAGAAACCTGGTCGCCAGCCTTGGCATACGGACAGGTCATACAGTCCATGTCGCATAAATAGCGTTTGCTTGCAGGGCAGACACAACGGCCATGCTCCTGCTGACGCTTGCGATAGGAATTGATGTCACGATAGTAGTTCGTGTAGAACTCCTTGTTAACATCCACCCAGCTTTTAGATTCCTTGATGTAGATACGATACTGTTTACTCTGATTTGCATTTTTTGACATATAAGAACCTCCATCTTGTCAATCCGAGATGGAGGTTCCTTGCTGCTACCGGCAAAAGGGTATAGTGGTACCATGGTCAGGAGAAATCTCCATCTCATGTGTGCCACCAGCCTTTCCAGTTGCCGGGAGCGATATATTCTGTTGTGTGGTCACTTCAGCACTGGAAAGCTGTCTGCGCAAACTGCTGAAGTGATGTAGTTATAGCAAACAAACAAGAAAAATTCCTTTTCGCATCGCTGTTCATAATTTTGTCATCGCAAAGTTATTGTTTTTCTTATACGCTTCTGCTATAATTAATAAGTGTAAAATCGGTAGGAGTGTATCTAGTTCTCTTTCGATTACAATCACATCTTAACAAAATAAAAGTCCACCGGCCGGACGCCAGCGGACAGTGTTGGACAGTGAACTGTCCAAAGAAAAATCTGAAGTTGGAGGTAAACGATGAGATTTAGTGATTTCGTACAATTGATGCATCGATATATCGGTTGTAGTGTGACACAGCAGGAGTATGTGCTGTATCTGACGAATCTCGTTATTCGTGACCCGATGACGGATGATGAAGAAAAGTTAGATGAAAATGATGACTTTAACCCACTATCGAGTAAAGACGTTTCAACTCTATCAAAGATATATTCTGGTGCTCAGAATAGAAAAATAAAGCAGGATGACGCACGCACTATTCAGAGCCGATTTAGCAAAAGTAAGTTTGTTGATGCTTTCCAAACAGTGGACTATGAAGCCAGAGAAGAATTGATCGGCAAGCTAAAGGAATTTGGAATACAAGGAAAACTTGAAGTTGATAATATCGATGAAGTGTGTGCAGAGCTTTTCTATCGCTTTATTGATGCTATGGCGTCTAATAAAGGCTACATTGATACGACGCTTCCGGTTCATATTGATTCCTATGGAAATAGATATGTAACGGTTGAAGTAAGCACAGTTTATGTAAAAGACGGAAAGCTACATGTTGGAGATGAGGTTTTAGAGCTACCGGCAGTACTTGTACCTGAAAAAGATATTAAACCGGAAGAAATGCCGTATGTTAATGCTCTTTGTGCAGCGTACGCAGATGCGCTCGCCCAAGCCGTCACTCCAGATATTATTGGAACGTTGCCGGGGAGATACCGTAGGGACTTCACTTCACAAAGGACATCTTATTATGAGGCAGAATGGCTGCATCATTCTGTAAGGGATGTATTTGATGGTGGAGAAGAAAAATTTGAAGCTCTAAAAAAGGATGCTTACGACGGTATAGAAAGTACATATCTTCAGGATTACGATAATGGATACCAGCGATTGCAAGCGGTCCTTGATAAAATCACCAATACGACATTAGATACTTCTTCGATTGATAGGATAAAAAGCCTTATGAAGAATGTACACAAGAAAGGCATTTGCCACATTCTGGTGAATGACGGAACGATAAATTCGTGGGTGGATATTGATGAATAAAATATTTAACACCACATTTGAATCAAGCCTTAGGACACTATTGCTTTTATATGTTTCAGAAGATGAACAGATGACGCTGGATAGAATAGCGGATTATGATTTCATTACAATTTACAGTAAGTACTTTGGCATCAGCAATATGGCACTGCATGGAGAGAATGAGTTCGGTCTTAGTGAATTTGCTGCACGAAGAGGAATGATGCAAAGCACGATGAAATCGTTGGTGCTAGATGGTCTGGTATCTGTAAAACGCAGACAGAATGGATTTCAATATTCTATTTCAGCAGTTGGAAAAACTGTGGCAGGAAAAATGGAATCGGAATATGCAAGTAATTATAAGATGTTGGCTCGGAAGACGGTGGAGCATTTCAAAGGACAAAGCGAGCAGAAAATTATGAAAACGATAAGTAATGTATCGGCAGAATTTTTGAGGAGGTAACGATATGGCTGGTTTTTATATAAAAAGAATAATCGCCAGGAGTGATTTGAAAGAAGATGCCATTGTCGATTTTACTTCCGGTTTGAATATAATACAGGGACGTTCGGATACAGGAAAGTCCTGCGTCCTGAAGTGTATGGAGTTCGTGTTCGGTGGAAATTACGATAAACTAAAAAATCCATTCAAAGAATCGTCAGGGTATGATTCAGCGTCCGTTGTTATTGGCACAGAACAACATGGTGACGTGATCCTTTCACGTAAAGTTGGCTCTGGACAAGTAGAGGTGGTTGCGGATTCTGAAGAAATTGAGAACGGGATATATGTTATAAAAAAACCAGGCAAGAATGTAAAAAAGCCGAAGCCGGTTCTTAATTTAGTGATGATGAAGCTGTTAGGCATCGATGGAGAACCCGAAGTGCCTGGTAATATGCGCTTTGAGAAGAAACGTATGACTTGGGAAAACCTTCTTCGCCTGTATTACATTAAGGAAGAGAGAATTGATAAACCAGATCCGCTGTTTGAACCGGTTGCGACCTACGAAAAGACATTATTTCTTTCTTCTTTATTATTCTTGCTTACTGGTAGAGATTTTAGTGAACATGATGCTCAGACCAAAAAAGAGATAAAGAAGGCTCGTAAGGAAGCAGTCCATGACTATGTGAATCAGAAGATTCGAGAAGCGAATCAGCGTCAGAAAGAACTGGCAGTTCAAATAGAAAATCTGGACGATGCTAATGTAGAAGAACAACTACGTGAGATGGTGGAATCTTTACAGAAAACCGAATCATCTATTTCTGCTGCAATCGAAACTAGCCAGAAGCTGCTTGCGGATATTATGGAACAAGAAGCAAAAGTAACAGAATGCGAAGTGCTGCTTTCAAGATATGGACATCTGCGTAGTCAATATAGAGCAGATATTCAACGCTTGACTTTCATTGTTGATGGCGAGCAAAATATGAGCACAGCACCGAAGGTTTCAACTTGTCCGTTCTGCGATGGAAAGATTACTCCTCGTGCAAAGAAATCATACATTGAGGCATCTCGTGGTGAATTGTCTCGAATAGTTTCTCAAATGGATGGGTTGGTAGCATCAGAAAAAGACGTTCAGGTGGAAAAAGCTGCTGTCGAAGAAAAATTGAGAGAACTCAAGGAACAGAGAGCTGACATTGAGAAGCTCATACAACAAGAACTGAAGCCACAGGCATCAGAAATAGAAAAGACTATAGAGGCATACAGAGGTTATATTCAGTTATCATATGAGGTCGATCTTATTGTTCGATATGCAAAAGGCTGGGAACAGGATTTGACTAGATATGACATTGCAGAAAATGAAGAAGAGAAGGCAATCGAATATCATCCAAAAGAATATTTTGATACTGAATTCCAGACGACTGTAAGTGAGGATATGGATTCGATATTAAGAGAATGTCAGTACTTGAATTTGACTGGTGCTCGATTTAATTTAAGCAGTTTTGATATAGAAGTAAATGGTGAGACAAAGGCTTCTCACGGTAAGGGATATCACTCTTACTTGAATACAGTTGTAGCTCTTGCCTTTAGAAACTATTTTCATGATCACGCAAAGTACAATGCAGATTTCTTGATTATAGATACTCCATTGCATGGATTTGATGAAAATGATACTGAATTACCCGATAGCATGAAGGATGGTCTGTTTAAGTATTTTGTTCATCATTTGACGGGACAGTTGATTATTGTGGAAAATACAGATCACGTTCCGAGTAATATTGATTTTGAGGCTCTCGGAGCCAATGTCATCACATTTACAAAGAAACTTAATGAAGGACGATATGGATTCCTTCATGATGTATATTGATACTGTTTTTGATTTATAGCTGTAACGACGGAGGTAGAAAATGCGTATCAGTTACAACAGATTATGGAAACTTTTAATAGATAAAAATTTGAAGAAAAAAGATTTGATGGAACGATGCAGTATTAGTTCGGCATCGGTTGCAAAACTCACGAAAGGCGACAATATTACAACAGATGTTTTGCTGAGAATATGTAAAGGACTTGATTGTGATTTTGCAGATATTATGCAGGTAATACCTGATGAAAAACCGGGAGAAAAAGAAACTTAATTTTTCGGTAGAAGATGAATCATCAGAGGAGGAAAACTAAAATGGCAGATAAAAATACAGCCGATATTGGATTTGAAAAACAAATATGGGATGCGGCCTGCGTGCTTCGTGGTAATATGGATGCATCAGAATATAAGAACGTTGTTCTGGGATTGATTTTTTTGAAGTATATCTCAGATAGATTTGATGATAAGTATCAGGAACTTGTTGAAGAAGGTGATGGATTCGAGGAGGATATCGACGAATATACTTCTGAGGGTATCTTCTTTGTACCAGCTGGTGCACGTTGGAGTGAAATTGCAGCAAAAGCACATACTCCGGAAATCGGAACGGTGATCGATGATGCCATGCGTGCCATCGAAAAAGAAAATAAGCGTTTGAAGGATATTTTGCCTAAGAACTTTGCACGTCCGGAGCTGGACAAGCGTAGACTTGGTGATGTTGTGGACCTGTTCACCAACATCCAGATGATTGAACACGGCAGTGAAAAAGATATCTTGGGTCGTACCTATGAATATTGTCTTTCTATGTTTGCTGAGCAAGAGGGGAAACGTGGTGGTGAATTCTTTACGCCTTCATGCGTAGTACGTACTTTAGTGGAAGTCTTGAAACCTTTCAAGGGACGAGTATATGACCCTTGTTGTGGTTCAGGAGGTATGTTTGTTCAGTCTGCGAAGTTTGTTGAGAATCACAGTGGTAATATCAGCAATATTTCTATCTATGGTCAGGACTCAAACCCTACTACATGGAAGATGGCGCAGATGAATCTTGCAATTCGTGGAATTGAGCCTGATCTTGGAACCTATGCGGCAGATACATTTCTTGACGATCGTCATCCAACATTGAGAGCAGATTATATTATGGCGAATCCACCGTTTAACCTTTCTGATTGGGGATTGGATAAACTAAAAGAAGATCAGCGATGGAAATACGGAACACCACCAGCAGGAAATGCCAACTTTGCATGGCTTCAGCATATGATTTTTCATCTTGCACCAGCAGGCCGTATTGGTATGGTATTAGCGAATGGTTCCCTTTCTTCTCAATCAGGCGGAGAAGGTGATATTCGTAAGAATATTATCAATGCTGATTTAGTTGAGTGCATTGTAGCAATGCCTACTCAGCTTTTCTATACAACGCAGATTCCAGTTTCACTTTGGTTTATCAATAGGCAGAAAAAACAACCGGGAAAGACTTTATTTATTGATGCTCGAAAGATGGGAACAATGGTGAGCCGAAAGCTTCGTGAGCTGACGGATGAAGACATCAATAAGATTTCAGAAACCTACGAAGCTTTTGTTGACGGAACACTTGAAAATATTAAGGGATTTTGTGCTGTTACGGATACTGCTGAAATTGAGAAACAAGATTATATCCTTACACCTGGACGTTATGTGGGTATTGAAGAGCAAGAAGATGACGATGAGCCCTTTGAAGAAAAGATGGATCGGTTAACATCTGAACTTGCGGAAATGTTTGCAAAGTCGCATGAACTGGAGGATGAAATCAGAAAAAAGCTGGGGGCGATCGGATATGAGCTCAAGCAGTGAAATAACGTATTGTTTGATTTTTGATACGAATGCGTTGTTTCAAGCATATGAAAAGAAGGCAGATTTCACAACTTTTAGCTTCAATGCAACATTTGAACATGTAGTTGGTATGATTGAACAACTTGATATATATGAATATGTAACCATAGCTATCCCATCAGTTGTCTGGAGTGAAATGGAGAAGCAGATTATAGAAAAGCATGATGAATTGCTTATTACATATAAAAGTACAATATCAAAGAAACAGTTTCCTGAGTATTCTATACAGGAGAATCCTACAATAAATTATCCAGAATATATAAAAATTAAGATTGAGGAATATAAGAAAGAGATTTCAGGAAGAGGAAATAGCGTTATAGAAATTCCAATTGCTTCTAATAATAGGTTTGAAAGCATTGTAAATCGTGCATTTAGTAAGTTGCCTCCATTTGAAGGAAAAGACAAAAAGTCTGATAAAGGATTTAAGGATGCATTGCTATGGGAAAGTGTTTTGGAATTTGCATTAAAACACCACAACTCAAAAATCATATACTATTCCAAAGATAATGCTTTTGGAGAATTTCTGCTAAAGGAGTTTGCAGAAAATGTATCAGCTTCATCACTGTTCATATGCAAAAATGAAAATGAAGTTAAGGTGCAGTTAGAAGCGTGGGCAAAGGAAATTGACAAATATTCGTATCAACCAATTGAAGATTATGATGAAAATAAGGAAATTGTTGATTGGTTAAATTCTGGAGATTTTTCTGTGCAGATAATAGAGCGAGACTTTGGCCTTGTTGAAAAAGGACGGTTGATTACTTCAACTACAGCTCATTTGATTAGCATTGATAATATTGAATCCTTGAATTCGGACGAGAATTCAATTGAATATTATATTGAAGCAGCATTGCAGTTTATATATGAATTGAAAGATGGAGGAAAAACACAGGACACAATCAACGTAGGTATAAATGTTAAGATGCTGGATGATGCTACTTATTCGGTTGAAGATGCGTATAGAACGGATGAAGACGAAACTGAAAGTGAGAGTTAGCTTATGAATACAGGACAAGAAAGAATAAATGAATTTGTAATTCGTGAAAACTGGAGGCGATTGGGTATGAAATCTGAATGGACAAAGAAGAAGCTCTCTGATATTGCAGATTTCAATCCGAGAGAAACAATAAAAAAAGGTGCTATAGCTAAGAAAATCCCTATGGATGTGCTCCGCCCATTTTATCGTGATATTCCATATTATGTTGAAGAATGTTTTTCTGGGGGTACGAAGTTCCGTAATGGAGATACAATTATGGCACGAATTACGCCGTGTTTAGAAAACGGAAAAACAGCTCAGGTCTCAATCTTAAATGATGGAGAAGTTGGCTTTGGTTCAACGGAGTATATCGTATTCCGAGCAAAAGAAGGAATCGCTGATAAGGACTATTTGTACTATCTCGTTTGCAGCCCGGAAGTAAGAGAACCGGCAATAAAATCTATGGTCGGTTCATCTGGACGACAGCGTGTGCAGACGGATGTGGTAAAGAATCTTGAAATTGATGTTCCACCATTAGTTGAACAAGAAAAAATCGGCTCATTCCTGAAGGCGTTTGATGATAAAATTGCGCTCAATGATAGGATAAACAAGAATTTACTTGAGCAAGCTCAAGCCATATACACGAAGATGTTCATCACTGACGCAGATTCTTTATGGCCTGAAGGCAAGCTCTCTGATCTCATCGAAGTTTGTTATGGCAAAGATCATAAGAAACTGCATGATGGCGATATACCTGTTTATGGTTCAGGAGGTATTATGCGCCATGTTGATCGGGCTTTATATGAACAGGAATCGGTTCTCGTTCCTCGTAAAGGAACACTCAACAACGTTATGTATGTTAACGAGCCATTCTGGTCAGTGGATACGATGTTCTTTACGAAAATGAAGCGACAGAATGTTGCAAAGTTTGTTTTTCATTTCCTTAAAGGGAAGGATTTAGCATCCATGAACGCCGGATCTGCCGTTCCTAGCATGACCACTAAGATCCTTAACGCCATTCCACTCCAGATTCCTGATGATCAAACGCTTTCAACTTTTGAAGCACAAGTGTCTCCTTTTTATCAGACTGCATCCTATAACAATAAAGAATCCGAGAATCTTGCAGCAATTAGAGACTCTTTACTTCCGAAACTCATGTCCGGCGAGATCGACGTCTCCGACATCGACCTCTAAGCCGCATATAAATTCTTGTTTAACCTAAATACTCCCACCAACGGCGGGAGCTAAAGCCAACGGAACTGCCGTTGAGTCGTTCTCTGGAAAATAAATTTGAAGGAGAATGACCTATGAAACAACAAATTATTTCAGAGGTGGTGCAGCAAATGCTGCCACACCTAGACAATGCCCAGATGCAGCAACTGCAAAAGGTGCTTGAAAATGCACTGTTTGGCTGCGAGATTACAGCACAGACAGAAAAGAGCGATACAGACAACAACCCAAAGCTGATAGACGCTTTTGTTGCAGCAAAACGGATTGAAGGCTGTTCAGAAAAAACGCTGAAATATTACCGCACAACCATTGAAACGATGGTGGCTTCGATAAACAAAGGTATTCGCCACATTCAGACGGAGGACCTGCGTTCCTATCTGACAGATTATCAAGGCAAGAACCAGTCCAGCCGTGTGACGATAGATAATATTCGCAGGATTTTGTCCAGCTTTTTCTCATGGTTGGAGGATGAGGATTATATTTTGAAAAGTCCTGTTCGCCGTATTCATAAGGTGAAAACGGCAACTAATATCAAGGAAACATACACAGACGAGGACTTGGAGAAAATGCGCGACAACTGCGCAGAACTTCGGGATCTGGCGATGATTGATATGCTTGCTTCTACTGGAATGCGTATCGGTGAAATGGTGCTGCTGAACAAAGCAGACATCAATTTTAACGAGCGGGAATGTGTGGTTTTCGGTAAGGGCGATAAGGAACGCATTGTCTACTTTGATGCTCGGACAAAGATTCATCTGCAAAACTATATCGACAGCAGAACGGATGATAATCCGGCACTGTTTGTTACTCTGCGCTCTCCGCATGAGAGAATCAAGATAGGCGGTATCGAATCTCGCCTGCGTGAAATGGGTAAGCAGTTGGATATTCAAAAAGTCCATCCGCATAAGTTCCGCAGGACGCTCGCAACGATGGCGATTGATAAAGGTATGCCAATTGAGCAGTTACAGCAGCTCTTGGGGCATAAACGAATAGATACGACCTTGCAATATGCAATGGTCAAACAGAGCAATGTTAAATTGGCTCACAAGAAATACATAGGTTAAGGAAGGTGGAAACATGGCGGTCTATAAATTAAAAGATATATGCTTAAAAATTGGTAGCGGTGCAACTCCGAGAGGAGGTAAAGAAGCATATTGTGATGAGGGAATTTCGCTTATCAGGAGTCAAAATGTACTTGATTTTACGTTTTCGCATGATGGGTTAGCACATATAAATGAAAAACAGGCGGAAAAATTGAGCAATGTTGAAGTGAAATCACAAGATATTCTTTTGAATATTACAGGAGATTCTGTGGCTCGTGCTTGTGCAGTTGATGTGAGAGTTTTGCCCGCACGTGTGAATCAGCATGTAGCCATTATACGCCCTAATGAAGATGAGGTGTTAAGTAGCTATATTCTGTTCTACCTTCAAATGATGAAGCCATATTTACTACAAATTGCTGCTGGTGGTGCAACAAGAAATGCTTTGACTAAAGGTATGATCGAGAATCTTGAACTTGAAGTGCCCGATATATTGTTTCAGAAGAAAATAGTGTCTATTCTTGATGATATTCAGGAAAAAATACGAGAAAATAAGGAGATAAACAAGAATTTAGCGGCTTAAAGGTCGATGTCGGAGACATCAAGCTCGCCAGACATCAACTTTGGCAAAAGAGTATCTCGAAGTACAGCAAGATGTTCGTTTTGCTTGCCATTGGCAAAAATCTGATTAAAAATTGATTTGCAATAACCGTCAAATGCTATAACTTTATCTACTGGCGGAATTAAAATAGTTTCCGTTTCGATAAAGCCTGAAAAGTCAAGGTTCTTAATACCTGTTGTGCCGTTTTCATAAGAGAAAAAGACACCTTTACCATACAGGTATTGCCAATAATAGTAGATAAACAGACTGTATCCTTCTTTTGGCTTCATTGCCTTACAGAAATTTGTACAAACCATACCACTATCATAACGGTCGAGTAATGATTGAGTTATAGCTGTACATCTTCCGGTTGATTGAGTAGGACTACCTCCTGAAATTTCAACAACAATGTCACCGGCTGCAAGTTGTTTTGCGGCAAAGTTTTTAGAAAGAATATACCTTGTGGGCATTTTGCCTTTATTGCCTGCTTTGACTTCGGGAATATCTGCACCTCTGATGCAATAAACCTTTTCAGTATTATTGCCTGTTGGTGCTTCTTTTCCCCAATCGCCATTTAAGGTTGATTTAATAAGTTCAGAGAATGTTCCTGTTGACCATTCATTGTTTTCGGGATTGTCTATAAACCATTCTTTGAATATCGCCTGAGCTTGCTGCTCTAAATTCTTGTTTATCATAAAAATATAACGAAAAATACAGGAGGTTGAATATGCCGAGTTTATTTACAGAAGATACATACGAACAAGCAATCATTGAATTGTTTGAAAACATGGGCTATGACCACCTCTACGCTCCGGATTTTGATAGAGATTATACCAGTCCGCTTCTGGACTCTATTCTGAGAGATAGCTTGGTGCGTATCAACCGTGGTCTGCCTGTAGAAGCTATAGATGAGGCATTAGCCAAATTGAAGAATTTTGATACTGGAAGTCTGTTGCAGAAGAATATCATTTTCATGGATTATCTGCAAAATGGTATTACAGTTAAGTTTTTTATAAAGGGCGAGGAGCAATCATCTATTGTACGTTTGATTGATTACGCCAACGTAAAGAACAACTCTTTCTATGTGGTAAATCAGTTTACGTTTTTAGAAAACGGAAATAACCGTCGTCCAGATATTATTTTATTTATTAATGGATTGCCGCTTGTTTTGATGGAATTAAAGAGTCCGGCGAAAGATGAAGTGGGAGCGGAGAATGCATTCCATCAGATTCGCAATTATATGCAGGACATACCATCTATCTTTTATTATAACGCAATCTGTGTAATTAGCGATTTGTCTACGAATAAAGCAGGAACGATCACTTCTGGATTAGATCGCTTTATGGAATGGAAAACAAAAGACGGTAATTACGAAGATACTGCGTATGCGTCCTTTGAAACTTTCTATGAGGGTATGTTCCAAAAGGAACGTCTGTTGGATATCTTGAAGAATTTTATTCTTTTTTCAGGTGTCAGCAATAGTCGTTTCAAAGTGTTAGCCGGATACCATCAGTATTTTGCTGTTCGCAAAGCGATAGAGAAAGCAAAGGTAGCAACGAAGACCGATGGTAAGGGTGGTGTGTTCTGGCATACACAGGGCTCTGGTAAGTCATTGTCGATGGTATTCTATGCACATTTATTGCAAGATGCATTAGATAGTCCAACAATCGTAGTTATGACAGACCGTATTGATCTGGATGATCAGCTTTATGCACAGTTCTCACAATGCGCAGATTTTTTGCGTCAGACACCGGTACAGGCAGAGAGCAAGGAACATTTGAAGTCGCTTCTTGATGGCAGAAGTGCAAATGGAATTATATTTACAACAATGTTCAAGTTTGAACGTGGAGAGAAAGCTTTGTCAGAACGCAGAAACATTGTTGTTATGGCAGATGAAGCACATCGTGGTCAGTATGGTTTTGATGAAAAAATCGTTATGTCAGAGAATGAAAACGGTGAAAAGGAAGCGCATACGGTAATTGGTAATGCCCGTGTTATTCATGACGCATTGCCGAATGCTACATTTATTGGTTTTACTGGTACACCGATCTCAGCTAAGGACAGAAATACTCGTGAGGTTTTTGGTGACTATATCGATGTTTATGATATGACACAGGCAGTGGAAGATGGCGCTACTCGTCCGGTTTATTATGAAAGTCGTGTGGTTCATCTAAAGTTGGATGAGAATACGCTGGCGTTAATTGATTCTACTTATGATGTCTTGGAGCAACAATCCGACGCGCAAACGATTGAAAAGAGCAAAAAGATGCTTGGCCAGATGGAAAGCGTACTGGGAGCAGATTCTACGATTGAATCTCTTTGTGATGATATCGTTGAACATTATGAAAAATACAGAGCAAATCTTCTGACAGGTAAAGCTATGATTGTGGCGTATTCTCGTCCGATTGCAATGAAAATTTACCGCCGTATCTTAAAAATTAGACCTACATGGACAGATAAAGTGGGTGTGGTCATGACTGGCGGTAACAATGATCCAGAAGATTGGAAAGAGATTATCGGAACCAAAGCGCACAAGGAAGAACTCGCGAGAAAATTTAAAGATAATAACGATCCGATGAAAATAGCCATCGTTGTAGATATGTGGCTTACCGGATTTGATGTACCTTCTTTGGCTACCATGTATGTGTACAAGCCAATGCATGGCTATAACTTGATGCAGGCAATAGCTCGTGTTAACCGTGTATTCAAGGATAAAGAAGGTGGATTGATCGTTGACTATGTTGGAATTGCGTCAGCTCTAAAGGCGGCGATGAAAGAATATACGAAGCGCGATCAGTCTAAATATGGTGACATGAACATTGCAAAGATGGCCTATCCGAAGTTTCAAGAAAAGCTGCAGGTCTGCAAGGATTTACTGCATGGCTTTGATTTTAGCGGCTTTGTAGGTGGCTCTCCGCTTACAATGGCTAAGCTTATTACGGGTGGTGTAAACTTTATTCTCGATGCAAGTGTACCAGAAAGAAAAGATTTGTTCTTAAAGGAAGCTATGCTTTTGAAACAGTCGCATTCACTTTGTTCCAGTATGACAACAGAACAGGAACGGCATGAAGCAGCTTATATGGAGGCTTTGCGATCTACGGTTATTAAAATCACTTACGGTGGTACTGGTGGAAAGAGCCTGTCGCTTACCGAGATTAACGATCAAATCAATGAACTTTTGAAAGCGGCAGTACAGAGCGAAGGTGTCATCAGCTTATTTGACAGCAGCAAAAGTGGCGGTGAAAATTTCAGCTTGTTTGATCCGGCTGTCTTGGATGAAATCTCTAGAATGAAGGAAAAGAATATAGCTGTTGAGATTTTGAAAAAACTTATGGCTGAGCAGGTGGCTCTTTACAAGAGAACAAATGTGGTGCAGTCACAAAAATTCTCAGAAAAGATAGCGCAACTGATGAACTCTTATTATAACGGATTAATCACCAATGAAGAAGTTATTAAAGAACTGCTTAAAACTGCGGAGGAAATTGCAAATCTCTATAAGAATGGTCAAGAGTTGGGGCTTTCGCAAGAAGAGCTGGCATTTTATGACGCCCTTACAAAACCAGAGCATATCAAAGATTTTTATAAGAATGATGAATTGATTGCTCTGACAAGAGAACTTACAGAAATGCTTCGCAAAAATCGCACTATCGATTGGCAGAAAAAAGAAACCGCTAGAGCACAAATGCGTAAGATGGTTAAGCGACTCCTTAAGAAATATAAGTATCCGCCGGAAGATTACGATTTTGCAATAAGCACAGTAATTAGTCAGTGTGAGCTTTGGACAGATAATGTGGAACCACGAAAAGAGGAAAAGCTATATAAATATGTGTCTGAAATAGAACTAAGCAAGGTGGCAGAAGATACTGTTTCTTACGGAGAAAAGAAGTAATGGAGGTGCGGTATGGATGCACGTAAAGGCAATATCTATGAGATATTAAATGGAAATAAACAGTTTTTGATTCCAGTTTATCAGCGATTTTACAGCTGGGACATTGATCAGTGTAAACGACTATGGAACGATATTGTAGAGATGCAGAGAAAAGGTAAAGCTGGTCATTTTGTTGGATCTATTGTTAATATTGCTGAGCAGGCAATGCCAACAGGTGTCCAGAAGTATATGATTATTGATGGGCAGCAGCGAATGACTACGTTAACTCTTCTTCTCCTGGCTTTGCGCGATTATGCAATAAAGAATCCTGGTGACACAACAATTAATGCTCGTCGTATAGATAATATGCTTCTAAAAAATGAGTACGAAAATGGTGATGAACGGTATAAGTTACTGTTAACCGAAACAGATCGGGACATTCTTATAAGCCTTGTTGAGGAAAAGCCAATTGCAGAAGGTACTCGATCAAGGCTGATTGAAAATTACAACTTTTTCGCTAACAAGCTGGCTGATAAAGAAATTCAGCCTGCAGAGGTATACGAGTCAATTGGAAAATTACAGATTGTTAATATCACGTTAGACCGTACTGTAGACGATGCACAGGCAATTTTTGAAAGCTTGAACTCTACCGGTAAGGAACTTTCAGAATCTGATTTGATTCGTAACTATGTTTTGATGGGATTAGAGCCATCAGAGCAAACTTATGTATATGAGCATCTCTGGCGGCCTATGGAACAACTGTTTATTTATGAAACGCAAGGATCTGTAATGGATGCTTTTTTCCGCCATTACTTGACCATGAAGCTTTCTCGTATTCCAAAGCAAGGACGTGTATATGAAGAGTTCAAGTTGTATCACTTGAACTGCGAATTTGGAAGTATTAGAGAACTATGTCAAGATTTGCTGGACTACGCAAAATATTACACTAACATCGTATTTAAGCGAAATTCTGATACGGATTTAAAGAAGTTATATGAAGATATTATTGATTTGAGAATGGAAGTATCTTATCCGTTCTTACTGAAAATTCATCATGACTGTACCGAAGAACTGATAACATCAGATGAGTTGAAGGAAATTCTGAAGCTTTGTATTAGCTATGTCCTGAGACGTGCAATTTGCGAAATTCCGACTAATTCGATGAACAAGACCTTTGCAACGTTGAAGAATTATATTAAACCAGACGATTACCTGAATTCTGTTAAGGCATTCTTTGTAATGCAGGATACTTATAAAGAATTTCCAGATAACGATAAGTTTGAAGGTGCATTCGTAAACCGTGATATTTATAATATGCGTGCTAGAAATTATATCCTAAGTCGATTGGAAAACTTTGAAAACAAGGCTCCAATTACTATAGAAAATTACACCATTGAGCATATTATGCCGCAAAACAAAAACCTTTCTTTGGAGTGGCAAACTGATCTTGGCCCTGAGTGGCAGGAGGTCCAGAAAAAATATTTACATACAATTGGCAATCTTACTTTGACTGCATATAATTCCGAGATGAGTGACAGGCCTTTCTTGGATAAGATGGATATGCCAGGTGGATTTAAGGAAAGTGCACTTAGGCTTAATAAATATGTGGTTTTGCAGAATGAATGGAATGAGAAACACATCCAAGAGAGAGCAAATGAATTAGCAAAGAAAGCAGAAACTATTTGGCCATATCCAACTTTAACAGCTGCAGAACTAGCACCATATCAAGCAGAAGAAAAAACAGTGCAGAAGTATTCCTTAGAATCATATGATGTTAATGCTTTTACAAGAATGCTGTTTGAGTCTTTGGATAAGCGTATTATGAACTTATCTCCAGCGGTGAAGAAGGAATATAAAAAGTTGTATGTTGCTTATAAGCTGGATACTAATTTTGTTGATATTGTCTTCCAGAAACAAAGATTGCGTATTTCGATTAATATGAAGTTTTCAGAGATTAATGATCCTAACGGTATCTGCAAGGATATTACAGGTTTAGGTCGTTGGGGAAATGGTGATGTAGAATTGTTTATGGAGCATCAGGATGAATTAGATCAAATTATGGAAATTGTGAAGCAATCCTATGATGCACAGGCAGAATAATGATCTGGGAACGTTAAAGGAGGATTCCTATTTGAAAAAGAAAAAAGATGAAATAACCATCCGTTCCAGCGCTGCAGAATATTTGACCTATGTCGCTTCTGTAGGCGATCAGCAGGACAGTATTGAGATGCGCTATGAGGATGAGAATATATGGCTGACGCAGAAGATGATGGCCACACTATATGACGTAGATGTTCGTACAATCAATGAACATATTAAGAAGATTTATTCCGACTCAGAACTTGAGGAAGAGGCAACTGTCCGGAAATTCCGGATAGTTCAAACCGAAGGTTCACGTCAGGTTACTCGTGATACAAAACACTATAATCTTCAAATGATTATTGCAGTTGGATTTAAGGTAAATAATGAGCGAGCAGTGCAGTTTCGTAAGTGGGCCAATGGCATTGTAAAGGACTATACCATCAAAGGATGGGTTATGGATGATGAGCGTCTGAAAAACGGTGGTTCCGTGCTCACAACAGAGTACTTTGACCGTTTGCTTGAGCAGATTCGCGAGATCCGTTTATCTGAGCGTAGGTTTTATCAGAAGATAACAGACATCTATGCTACAGCTCTTGATTACGACCGCACAGCAAAAACGACCAAGCAGTTTTTTGCCAAGGTGCAGAATAAAATGCATTATGCAGTTCACGGACATACGGCAGCAGAGTTAATTTATGAGCGAGCAGATGCAGGCAAGCCACATATGGGATTAACTACATGGGCGGCAGCACCGGAAGGAAAGATTGTAAAAAGTGATGTGAGTGTTGCGAAGAATTATCTTTCAGAGCAGGAAATGCGTTCATTAGAGCGTATTGTTTCGGCGTATCTGGATCTGGCAGAGGATCGTGCTGAACGTCACATTCCGATGACAATGGAGGATTGGGCAAAGCGTCTGGATTTATTCCTGATGGCAGATGACAGAGAGGTCCTTCAGGATGCAGGTAAGATTACAGCAGAGATTGCAAAGGCAAAAGCGGAGACTGAATTTGAAAAGTATCGTGTTATTCAGGACAGATTGTTCATGTCTGACTTTGATAAATACATGCTGGAATTGGAAGAGAATGCGAAGAAGTAATAGGATCGGTTCTCTCTTTCAATGCTGGATTTTCAGGTATGATAAGGTCGAGTGCATGGAAGTTGAGCCATCAGTCGGGGCGAAAAATAGCCGTTGACCTGTTCTTTGTAGGAAGAACGGACAAGGTTGAGGCGATGGCGGTTTCACGCAAAATTTGACTTTTATGTTGGAATCACTATAATAGTAGAAACGAATAAAAAAGTTGAACTTTTTCCGTGGACGGGCGAGGTTCAGGCTGTGATATGGATAGCGAGTTACGTCCATAATTTTTTGCTACAGAATTTGTTGATATGTTTCCGCAAACAAACGGAGATATTTTGCTACAGTCCACATTAGTCTGGATCGGTTCCCCAAAACTGACATCAATCAGGACGTATCGTGCCATGTGGAGACGGTTGTAATGCTTTCCCACAAAAAACCCGACAGCGTAATCAACGTAAAAGTCGAGTTTGGCGAGGGTGAGGGAAAAGTGCCGCTTGATAATATTGCCAAGAGAGCCGAAGCGTACAAACCGAAAGAGCGAGTTACATATAAGATGATTAAGGAGTACATAGAAGCGAAGTATGGCTTCAAAGTACATACCGCATATATCGCAGAGGTAAAGAGGGAGTTAGGATTGCCGATGTATGATGCCCCTAATGCGGTAGAGGAATTGAAACAGCCGAGGAAACATCCGACGGCGGAGAAAATGGAAGCGATAAAGGATGCTTTGAAACATTTTGAGATAATTTAACTAATATAGTCGTCTGATGTTGTACAGGCGGCTTTTTTAGTTCAGTTAGTATAAATTTATTTTTTGTCCCAAAACAGTATTATTTTGTCCCGATATATGATATAATATAAAAAAGTAATTGGAGGTGCGCTCTTGTGAAAAAACAAAATATATTAAACTTAATAAAATATCATGTTGAAAAAAATGAGAATGCATTTAGAAATGAGGCAGTAAGCATAGCGAAATATTTTGATGCTATTGGTGATTATCAGCTGGCTGAATATATAATGGGGTTAATAGCAGAATCTAACTTGTATGTTCCACAGGCTAGTGATTTTGAAAGTGAATTTTTAAAACAGATAGATATTAGAGAACTGCAACCATTGAATTTGCCGGTAGCAATATCTAATGATATAAAAGGTATTATTAATGCAGTTAATCATAATATAGGGATAAATAAATTTTTGCTTGAAGGACTGCCAGGTAGTGGAAAAACAGAAGCTGCGAAACATATAGCAAGGTTGCTTGGCAGAACATTATATTGTGTTGACTTTGAGCATTTAATTGATAGTAAACTAGGTCAAACTAATAAAAATATTGCCAGTGTTTTTACTGAGATAAATATGATTCCATATTCAAATAAAATTGTTATTTTATTCGATGAAATAGATGTGATTGCCTTAGATAGAGTTAATAGGAATGATGTACGAGAAATGGGGCGGGTTACTTCAACTATATTGAGAGAGCTTGATAGATTAACTGATTTGAACAAGGAAATAGTAATTATTGCGACAACAAATTTGTATTCCAATTTTGATAAAGCTCTAATTAGACGTTTTGATGCAATAATTAATTTTAATAGATATAGCAAAGAAGATTTATTGGAAGTTGCAGAGTATTATTTTATATCTTTTATTAAAAATTTTAAAGGCATTCCTAAAGATACCAGATTGTTTAAGAAAATATTGAGGGTATCGTCTGATTTGCCTTATCCAGGGGAATTGAAGAATATTATAAAAACGTCTTTAGCATTCAGCGATGTAAATATAGAATATGATTATTTGAGAAGGCTTTATAATTATTTGATAGGTAATTTAGAAGAAATAGATATAGAACAACTTCATACACAAGGATTTACGGTCAGAGAAATAGAAAAGCTCAAGGGAGAATCTAAAAGCACTGTATCCAGAAAATTAAGTAAGGAGGAAGAAATTAATGAATAATGTACTGGAATTAAAAGGAAAGCGGTTTGTTCAAGCCTCAAAAACTGGTGGCGGCGGTGGAGCGTCTATGAATAGCAAAAAAATAGTAACAAGAGAACAGTTGCTTAGATTGGTAGAAAGAATAGGTCAAATCAAAGAATTTTGGAAACAAGAAAGAAAACCTTTTGAGGGGATATTGATTAGTGTTCATTATAATAAAATAGTTGCAAAGAGTAATCGAATTGCAGGATTGTTTAAAGGAAAAGATTCTAATTACGCTATTGTAGGCGCTAAATTTAACAAAGAAAAAACGAAACATATTATTACGTACTTTCTTGATATGGAAGATTTGGATGAAAGTATAGAACTACTTTTAAGAACAAGTGATATAATCAAAGAGAAGTTTCAAAATGGAATAGATAAAGTTACTTTTGAAGATAAAAAAACAATGGATAAAATACCATTTTCTCGATTTTCAATAGCTAAATCTACGTTTAAACAGGTAGTCGCAGACGTTTCATATATTGAAGATTTTGAAGTGGAAATGGCGACACGCCAATTAAAACAAAGTATCATAACATTGTATAATACGCATACAGATACAAAAATGTTATTCAAAAATATTGGAATCGACATTTTAAAAAGTAGAATATTAGATAATCAGACAGTATTTTTAGATGAAAATCAATTACAGATTTTATTTGAGAAAGCTCCATATCTTGTTTCTATGGCAACAGAGGATTTATCAGAATTGTCTCCAGAAGACTTCATTCAGGAATATCAGCAAGGGACTCTATATATGCCTTCTCCAACTATTGAGCCAACTATTGGCGTGATTGATACGTTATTTGATAAACGTGTTTATTTTGGCGAATGGGTAGAGTATCATGATATGATTGACGATAATCTTCCTAAAAATCCAGATGATTATCGTCATGGTACAGCGGTGGATTCTATTATTGTAGATGGCGCAAGATTAAATCCTTGGCTTGATGACGGGTGTGGCAGATTTAGGGTACGCCATTTTGGTGTTGCGATAGGTTCAAAATTTTCTTCTTTTACTATTACAAAACAAATAAAAGAGATTATTGCAAATAATAAAGATATAAAGGTTTGGAATATTTCGCTCGGAAGTAATCAAGAAGTTAATGACAATTTTATTTCTGCAGAGGCTGCTGTATTAGATAAAATCCAATATGAAAATGATGTTATTTTTGTTGTTGCAGGGACGAATAAGCCTAGTGCTGATATTGAGAAAATAGGCTCGCCTGCTGATTCAATAAACAGTATGGTAGTTAATGCAGTGACTCAAAATGGTTTGTCAACTAAGTATGCAAGAAGAGGATTGGCATTATCCTTTTTTGCAAAACCAGATGTTAGTTATTATGGTGGGAGTGAAGAAAAATATATTAAGGTTTGTGAACCATTAGGAGAAGCAAATGTTGCTGGTACTTCATTTGCGGCTCCTTGGATTGCCCGAAAATTGTCATACTTGATTGATATTTTGGGATTGAATAGAGAAGTTGCAAAAGCGATGCTTATTGATGCTGCAAGAGATTGGAATGAAAAGCCGACACCAGAAGAGGTTGCTTTATATGGACATGGTATAGTACCTATTAAAATAGATGATATTGTTCATACAAAAGAAGATGAAATTAAATTTCTGGTATATGATGTGAGTGAAAAATGGAATACATATAATTATTATTTTCCAGTTCCAATTAAAGATGACAAATACCCTTATATTGCAAGGGCAACGATGTGCTATTTTCCTATGTGTGATAGAACACAAGGTGTTGATTATACAAATACAGAACTTAATTTACATTTTGGTAGAATCAATAATAAAGGGAAGATAGAGGATATTAAGGGCGATAAACAGAATCAAGATGTAATATTAGATAATGAAAGATTTTTTCTTTTGGAGGGCGAAGCAAGAGAAAGATTTAGAAAATGGGATAATGTAAAATATGTTGCAGAAAGACCAAAAAACAGAATGAAACCTAAGAAATCTTATAAAAATAAAAATTGGGGAATGGAAATAAAAACAAATAACCGCTTAGATCCTAAAGATGGAATGGGGATTCGCTTTGGCGTTGTAGTTACATTAAAAGAAATCAATGGTGTCAATAGAATAGATGAATTTATTAAGAATTGTACTCTGAATGGTTGGTTAGTTAATAAAATTGATGTTCAGACAAGAGTTGATATTAATAAAAAAGTCAATGAGGACATTGAATTTGAATAAATATAGTTGATATTTTTTAACAGAAAAGATTTTGCGGTGGAAAGTATAAATTAGAGGACATTTTGTGGGAAATAGGTTGCACGAACGGTATTACTACTGTATAAATATTGCCTATATTTCCGCAATTTTGTGGGGATATGTTCTAATTTGGTACTCATGTGGAGACGGTAGTAATGCTTTCCCACAAAAAACCCGACAGCGTAATCAACGTAAAAGTGGAGTTTGGTGAGGGTGAGGGCAAAGTGCCGCTTGATAATATTGCCAAGAGAGCCGCAGCATACAAGCCGAAAGAGCGAGTTACATATAAGATGATTAAGGAATACATAGAAGCGAAGTATGGCTTCAAAGTACATACCGCATATATCGCAGAGGTAAAAAGGGAGTTAGGATTGCCGATGTATGATGCCCCTAATGCGGTAGAGGAATTGAAACAGCCGAGGAAACATCCGACAGCAGAGAAAGTGGAAGCGATAAAGGATGCGTTGAAGCATTATAAAATTATCTAAAGCGAGAAGATTTGTTATAAATTAAGCTACAAAAATTTTGATGAAAAGATGAGGAAATATGTATGGAAAATAATCTGTGTTTAAAAACCGTAAATAATTTATGCCAGTGTTCCTTTTTTGTTCCAGCATATCAAAGAGGGTATCGATGGACAGAACAAGAAGTATCAGATTTGTTGAATGATATTGATGATTTTAGACCAAGGGAAATTCCTAATAGTGACGAAAAGACATGGTACTGCCTTCAACCACTTGTTGTGAAAAAGAGGTTGAGTGATGATTATGAATTAATTGATGGTCAGCAACGATTAACAACTGTATACCTTATTCTTTTTTATCTAAATCAGGATTTTGTTGAGAATAAAAGGGATTTACTTTTTGAAATTGATTATGAAACTAGGAAAGGGACAAAAGACTTCTTAAAAAAGCCTCAAGAACTTAACGATACAAATATAGATTTTTATTATATTAGCAGGGCATACAAAACAATTGAGGAGTGGTTTGAAAAAAAAGACCAAGATTTTGATAAGGGCGCATTTAGATCGAAAATAAAATTTAATACAAGGTTTATATGGTATGAAACATCTGAATTAGATACAATACCTGTCTTTTCAAGGCTTAATATTGGAAAAATTAGTTTGACGAATTCTGAACTTATAAAAGCGTTGTTTTTGAATAGTTCAAATTATGGAAAAGAAGATGCAGATAGAATTCGCCAGCGACAATTTGAAATTGCGGCAGAATGGGATACTATTGAAAACGGACTTCAAGATGATAGACTTTGGTATTTTCTTAGTGATGTCCAAAAACAAGATAATCGTATTGAATTGATTTTTGATCTTATGTCTGGGGAACAAAAAGCAGATTCTTATGCGACGTTTAGATTTTTTAATAATAGGATGCAGAAACATGATCAGGAGAATCTTAACCTTAATTGGAAGGAAGTTAAAGACCATTATCAACGGTTTGATGAATGGTTTAAAAAGCGAGAATGGTATCATAAAATCGGATTTGTTTTATATGTAAAAATTCTTAGTATTTCAGATTTGTATGAGAATTCATATTCTATGAGTAAAAATGCTTTTTCAGATTATCTGGATAACGCTATAAAAACATATTATAAAAAAACATGCCTCACTGAATTGCAATATGGTGATAGTAAAACAAAATCTGTTTTACTACTTTACTCAAACTTCCCACACCGATTGGTGTGCTGAACCTTGAAAAATCAATACTTTAG
>SRZB01000031.1 GCA_004793585.1 Hominisplanchenecus murintestinalis | reverse complement strand
AAAGCTTTAGTGGCATAGGCTTATTGTGCAATTTTTTAAATTTGCTCATTTATAGTTATTTTATACTACCAGACCGTTAATATCAACCAGTTGCAGGAAAATTAAAAAATTTTCGATATATCATATGTGAATTGTTTGACCAGAAAGTAATGGATATACTACACAAATAGCCATGTGCTTGTAAAATCGGGAGGTTTATGGTAGTATGGAGATACGAAAACAGAAGGGAAAGCAGGTGGGAAGATTGACAGTGACGGAACAGATAGACCAGAAACATCAGGAAGATTTACAGAGGCTAAGAGGCTTTCGCCTGCTTGATGATGATTTCCTCACAAAGTGTTTTGAGGGAGATACGGCAAGCATAGAACTGGTATTGCAGATTGTGCTGGAAAAGCCGGATTTAAAGGTGCTGGACGTCCGAACCCAGGTATTTGTGGAGAACTTGCTGAACCGTTCGGTGAGGCTGGATATCCTGGCTACGGACAGCACAGGGGCAAAATTGAATGTGGAAGTACAGCGCTCCGACAAAGGAGCCGGGAGAAAAAGGGCAAGGTACAACAGCAGCATGATGGACGCAAACCTTTTGAAAAAAGGCGAGGACTTCGACAAGCTGCCGGAAACGTGGGTAATCTTTATCACAGAGAATGACGTAATGGGAAAAGGGCAGCCGCTCTATCCGATTGAACGGTGCTTTTTAGGAACCGGGGAAAGATTTGAGGACGGTTCGCACATACTGTATGTAAATGGCGCTTACCGTGGAGATACACCAATCGGGAAGTTAATGCATGACTTCTCCTGTACAGACGCAGCGGATATGTACTATGGGACACTGGCAGATAGGGTGAAATTTTTCAAAGAGAGCAAGGAGGGAATCGAGATTATGTGCCGGGCTATGGAAGATATGAGGAATCAGACATTGAAAGAGGGAATGAAAGAAGTTGCACTCCGTATGTTGTCGGCTGGCAAATATGCTTTAGAGGAAATTGTTAATATTTCAGGACTTTCTCTTGAGGAAGTCAAACAACTGAAAGCTGATAGAAGCGCATAGGCAAAGTTATAGAGCCGGGAATCTAAAAACAGGTTTCTGGCTCTATAACTTTGCTCTGAAATGTAAATTTTCTGTGAACTTGATTAAAAAGTCCTTTACAAAACGTTTCCGGAAAGACTGACTTGTACTTTTGAGGAAAGTGAAAACTGGACTGGTCTAAAAAATAAAAATTGGATATTTTCAAAAGTCCAATCCTGTGTATACTGGAGTTATGGAGGAAAGAAACCATAGAAAAACAAAAGAAAGGCAGGATATTATGGAAGAGAACAGATATGAATTAAACAAACAGCTGGCACAGATGTTAAAGGGCGGTGTCATTATGGATGTGACTACCCCTGAACAGGCAAAAATTGCAGAGGAAGCAGGGGCGTGTGCGGTCATGGCGCTCGAACGGATTCCGGCAGATATCCGCGCGGCTGGCGGAGTTTCCAGGATGAGTGACCCAAAAATGATTCGGGGTATCCAGGAGGCAGTTTCCATTCCAGTTATGGCAAAATGCCGGATTGGGCATTTTGCAGAGGCACAGATTTTGGAAGCGATAGAGATAGATTACATTGATGAGAGTGAGGTGCTCTCTCCGGCAGATGATAAACACCACATCAGGAAGTCGGATTTTAAAGTGCCGTTTGTGTGCGGCGCCCGGGATTTAGGAGAGGCGCTCCGCCGCATTGCAGAAGGGGCCTCCATGATTCGGACAAAAGGAGAGCCGGGAACTGGGGATGTGGTGCAGGCGGTGCGCCATATGCGGAGCATGAACGCGGAAATCCGAAGAGTGCAGAATCTTCGGGAGGATGAGTTGTTTGAGGCGGCAAAGCAGCTTCAGGTGCCTATGGACTTACTGGAGTATGTGCATGAAAATGGGAAACTTCCGGTGGTAAACTTTGCAGCAGGCGGCGTAGCGACTCCTGCGGATGCGGCGCTTATGATGCAGCTCGGCGCAGAAGGGGTGTTTGTAGGTTCAGGTATTTTCAAATCAGGAAACCCCAAAAAGCGTGCGGCAGCGATTGTAAAAGCAGTGACAAACTATACAGATGCAAAGCTGCTTGCGGAGTTGTCGGAAGATTTGGGTGAAGCGATGGTGGGAATTAACGAACAGGAAATCCGGCTGATTATGGAAGAACGGGGACAGTAAAATGAAGATAGCAATCCTGGCGCTGCAGGGTGCGTTTGCAGAGCATGGGCAGATGCTGGATGCACTTGGTGCAGAACATTTTGAAATCCGGCAGAAAAAAGATTTGGAAAGAGGGTTTGACGGAGTGATTCTCCCGGGAGGAGAGAGTACGGTTATGGGCAGGCTGCTCCGGGACATGGAGCTTTGTGAGCCGCTCCGCAGGAAAATCGCAGACGGGATGCCCGTGTTTGGCACATGCGCCGGTTTAATCCTCCTGGCGAAAAGTGTGGAAGGTGGTATTTCCTGCCTGGGCACTATGGATATTCGCGTAAAGCGGAATGCATATGGGCGGCAGTTAGGCAGCTTTTCTACAGAACAGACATTTAAAGGGATAGGCAAGATCCCCATGACCTTCATCCGGGCGCCCTATATCGCAGAAGTCTCAGGTTCGGCAGAAGTCTTGGCTGAAACAGGCGGGAAAATTGTGGCTGCCAGACAGGGGAGACAACTTGCGTGTGCTTTCCACCCAGAGTTAACGAAAGATGTTAGGGTACACCAATACTTTTTAGACATGGTGAAATAGGAGATGGACAGTTTTTGTTTAAGCAGAGATGATGTTTTCAGCCAGGAATACCCCCGCATCTTTGGAGATGTGAAATCCTCCGGCAGTTTTCTTTTTTACAAAGCTGCGGAATTCTGTGTAGCGGTCTAAGATATAGTGGTTCTGGTTGCCATGACAGGAGAGAATATAGGAAATCAGCGGTTCCGGTTCGGAAACAAGCAGAGAATCTTCATAGGAGCGCCAGGAGACTTTGGAGAAATAAGGCGCCAGAATATCCCGGCCGTTTTCTCTGCCAAATCGTTCATAGAGCTTATCAGCGGAGAGAACGATTCGTTTGTCAAAGTCTTGTACCAGGCGGTTCACTTCCTGCATATGGGATTTTCCGTAGGTGCTGCATAGGAATTTTCCACCGGGCTTTAGGACACGCCGCACTTCGTGGCATACTTGAGGAATATCTTCACAGTAGAACAGCAGGTGGTTGGCGATTACCAGATGAAAACTGTCTGTGGGATATGGGATATGGTGGCAGTCAAAAGCGTCAAAGGAAAAAAGAGAATCTTCAGCGCTAAGGGTACGCCGGGCATCCCGGAGCATTCCGTCGGAAATATCAGACAAGGTGATATCTGCATCCGCAGGTATTTTAGACAGGCTGCTTTTCCATAGCGTCCCATCCCCGCAGCCTATTTCCAGAATCCGCATTCCGGAGTGGATTTGGCATTGCTCATAAATCCAGGGAAACCAGCCGTACGGGTTCGTGGAGTAGCGTTTGTGCAGATTGATGCGGGAAGAGATGTTGGAGGCGTTCTGGTATTGGTTTTTTAGGCTTTTTTCCATTTCAGTCAGATGAATGAGATTCAGCATTTTGCTCCAGTCAATAGAGTGCTCAGAACGGATGGCTGCCGAAGTGTCCTGAATCGCTTTTTCTACAAGCTGCATCTGTTCGATGCGATCCTGCACCAGTTTTAATTGAATGTTTAGCGCATTCAGCATAAAATGATAATCGGTGTCGTCAATGGTCATTTCACGAATATCATCCAGGGGGAATCCCAGGAATTTGAGCAGGAGAATCTGCTGTAATCTGGCAAAATCTTCATCTGTGTAAAAGCGTGCTCCGGATTTGGTGACAAGGGAAGGCTTTAAGATGTCGTGTTTATCATAGTACCGGATGGTACGCAGGGTGACATGAGCCATTCGGGCAAATTCACCGGAGGAGTAGTAGCCGTCTTTTTTCATAGATTTTCCTTCCTTTGTGAAAAAGAGCCAAACGCCGTACGGAGCGTCTGGCTCTTGTATTTACATTTCTGAATTGTTATCCATCATGAATCTCATAAGCAGAGCATTGTCATCCGGGTCAGTTGTTACGAGTTCCAGTTCGGGAATCTCACCATCGGAAAACAGTTTCGCAAGTGAAAAATATTGTGAAAGCTTGGATTTCAGATTTAACTGGATGTCATCACCCACCAGTTCAACCTTTCCGTTGCATTTATTTACAGTTTCAAACAGTTTTTCTACATTTTTAACATTCATCAACTTAATGTTCATAATCTATCCTCCTCAAATTTTGGGCATATTGTATCATTACTTTTTGGAAAGTGCAAGCAAAAAAATGAATAGAAAAAGAAAGTTTTCTTGTCGGCTTTTTATCCGGAAGTGAAAGAATCCGGAGTTTTTTCAGAAATATTTCACAAATAGAAGTTGAAATAATTACGCTATCGTTATACAATAATAAAAACGAAGTATGAATTCATAGAGAAAGGGGATTGTATGCAGGGTAGGAAAAAATATGTAAAGCTATTGGTTCTTGCGGGAGTGGTGATGATGGCAGTCATGGGATGCGACAGTCAGGAAAAGAACACGGACGGCGCGACAGAAAATATGCCGCAGACGTCATCAGAGACGCAGGATATTTTAGAAAAAGTGACATACACTTCATCTGACGGAAGCGTATCGATTATTTTGCCTGATTCGAAATGGCAGAATACGCTGGACAGCGAAGGAAAGCTCTCATTTGTCTCAGAGGGTGAAGGTGAGATTACGATAGATTATGCCGACAGTAAGAAGGCGGTGGGGAAATTGGCGTTTGCCTCCACCGAGAAGAAACTTGCGGCCAGATTGAAAAAGCTGGGGATGAACACGGATAATCTGGAAATCAGCAATTACAGTTTTGATAAATCAACAGGAATTAAACAGTGCTCGTACTCATTGAGATATAAGGAGCCGGCAGATGGGAATTCCTACACAGTGACCACAGTATCGGCGGTGAGTGAACGAGGATATCAAGTCTCAGGAAACGTAAAGAAAGAAGATATGGCTTTGCTGGCGTCAGTGCAGGAATCCGTAAAGAGTTTCCTGGTATTGAAAAATCCACTGACGGCTGAACCGGATACGGAGGAAAGCGGCAATGCGCCAGAAGAAAGTTCTGCACCGGAGGGCAGTTCCGAGGGGAACAGCAGCGCTTCGGACGAAGAAAGATATTTCTTTGACGAGCCTGGAAATACCATTTATGTGACACAGAATCCGGACGGCGTTTGGGTAGACAAAAACGGCAGGGCGTATATGTTCTATGAAAATGGCGTAGAGGATTATGAAGGGAATCAATATTATTATGATCCGCCGGAGTTCCGCACGGGAGGAAACGGGAGTGCATCAGATTCAAATAGTTCTTCCGGTACAGATGGGGAAGCAGATTATTATGATTTTTATGATAAAAATGGGAATTATATTAAGGCAAGGAATGATGGAAATGGAAACTGGGTTGGTGATGACGGGAAAACGTATGTTTTTGGCGATAAAGGCGTGACTGATTCGGACGGGAATTTTCATCCATATTAAAGTCCGGGCTTACACAAGTGAAACAGAATAGCGGGAGAGCGGGCCGGAAAAGCCCGCTTTCTTTTTATACGGAAGAGAACATGGAGGATGCGATGGAACGGGTAAGGAATTTTATTAATGAAAGGGTTCTGCCGGAAAAGGCAGAAGTTCTGTTTGGCAGTGCAAAGCACTTTGAAGAAGAGATGATGATGTACGACTGTGCGATTCGGGAAGTACGGACAAAGCTGGAGGTTTTGAATGAGGAGCTTTCTGTCCGATATAACAGGAATCCGATTAAACATATTAAGACAAGGCTGAAAAGGCCTGTCAGCATTTTGAAAAAAATGAGGAGTAAGGGCTATGAAATTTCCATAGAATCCATGACGGAACATTTGAATGATGTGGCGGGTATCCGTGTAGTGTGCTATTTCATAGATGATATTTATGATATCGCCCGCTGGCTGGCAAAGCAGGATGACATCCGTCTTCTTAAAGTGAAAGATTATATCCGCAGTCCGAAGCCAAACGGATACCGAAGCCTGCATATGATAATAGAAATTCCGGTATTTTTTCTGGAGGAGAAACGGATGATGCGTGTGGAAGTCCAGATACGCACGGTAGCGATGGATTTTTGGGCGAGCCTGGAACATCAGCTCCGATATAAGAAGGATTTGGAGGGACTTGAAAATGCAGAGGAGATTGGTGTGGAGCTGAAGCAGTGTGCAGAGACGATTGCACAGACAGATGAACAGATGCAGAGTATCCGTGAAAAAATAGGCGTATTCACAGAACTAACATAATTATCTGCTATACTGTCGAAAAACAGGTTGGCGTTTGAAACTGCAGGGCCGATATATAGTCCAAACTGCAGATGAGACAAATAATTACAGGTGAGGTGTATGTATGGAACAGCGGCTGAAAGTAATGGTAGTAGACGATGAGAGCAGGATGAGGAAGCTGGTAAAAGACTTTCTGGTAAAGAAGAACTTTGAAGTGGTAGAAGCGGAAAATGGTGTAGAAGCGATCGACTTGTTTTTTGAGCATAAAAATATTGATTTGGTTATCCTGGATGTGATGATGCCCAAGATGGATGGATGGGAAGTGTGCCGGGAAATCCGCTCTTATTCAAAAGTGCCGATTATCATGCTGACGGCGCGTGCGGATGAACAGGATGAATTGCTGGGGTTTGAGCTGGGAGTGGATGAATATATCTCTAAGCCTTTCAGCCCAAAGATTTTGGTGGCGAGAGTAGAAGCTATCCTGCGCAGGACAAACGCGATTTCAGCAGATGACACTCTGAGAGCCGGAGGTATTGAAATTGACAAAGCGGCGCATCAGGTAACAGTGGATGGAAAGTATATAGAGCTAAGCTTTAAAGAATTTGAGTTACTGACATATTTTGTGGAGAATCAGGGACTGGCGCTATCCAGGGAAAAGATTTTGAACAGCGTGTGGAACTATGATTATTTCGGTGATGCGCGAACGATTGATACGCATGTGAAGAAACTGAGGAACAAGCTTGGAGAAAAAGGAAATTATATCCGTACAATTTGGGGAATGGGATATAAATTTGAAGTAGAAAGCCAAAGTACGCCGGGGTGACAAAGGATGAAACATTCGATAAAGAAAGAAATGGCGTTGCTTTTTATAGGGATTATGCTGCTGACGCTGATTGGAAACTGGGCGGTCAACAACATATTTCTGGAAAGCTATTATATGATGAAGAAAAAAAACACGCTGGTGGACGCATATTGTGTGATTAATCAGGTGGAAGAAGCGTCGGAATATGAAAGCGATATGCTGCTGGCGAAGCTGAATGAAATACGGGAAGCAAACAATATTGTGAATTTTGTTATCCTGGATGAGAATTTTGATGAAGTCATAGGGCTTCATGACGGGACGCGGAAACTTGAGAGGTATGCGGCAAGGCTCTGGATCTATATACAGGGCGGTGATTTTTTTGGAATGGAAGATTTGGAGATTAAGGTACTTCAGAAGAAGGATGCATACGTGCTGCAGCGGACGAAAGACGTCATCAGCAATACGGACAGCCTGGAAATATGGGGCACGTTGAATACAGGATGTTATTTTGCTATGGCAATCCCAATTGAAAGTATCCGTGAAAATGCCAAAATATCAAATGAATTCCTGGGATATTTCAGCCTGGCGGCGCTTACGCTCAGTGTCCTTCTAATCTGGTGGATTTCCAAAAAGATTACAGACCCCATTCTGGAATTGGCAGACCTTTCAAAACGGATGGCAAATCTTGAGTTTGATGCAAAATATACCAGCGGAGGAAAAAATGAGATTGGCCAGCTTGGGGAGCATTTCAATCAGATGTCGGAGACGCTGGAGCGCACCATATCAGAACTAAAAACGGCAAATAACGAGCTGCAGCGGGACATTGAGCAGAAAACGCAGATTGATGAAATGAGGAAAGAGTTTCTTTCCAATGTATCGCATGAGCTGAAAACGCCGATTGCCTTAATCCAGGGTTATGCGGAGGGGCTAAAAGAATGTATCAATGACGACGATGAGAGCAGGGAATTTTACTGTGACGTTATCATGGATGAATCAAAGAAAATGAATACGATGGTCAAGAAGCTTCTGACCTTGAATCAGCTGGAATTTGGGAATGACGCGGTGGTGATGGAACGTTTTGAGCTTACGTCCCTGATACGGGGAGTTATTCAGTCCGCCCAAATTCTGGCGCAGCAGAAAGGGGCAAGAATGATTTTTGACGAGCCGGGGGCGGTTTATGTGTGGGCGGATGAGTTTAAGATAGAAGAAGTGATAACAAACTATATCAGCAATGCGGTTAACCATGTGGATTTTGACAAAGTAATTGATGTCAAAGTGCGGAAGGAGAACGGAAAAGTCCGCGTGTCTGTCTTTAATACAGGAAAACCGATACCGGAAGAAGATTTGGATAAGATTTGGATTAAGTTCTATAAAGTAGATAAAGCGAGAACCAGGGAATACGGCGGCAGCGGCATAGGGTTGTCGATTGTGAAAGCAGTGATGGATTCCATGAATCAGGAATGCGGCGTCATAAATTATGACAATGGCGTAGAATTTTGGTTTGAGCTGGACGGAGGAGAAAGGAGAGAACCGGGAGATGAACGGTAACCATATCGTCTGCGCCTGCAACGGAACGACAGCGGCGCAGATAGAAAAAGCAGTGAAAGAGGGGGCAAGAACTTTTGAAGAAGTTCAGGAAAAACTGCGGGTAGGAGTGCAGTGTGTGAAATGTAAGGATTTGGTGAAGCTGCTGATAGACAGTTATCTCGAGTAAGCAGCAGTTGTAACAGTTCAGCCCAGGACTTTGCACCTGCTGCAAAGTCCGTGAGAATGCGTAAATTTAGCCAGAGAATTCAGTCCTTTGCGAAAGCAAACTTTAAATGGGCTGGATTCCGTAACAGTGAAGCCGAAGGCTGAACTGTTACCAGCAGTTCGGATTTTAAATTGCGTTTTATTGACAAAGCCTTTGTTTTATTTTAGTATGTATTTATATATTTTACAAAATTAATTGTCGAAGAGGGATGAAAGGAGAGAGGTTATGGCGAAATTTTGTATATATTGTGGGAAAGCATTAGAGGAAGGTGAAGTTTGTTCCTGTCGGGCAAATGCGGGAGCAGAGAAAGGAGTGCAGCTGCAGAAGCCGCAGCAGAGTGAGGGGGGCAGCCATCCACAGGATGTAAACGCCGGCAACCGGCAAAGTCAGCCGCAGCAAAGCGTGAACGGCGGTTATCAGCAAGACCAGCCGGGAGGAAACGGCTATTATCAGCAAAGCCAGCCGGGAGGAAACGGTTATTATCAGCAGGGCCAGCCGGGAGGAAATGGTTACTATCAGCAAAGCCAGCCGGGAGGAAATGGTTACTATCAGCAAAGCCAGCCGGGAGGAAACGGCTATTATCAGCAGGGCCAGCCGGGAGGAAATGGTTACTACCAGCAGGGGCAGCCGGGAGGAAATGGTTACTACCAGCAGGGCCAGCCGGGAGGAAACGGCTATTACCAGCAGGGGCAGCCGGGAGGAAACGGAGGCTATCAGCAGGGTCGCAGTCCGGAAATGGAATGGATCAATCATAAGACACAGAAGTTTGTCTCAGGAACAAAGAACATGTTTGCCGAGATACTTCCGGTACTTAAGGCGCCGATTACCCGTGGGCGGGAACTCATGCGCAGCGGCAGCAGTGCAGTCGGGACAGAGTTTATCATAGCTAAGTGTGTACTTGTGATTCTTATTATGTTTTTGGCGGTGCTAAAGATAAAAAGCAGTCTGGGTGCATGGGGCAGTTATATTGAAGTTCCATATTTTAAGATGACTGTTATGATAATTATTCTTACTGTTGGAGTAGATTTTCTGGAAGCAATGCTTATGCATGGGATTACGGTAGCTTTCGGGGGAGTTTCGAATATCAGGATGATGCTGTCTCTGATTGGCGTGCGTGCGCTGTACCATTCCATTGGTGTAGCCATTATGGGATTGGTTTCGTTAGTCAGCGCGAAAGTAGCATTGGTGGCAGCAGTGATTTTCATGATGATGTCCGCTTATGTAGAACACCATTTATATGTTTCTGCGGTGGAGTGCAGTGAGGACAGGAAATTGTATGCATTCCTTGTGGAAAAAATATGTTTGGCTGTCGTATGCCTTATTCTGGGCTACGTTTTTGGCGATATCATCACAATGGTACTATAGTCAGGGAGGATGCAAGGAGACGTTTTCGGAGTGGAAAGGAAGCGTCTCCTGTAGTGTTTAAAGGAGAAGAAGATGGGACAGATATGCAGTAAATGTGGCGCTTTGATGCCGGATGACGCAGTGTTCTGCGGAAATTGTGGAACTGTGTGCCAGCGTGATTCTTTTAGGGGAAACGTATGCAGGAGGTGCGGAAAGCCTCTGGAGGGAGAAGAAAAGTTCTGTGGTTCGTGCGGAGAACCGGTATTTTCTGGCGGAAATCTCAGGCAGGAAGGAAGCCCGTGGCAGGGAAACAGCCAGCCGAACCAGACAGGAAGCCCGTGGCAGGGGAATGAACAGAATTCCTGGCAGCAGCCTACTTATCAGGATAAAGGAGAAAATACGAAAGTTGTGGCTTTAATTGTTGGATGTGCGGCAGTCATTATTATAGCGGCATTGATTCTTTTTCTTTTTAAGGACAGCTTGTTTGGGAGTGGGACGGATACAGAGCAGCCTGTGACCAGGGCTGCAAAGCTGGAGAGTGAAAGTATCGTGGAGAGTGAAGAGACTGAGACTTTGGAAGAGAGCGAAGTGATAGAGGCTGATATTGATGCAGTCCGCAATAAGACCAGCATTATTTCAGGGAAACTTTATTATACAAAAAACATGGATACACCTCTTGTGATCTTAAATGAGCCGCTTTCCGTGTATGCAGACAGTACTTCCGGGGAACGGGTATTTATGGAGGCGGTTTCGGATATTTATCTCGGCGAACACCGAGTGATCACCAGCGATGAACTGTTGCTGTACGACAATGTAGAAGTGGATATCTCAGGAACTATCTGGATAGACGATAACAAAGTATTCATTGATGTAAAGAAACTTTACGGAGAGCCTCGGGAGACAGAAAGTGAGACAGAGGAGAAGCCGGAAAGCGATGATTATATTTTGCCGGAAAGCAATTCCAGGTATTTAACAGACGCCGATGTGGCAGGATTGAGTTTAAAAGAGATTAACTATGCGAAAAATGAGATTTATGCCCGTCATGGAAGGAAATTTGACTCGAAGGAATTAAGGGACTATTTTAACGGTAAAGAGTGGTACACAGGGAAAATTGACCCGAAAAAATTTTCAGATAAAGTATTCAACAAATATGAAAAGAAAAATGCTTCATTTTTGTCGCAGAAGGAAGAAGCGATACAAAAAGGGGGATATAAACTGGAACAGTAGAAATGTGTAAAAAGACAGGTGCAAATAGAAATAGCAGGAAGGAAGCGTTATGAAAAATAAGATTGAAATTCTGGCATTGGTTCTCAGCATTTTGTGCGTGTGCGTGACAGGGGGCGCATGTGCTGTAAGCTTTATGCAGATAGAAGAGGCGAACCAGAAAATCGCAGCTCTGGAATCCGAAATCCAGAAAATAGAGAAAGTCCAGAAGACAGCAGGGCAGACCGAGGCGGAGACGGCAAAACAACAGACGGAAACCGAGACAAAAATTGAAACCGAAACGGAAACTGAAACGCAGACGGAGACAGAGCGTGTCCAGATAGAGACAGAGCAGCAGACCGAAACGGAGACAGAGACAGAACAAAAGCAGGAGAATGGTTTTACTGTGGCAATTGACCCAGGGCATCAGGGATCGTGGGTGGATATGAGCGCGCAGGAACCGAGCGCGCCGGGTTCAACGGTGATGAAAGCAAAGGCAACAACGGGGACTGCAGGTTCTTTCACGCAGATTCCGGAATATGAGTTGAATCTGGACATTTCACTGGCATTGCAGACGGAATTGGAGAACAGGGGATATCGGGTGGTCATGACCCGCACAGATAACGATACGGCAATCAGCAATGCGGAACGCGCAGTGAAAGCATATGAAGAGGGGGGCGACATCTATGTGCGCATCCATGCCAACGGAAGTGAAGATTCCAGTGTGAGCGGTGCGCTTGGCATGACGCCTTCATATGATAACGCATATGTGGGGCATTTGGCGGAAGAAAGCTACCGCCTGACAGACTGTATTCTCAGTGCGTACTGCCAGGAAACAGGGTTCGGGGATTTGGGCATCCAGTATCATGATGATATGACAGGGATTAACTGGAGCCAGATACCGGTCACGATTCTGGAAATGGGTTTTATGACAAATGAGCACGACGACACGGCAATGGCCGACGAAGCGATGAGGCAGAAGATGGTGATGGGCATCGCAAACGGTGTTGACCAATATTTTGGGAGATAGGAAGAGTGAATCGAAATAGTAAAAAGCATGAAAATATTCTGATTGCAGTCATACTTATCTGTACCTGTGCAAACCTGATTTTTAATGTATTGCTCGTGAAAAACGCACTGTCCTGCCGGAAGATGTTAAGGGAAGCGGAAACGCTGGCACAGCGGGCAGGGGCGGTCAAAGAGAACGCACCGGAGGATACAGACGAGACTGTTCAGAGGGAAGAGACAGAAGAAAGAGAGAGCCTGGCAGAAGAGACAGAGGCAACAGAGGCCGAAGCAACTGAAAGCGAAGAGCTGCCGCCATCAGACGGGTCGGAAACAAAATCTTTACCAGAGTTGGAAAATTTTCTTGGAGAAGCCGAGGCTTTGGGAGAGAAATGGGCTGTCAGTGCGGTAGATTTAGCGGATGGGGCAGTATATGGGTATTACGAGGATATAAAGATGCAGTCAGCCAGTGTCATTAAAGTATTTATTATGGCGACAGTTTATGACAGAGTGTGTTACCCCAAAGATACGGAATCCGCAATCTATGTGCAGGAGCAATATGAGGGAGAGCTGAAAGCGCTGTTAACGAATATGATAACCGTCAGCGATAACGATGCGGCAAACCGCCTGGTGGAATTACTGGGCTATGGAAGCTTTCAGGAGGGACAGGAAGTTGTCAATGCATTTTGCCGGGAGAATGGTTTTGAGGGCACGTCCCTCGGGCGGCGTTTTCTGGAAGAGAATCCTGCGGATGATAATTACACCACGTCAGGCGACTGTATGAAACTCCTCCAGGACTTGTACAATGGAAATTGTGTGTGCGCCGAGGCATCAGAGAAGATGCTGAATATGCTGAAAAACCAGACGAGGACAGAGAAAATCCCTTCTGGTATTCCAGAAGGGACAGTGTGTGCAAACAAGACAGGGGAAATGCCCCAGGGATACGGTCTTGGATGCATTGAAAATGATATTGCTATCGTCTATGGAGAGCATGGGGACTATATTTTGTGCGTGCTGTCGAATGATTTGGATGGGCGGAATGAAGAGGCAAAGAAGCGGATTGCAGAGATTTCAGGCTATGTATATGAAGAGTTTCAGAACCCTTAAAGAGATGGTTTAACCATTCGGATGCCAATTGCGGTTTGTTGGGGAGTTTATCGCTTGCGCCGGACAGTTATGGAACTGCTAGTGCTCCATGTTTACGCTGGACGGTCACGGAACCGACAGCTCCCCAGATGTGTGTTGGCTGGCGGCATCGTTTGTTTGCTGAACCGTAAGCATTGACCAGTTTACCGTGGTGTCCAGTGCCGTCCTATTCAGCGGTGGTTATTCGGTTTTCATGTGAGCCGGATTTTATTTGCCCCAGTGTTATTTTTTGCCGCAATTACAGCAAATAATTATTTTCACGGTTTGCAATTTGTAAACCGACTAACTTGTAGGTTGCATATCCTCCCATGACCAGCGGCTCTGATTTGCAAATTTCTTCTGCTTCTTCACGACTCTCTGTTTTTAGGATATACATACCTGCCATTCCCGGATAACCTTTAAAGACACCGCAGATTTCCAGCTTTCCTTCATCGTCCAGCTTTCTTATATTCTCAACGTGTTCCATAACTATCTGCTTTGTCATTTTATTATAGGTCTTGCTTTTCTCAATCATCATCATGTACATTAATTTTTCCATACGATTTTCTCCTTTACATTTTATGAGGATTCACTGAGAGTATTGTATTATATTTACCTGGCAATAGCAATACAAGCTGCAAATAGCAGCCGGCGTTAGTGTAATCTGATTTCCAATTCCGGAAAAATCAGTGCGGGGGGAGTGTGGCAGCTACAGGGTTTCGTTTTAATGCCATATTGCATTTGGAACATGTATAGTTTATCATAGAATAGTGACAAGAGCTGTCACTATTCGAAAAGGAGTTCAAAAATGTCAAAAGCAGAACGGCTTATCGAAATGATGATAACAATAAATGCAAAAAAAGATTTTACAGTAGGCGAATTGGCAAATGAATTTTCTGTATCAAAAAGAACCTTTTTTTGCCTGTCAAGCCTTGCAATATCACCGCGACCTGCCGTTTGAACAGGAAACCATATCCGTCTTAAAAAAATTTTTGAATTGCCTGCCATTAGATATTCAAAACAGTATCACGCAGATTCAAAACAAGGTTGTATTTTGGATTCCAGACAGACATTGCGATTCACCATTGCTTAAATCAATGTTTCTTGTTGCCATAAACCGCCATGCCGCAACAATACGATATTCGTCAACATATTCTGAAAGCACGCGTACAATTATACCTATCGGCTTATATGCCATGAATGGACTTTGGTATTGCCCTGCGTATTGTACAACAGCAAATCAAATCAGAGTGTTCCGGGTTGACCGTATCAAAGAAATCATAGAGGAAAAGCCCTATCCAAAAGGAAAATACCCTATTCCTGCGTCAATTCAAGAATATCTTGAAAAAACAGAGGTTAAAAACGATTACCACATGAAAATCCAACTGACGGATATAGGCGTCAAACGCTGTGAAAGTGAGTGTTTACTTGCAAGCGGATTGAAAACATTTTCAACGGGAGGCGGGATAATCGACATGGAAATAAACCGTGCTGCTTTAGAATGGGTTGCTGATTATATATTGCCGTTTGGGAATAACGCCACTGTGTTAGAACCAGTGGAGCTAATAAAAATAATGCAGCAAAAAATACACGAATTACATCAGCATTATTGCAAATCAAATGGCACGAATAACCAGATTGCAAATTGACGAAACTAAAGAAATCATGTACAATAAAGCATTAGAAAAGAACTATGGATTCTATATTTAAATAAAGGAGAAAAGATATGAGTAAAAAGCCTACAGTTTTAATGATTCTGGATGGATACGGTTTGAATGAAAAGACAGAGGGGAATGCAGTGGCTGAGGGAAAAACCCCGGTGATGGACAAGCTGATGGCCGAGTGCCCCTTTGTAAAGGGAAATGCCAGTGGGATGGCAGTAGGGCTTCCGGACGGACAGATGGGAAATTCAGAAGTAGGGCATTTGAATATGGGCGCGGGGCGCATCGTATACCAGGAGCTTACCAGGATTACGAAAGAGATTCAGGACGGAGATTTCTTTAAAAATGAAGCTCTTCTTCATGCAGTAAGGAACGCGAAAGAGAATGGTTCTGCGCTCCACATGTTTGGGCTTCTGTCTGACGGCGGCGTACACAGCCATAATACACATCTCTATGGTTTGCTGGAGCTGGCGAAGCGGGAAGGTCTGGAGAAGGTTTATGTACATTGCTTTTTGGACGGGCGCGACACGCCGCCTGCATCCGGCAAGGACTTTGTACAGCAGTTAAGTGATGAGATGAAGAAAATCGGCGTGGGTGAAATTGCTACGGTTATGGGACGTTATTATGCGATGGACCGTGACAACAGATGGGACAGGGTTGAACTGGCGTACAATGCTATGGTAAAGGGGAGCGGACAGACTGCAGAGTGCGGTGTGTGCGCCGTGGAACAGTCTTATAAAGAAGGGACAAATGACGAGTTTGTGCTTCCGACGGTTGTACAGAAAGATGGGGCTCCGGTTGCTGTGATTCAAGATAAAGATTCCGTCATTTTCTTTAATTTCCGTCCGGATCGTGCAAGAGAAATCAGCCGCGCGTTCTGCTGCGATGAGTTTGACGGATTTGCAAGAGAGAAAAAACTGGATTTGACTTATGTATGCTTTACTGAGTATGATGAGACAATCCCGAACAAAGAAGTGGCGTTCCATAAGGTATCTATCACGAATACTTTTGGTGAATTTTTGGCAGCAAATAAAAAGACGCAGGCAAGAATCGCAGAGACCGAGAAATATGCGCATGTGACATTCTTTTTTAACGGCGGCATTGAAGAGCCGAATGAAGGGGAGGACAGGATTCTCGTAAAATCTCCGAAGGTGGCTACTTATGATTTGAAACCGGAGATGAGCGCTTATGAGGTATGCGATAAACTGGTAGAAGCGATTAAATCCTGCAAGTATGATATGATTATCATTAATTTTGCAAATCCGGATATGGTAGGCCATACAGGAATCGAAAACGCTGCTATCAAGGCAGTAGAAGCTGTTGATGAGTGTGTGGGAAAAGCAGTGGAAGCGTTAAAATCCGTAGATGGTCAGATGTTCATCTGCGCAGATCATGGAAATGCAGAGCAGCTTGTGGATTATGGCACAGGCGCGCCGTTTACTGCGCACACTACAAATCCGGTGCCATTTATCTTGGTAAATTATGATAGTGCATATACGCTGCGCGAGGGCGGATGCCTGGCAGATATTGCACCGACTCTGATTGAGATGATGGGCATGGAGCAGCCAAAAGAAATGACAGGAAAGTCCCTTCTCCAGAAAAAGTAATTATGGTACTGGAGATTGTAAAACAGGCGGTTCAGATTAAGATGAGCTGTAAATCGGAATGTTCTCTGATTTCAGAGGCAGAGTACTGTTGTGCATGCGCAAGGGCGTTAAGGGAGATCGGAGCCCCTGATAGCATCTGGAAGGAGTTTCGGGAGGCATCGAAGGTAGAGCAGGCAAGGGAAAAGCTGACGCCTTATTTTCAGGGAAAGCGTGGAGAATATGCGGAAAATCCCCCGATGGACAGGCTTTTGAAGCTTTTAGTGCAATGCCGGGTAGAGGGCGCGATTACAGATGAGATAAGAAAACTTATGCAATAGCGTGAGACTGAAAAGCGGACTGTTTCAAAAATATATTTGAGACAGTCCGCTTTTCTATTGAATCTGTTCTTCGATTCTTAAAAGCTGGTTGTATTTTGCGGTACGCTCACCGCGGCAGGGGGCTCCTGTTTTAATCTGTCCGGCGCCGACTGCGACTGCAATATCGGAAATCATGGTATCCTCCGTTTCGCCGGAGCGGTGGGAAATGATTGTCCGGTATCCGGCTCTCTGCGCCATTTCGATGGCATCAAAAGCTTCCGTCAGAGTGCCGATTTGGTTTACCTTTACCAAAATGGCATTAGCGGCGCCAAGCTCGATTCCGCGTTTCAGCCGTTCAGTATTTGTAACGAACAAATCATCTCCTACAAGCTGGATGCGGTCGCCCAGTACGTCGGTCAGACGCTGCCAGCCAGCCCAGTCATCTTCGAACAGGCCGTCTTCAATGGAAACAATCGGAAATTTATTTACCAGGTCTTCATAATAGCTTACCATTTCATCTGAGCTTCTGCGGACGCCCTCGCCAGGGAAGTAATATTGCCCGTTTTCTTCCTCATACAGCTCGCTGGCTGCCGCGTCCAGGGCGATGACGATATCATCTTTCATACGGTAGCCGCTGCGTTCTACTGCTTCGCAGATTAATTCCAGGACAGCGGCAGAGTTTGGGAGATTCGGTGCGAATCCGCCTTCGTCACCCACGCCAGTGGATAATCCACGCTCTTTCAGAAGATGCTTTAATGTGTGGTAAATTTCTGCACACATCTGCAGCCGCCCGCGAAAATCCTTTGCGCCCACAGGCATAATCATAAATTCCTGCAAATCTACAGTATTATCCGCATGGCATCCGCCATTTAAGATATTCATCATAGGAACAGGAAGCAGATGTGCATGCATGCCTCCCAGATAGCGGAACAACGGGATTTCCAGGGATTTAGCGGCGGCGTCCGCCACTGCCATGGACACGCCGAGAATAGCATTTGCGCCAAGGGCGGACTTATTTTTTGTGCCGTCGGCACGTGTCAGGCAATCGTCAATTTTCTTCTGCTCCAGGGCATTTTCTCCGATAATGGCGTCTGCCAGGACAGAGTTTACATGATGGACAGCCGTCTCGACGCCTAATCCGCCATAGCGTTTTCCGCCGTCCCGGAGCTCAACAGCCTCGAACTGTCCGGTAGAAGCGCCTGACGGTACGGCTGCCCTGCCGACAATGCCGCTGTCAGTCATAACTTCCACTTCCACGGTAGGGTTTCCCCTGGAATCCAGGATTTCCCGTGCATAAACATCTGCAATTGATACATATTGATGCATAAAAAGATACACCTCCTTTTTGGGATAGTGTGTCCTTTTTCTTTTAAGATATGCTTTTCGGTATTTGGAAAAGATAGGCTTTTATGGCGGAAACTATTTGACAAGCTGCGTCTTCTATGGTAGACTTATTTTGTTTAACATAGGAGGTGTAGGAAGTGGAGACTTTAAGACTGGTACTTCAGATTGTTTTTATACTCATCAGCGTCGGGTTGACAGTAATCGTGCTGATGCAGGAGGGTAAATCCGCAGGACTTGGCAGCATATCGGGTATTTCCGATACTTACTGGGGAAAGAACAAGGGACGTTCCATGGAAGGAGCTCTTGTAAAAGCTACGAAGTTTTTAGCAGTTGGATTTATTGCTTTATCGATTGTATTAAATCTGAATTTCTAGGGATACTAAGACACTCTTGTAGATACTGCAAGAGTGTTTTTTACCTTATAAGACAGATGTGAAAGTGAGAAAATAGATGGAGAAAAATTTATTAGAGAAGCGGAAACAGGTTTTGGAAAATCTGATGAAGGATAAGCAGTATGTGCCTATGAAAATTAAGGAGCTGGCGATTATCCTTCAGATTCCCAGGGAAAATCGCGGCGAGCTTCTGGAAGTTTTGGATGAACTGGTTAAAGACGGAAAAATAGAGCAGAGCAAACGCGGCAAATATAGAATAGCAGAAGAGCATGTACTGACAGGGAAATTTGTGGGAAATGCCAGAGGGTTCGGGTTTGTGGAGACGGAGGATTCTGAAGAGGATATTTTTATTTCGGAAGCAAATCAGGGCAACGCGCTTCACGGCGATATAGTGCAGGTTTCTCTGTTAAGAGGGAAAACCGGGAAACGCCGGGAAGGCGTTATCGTTAAAGTATTGTCTCACGAGGTTACGGAAGTCATAGGAACTTACCAGGAAAGCAGGAATTTCGGCTTTGTCGTTCCTGACAATAAAAAGTTTACGAAAGATATTTTTATTCCGGCAGAGCATTCTAAAGGCGCGGTAAACGGGCATAAGGTTGTAGTGGAGATTACAGACTATGGCAGCGAGTCCAGGAAGCCGGAGGGCAGGATACGGGAGATTATAGGACACCTGAATGACCCGGGTACAGATGTTCTGTCCGTGGTATATTCTCATGGACTCCCGATGGAATTTCCGGAAAAGGTGCTGAACCAGGCAGAACGCGTGAGCTGTGAGGTAAGCGAGGCAGATTGTGCCGGGCGGCTGGATATCAGAAATTGGCAGATGGTAACGATTGACGGAGAGGATGCGAAAGATTTAGATGACGCGGTATCGCTTACAATGGAAGGCGATATTTACCATTTGGGCGTGCATATTGCGGACGTTTCGAATTATGTGCAGGAGAACAGTGCGCTTGACAGGGAAGCACAGAAACGGGGAACGAGTGTGTATCTGGTAGACCGTGTGATTCCCATGCTTCCTCATCGGCTGTCAAACGGAATCTGTTCCTTGAATCAGGGCCGGGACAGGCTGGCGCTTAGCTGTCTCATGGATGTAGACAGACAGGGAAATGTCGTAGGGCATCGGATTGCAGAAACAGTTATCTGCGTAGATCGCAGGATGAGCTATACCAGTGTGAAAAAGATTCTGGAAGGCGATGCAAAAGAGCAGGAAGAGTACCGGGAGCTGGTGCCGATGTTCAGGATGATGGAAGAACTGGCGGGACTTCTGCGGGCAAAGAGGAAAAAGCGGGGGTCTATTGACTTTGACTTTCCGGAGTCGAAAATTATCCTGGATGAGCAGGGGCATCCTACAGAGATTAAGCCATACGACAGGAATGCGGCGACAAAGATTATTGAGGATTTTATGCTGCTGGCAAATGAGACAGTGGCGCAGGATTTCTTCTGGCAGGAGATACCGTTTGTATACCGGACACACGATAACCCTGACCCGGAGAAAATTCAGCAGCTTGCAATGTTTATCAACAATTTTGGATACTTCATTAAAAATACCAGAGATGAGATTCACCCGAAAGAACTGCAGAAACTTTTGACAAAGATAGAAGATACGCCCGAGGAGGCGCTCATCAGCCGTCTGACGCTGCGTTCCATGCGGCGGGCGCAGTATACGGTGGAATGTACCGGGCATTTTGGGTTGGCGGCAAAGTATTACTGCCACTTTACATCTCCCATCCGCAGATATCCGGACTTGCAGATTCACCGGATTATCAAAGATACGCTGAGAGGGAGGATGGATGAAAAACGGGCGGCTCATTATAGCGAAATATTGCCGGAAGCAGCGGCACATTCCAGCCAGACAGAGCGCCGCGCGGACGAGGCAGAGCGTGAAGTGGAGAAAATGAAAAAGGCAGAGTATATGGAACAGTTTGCAGGCAAAGTATTCGAGGGAGTAATCTGCAGCATTACGAACTGGGGCTTTTATGTAGAGCTGCCGAATACCATCGAGGGCATGGTTCATGTGACAAGTCTGTATGACGACCGCTATTACTATAGGGAAGAAACCTATGATATGGCAGGCGCAGACACCGGAAAAGTATATAAGCTGGGACAGAAAGTGAAAGTCCGCGTTCTGGGCGCAGATAAGGAATCCGGGACTGTTGATTTTGAAATCGCGGAGGAAGGAGAGGAATAAGTGGGAAGCCAGTCAGTGAAACTAATTGCAAATAATAAGAAGGCGTATCATGACTACTTTATAGAGGGAACTTATGAGACAGGGATTGCCCTTCATGGAACAGAAGTAAAGTCTCTGCGCATGGGAAAATGCAGTATTAAGGAGTCCTTTATCCGGGTAGAGAATGGGGAAGTCTTTGTGTACGGGATGCATATCAGTCCTTATGAAAAAGGAAATATTTTCAACAAAGACCCGCTCAGGGTGAAAAAGCTTCTGATGCATCGATATGAAATCAATAAGATTACCGGAAAGATGGCAGAAAAAGGGTATACGCTGGTGCCGCTTAAAGTTTACTTTAAAGGAAGTCTTGTAAAAGTGGAAATCGGAATCGCAAAAGGAAAGAAACTTCATGATAAGCGCCAGGATATCGCAAAGCGCGACCAGAGGCGTGAGGCAGAGAAGGAGTTCAAGGTGAAAAATCTTTAATTCATTCTGAAAAAATTCTGAAAAAAGTGTAAGATTGCTCTTGACACAGAGGGAGAAATATGATTAGATGAGAAATATCTGAACGGATTTACCGTTAAGCAGAACGTCTGCCGACAGTACACGATAAAGGGGTTGTACTGGTTTCGACGGGGGTTTTGAAGTCAGGGAAGCCATCTGCGGGCCGGGACCGCACAGTAAACCGGAAACTAAATATAAACGCAGACGAAAATTTAGCGTACGCAGCCTAAGGGCTGCTGTCGACCTTGGGTTACTCACAGCCTGAGCCATCGGCATCAAATGATGTGAGGCACTTCGTTCCCAAAGCTTTGAGGGTACGGAAGAATTGATGAAGCTACTGAAATCTGAAGCTTGTCATTAGGCGTCAGATAGAGGGAATGTCAAAATAATGACTGTGATGGGAGATGCCTTGATGGATGGGCTTTCGGACAGGGGTTCGATTCCCCTCAGCTCCATATATGAAAAGTGTCGAAAACATAGCATTTTCGGCACTTTTTTAATGCTTTAAAAGCTATAAAATTGAATTTCAGGTCGTTTTCGGCTGTTTCAGAATGTAATCTTTGGGGTCAAAATTGGGGTCAAATTTTAAATGTTATTAAAAGGGCAATATAAAGATATATGCTATTTTTTAAATAAATCGATGCTGCACATAATCATAAGATTTACTTATGTCAATTGATTTTTGGATAACTGTCAGAGGTATAAAAACTCCCCCGGCTAGGATGCCGAGGGGGTTTTTGTATATTCGCTGATACAGATGGGGTCTGCGAGTACTTCACGCGCGACATAGAGGGTTTGGTCAGCCCGTGTATTCATCGTCCATTTTACAAGCGTCATGCAGCGATGTTCAACTTCAATGCAAGTGATACAGCGGGGATGGACGCAGCTTCCAGTGTTGCAGTAAGGTGCGTCGGCTGTTCCGATCATGGGGCGGTGTGTGTGCCCGGTGATTAATATATGACCTTTGCTTTGCGCCCAGTTTGTAAGTTTTTCTTCGGCGCGGCGTTTCTTTTTGTTATTCTTGGCGGCGCTGGTAGGGTCGTGGAATCCCATACGTTCGGCAGGGCCCCATACATAACGTACAAGGAAACGGCTTAATTGCCACAGGTTGCTGTTTAAAAAGTCGGTCTGATGGCCGTGAGTTAGGTAAATGTCTTTCTGCTGTTCGGAATCTTTTAGAATCAGGCCGGAATAGAAGGTGATTCCGGGAAAGAGAGGGAGGTCTTTACGCTCGGAAGGACAGGAATAAGATTCAAAAAACTGTTCTGCCTTTTTAGGTGATTTTTTTATAATATCATGATTTCCATATAGCAGATAGAGCCGCTTTTTCTGGTAAAATTTTGAGAGCAGCCAAAATACGTTGCTGTGGACATCTATAATCTGCTGCATGGAACGGTTCTCCCAAAGCTCGTCGCCGTCCCCGAGTTCGATATAGGTAAAACCCTGGGCATAGTAGTGCTGCAGCGCTGCAAAGTACAGATGCTGGTTTTTTAAAAAATTATCGCTGGAGCTGCCATTTCCCCGATGGCAGTCGCTGATTAAAATATATTTGGAATCTTCGGAGAGCGGGAGAGTGGGAGCATGAAGGAAAGCTTTTTGGAGTCGGTGATTATAATTCATCGCATAGTCCTCCGGCGTTTTCTTGGTTTTCGTATGGTAATCATTTTCCTGAAAGCAAAGGGGAGGAAATAATACAGGTACAGAAGGCGGTCGATGTTTTTGCAAAACGGCCTGGTAATCCGGCGGTAAATCCAGCAGAACAGACGGTTCATGCACTGTGCTATGGCGCGGCGAAGCCTGAAATGGCGGCAGGGCTGCGGCGATTCTGGGATATCGAAAAAGAGGGTAACAGTATGGTCTTCTATGCAGAAAGTGTTTTGGCAATAGCCGTTCTCCTGTAAAGCTTCTGTGAAGGCATGCATCATGTCGCAATTCGGAAATGTGATGGAGACTGTCAGCTGCAGTTCGCGTGGTTTTGAGAACATTCCCATGCAAAATCCAGTCAGCCACCAGTGGCATTTGGATAGAGCAAAGAGTGGACGGCCGTTTTTACACAGGCGGATTTCCAAGGGAAGCATTTCGCATCCGCTGACTCCATAGAAAAGCGTGTGTTTGCGTTCGGATGGACGAAGAAGACGATCAGCTTTGTAGACGCCTACTTCACATCCTGTATTTATTCCGTACTGCCCTTTCCAAAATTCAATCATCCAGGTACAGCCTTTATAGTTAAAATAGACAGGTTCACAGTCGAACACCATCTGGAAAAAGGGCGCGGTGGCGTCAAAGAGGGTACAGTAACCGTAATGGCGCTGCCATGCGTCAATTCGTGAGGTGAATATATCCTGCTGCTCATCGTAAGCATATCCAAACGGAGTAATAAGGTCTGAAAGGATACAGCATTTTTCTTTCATGCACAGGCAGCATACTTTGCGGATCGCGCAGGGTTTCCGGTAAAACCGGAGATAGAAAAAGAAGATACATATTATGATAAAAATACCAACGCCTAAATACATGGCTTAGATACTCCTGATTTCTTTTTACTTTATCATATGTTTGACGGGACGGAGCTGTGCGGGAGTGAAAAAGAGAAGAAAAAGAGAAGAAAGAGAAAAAAACGCTTGCATTTTGACGGAAGGTGTAGTAATATATGGAAGTCGGTTAAGATATGGTCCGTTGGTCAAGCGGTTAAGACGCCGCCCTCTCACGGCGGAAACAGGGGTTCGATTCCCCTACGGACTGTTGAGAAAATGTGAAACGCTAAAGCACGCAAGGTGAGTGTTATAGCGTTTTATTATTTTGTAGGAATTGTTGTTTTAGAAAATTTCTTTTCAGCATTTGGGGTCTGTGCTATAATTTGATATTAGAGTGTGTTTGAAAATTCATTCCTGCCATCTGCACGCTTTAGGAAAGGATGTGAAACTATGCCATTATTGAAAGAAGAATATAGAAAGCAGGAAAAAATGAATGGCATCGTATATGATATGTCGCCATCGCCAAATTACAGGCATGGAATCATTAATAATAATATTAATACGATTATAAAGATAGGATTGAAGAATAGCTTGTGCCTGGTATTCATGGAAAATCTGGATTTTAAATATCATCCGGAGGAAAATGATGATTATGTCGTTCCTGATATCATGGTAATCTGTGACAGGAAGCATTTGAAAGGCGGGAGTTACAGCGGCGTGCCAAAGTTTATTGCTGAAACGTTAAGTCCGTCAACGGTCATGAAAGATAGGACAGAAAAAATGGCGGCTTATGAAAAAGCAGGAGTGGAAGAATATTGGATTGTTTCACAGCAGGGAGCCGTCGAAATCTATTACCTGGAAAATGGAAAATATATTTTGAGGTACAGTTATATTTTAGAAAATGACAAAGAAGAGGAACACTATAATGCAGAAACAGTGATCAGTTTAAGAGGATTTCCGCATATAACGATGACGCTGGGAGAGATATTTGAAGGTTTATAGAAGAAGCGAATCAGAAGAAGGTAAGAAGGACAAAAAGCAATATTCCATATCCGCGTGTAGAAGAAGCGGAGAAATAAATCATGGTAGTTTGGCAGATGTGGTTTATCGAAGGAATAGTGCTTTTTTTCTTGCATTTCTGCAGGATTTATGGTTATAATAGCCGTTGGGTAACAGAATATTAGTTCGCATATAAGACGGGATGATATCTTTCCGGAAATCCGGAGTGTATGCCGGGCAGGTTCCGGCGGAGAAAGGAATGAAAAAATGGCGAAAAGTATCACATATGACGCCGGCAGTATTTCGGTGTTGGAAGGACTGGAGGCAGTCAGGAAACGGCCGGGCATGTATATAGGAAGCGTGTCGCGGAAAGGGCTGAACCATCTGATATATGAGATTGTGGATAATGCCGTGGACGAGCATCTGGCAGGGCACTGTGACAGGATAGAGGTAACACTGGAGAAAGACGGCTCTGCTACGGTAAACGACAATGGACGTGGGATTCCGGTGGGGATGCACGAGAAAGGGATGTCTGCAGAGAGGCTTGTGTTTACCACGCTCCATGCGGGAGGAAAGTTTGATAATACGGTATATAAGACGAGCGGAGGGCTGCACGGGGTGGGTTCTTCGGTAGTCAATGCGCTGTCTGTTTATCTGGAAATCAAAGTAAGCCGTGAAGGTGCAGTGCACTATGACCGTTATGAGAGAGGCGTTCCTACCGTTGAATTAGAAAATGGGCTGCTTCCGGTCATCGGAAGGACGAAAAAGACGGGAACCTGGATTAACTTTCTGCCTGATCCGGAGATTTTTGAAAAGACCAGGTTTGCAGCGGCAGAGGTGAAGAGCAGGCTGCATGAGACTGCTTACCTGAACCCGAATCTGGTGATTGTTTTTGAGGATAAACGGGACGGGACAACGGAACATATTGAGTTTCATGAACCTGATGGCATTATTGGATATGTAAAGGATTTGAATAAGAAGAAAGAGACTATCCATGAGCCGGTGTATTTTAAAGGGGAATCTGAAGGAATTACCGTAGAGTGTGCGTTCCAGTATGTGAATGAGTTCCATGAAAATGTATTGGGCTTTTGTAATAATATTTACAACGCGGAGGGGGGGACGCACTTAACGGGATTTAAAACAGTGTTTACGACAGTGATGAACACGTATGCCAGGGAGCTTGGCATATTGAAAGAAAAAGACGCGAACTTTACCGGAGCGGACATAAGAAACGGGTTGACGGCTGTAATTTCCGTCAAACATCCGGCGCCCCGGTTTGAAGGGCAGACAAAGACGAAGCTGGACAATCAGGACGCTTCAAAGGCTTCAGGGAAGGTGACAGGAGAAGAGGTGGTTCTATATTTCGACAGAAATCTGGAAACGCTTAAAAGCGTGCTTTCCTGCGCGGAGAAAGCGGCGAAAATCAGACGGTCGGAAGAGAAAGCTAAGACGAATATGCTGACGAAGCAAAAATATTCTTTTGACTCGAACGGAAAATTAGCGAATTGTGAGAGCCGGGATGCTTCCAAGTGTGAGATTTTCATTGTGGAGGGAGATTCTGCGGGAGGTTCTGCAAAGACAGCCAGAAACCGGAATTTCCAGGCGATACTTCCTATCCGGGGGAAAATCTTGAATGTGGAAAAAGCGAGTATTGATAAGGTGCTGGCCAATGCAGAAATTAAAACAATGATCAATGCGTTTGGCTGCGGGTTTTCTGAAGGGTACGGAAACGATTTTGACATTACAAAGCTGCGTTATGACAAGATTATCATTATGGCGGATGCTGATGTGGATGGCGCCCATATCAGCACGCTGCTTCTGACTCTGTTTTACCGTTTTATGCCGGATTTGATTTATGAAGGGCATGTATATATTGCGATGCCGCCTCTGTATAAGGCGATGCCGTCAAAAGGAGAAGAAGAATATCTTTATGATGACAAAGCTCTTGAGCGTTACCGTAAGGCACACAAAGGCTCATTTACCTTGCAGCGGTATAAAGGTTTAGGGGAGATGGACGCCGACCAGCTTTGGGAGACAACGCTGAATCCTGAGACCAGGATAATGAAGCGTGTGGAAATTGAAGATGCGAGGATGGCTTCGGATGTGACGGAGATGCTGATGGGGACAGAAGTTCCGCCACGGAAGGCATTTATCTATGAACATGCCCAGGATGCGGAACTTGACGTATAGCAATGGAAGGTAAGGTACAGAGATGGAAAGTTTAGAGCAGAATATTATACGCACGGAATATTCGGACGTGATGCAGAAGTCTTATATTGACTATGCTATGAGCGTTATCGTTTCGCGCGCGCTTCCGGACATCCGGGACGGACTCAAGCCGGTGCAGCGCCGTACGCTTTATGATATGTATGAGCTGGGTATCCGCTATGACAGGCCGTATAGGAAGTGCGCCCGTATCGTGGGCGATACGATGGGTAAATACCATCCCCACGGGGATAGTTCTATTTATGAAGCGCTGGTAGTGATGGCGCAGGAATTTAAAAAAGGGCTTCCTCTGGTGGACGGCCATGGAAATTTTGGCTCCATAGAAGGGGACGGGGCGGCTGCTATGAGATATACAGAAGCACGCCTGCAGAAGATTACCCAGGAGACGTTTTTGGGTGATTTGGATAAAAATGTAGTGGATTTTCTGCCAAACTTTGATGAGACAGAAAAGGAACCTGAGGTGCTTCCGGTACGGATTCCGAATTTTCTGGTAAACGGTTCCGAGGGAATCGCCGTAGGAATGGTCACCAGCGCTCCGCCGCATAATTTGGGTGAAGTGGTGGATGCAGTGCAGGCCATGATTAAAAACAGCAAAATTACGGATGAAGAGCTGATGCAGTATATCCAGGGACCGGATTTTCCGACAGGGGGAATTGTGGTAAACAAGGATGACCTGCCCCAGATTTACAAGACCGGGACGGGGAAAATCAAAATCCGGGGCAAGGTGGAAGTGGAGCAGCTAAAGGGCGGGAAAGAGCGCATCGTGATCACGGAAATTCCTTATACGATGCTGGGGGCGAACATAGGGAAGTTTTTAAACGATGTAGCGTCCCTGGTGGAGACGAAAAAGGCTTCGGACATCGTGGATATTTCAAACCAGTCCTCAAAAGAAGGTATCCGTATCGTGCTGGAGCTGAAGAAAAATGCAGATGCGCAAAACCTGATTAACTTGTTGTATAAGAAAACCCGGCTGGAAGATACGTTCAGCGTGAATATGCTGGCGGTATGCGATGGAAAGCCTGAGACGATGAGTCTTAGAAATGTGTTGGAGCATCATATCGATTTCCAGTTTGAACTGGCGACGCGGAAATACCGTACGCTTCTGAATAAAGAGCTGTCGAAAAAGGAGATTCAGGAAGGTCTTATCAAAGCATGTGATGTGATTGATTTGATTATTGAAATCCTGCGGGGAAGCAAGAGCCAGAAGCAGGTAAAGGCATGCCTGATCAATGGGGAGACGGAAGGAATTAAGTTTAAGTCAAAGGAATCGGAAAAGCTGGCGGCAGCCCTGCGTTTTACAGAGGCGCAGGCTACAGCGATTCTGGAAATGCGCCTGTATAAACTGATTGGGCTGGAGATTGAGGCGTTGATGAAGGAGCATGAGGCGACCCTGAAAAATATTGCCCGCTATGAGGATATCCTGAATAATTATCGGTCTATGGCGAAAGTGATTATCAAAGAGCTGGAGGCAGTGAAAAAGGAGTATGGGACGCCGAGGAGAACCGTGATAGAAAATGCCGCAGAAGCTGTCTATGAAGAGAAAAAGCCTGTCGAGACAGAAGTGGTATTTCTGATGGACAGGTTCGGATACGCCAAGACGGTGGATGTTTCAGTGTATGAGCGGAACCGGGAAGCGGCGGATTCGGAAAATAAATACGTGCTGACCTGTATGAATACAGATAAAATCTGTATTTTTACAGATACCGGAAAGCAGCATACGGTGAAAGTGCCCGACGTGCCTTACGGCAAGTTCCGGGACAAGGGGACGCCTATCGATAATCTGTGTAATTATGACAGCGCTCAAGAGAAAATCGTATTGGTAGAGTGCCTGCAGAGAGTGAAAGGGGCGGTGCTTCTGTTTGCAACTGCCCAGGGAATGCTGAAACAGGTAGAGGGCAGCGAATTTGATGTGGCGAAACGTACCATAGCGGCAACGAAACTGCAGGAGGGTGACGAAGTGGTTTCGATTGCAGATATGAAGGGTATTGAGCAGCTGGCGCTCCAGACCCGCCAGGGATTTTTCCTGAGATTTCAGGCGGAAGAGGTTCCTTACAAGAAAAAGGGAGCCGTGGGCGTCCGGGGAATCCGGCTGGGAGAAGAGGATGTGTTGGAAGCGGTGCATTATCTGGACGCTTCCTGCGAAGGCACGGCAGTATATAAAGAAAAAGAAATCTGCCTGAAACGGCTGCGAATTGGCAAACGTGATACAAAGGGAACAAAGACCCGCGTGTAAAAAATGTCGAATGGGGTTGAGTTCGGATACACAAGAGGGTATACTGATAGAGAAGTACAGAAGGCTCAATTTTGAAAGGAGTATAAGTTATGGGTGGAATATTCGGTGTTGCATCGAAACAGAATTGTGTGATGGATTTGTTTTTTGGAGTGGACTACCATTCCCATCTGGGAACGAGGCGAGGGGGAATGACTGTATACGGAGGAGCCGGATTCAATAAGGCAATCCATAATATAGAAAACTCACCATTCCGGACAAAGTTCGAGCGTGATGTAGAGGAGATGGAAGGGAATCTGGGAATCGGCTGTATTTCGGACAGCGAGCCGCAGCCTTTGGTTATCCAGTCGCACCTGGGAAGTTTTGCGATTACGACAGTGGGAAGGCTGGATAATGAACAGGAATTGATTAAATTGGCATATCAGAAAGGCCCGACTCAGTTTCTGGAGATGAGCGGCGGCAGAATCAATGCTACGGAGCTGGTGGCTTCCCTGATTAACCAGAAGGATAGTCTTGTAGAAGGTATTCGGTTTGTACAGGAAATCGTGAAAGGCTCCCTGACGCTTTTAATTATGACAAAAGAGGGAATATATGCCGCCAGGGACAGGATGGGAAGAACGCCGCTGGTTATTGGGAAGAAAAAGGATGCGTTCTGTGCATCTTTTGAAAGTTCTGCATATATTAACCTGGGCTATGTAGATTATAAGGAATTAGGACCTGGGGAAATCGTGTATATGACGCCTGAGAGTGTAGAGACAGTAAGCCCTCCGGGAAAGGAGATGAAGATATGTTCTTTCCTCTGGGTATATTATGGATACCCTACCTCAACATATGAAGGTGTAAATGTGGAAGAGATGCGCTACCACTGCGGAAAAATGCTGGCTAAGCGTGATAATGTGGATGTGGACTATGTGGCAGGTGTTCCGGATTCAGGAATTGCCCATGCCATTGGCTATGCCAATGAGTCCGGGATACCGTTTGCGCGTCCGTTTATTAAGTATACGCCAACCTGGCCTCGTTCTTTTATGCCTGCGAAACAGAGCCAGAGAAATCTGATTGCCCGGATGAAACTGATTCCGATAGATGCTTTGATTCGTGGAAAAAAGATGTTGCTGATTGATGATTCTATTGTGCGCGGCACGCAGCTAAGGGAAACGACAGAGTTTTTGTATCAGAGCGGTGCGAAGGAAGTACATATCCGCCCGGCGTGTCCGCCGTTGCTTTTCGGATGCAAATACTTGAATTTCTCCAGGTCGAAATCCGAGCTGGATTTGATTACCAGAAGGATTATCCGGGAGCGTGAAGGCGATAAGGAGGCGGAAGTACTGCAGGACTATGCGAACCCTGACAGCCAGAATTATAAAGAGATGGTGGATGAGATACGGAAGCAGCTGAATTTTACCAGCCTTCGGTTCCACAGGCTGGATGATATGGAAGCGTCTATTGGGATTTCACCGTGCAAGCTTTGTACATATTGCTGGAGCGGCAGAGAGTAAGCGTATGTTAGGACAGCCGGATAGCAGAATTGTTAAGGAGATGAGGAAAGTGCAGCCATATGAACACAGAGTACAGTATTATGAAACAGATCAGATGGGCATTGTCCACCACTCCAATTATATCCGCTGGTTTGAGGAAGCCAGGACAGATATGCTTCGCCAGATAGGAATTGGGTATGGAGAAATGGAGTGCAGGGGCATTGCCAGCCCGGTGCTGGAAGTATCGGCAAAATACCGGGCGATGACGCGTTTCGAAGATATGGTGGTTATCCGTGTAGATGTGGTGGAATTTAACGGAATTACTCTGCGGCTGGCTTACCGGGTAGAAGATAGAGAGACAGGAGAAGTCCGGTGTACCGGGGAAAGCAGGCATTGTTTTCTGGATCAGGCGGGGCATCCGATGTCTCTTAAAAGAAGCCGGCGGGAGATTTATGAGATACTTTCAAGACAGGTCTGCACAGGAAATGCGCAGACCATGAAAAAATAATTCAGGAATACAAAAGTATATTATGAGCAGATGATTTGTTTTAAATCTGTATAGAATCCTGGGTAGCTGATTTTTACGCAGTCGGCTCCCAGGATTTCTGTTTCTCCTTCGGAAACCAGAGCGGCGACGGCAAAGGACATAGCGATGCGGTGATCCAGGCAGCTGTCAACTTGTGCGCCGTGGAGTGTATGGCCGCCTTCAATTATCATGCCATCTGCTGTGGCGCGGATGTGCGCGCCCATAGCCGAAAGATTTTTAACCATAACGTCGATGCGGTTGGATTCTTTTACTTTCAGTTCTTGCGCGTCTTTGATGACAGTGGCGCCTTCTGCAAAACATGCCAGGACAGCGAGGATTGGGACTTCGTCAATTAGTGTCGGGATGATGCTGCCGCTTACAGTAATGCCGTGGAGACGGCTTGTTTTTACCAGCAGGTCAGCCGTGGGTTCTCCGCTGCTTTGTCTTTTATTCAGGAGTGTAATGCTGCCGCCCATCTCTCGAAATACCCGCAGGATGCCGTCACGGGTGGGATTGATGCCTACATTTTTTATCAGTATTTCAGAATCCGGAACCATAAGCCCGGCAGCGAGAAAATATGCGGCGGAGGAAATGTCTCCCGGTACATGGACATGCTGCCCGGTCAGCCGTGGGTTTGGGCTGACAGATGCATGAGTGCCTTCAGAGCGGGCGTCCGCCCCAAAATAGCGCAACATGATTTCTGAGTGGTTCCGCGAGAGGTAAGGTTCTGTTACGCTGGTAGGGCCGTCGGCATAAAGCCCTGCAAGTAAAATAGAAGATTTTACTTGTGCAGACGCCACGGGAGATAGATAATGAATGCCGTGGAGAGACTTTCCCGTAATATGCAGCGGTGCGCATCCGTTGTCCCGGATACTGGTAATCTGTGCGCCCATCTGCGTGAGCGGCTCTATAATCCGTTTCATGGGGCGAGTCTGGATAGAAGCATCTCCATTTAGAAAAGTTTCGAATTTCTGCCCGGCAAGGATACCGGAAATCAACCGGGTAGTAGTCCCGCTGTTCCCGGTGTCCAGTTCCGACGTGGGTTTTGAGAGCCCGTGGAGCCCTTTTCCATGAATGCGGACAGTATTTTCCAGGAGTTCCACGGAAATACCAAGTTTCCGGAAACATTCGATGGTAGAAAGGCAGTCGGCGCCCAGAAGAAAGTTTGTAACTTCTGTCGTGCCTTCTGCCAACGCTCCCAGCATGACTGCACGGTGGGAGATGGATTTGTCGCCGGGAACCGTCAGCTCCCCGCGTAGTTTTTTTACTCTGCTATATTTCATAATATCTGTAGTTTCCTTTCTAATATGCCGGCTGTGTCATCGCTCGTAAATGGTGTAACGGTATTTCCTAAGCAATCCGACGGCTTTCTTCCGTGCTTCTTCCTCATAGAACTCGACCTGGAGTACGGCTTCTTCAAACTCACGGTTGTGGACGATACCGATATTTTTAATGCTGATACCGTTGGTAGCCAGGATTGTAGCCAGTGCGGCAATTCCTCCGGCTTCGTCCACCATATCGCAGTAAATAGAGTAGACTTTTTTGAGAGGTCCCCGTGAAACGTCAGATATAGAGTTCCGGTAATCCCTTGAAGTGTCAAAAAGCTCATAAATCTTGTGGCTGTCATGCTCTGCGAGCGCGATTTTGACTGATATCAGGCTGTTGATATAGTTGTCCAGCACGGTAATGATATTTTCCCGGTTTGTGGAGCAGATTTGCTCCCACATTTCCGGGGAAGACGAAGCAATCCTTGTGATATCTTTAAAGCCGCCCGCGGCTACGGTTTTCATCGATTCCCTGTCATTGTCAGAATCTTTCACCAGATTTACCAGTGAAGACGCAATGAGATGGGGGAGATGGCTGATTGCCGCTGTCACGTAATCATGTTCCCGGTAATCCAGGATTAGGGGGAGCGCTTTGATTGTCTGTACTAGATTTTCGTAGCGCTTTACTTTGTCAGGCGAGACTTCCTCAGTGGGAGTCAGCACATAGTAAGCGTTCTCCAGAAGATGCCGCTTGGAATTGACGATTCCTGTCTTTTCAGAGCCTGCCATTGGATGGCCGCCGATGAAGTTTTTCTGCATCCCGAGGGCGTTGATGTGTTCATGGATATCCGTTTTGGTGCTTCCCACGTCTGTCAGAATACAATCTTCCTTTAGAAAAGGTTTCAGGGTTTGGAGGTAGGCGACATTTGCTTCCACGGGCGCGCACAGGAAAATGTAGTCACATTCCCCGTAAGCTCCGGCGATTTCTGTACATGCTTCGTCGATAATTCCTTCAGAGAGGGCATAGCGGGCGGTTTCCTGGCTCCTCATATGGGCGGTAATGTGTACTCCCGGATAAAAATATTTCAATGCTTTGGCGATGGAACCGCCAATTAGTCCCAGGCCAATAAAGCCAACCTTAAAATCATTCATGAAAAAAGTCCTTTCTCTGCCGCGTCCTTAGACGCACAATTATTGTTATTCTACTATGCAGGAATTCCAATGTCAACACTTTGTTGCGTCACAGTGCGACAGTTGTAACAGTTCGGCCCAGGACTTTGCACTTGTTGCAAAGTCCGTGAGAATGCGCAAATTCAGCCAGAGAATCCAGCCCTTTGCGATCAGCAAACTTTAAATGGGCTGGATTCCGTAACAGTGAAGCCGCAGGCTGAACTGTTACCAACAGTTTGGGAGAGCGAGGCGGCATTTTGGGGTATTTGGGGTGGTATTTGGGGTGAGGAAATGATTTGACAAATGTAGTTTCAAGGAATATAATTAAAAAAATGTGATTTTTCACAAAACAGAGGCGAATAAGCGATGAAAATTATAGGAATTGCTCAAGAAATTTGATTAAATGCAGGAGGGAGAATATGAAAGAGAAATGCAAGAAGATACTTTCGCTTGTACTGGCAGGGATTTTGGCTGTCAGCGGGGGAAGCGTGCAGGCGGCGGAACGTACGTCGAGGGGTGCGTCCATGGAAGAGGGACTTTCCTATGATGCATCTGATTTCAGTGGGACATCTTTTAATGGAACAAATGTGTTTTCAGTATCAGAAAGCGACGCAAATCTTCTTAAAGAAAATTTGAGGAGCGCCATAGGCGTAGATATTTCGATTACTTTTAAGCCAACAAGCTTTCCTAAAAATTATATTAATTTGTTGGAAATTTACGACAAGGATAATAATTCGAATTCTGAAAGCGGCAAAAATTCATCGATTGCTGTGATTGTCGGCACAAACGGTACGGTATATGTGATGTCGGGAAGTTCACAGGGAAGCACGGATTGGGAGATACCGACAAGGCAAAGGCTTTCAGCTAATGCGTCTTATACATTAAATCTGTCTATTTCCGGGACAGGCGCAAGCTGTTCGTGGGACAACGGAAATGAATGGGCGGCAACAGATGCTACGGCAAAAGGCACGAAGGATTTTTTTAGGGCGTTTTTTGGAGAAACCTCAACGAATTACAGGGATTGGCGCACGGAAATAGATGCGGTAACGATTGGAGGATTAAGCGGAAACAGTTACCAGAAGCATACGAATTTTGGAAATCTAAATGGAGAAGTTACTGCCGTGACTGTTTCAGGAGTATCAGAACGCGGAGACGCTACCGGGATGTTCGCGGCGGATAAATATGACAATACCTGGCTGTTTGGCGGCGGTGTTGAGACGCAGGGAAGGTTCGAAGAAGTCGGAGGAGTCAGGAACTTTATCGGACAGTTTGAGGAATATGTGCGCTGGGTAAAGCGTGTGGACGGTGTTGTGCTTGGGATGCAGCGGTATACGATGAACGCCGGAAAGTCAGGCCAGGATGCCCAGGCGTTTGCGTCTGAGCTGGACAGCCATATTTCCAGGCTGGATCCAATGGCGGTATCTTATTTGGTTGGACCAGAAGATTATCTGAGAGGTGCAGAAGGGATAGAGGATTTTAAGGGCGCGTTAACCAGTATTATTCTAAAGGCTCTTGCTATGAAATATAATGAGGGGTTTGCGGTAATTCAGCTTCCACATGCGGTAAAGGACGCAGAAACAGCAGAAAATGTTTCCCTTTATGCGGCAGCGGCGAGGGAAGTTGTGCAGACGGCCAGCCCGGAAAACAGGCGGAGGATTATTCTTGTAGATCATTTGAGCCGGACAGATACAGATAATTTTAAAAATACGATGCTGACAGAGGACGGATTGCTGAATGCTGCAGGGCATTATGAGATTGCAAAGCAGTTTTCAGAAGATGTATATGGGCAGACGGCAGGTTTTCCGACCATACAGGACTGGCGTCAGACAGAGGCGCCGGATACCTGGCTGTCACAGGCGCCGGGAGTGGCAGCTTCGTCTGACAGCCTGAAAGTGACGGTTCCCCAGGAGGTACCCGGAACAGGGTGGAGATACATTCTGGAGATAGATGGGATGGAAATTAGCGGGTTAGCTTTCGGAAATCCATTTACGATCAGTGAGCTTCCTAAGGGAAAAGAATATACCCTGACAGTCAGGACGCAGGACGGAACGGTTCAGTTTGTTCCGGTGGCAGGAGAGATTGAGGAAGGGAATCAGGCAGCTGCGGCGGAGACGGAACGCACGGAGCTGCAGGAGGCAATCCGGGCGAAAGCAGATGATAAAACAACTCCGCTGACGTGGCTTTTTATGGGAGATTCGATTACCCATGCCGCACAGCATACGGGCGGTCATGACGGTATTGCACAGCTTTTTGAAAAATATGTAAAAGAAGATTTGGGGAGAGTAGACGACATCGTAATAAACACGGCGGTATCTGGTGCGACGGCGGCGAGGACGCTGGAGCATATTGAGCAGCGTATGACAAAGTATTGCCCTGATATCGTATCTATTATGCTCGGAACAAACGATGCGATTAATGATACTTACCAGGCACAGCTTAAGCAGATAGCGGCGAAAATCAGGGAAGTAAATCCGGATGCATTGATTATTTTCAGAAGCCCGACGCCGGGGACAGGAAATTGGGGGACAAAGATTCCTGGAGCGACCGGGTCCGTGGCGCGTATGCGGGATGTGGCAAAAGAAGATGGGAAGATATTGTTTATCGACCAGTGGACCAAATGGCAGGAAGAAATAGATGTATATCCCTATTTGATGAACAGTGCGCACTATTTTGGAGATGGAACGGTTCATCCTGGGGCGGCAGGCCAGGCAAGGATGACCAGGCAGTTCATTCGTGAGTGCGGATTGAACACGAACACCAGGATTGCGAATCTGGAGTACCAGTTTGCTTATGAAGATGTAGCAAAAGATGAGGCTCCAATATATATGCTTGGAGAAAATTCTATTGTGCTGAGTAAAGAGAATTTGCAGGAATTATACAGCGAAGGGACGCTTGGCGATGTATGTCTTACGGCTACGGAAAAGACTTCTGGAAGGACTTATTCCATAGAAGGAGGTGGAGAGGAACTTAAGCTTGACGGGCTTCCGACAGATCGGATTTATCAGGTGGAAGTCCACGCACTGGTGACAGGAAATACAGCAAAAAGAGTGAAGTTTGAGACTCAGAATGTAGAATTGAAAAAAGGACAGGTGCAAGAGTTTGTGCTGACGCTAAGCAACCGAAAGCTTAGGGAAACGGCAGTTGGGACAGAGGCAGGCAGTTTTGGAATAAAAGGAAAAGTTCCGGAGGGGACTTGCACGTATATGTTTGTTGATGGAGAGGGCGCACAGGATAATGATTATTTTGAGATTACAGGTACGGCTCTGAAAGTAAAAAAGGCTTTGAATGCAAACAGGGCTTACAGCATCCGCGTTCGGGCAGAAATTGGTGAACATGCGGCAGAAGGGGCGTTTATCATTCAGACAATGCCTATGCTGAAATCAGTGCGTGCGGCGGCAAAGAATTCGTTTGATACGGACAAAATGGCATTAGATCTGGATCTTTCTGATGTGGTTTTTGATGGTACGAATATTGTAGATTTGGGCGATGCAAATGATTCCCGTTATATGGGAGGCGCATACATCCGTGCAATGCAGAATCTGAGGGAACGCACCACAGGCGGCACAATCGTCTATCGTTTTAAAACTACCCAGACAGTAGGGACAACGGTTTGGGGGGCAGGCGGAAGTAACACTGCGGCGCAGTCATCTGATATGGTCTATGGGCTGGCGGCAAACGGCAAATTCCGTGCGTCTTTCCGGACAGAGACAAGCGGTTTGCGGGGAGAGTTAGGCTCAGCAATTAATGATGGAGCGTGGCATACGGTTGCTATGAGCTTTGATACTACACGGCAAGATTATCAGGGGCAGATTCGCGTCAGTATAGACGGAGGAAGCGATATCATGGTGCCGGGATGGTGGAGAGACGGCTGGCAGAGCTGGTTCAATAAGACGGATTCCGATATCACAAGTTTCGTGGTTGGCGGTGGGAAATATAAGAATTTCGCATATGGAATGACAAATGGCTTTAGCGGCCAGGTTTCTTTCATTACGATAACAGATGATGTGTATACGGAGGAAGAATTGATGGCATTGTCCGGCGACAGGACAGAGAACACTATGCCGGGGGAAATGTCCATTTCAGGAAAACAGCCGATAACCATTCAGGATGACGGAAACATTTCACTGCCTTCGGATGCCTGTATGAATGCAGAAATAAAATGGGATGAAGAAGAAGAAACAGCAGAAATTATCCTCACACCAAATGGGGATGCAGTGATTGACATGGATGGGATAGATATTTCAGTTGTAAATGCCGCAAAGCTGGGATTTGATGAGAAAGCGACAGACATTGAGTTTATCGAAGGAAAAGTGGTAATCAGGCTTGTGAAAAAAGCAAATCAGGAAGTAAAGGAACTGCAGGATGAACTGTCCGGCTATGTGAGTCAGTATGCGGATAAGATACAGAAGGACGGAGGAAAATATACAGAAGAGTCCTGGAGTCAGTTCGTGCAGGCTTATAATGCCATGAAACGGGCAATAGAAGAGGATGAGAAGGATGTAGAGCTTCTGAAGGGATATAAAAATGTGTTTCTGGCAGCAGAGCAGGGGCTGGTGCTGAAAGAACCAGATCCTGGTTCAAATCCAGATAAGCCAGATCCAGATAAGCCAGACCCAGATAAACCGAATCCTGTACCGCATCCAAATCCACGGCCTGTACCTCCTGGTTCAACCCCTGGGTATAGTGACATCAGAGAGGGAAATATCTATGAAAGTAAGGGCTATCTCTATAAGGTTACAAGTCTTTTAAAACGTACGGTGACGGTAGTAGGAATGAAGGGGAGTTTCACAAAACTTGTAGTTCCTGACACAGTGATATTTGAGAACGTGAAATATAAAGTAACAGAAATCGGTGCGTCGGCATTCAAAAATAACAAAAAAGCGACAAGTATTACAGTAGGAAAAAATGTGTTAAAAATTGGAAACAATGCTTTTGCGGGCTGTAAGAAGGTGAGGAAAGCCGTTTTGAAGAGCACAGTATTAAAGCAGTTGGAAGGAAAGGTATTTTATAACTGTAAGAAACTGAAGAGTATCGTGATTAAAAGCACGAAACTGAAAAAAGCAGGGAAAAATGCATTTAAGGGCATTTACAAGAAAGCAGTCATTAAGGTTCCGAAAAAGAAATATAAGGCATATACAAAACTTTTGAAAAAGAAAGGCCAGGGGAAAAGCGTAAAGATTAAAAAATAAACGGAAGGAAAGAAGGGGATAAAATGAGATATAGAAGGATTGGACTGGTTTTAATCATTCTTTTTGCAGTGTGCTTCTGTCTGTCTGGAAGACAGGCAGAAGCAGCATCAAAGCCGGCAAAGATTACGTCTGCAAAGATTGTGTCCGGCAGCACGGTAGTCCGTGCGAAAGTGAATGGTAAAGTATCAGGCAGCGACGGAAACTATTATCTGGTAAAGATCAATGGACTTACCGGGAAACCTGTCTGTGTACTGGCGGAATCTCCGAAGAAATCAAAGCTTACTTTTAAACTGGATACACAGGACAAAGTCAATGTGGTTTCTAAATTCGGCATTGCAGTAAAGAAAGGGAAGTCACTAAAGCTTATCAGCAATACGAAATATGTGAGTAATCCTCAGGCTGCTGCGGAGAATACCCAGAAATATAAGCTTCCGCCCACAAAGAAGGGCATTCACTTTGCGGCAGATACGAATCTGGATTCTAAACATACGCTGGTAAATGTAAACCTGAATGATTTGATAGCAGAAGAGGGAGAAGGTACACCTTACGTCTACAATGGTAAGACCTACTATTTTAACAAAACCATGCAAAGGGAAGTAAAAATGTTTGTAAAACGGGGAGTCTGCGTGACTCTGGTAGTGTACATGCCCTGGAACAGTGAGAATCAATATTTGATTTATCCTACGGCAAGGCAGCCCCGGGACGATTACTGGTATATGCTGAATACCTTACATAATAAGTCCAGAGAAACCCTGGAGGCAGCGTTCTGCTATCTGGGCGAGGTGTTTAGCCAGCCGGACTGTTTGGTTTCAAATTGGGTGTTGGGAAATGAGGTGAATTCCCAGAAACAATGGAATCATGCCGGAAATCTCTCTTTCAAAAAATATGTGCAGGCTTATGTGCAGGCGTTTAAGATGCTTAGCGACGCCGTCCATGCGGGATGGTCAAATGCGAGAGTATTCGTGCCTTTGGACAATGCGTGGAATATCCCGATATCCGAGGTAGGGTGGAACGGCAAGACGTTTCTGACGGAGTTTGCAAAAGTCTTGAAAACAGAGGATTCCAGGACGAAGTGGAATCTGGCATATCACTCCTATTCCTTTCCGTTGCCGTCCGCCCCATACAAAAAGAATCAGTATGTGACAAAAAGCGCAGAATCACCGTACATTACACCTCAGAATCTCAAATATTTAACAGATTATATTAAGAGGAAATACGGCTCGTCCACCAGGATCATCCTGTCAGAGCAGGGATATATGGCTTCTATGGGCGAAAGGGCACAGGCAGCATCTATTCTTTACTCTTACTATATTGCAGAGTTTAATTCTATGGTGGACGCGTACATCATGCGCTGTGAGCATGATGATGAATGGGAAGTGACACAGGGGTATGCTATGGGGCTGACCGGATTGAACGGAAAACGCCGTGCAGCATACAAGGTGTACAAATACATGGACTCTGAGAAATCCTCCGTGTATGCAAAGAAATATCGGAAAACGATAGGGGGAGACTGGAAAGCGGCAGTTCCGGGATATAAGGCTTCAAGATTTAAATAGAGTTATTCATACAAATATATAACTCAAACTTCCCACACCGATTGGTGTGCTGAACCTTGAAAAATCAATACTTTAG
>SRZB01000030.1 GCA_004793585.1 Hominisplanchenecus murintestinalis | reverse complement strand
TTCGGTAAACATATGTTTTTCTTTGTGTGTCAATAGGTCGGAATTTCCTATAAAGCAAGGAAAGAGCCGCCTTTATGGCAGCCCTTTCTCTGATTACTGTTCATTTCATTTACAGTACCCTCTTTATGCTTATTTAAGCTCCTGGCATACGCCTGCTTCGTTAAAGGAATATTCTTTATTATTGTAACGTATCTTCAGCGCCCTTGCCATGCTTCCTTTCGGATGTACGCGTCCGGCGGAATCCTTTACTTTCTTCGGGAAGAAATAGTATACTTTGCCGTCTATCCTCATGAAGTTCGTCGCCATCACACCGATTGTTTCCCGTCCCGGAGTCGTATTCAGGAAATAGTAATCCTGTCCGTCGTTATACCATCCGATTTTCATATATCCGGTAGATTCGAAAAAGTATCTGTTCTTATTGATATCTCTCCAGCCTGTCACCATCTTGCCTCTGGAATAATACTTCCACAGCCTTCCATAGCCTACCCAGCCTGTTTTCTGATCATTCTCCCTCGTTTCATCCACGTAGTCTTTTATCTGCTTTCCATCGTCTCCCAGATAAATATCATTCACCCATGAATTTCTCACCATCTTTCCATCGCTGGCAAAATAGTATTTCCCGCTCTTGGTGCGCACCCATTTTCCGGCTGTCATCACTCCCTTTTTGTTGAAATGATAAACATTTTTCTTTATCTTCTGTATCCCTGTCAGGACATACCCTTTTTTATTAAAATAATATTTTTTGCCCTGAATGGTTTTCCAGCCGCCTTTTAAGTACTTATCAGCTCCATCACAATAGCGGCGGCCCTTCTCATCCTGTACCCACGCCGCATTAGGAAGTTTCTTCACGCACACACCTTTCGTATTGAAATAGTATGTGGTCTTGCCGACTTTTAAACGTCCGACTGCCATTTTGCCATCTTTGCAGAAAAAGTATTTCTTTCCGGCAATTTCTTTCCAGCCCTTCTGCATCTTCCCATCCTGATAATAATAAGTAGCCCCTCCCTGCGTCAGAAAACCGTCGCTTACTCCTGTCGCAAAAGCGGAAGCTGAAATACAGAACGCCAGCAGCAATGCCAGCGCTGCCGCAACCCCCATTCTTTTCTTATTCATTCTATCGCTCCCTTCTATGATTTTCATATATTTTATAGTATAATTCAGAACTCCTGCAATTTCAATCCTCTTAAGAAAAGCTTCATCTTTTTTCTGGGACGCCTGTAATAATTTTTCTGGGACATACCTGCGCGCACACGCCGCAATTCGCACACCCCCCATAATCAATATTCGCTATGTTATCTGTTACAGACACCGCCCCCGTAGGACACTCTTTCTCACATTTCCTGCAGCCGATGCATCCTGCCCTGCACGCCTGCATAACAGCTTTTCCCTTATCCTTAGAAACACACTGCACCAGGTGATCCATCTCGTAAGGCACCAGTTCAATCAAGTGCTTTGGGCATTGCGCCACACACGCGCCACATGCTTTGCATTTTTCTTTATCTACCACCGCAATCCCATCCATCACATGGATGGCATCAAATTTACATGCTTTTACACAGTTTCCATAACCTAAACACCCATAGATACAGCTTTTTGGTCCGCCGGAAGGAACAAATTCCATCACTGCGCAATCCCGCACGCCATAATATTCATAATTACTGCGCGTCTTGCCGCAGGTTCCCGCACATCTGACAAAGGCTGTCATGCGTACGCCCGGCTTTGCCTCTTTTCCCATAATAGACGCTATCTTCGCCGCGGCCTCCGCGCCGCCCACAGGACAGACGTCCACATCCGCCTCACCTTCAGCAATTGCTTTTGCCACAGCATCACAGCCCGCATATCCGCATCCTCCGCAGTTATTTCCCGGAAGCTCCGCACGAATCAACGCTTCTTTTTCATCTACTTCTACTTTAAATTTCTTATCTGCTAATCCCAGGAACAGTCCAAGAATCAGGCCGGTGCCGCCCACGATCAGAGCCGCAAGTATCACTCCATTCATATGCCCTCCTCCTATTTCAATCCTGAGAAACCAAAAAACGCAATTGCCATCAGGCAAGCCGTCAACAGCACAATCGGCGACCCTTTAAAAGATTCCGGGATATCATTATACTCTGTCTTTTCCCGGATGCCTGCCATCAGCACAATAGCAATCAGGAATCCCACTGCCGTGGCAAATCCATTGACCACGCCCTCAAGAATCGAATAATTTTTCGTCACATTGATAAGCGCCACTCCAAGCACCGCGCAGTTTGTCGTAATCAGAGGCAGGTATACGCCCAGCGCATTGTAGAGAGACATACTGTACTTCTTAACAACCATCTCTACAAACTGCACCAGAGCAGCGATAACCAGAATAAACACAATCGTCTGCAAATAGGTCACATCGAAAGGCGTCAAAATGTATTTGTAAATCACTCCCGCAATCAGGGATGAAATGGTGATAACAAACACTACTGCCGCACCCATTCCCGCTGCGGTCTCCGTCTTTTTCGAAACGCCCACGAATGCACAGATTCCCAAAAACTGACTCAGTACTACGTTATTGATAAACGCAGCCCCCACCGCAATCATCAGAAGTTCTCTCATCACGCCTCGCCCCCTTTCCCACAAGACTCATGGCAGGAAGCGCAGGAACCTGTACAGCCTGTTCCGATTTTCGTCTCCTGCCCTTTCATCTCCATACGCCGTTTCACCCTGTTCTGGAGTGCTGTAAGCATAGAAAGCACCAGAAATGCCCCTGGCGCCAAGATGAAAATCGTCATAGGCTCATAAGCATCCGGCATCACCCGGGCGCCAAACGCTTTCCCGGCGCCAACCAGCTCACGCACGATACCGATGCAGGTCAATCCCACCGTAAACCCCAGCCCCATGCCAAGTCCGTCAAAAAAGGACGGAATCACCGGATTCATGGAAGCATATGCCTCCGCGCGCCCCAGGATGATACAATTTACCACAATCAGGGGGATATAAATCCCCAGGCTTTCATACAGAGCAGGCACATATCCCTGAAGCAGAAACTGGACAATCGTCACAAAAGACGCCACTACCACGATAAACGCCGGCATACGCACCCCATTCGGGATAATCTTCCGCAGCGCGGCAATCATGGCGTTTGAGAGCGCCAGAATTACCGTCGTAGTAAGGCCCATTCCCAGTCCGTTTACCGCCGAAGTAGTGACCGCCAGAGTCGGACACATTCCCAGCATCAGTACAAACGTAGGATTCTCTTTCACCAGCCCGTTATACAGCCGTTCTGCAATCTTATTCATGGACGCCGCCTCCTTCCACCATGCTCTGGAAATAGCAAATCCCCGCATTCACGCCCCGCGTCATTCCTGTAGAAGTAATCGTCGCCCCGCTGATTGCGTTGATTTCATCCTCCGCTCCCGCGCCTGTTTTTGTAACGGTAAACCCGGAAACTTTCTTTCCCGCAAACTGGTTTTGGAACTCATCTTCCGCAGCCCGCATACCCAGTCCTGCCGTCTCACTGATGGTAAGAATCCGTATTCCGTTTACCGTTCCATCATTTTGGATACCCATAGAAAAATTAATTTCCCCGCCGTACCCCGTTGTCGTAACGTTCATCACCAATCCTAAAATCTCACCAGATTCTCCCGCCGCGCCATAAGCTTCTTTTATCTGGATATCCTCCAATCCAGCCGCTGCCAGCGCTTCTGCCGACTCCGCCTGTACTTTCGCTGCGTCCTCATCTGGTTCCAATCCGTATACAGGCTTCATAGACGCCATTCCGGGAAATACCGATTTGTACGCTTCCTCCTTTGCCTGCCGCTCCTGCCCGGCAATCGGCGCTTTTGTAACCTCATACACAAATCCCAGGCCGATGCCTGCCACCAGCGTAATTGCCATCAGGATTAAAGCATTTTTTACAATCTTCATGCCTTCTTCCCTCCCTTTCCAAACGCCCTGGGAAGCGTCATCTTTTCAATCAACGGCACCAGAAGGTTGCCAAAAATAATCGCGTATGACACGCCCGCCGCTGAATTTCCATATACCCGGAAAATCCCCGTCAGGATGCCTAATATGCAGCCGTAAACCAGCTGCCCATGTTTCGTAATCGGGGTTGTCACATAATCTGTCGCCATGAAAAACGCCCCCAGCATCAGGCCGCCCCCAAAAAGCTGCCCCAGAAGATATTCCGGGTCTGCCCCATGTCCTCCGAAAACCAGGATAAAAAATAAGAAACTCAGCAAATAAGTACCGGGAATCCTCAAATCAATCACCCCTGCCAAAAGCAGGATAACCGCCCCAATCAAAACCGCCAGCACCGACACTTCCCCGATAGAACCTGTCTTATTTCCTAAAAACATATCCATAAGGTTCACCGGTTCCCCCATCTTCAATGCGGTCAGGGGCGTCGCTCCTGAAATTCCATCATATGTAAAATCTGTCATACGCCCCGCAAAAGAAATCAGCAGGAAACATCTGGCTCCCAGCGCAGGATTCATAAAGTTTTGCCCGATTCCCCCAAAGAGCTGTTTCACAACCAGAATCGCAAAAACGCCGCCAATCACCGGAATCCACCACGGCACGGTAGCCGGAAGGTTCAGCGCCAGGAGAAGCCCCGTCACTGCCGCGCTGAAATCCCCCACTGTAATGTTCCTGTGCATCAATTTTTCATAAACATATTCCGTCAGTACACAGGATGTTACCGACACCAGAATTGTCACCAGCGCATTTATCCCAAAATGATACACGCCGAAAACGCTTGCCGGAAGCAGCGCAAGGACTACCAGCAGCATAATCCGTGACGTTGTGTCATGCGAACGGATATGGGGATTGGATGATACATTCAGTAAACCGCTCATCTTCTCTTCTCCCTTCTACTTTTTCTTTCGGTTCGCCAGTACGATTTTACGCATGGATTTTATGTACTGGGTAAGCGGGCGTTTCGCCGGGCAGATATAACTGCAGCAGCCGCACTCGCAGCACTCCATACCGTCTGCTTTCACAAATGCTTCCTCGTCATGTCTCTCTGCAAAGTCCGCCAGTCTGGAAGGAACCACCCTCCCCGGACAGACGCTCACACACCGCCCGCAGTTGATGCAGTTTGACGGCTCATAAGCCGCCGCCTCATCTTTCGTAAGACATAGCAGGGCAGAGGAAGTCTTTGTACAGGGCACATCCAGGCTATACAGGGCAAATCCCATCATCGGCCCGCCAGACACGATTTTTTCCGGCTGCGACTTAAAGCCTCCCGCCGCGTCCGCCAGCTCCGCATAATTCGTCCCCGTACGGACGCGGAAATTCTGCGGCTCGGCAATGGCGTCGCCCGTCACGGTCACGATGCGCTCCGTCAGCGGACGTCCGTTATAAACTGCCTGATAAATGGCATATACCGTATCACAGTTGTCCACCACGCACCCGACGTCTGCCGGAAGCATGGACGAGTTAATTTTCCGTCCTGTTACCGCAAAGATGAGCTGACGCTCAGCTCCCTGGGGATACTTCGTTTTCAGCACTTTCACTTCAATGCCCGTTTCCCCCGCAGCGGCCTCCCTGAGTTTGGCAGCGGCATCCTTTTTATTATCCTCCACAGCCAGGATGCCTTTCGCCTGCGGAAAAATTTTCAGCACCGCCTTTAGTCCCGCTACAATTTTATCCGGCTCTTCCATCATCCTCCGGTAGTCCGCAGTCAGATATGGCTCACACTCCGCGCAGTTTACAAGCACATAGTCAATTTTTTCCGGCTCTTTCGGCGAGAGCTTCACATGTGTCGGAAAACCTGCGCCTCCCATGCCTACGACGCCCGCTTCTCTGATATACTGCAGGATTTCCCCGCCTGTCAGATTTTCCAATGGCTTCCGCTCCGGACGCGCAATCTCCGTATACTTCCCGTCATTTTCAACGATGATGGCGTCGCACATGGTTCCCGTTACCGTCAGGCGTCTCTCAATCCCTTTGACTACGCCTGAAACAGACGCGTGGATAGACGCTGACACGAAGCCTCCCGCTTCTGCAATCACCTGCCCGGCCCAGATATAGTCGCCCTTTTTCACTGCCGGAACTGCCGGCGCGCCGATGTGTTGTGAGAGCGGATATACTACGTCCCCCTGAGGCAGAATGTCCCGGATCGGCTTATCCTTTGACAGCTCTTTGCCGTCATAGGGGTGGATTCCCCCCTTAAATGTTAATCGCGCCATTTTTTCTTCCTTTCTATTTCTTGACATCCTCTTTATTCTCTTTCCTTTCGAGCCTGCTCAGACGCATCAACCTTTCTCTTGCTTTGCTGGCCTTACTTAGATTTGGATATGCTTTTATCAGACGCCTGCTATTCCAGCCGCCTTTTACAATAAGGTTTGAGAGCTTTTCCACCGCCACCCTTAATTTCTCAATAGCCGCTTCCTTCTGCTCCTGAATTCCCATTTTTTCAATCCTGTCTGCCATCATCTCCTGATATTTTTCCAGGCGCTCCCTGATGTTCCCATACTTTCTGTTCCTGCGGTAAGAGTCCAGCAGTTCCAAAAGCTCTGAAGCAGAAGTGAAAATTCTGGATTCCTGCAGATGCTCAGAAAATTCTGACATTGCCTGTTCCATCTGCGCCACCTTTTCTCCCAGCTGCATCGCCGTCGCCATAGAAAATCCGAAGTCCACAGCATACAGCACAATCGCCGCCCCAAGAACCCCCCGTCCGGACGCCTCATCCACCAGGCCTGTAATCCTCTCCACCAGGGGCTGAAGTATTTCAAACATAATCACTGTAAAAAATCCCCATACAATAGAACTTCCCAGGCAAATTCTCCCCTGGAAATTAAACCGGTTGCTGCTGTAGTCCCACCAACTCATATGGAACAGCTTTTCCATAACCACTGCCGTTAAATATTCCAGCGTCGTAGCCAGTGCGATCCCGCAGAAAAAAAGTGGAAGGATCTTCCCATCCAGAGGGCGCAGAATCAAATATACGCTTACCGCCCCAACGCCGTAAATCGTACATACCGGGCCTGTCACAAACCCACGGTTCACCAGCTTCCTCTCTTTTACCGAAACATAACAGCTCTCCCAGATCCAGCCCATCACGCTATAAATAAACAGCCACGCCAGAACATGATAAAAATCAATGCCTAAAATTTCCTGCTCCCACATAAACCTGTCCTGCCATCCGGCAGGCCGCTCCTTTCTCCTTTGCGAAAATCCTCAAACTACTGTATAATATATTTACTCGCGCCTCTTAGAAGCAGCTGGCGCGCATGAATTTACAAACAACTATTTTTCACTGGAGGAACCTATGATTACCATCACCGATACCTGTAACCACCATCCCTGCCCGCCGGCATGGCAGCATCAGATTCCACCGGAATCTGTCATCTTTGACATTGAAACCACCGGTTTTTCTCCAAAATCTGCTTTTATTTATCTGGTTGGCGCGCTCACTCTCAAAAACGGTTCCTGGCAGCTCACTCAATGGCTCGCCGAATCCCTGAAAGATGAGCCTGAAATCCTCTCTGCCTTTTCATCCTTCCTCTCAGGCTTTCGTTATCTGATTCACTTTAACGGCGAAGCGTTTGATTTGCCCTTTCTGAAAAAAAGATGTGAAAAATATAAGCTGCCCTGCGGCCATCTAGATAAAGTGCAAAGTATCGACCTTTACCGTATGTACCGCCCCCTGAAAAAGTTCCTGGGGCTTTCTTCCATGAACCTCAAATCCCTGGAAAACTTTCTTGAGTATTCCAGAGAGGATGAACTGGATGGGCAAAAACTAATTGCCGTCTATCATGAATTCTCCAGAGCTAAATCCCCTGCCCTGCGCCGGCTTCTTCTGCTGCACAATCATGATGACCTTCTGGGGACTGCCGCGCTCTTCTCCCTCAGCGCCTACCTGGAACTATTGGAAGGAGCTTTCAGATTACATACCGCTCCCTCTGTCCAGGCAAATCAAGACTCTCTGATGCTAACCTTCAACATCAGCCTGCGCACTCCCATCCCCCAGTCGATTTCCATATCACGGGAAGAAGGCAGTTTCACAGCCTCCAGTTCTGCCGCCGTTTTACAGGTTCACGGAATTTGTGGCGCTCTGAAGCATTTCTTCGATGACTATCGCAGCTACTACTATCTTCCTCTGGAAGACACTGCAATCCACAAAAGCGTGGCAGCCTATGTAGACAAAGAACATCGCACCCCCGCAAAGGCATCTAATTGTTACTGCCGGAAAGACGGATATTTCCTCCCGGGTTTTGCCGATGTCCAAACACCAAAATTTTACCGGAATTACGGAGATTCTCTCTTTTACTTAGAGTGTACAAAAACCTTCCTGGAAGATTTCACCAAACTGCATACATACGTTACAGCTTTCCTGCGCAACATGTAAAATCAACGCTCTCGCTTTTGCTAATATTGTAACATAACTCATCCTTAATTGCTACCCTCTGAAATGCCTTATTGAGGGCTATTGGTAACAGTTCAGCCCAGGACTTTGCACATGCTGCAAAGTCCGTGAGAATGCGTAAATTCAGACAGAGAATCCATCCCTTTGCGATCAGCAAACTTTAAATGAGCTGGATTCCGTAACAGTGAAGCCGAAGGCTGAAATGTTACGGCTATTTAACAGAGGAAGCCGCCGGGATTCTCCCGGCAGCTTCCTCTGCTTTCTATACTTTATTTGATGTACTATGTTTAATAATTAAAGAACTGCTCAAATGGATTGCCCATATATCCGTCGTCTTCCTGTCCATACCCTTCCTGAGGAATACTGTCAGGATTCTCCTGCGAAGGCTGCTGTGTACCTGTGGACGCATCTGCCGGACGTTCTCCTAATGTCACACTCACAGTCCGCTCCACATACTCGCCGCCTTCGGCCGCAGCTACGATTACATCTATGGTTTCCCCTGCCTCATAGTAATTCATGCGGTCAAACAAATCATCTTTCGAAGAAACTGTCTGCCCATCCAGCTTGGTAATGATATCGCCTTTCTTGATTCCGGCCGCTTCTGCCGGGGAACCTTCTTCTACTTCATAGACAAACGCACCTGCAGGCATATTGTAGACTTCTTTCGCCTCCTCAGACACATCCCTTGGGGTAACGCCCATATAACCCATCTTCGACGCATCCACTTCTGTTCTGGTCTGCCTGTTCATCAGCTCATTCAGGATCGGCATTGCAGTATTTGTCGGAATCGCATACCCCATACCTTCCACGCCTGCCTGAGCTGCTTTTACGGAATTGATGCCAATCAGTTCGCCTGCCGTGTTCAGAAGAGCGCCGCCGCTGTTTCCAAAATTAATGGCGGCATCTGTCTGAATCATGGAATTTGTCACTTCATCTACCGTCACTTCCCTGTTCAGCGCACTGATATATCCGACAGTTAAAGACTGTCCGTACCCCAGCGCATTTCCGATGGCTACTACCTGCTGTCCCATTTCCAGATCTTCGGAATCGCCCTGCGGAATCACTTTAATCTGACTCTTGACTTCCTCCGGAATATCCGCCAGGTTTACGGCAATCACCGCGAGGTCATGGCTTGGGTCGGTTCCCTTTGTCTGCGCTTTCACAACAGCGTCCTCTGGGTCTTTTGCATCCACTGTAAAGCATACGCTCAGCTCCTGGGCTCCCTCCACCACATGGTTATTTGTAGCAATCAAAAGCTCTGTCTCATTCTGGGAAACAATTACACCCGAACCGGCGCTCTCCGTCTGCTGCTGATATGTCTGTCCGAAAAACATGCTCTGTACTTCTTCCACACCTCTATTTGTGATTGCCACGATAGAGGGCATCGCATTTTTCGCCACTTGTGTAATATCTGTAGTATTATTCAGCGAAACTGTCGTCCCGCTCGCTGTCTTTGTGTTTCCCTTGGCTTCTGTCTGCGCTACCTTATCAGCCGTCCCTACCGTCATCTCTGTTTCCCGGCCTATCATCCTGCCGCCCACATAATCGGTAGCCTGGAATGCAGCGCTGGCTACCACGCCAAACACCACTGCCATTCCGGTGCATACTGCAAAACTTTTCCAAAGCGGCCTCTGTCCTTTTGGCATTTTGCGGCGAGATACTTTCTGATTCTGAAACATCTGCCCCGGTTCACGCTGCCCTTCTATGTTTTCCTCTCTATTGTATGAGTAATGATAAAATCCCGACTGTTCCTCCGGGCTGTGCTGTACTACGCCGGAGTGAACAAACTCTGGCTCTTCCGGCTGAACCTCTTCATGAAATGTACGCTGCTCCTGCCCGAACTCCTCAGAATCCGTGAAAGTCTCCGCAGAGCCGCTCTCCTCTGTGTCTGCAAAGTACGGCGTCTCCTGTTCTTCCCCTCCCCCGTAATATGTGGGTTCCGGCTCTGTCCCTGCGCCCTCAGACGTCACACCGTCCGTCCCCTGGTAATTCATCTCATCTTTATTATCAAATTCATCATACATAATTGAATACCTCCTTCGTAACTTGCTTTTCTTAATTTCTGAAAACAGTTTATCAACGAATTGTGTTCAATCTGTGATGATTCCTTTAAAAAAATTTGCTCAAAAAAAGGCTTTCCTGTGTCCTACTTCCAATAATCCCTGTTCATCGTAAGTCTTAAAATCAGCCATTTCGGCAGCTTTCGGTAAGCTTTTCCCAGACAATAACCAATATATTTAAACCCACTGTTCGTCGTCAGTTTAAAAATCATCCAGGGCTTCCCTATCTCCATCAGATATTTTGCGCTCTGCTTCACCATGCGGATTCCTTCGCTCTCAGACTTTGCCATGCCAAAAATCTCCGGATGCTCCGCCTGCGATACAGCCAAATCAAAGTTCCTCCTAAGCTGCTCTATATTCCCATAATTATGGGAATGAATGACAGCTGCCTCCGCCACATAGGCAATCCTTCCTCCATCTTGTATAATTTTCCCTGCAAGAATCATATCTTCATTAAAAATTGTATGCTTTTCAAAACCGCCGAGCTTTTCATACACGCTCCGGCGATACATCGCGCACACATTCGAACAGAAAAATGTCTTTATTCCATAGGTCTGCAAGTCTTCCATAGACTTCACGCTGCTTTTCTCCGGATAGTTAAAGCTCCGGGTATAACGCTCCAGAATCCCGCAGTCCCTGCACGGAAGCTGCCTGGCATAAGCGGCCGCCACCTGCTTATCTTCAAAAGCCACTGCCAGCCTCTCCACCAGATATTCATCCTGCGGAATCGCATCCTGTGTAAGAAAAAGAATCAGATCTCCATCTAAAAGAGAAGCGGCACTATGCCTGGTGCCGCCATGATCAAACTCTTCTTTCCGCAGATGACGCACTTCCACATGCGGCAGTTCTTCATATCCCCTCTTGGGAAAATATTCCTCTTCCGTATTCATAAGAAGAATTTTTCCAATAGGATATGTCTGTCTCTGCAGCATCTGCATTAATTTATCAAACTTTTCATCCGGCTTATATACCGGAACCACAAGATCGACTGTATACTCTTTCATAACTTACTGTATTCCCGTCTCGTTAATAATGTTATTGCTGATTTCCTGTACTGTGTTTGAAGGCGTATACCCATCGCTTCCGAACAGCCATTTATGAAGCTCCAGTACATTCTGCGCCAGGTTCTGCGGGATCACGCAATCACCCGCACTGATATTCGCCGTCTGAAGTTCGAATGGAAAACCTGTAGTATCCGCCAAATTATATTTTCCTACGTCCATCGCCAGACTTAAAATTTCCGTCGTACTCAGGCTTGTCAGAATATGGGGCGCCATCTCGTCCACCATAGCATTCAGCTTAAGCAAATCCAGCGTCTTTGCCTTTTCCAATATTTTTTCCAATACGGTACGCTGCCGCTCGGTTCTCTTGTAATCGCTTCCCTCCGTATAACGGATTCTACAGTAAGACATCGCCTGCAGTCCATTCAATGTCTGAAGCCCCGGCTGCGTCACCGGAACGATTTCCCGCCCTGTCACCTGGGAACCTTCCTCCTGATAACCGTTAATCCATTTAATTTCATCTTCCTGTACGTCAATCTCAATACCGCCCATCAATTCGATAACATCTGCCAATCCATTGAAATCAATCGTAATAAAGTCCGTAATATTCAAATCCAGATTTTTATTGAGCATGTTTATCGAACGCTCCGGACCGCCGAAATAATAGCATTCCGTAGCCTTTCTGTACTCTCCGTTTGTATTATCCAGATACGTGTCACGATAGACGGATACAAGCTTAACGTCCTTCGTCTTATTGTTGATACTCGCCACTATGATGGAATCGCTGTGCGCTTCGATATCCATCTTTCCCTCCCGGGAATCCACACCGTAAAGCGCAATATTCCTATAGCCGTCCAACACTTCTGCCTCTGCCGCGTCAATTTCTTCGTTAATAATGATATCCCCTTTGGAAATATCCTGCTTTTTCAGCCTGCCCAGCTTAAAAGCAGCAAACAACACCACTGCCAGTATCAGCAGTACCAGGACTTCAATTGCAAAAATAACTTTCCGCCTGTTCCGGCGTTTCTTTCTTCTGTTATTCCTCTGTCCTTCCGGCTGATAGTAACCGCCCCCCTGACCGTAACCGTCCTGATAATATCTTCCGTCCTCACGCCCGTAGCCATCCTGATACCCTCTTCCACCTTCCCGTCCATAAGGCTCCTGATAATATCCTCCCCGGCCGCGCCTTCCGTATGGCTCATTTCCATACGGTTCCTGCTGATAAGGCGTCTGCCTTCCGTCCTCATAAGGATGTCCCATATTTCTGCGCCCATCTCGTGTATCTCTGTTTCTCGCCATAGTACCCCTTCTTCCTAATATGCATTTTTATTAACAAATCCCTTGAACAATGTGAGCACAAGTATCTTGATGTCAAATCCCACTGTCCAGTTTTCTATATAATACAAATCACATTCTATGCGCCTTTTAATTGAAGTATCTCCCCGATACCCGTTTATCTGCGCCCATCCGGTCATCCCCGGACAGACCTGGTGTTTTACCATATAGCGCGGTATTTCCTCTCTGAACTTCTCCACAAACTGCGGCCTTTCAGGTCTTGGCCCTACCAGGCTCATCTCCCCTCTCAAAACATTAAAAAGCTGCGGCAGTTCGTCAATGCTCGTCCTGCGCATAAACTTTCCAAACCCCGTAATCCTGGGGTCATTTTTTACCGTCCAGCCCTTTTTCTCTTCTGTTTCTTTCTGAATTTCCATTGAGCGGAACTTATACATATGGAACGGCCTGTTATGCCGCCCTACTCTCTCCTGTTTGAAAATCAGCGGCCCCGGCATCGTCAGCTTCATCATCAGAACCGCAAAAAGCATAATCGGAGAAAACAGCAGGATAGCTGCCAGCGCCCCCAGAATATCCATCGTACGCTTCACCATACGGTTAAACGTATTCGACAAGGGTACATGACGGATATTGATAACTGGCAGTCCCAGCAAATCCTCCGTATATGGTTTCGTGGGAATAATATTATTATAATCCGGTACAAACTTTGTATGCACGCCGGATTTCTCACACAGCGCCACGATATGCTCCAGCTTAAAATATTCATTCAGTCCCAGCGTAATCACAATTTCATCCAGACGGTTTTCCGGCAGGATGACCATCAGATTGTCAATACGCCCGATAACCTTTACATCCTTATATCTTGTTCCCCGCGCCACATTGTCATCCAGAACGCCCCGTATCAGATAGCCCCACTGGGGATTCTGCCGGATTCTGTCAATGTATTCCTCTGCCGCGCGGCTGTACCCCACTAAAAGGATATGCTTTAGGTTCATTCCTTTCTTGCGGATTTTCATCAGGAACATACGGATTAAATTCCGTACCAGCGTTTCCAGGAAAATATTAATTCCGTAAAACAGCATCATCATGCTGCGCGAGAAATTATCCTCATGCATCATATACAGCACAAGAATCAATGAAAACAAAGCAATCGTATTTGCCTTGATAATATTTCCCGCTTCCAGCCTGCGCCCCTGAACGCGCTTCGGAGTATAGAGGTTGAACGCATAATACAGAAGCAGCATTCCTGCTACCAGGAACGCCAGCGTAACCATATATGTCTCAAACGGAAGCTTCCCCACATTTTCCGGTGCAAGAAACGTAAACTGGATAAACCATGCCGCCAGATAGGAGACGGCCGTCACAGCTGCATCCACAAACACATGCATCCGATTAAAGAATTGTTGGTTATCCTTTATCATCTGTCCCCTCCTTCGTCAAAAATCCCAGCATTCTTTCCGCTAAATCACCATGAATCTGCCTTATCATACAATAGATGTCTAAAAAGGGCAACTAAATTTTTTCTTAACACTATAATAAACACACCAGCGCGGCTGCAAGCCTCTAACGCCCCCTTAGCCTGCGGACAATGTTCACCCAAAGCTCTATTTGTATTTTTGCATAATTTTTCAGGTTTCTTGCCTGAAACGGTACTTTTTTCCCCTCCCTGGCCATAGTGATTCCCTCTGCCAGACCTTTGGCATAAAGTGTTCCGTATCCTTTTTTCAGGAAAAACAAGTATTTCACCAAAAATCCCGCCGCTAAAAAGGGCAGATTTAAAAGAATCTGCGCCATCGGCATATTTTTGTAAATCATATAGACATTATTCCGTGAAGAATGGCGCACTTTAAATTCGTTGTATCTGGAGCCTGTGGTGCCGCTTCCGGCATGATAAACCACTGCCTCTGGCAAATAGCGGTTTTTATACCCGTAAATACGCGCCCGGTAGCCCACATCAATATCTTCCAGATACGCAAAATGCTTTTCATCAAAATACCCGATTTCTTCAAACACAGCTTTTCTGTAGATAGAAGCGCCTCCGCAGGGTGCAAAAATCTCCCGCTCTTTCTGGCAGGCCCCGACAGGCTTATCTTTCCCCAGGGCATACGCCCATCCTAATGCACAATAGTAGTCCCCCGCGTCGTCAATCTTATCCGGCTCATGCATATTCCGAAGCTGGGCGGAGCATGAAAAACACTTCTTGTATTTATGGATTCCCGATGCCATTTCTTTTACGAAATCTTTGTCAGCTTTCACATCATTGTTCAACAGAATCACATAGGGAGTTTCTGCCGTCTGAATGCCTCGGTTTACTGCCCTGCAGAACCCGCCGTTATCCGGCAGGCTGATGATGCGCACATTCGGGAAATGTGTTTTCACATACTCTACACTGCCATCTGACGAGCCGTCATCTACCAGAATCGTATCAAATTCCGTAAAGCTCTGGGCTTCGAGTGATTCCAGGCAGTCTCCTAAAAATTTTTTTCCATTGTAGTTTGGTATCACCACTGATACTTTTTTCATTCTTTCCTCTTTCTGGCGCATTTGGTGTGTTATCCCGGCAAGCTGGGAACTTTCCCATGTTATAACGAATAATCGCAGGTTTTCAGAGACAGATTCTTATTGTAATAGGGGTCGCCTTCCTCCAGAAAATCTGCCCAGCGGGTGCAGAGATACTGTTTTTCCCGCTCAAACCTCTGCTTTTTCTCTTCCGTATCCTCGTAGCCCCTCGTCTTTGATTCGAAATGGTACATCTCTACATAAGGGTCATAAACTACAAGCCATCCCTCCGCCCTCACCCGCATACAAAAGTCCACATCATTAAAGGCCACTGCCAGCTTCTCATCCAATCCCTTCACTTTTTCAAAAACCTCCCTCTTTACCATAAGGCAGGCCGCTGTTACCGCACTCATATCCTGCTGGAGCACAGCCCGGTGCATATATCCGGTCATTGCCCGTTTCATCCCCACAAACATGCTTCCCGCACATCCTCCGATTCCCATGACAATCCCTGCATGCTGAATGGTGTCGTCCGGAAAATACAGGCGCGCGCCCACGATGCCAGTCTCCGGCCTCTGGCAGTGCCCCAAAAATTCTTCTATCCAGTCCGGCGTAATAACTGTAACATCATTATTCATCAGTACAAAATAGTCGCCCTTTGCATGGGCGGCGCCGAAATTATTGATTGCAGAATAATTGAACTCCCGTTTCCAGTACACCACGCGTACTCTGTTTTTTCCGTCGATGCTCTGGTAAAACGCAAAGGTTTCTTTCTGTGTACTATTATTTTCTACAATAATCACTTCATAATTCCGATAAGTTGAAATATTTTTAATAGAATCCAGACAGCGCTTTAAAGTATCCGCCTCATCCTTGTTCGGAATGATGATGGAAACCAATGGCTCACCGGAAACTTCATATTTTACCCGGTAAAATCCCCGATAGTTCAGCATAGATACCTGCGCCGGAGTCTCACTGCGCTGCAGGTGCGCCTCCACCGCCCTTTTCCCTGCCTCTAGCGCATAATCCTTTCCAAAAGGATTGTCCGCCGTAGAAGCCGCATGAATCCGCCAGTGGTAAAGCACTTTCGGAATATGCACGATCTTCTCTGCCTCTTCTGCGCACCGGAAAATAAAATCATAATCCTGCGCGCCGTCATAAGCCGCATCCTGTCCGCCCACTTTCGCAAGAAGCTTCCGGCTTACCACCAGGAGATGGCAGATATAATTATTCGCCCTCAGCAGATCCACGCTGAAGTCCGGCTTGAAATGAGGCTGAAAATACTCGCTTAAATCTGCGCTTACCTTATCTTCATCACTGTAAATCATGTCGGGGCGCCCTTTTCTCTCAATTGCCTCCGCCACTTCGTAAAGCGCATTCTCCGTCAGCAAATCATCATGATCAAAAAGCGCCGTATAATCCCCGTCCGCCAGGGCAAGCGCCGCATTTGTATTTCCGGCAATCCCCTCGTTCTTCTCCATCTTCCGGTAACGGATAGGCAGTCCTTTCTCCTGGTATTCCCGAATAATACGCTCCGGTTCCCCATCGTCTCCACTCCCATCGGCAATGCACAGTTCCCAATTTCTATAAGTCTGGACAGCCACCGATTCTATCATTTGGCGCAAAAAAGTTTCCGGCGTGCGGTAAACCGGAACGGCTACGCTGATAAGCGGTTCCCATTCCCACTTTCGGGCTTTCTGCCTCTCCCGCTGCTCCTCCGTTAACTCTTTGGAACGGAACCATTTATCATAGTCCACCTCCGCGTCTGCAAACCGCTCAGACAAGCGCACGATAAAATCTCTGACGCCATACCGTTTCAGGTACAGGAAAGCTTTTTTCACATTATATAAAGTCAGGCGTTTCGCCATGTTTTTCAGATTCATGCTTTTCCTCCAGAACTCCCAGACATAATCAAACTATCTATTTAGGCTTCAAAAAACGCCGTCACTCTCTCTATGATTCTCTCCCTATCCTCTTGCTTTAAACGATAGTACATCGGCAGCCGCAGGATTCTCTCGCTCTCCTTTGTGGTATAGCGGTCCTCGCCATGAAAATATCCAAACTTCCGTCCCGCCGGAGCCGAATGCAGAGGAACATAATGGAACACCGCCTGGACTTCCTGTTCTTTCAGATAGGAAATCAGGCGCGTTCTGGTTTCTAAATCCTTGACTTTTATATAGTACATATGAGCGTTATGCTCCGCATAATCCGGAATAAATGGCTGCTCAATATATCCCTTATCCGCCAGCGGACGCAGCCCTTCCTGATAATGTCCAAAGCTCGCCAGCCTGTCCTCACGGATGATGTCTGCTTCCTCAAGCTGCGCCCACAGATATGCTGCATTCATATCGCTTGGAAGATAGGACGAACCATAGTCTACCCAGCGGTATTTATCAATCTGTCCCCGGAAAAACTGGCTCCGGTTGGTTCCCTTCTCTCTCAGGATTTCCGCTGCATCTTTCACGCCGTCGTCCGGAAAAGCCAGCGCGCCGCCCTCTCCCATAGAATAGTTCTTCGTCTCGTGGAAACTGTAGCATCCAAAATCACCAATACTTCCCAGCGCCCGGCCTTTATAGTATGCGCCTGCTCCCTGTGCCGCATCCTCTACCACTTTTACTCCATGCCGCCCGGCGATTTCCATAATTTCATCCATCGCACATCCTACGCCCGCATAATGTACCGGGACAATCACCTTCGTCTTCTCTGTAATGGCATCTTCAATCAGCCGCTCGTCCAGATTCATCGTTTCCGGCCGAATGTCTACAAATACCAGCCGTGCTCCCCGCTGTACAAATGCATCTGCCGTAGACACAAACGTATAAGACGGAAGGATAACTTCATCCCCTGGCTGCACGCCGCTGAGCACCGCCGCCATTTCCAGCGCATGTGTGCAGGACGTCGTCAACAGTACGTGCCGGAGTCCATACGCTTCAGACATCCAATCCGAACATTTTTTCGTAAACAGGCCGTCACCGCTGATTTTCCCGCTCTCAACCGCCTGGCGTATATATTCCAGTTCCTTTCCCGCAAAGGGAGGTACATTAAAGTTAATCATCCGTTTTTCCATCCTTTTTCTATATGTCTTTATAAATCTCTGGGACACCGATATGCGGCTCCAGTGTCTTATCCCTCAGTGAAAAATCCGGGCGCATCCGTGTCAGGTTCGGACTGTAAAAAGGATCTCCCTTTTCCAGAAAACTGCTCCATTTATCAAGAAAGCGCCTGATTTCCCCGTGGAATCTTTCAACCTTCTCCGTGGTATCTTCATTCCCCCTGGATTTCGACTCATAGTGGTAAAACTGTGCATAAGGCGTATATACCACCCATTTTCCCATCTCCCGAACCCTAAGGCACAAATCCACATCATTAAAGGTAACCTCCAGGCTCTCATCAAATCCGCCCAGTTCCTCGAAATCCTGCCGTTTCATCATCATGCAGGCCGCTGTCACCGCACTCATATCCTGTGTACAGATTATTCTCCTGCAATACCCGGTCGCGCTCCTGCGCTCTCCCGAAAACGCATGTCCGGCAATCCCACCCAGACCGATAACTACACCCGCATGCTGAACCGTGCCGTCCCCATAGTACAGCCGCGCTCCCACGGCTCCCGTATTTTCCCGGCTGCAGAGCTCCAGCATCTCCCCGATGCTCTCCTCACTGATCATCTCCGTATCGTTATTTAAAAAGAGAAAATATTCTCCCAATGCGTGAGATGCGCCAAAATTATTGATTGCCGAATAGTTAAAGCTTCCCTGATACGTCACCACCTTCACCCGCTCATCTGCACGCACCAGTTCCTCGTAAAGCGCAAACGTCTCCTGCCGTTCACTGTTATTTTCTATAATAAGAATCTCATAATTCCGATACAGGGACTTTTGATGCAGGGAAGAAATACACCGTTCCAAATCCTCCCTATGATCTTTGTTTGGAATCAATATCGATACTAACGGTTCATCTTTCACAAAATAACGCGTCCGGTACAGTCCAAGATACTCTCCCTGGCTCACCTCTCCGCGTATTCCCAGCCTGTCCAGATGCGCCTGCAGAGCACGCCGCCCCGCTTCAAAAGCGTAAAGCTTGCTCTCCTGATTCACAGCCGTAGAGTCCCCATGACACCGCCAATGGTACAAAACCTTCGGAATATGAGCGATTTTCTCCGTAGATTCCGCACACCGCAGGATAAAATCATAATCCTGAGCGCCATCATACGAGCCGTCCAAAAATCCCACCTGGCAGGCAAATTCCCGCCGTACCACAAGCAAATGGCAGATGTAGTTCATGCTTCTGAGCAAATCCGGATTAAAATCCGTCTTAAACTGTGGGTCAAACCGTTTTTTCCCGTCCATGGAAATCTTATCTTCGTCAGAATACAGCACGTCATAGACGCCATCCTCATAGATTCTATGCGCACACTCATACAGCGCATCCGGAGCCAGGATATCATCATGGTCGGCAAAAACCAGATAATCCCCCCCTGCCATCCGTATAGCTGCATTCGTATTTTCCGAAATCCCCAGCGGCTTCTCTGCACGGACAACACGGATTCTCCCATCCATACGGCAGTATTCCTCCAGAATCCCGGTCAGCGGCGAATCTTCCCCGCTTCCGTCAGACAGGCACAGCTCCCACGCACCGTAACTTTGGCTCCTGACAGACTCAATCAGTTCCCCGAGATACGCCGCCTTCGTGCGGAACAAAGGAACTACTATGCTAAACACAGGCATATACGGAAACTGCTCATCCCCCTGCCGTGCAAGCTCCCGCTCATCCGGAGTATTCTGCGCTATCCATTTCGAATAAGAAATAGCTCCCGGGCGGATACCTGTCAGCTTCTCCATCACCCGCCACGCCACGCCCTTCGCACCGTGTTCTTTATAATAATTTGTGACTTTATCTATAAACTTCATGAAAATATATTCTCTTTTCTACGTATCGTCACTGTTCGCTCCGTTCACAGCAACTTCTATTTATCTGCTGTCCTTATCATAGTCAAATTCAAATTGCATGTCAAGTGACAACATGCTATACTCTCCATAAATACAAACTATTCAGTATCAAATTGCGGTTTGTCACAAGGAGGTCAAGATGAAAAAACTCAGCGCACCCACCAAAGCCCTTTTCTTTCTGTGGCTTCTGATTCTGCTCAGCTGTCTGGTAATTTTCCGGCGGTTTATCTTTGGCGATGAGCTTGCCGTATTTAAAGATGTAGGTTCAGATACGCTGCAGCAGTATCTGATGCATTACAATTCGATTATCAATTCCCTGCGGGACGGCAATCTTTCTCTATGGGATTTTACGAATGGTTTCGGCACCAGCATGTATGCCCTGAACCTGTTCCATCCCCTTCTGTTCCTGCTCTATCTGGCAGGTACAGTGACAGGCCCCGCCCATCTGCCCATGCTGATGGTTTATTTCGAGATTCTGCAGATTTTCCTTGCCGCTACGGTGATGTTCTTTTTCTTAGGCGAATTTAAATTCTCCGCAAGAACACGCGTGATTGGAGCATATCTCTATGGTTTTAACGGATATCTTCTGGTCTGGGGACAGCATTACCAGTTTGGCCTGTTTGTTATCCTGCTGCCGCTTCTGCTCTTGCTGGCTGAGCGGGCTGTCAGGCGGAAACAGTTCAGCTTTTTGCTGGCGCTCGCCGTAAGTATTTCTGTTTTAAGCAGTGTGTACATGGCATATATGACGCTGCTTGCCCTGGGCCTGTATCTCCTGTTCCGCATTTTTTCTATGGAAGAAAGTTTTAAGGTGCGCATAAAACTTTTCCTTATGAATTGTGGTTCTATTCTGCTGGGGCTTTTGATGATGATGGCAGTTTTCCTGCCTTCCATGCTTTACCTGACAAATATTTCTTCACGGATGGACGCCAGCCTGTCTCTGATTGAACGATTTTTAGGCAACATGAAACCTTTTGGGGACGCCTTTTATTCCACGGCTTTCTACCGCCTGTTTTCTTCAAATTTGTGTGGGATTTCTGACAATTATGTGGGCGATGTGAATTACTACGAAGCGCCTGTGCTGTTTATCGGCATCTTGTTTGTCATCTTGTTTTTCCAGTACTTGTTTACAATCCACAGGCAGGATGCTTCCAAAAAACAGAAAGCCGCCCAGTACCTTGCAGTAGCTCTCTCCTGCTTTTTTATTTTTATCCAGGCCGGAAGCATGGTATTTAACGCCTTTGTCCGCGCCTTTTCCAGGCACACGTTTGTATTTATGCCTTTTGCCGCGCTGCTCATGGCCTTTTCTCTCGAACAGATTTTTTCAAAAAGGAAGATTAACTTCCCGGGGCTTGCCGTCTCGGCGGCGCTTTTTGCCGTTCTTTTTCTGACAGCTCCGGAAGCAGTGCAGGCATCTCCCCTCTTCATCTGTCTCCTGGGATTCCTGATGATTGCCGTACTGCTCCTTGGCTGGCAGAAACGCTTTGCACTTCCGTCTTTCCTTGCTCCTGCGCTGCTGCTTATGCTGGTTATTGTCAATATGATTTACGACAGCTACCATGCTTACAATAATCGGAATACTCTGCAAAAAAGCGACACCGAATATTTTGAACAGCTCTATGGGGCGGATATGACCGAAGCGCTTGACTATCTTCGTGAAAATGACGAGACCTTCTACCGCGTAGAAAAAGATTATGATGCCGGAAGTTACTGTATGGACGCGCTGGCTCAGAACTATTTCGGCGTGAGCACTTACAATTCCGCACCAAACAGGTATGTGGCACGGTTTATCAAGAAACTGTGGCCGGGTCTGGAACGCTTATCCCCGTCCATGTTCAGTTATCGCCAGACCGTCTACGATGCAGAGCTTGCTTCCCTGGTAAATATCAAGTACCTGCTCTCTAAAAACCCTGCCCTGGATGTGGATGGATTTTCCCTGAAAAAGCAATTTGGAAACCTGTATGTATACCAAAACCAGAATACCGGTTCTATCGGAAAATTTTACACGAAGATTATTTCTGAAGATAAAATTCCGCGGAATACTTCTTCTATTGATATGGATTCTTTTCTTACAGACTATCTGATTGTAGAGGATTCCGGCTGCGGTGATGCTGCCGTCCTGAAAGATTATGAACTGAAAAAAGTAAAATATACGATTAAGGGACAGCATTTTGCCGGCACGGAAGAACTGACGATTCCCATTGACAAGGAAAAACTGGAAAGTTATGAACGTATTTACGCAGACTTTACCATCACCTTCGATTCTCCCGCTGTGGCCGCCGTGACTTTAAACAATTCCTGCTGCCGCTATATCTCCGCTACGGAGGACAAGAAAAAAGTGCATGTAAGGCTCCGTATTCCAAACCGAACCTGCAGAACAATCCGCATTTCCTCCACTACCGGAGCTATCAATGGAAAAATCAGCAAAATACATTTCTACGGCGCTCCTTCCATCCGGACAGAGCATACACGAGCAGAAGTACAGTTTCCTGCGCCTGCGAAAGATACGCTGGTGGAAGGTAATGTAAACAACTCTGTAGATGGGACGCTGATGGTAAGCATCCCTTATGAGGACGGATGGAACGCTTATATAGATGGAAAAACCGCAAAAATCCATCGGGCTGATTACGGATTCATGGCTCTCGGCCTGACTGCCGGAAACCATGAAATCCGTCTGGAATACCAGGCGCCCGGCCTGCAGACGGGTATCCTGCTGAGCCTGCTCGGCTGGAGCATCTTCCTTATACTCTCAGCCCTCTCTCCCCATGGTTTCTGCCAGGTAAAGCGCCGCGCCTTCCAAAAGAAGCAGCAGCATGCAGATTCCCAAAATTAACAGTCCCGGCGTCCGCTGGTTCAGCATCTGATTGACGGAGTAAAACATATTCAGTGAAATGTAATCCGCCAAACGGATTCCCAGTATATGAAGTCCCAGAGGCAGCGCCAACGCCGCCATCATCAAAGACACTGCCTGGGCTGTATTTTTGCGGTTGACGGATACAGCCAGGATAAGTGCGGCAGTCACGGCTGCCGCAAGGAACCGCAGCCCATACACTGTCAACAGATATGCCCACAGCGGCCCGTCCAGGAAACCGTTTGCCAGAAGCGGGATTGCAGCCGCATTTTCCAGGATCCCGGCATATCCATACACCTCTCCAATATAAATGAGCTTTGGAACATACACGATAAGGCACACCACAATGCACGCCAGCAGCCCGATTATCCCTTTTACCCACAAAGTTCTTCTCCTTCCATAGTACTGCGTCCCTACCAGTTTCATCATTCCCTGCGAATATTCTCCCGCACAGTACGGGGCCAGCAATAGAATCAGCGCTGCCACCATCATCCCCGCCTGCTGCATATCCTCTTGCTCCCCTGAACTTCCATATCCAAACAGCTCCAGATAACCTCCCTCATACACCATAGGCGTACCATGCCGTTCTGCAAACTCTGCTCTGCTAAGAACTCTCTGGAACGCTGCTTTTGGCTCAAGCTTTCTGGAAACAAGCTGCATCACCGCATTCAGCTCCGCTTCTGATATCTTTTTCTTTTCATATTCTTTCTGCTTCTTTTCCAGAAGCTTCTCATTTTCTTTGAAATTCTTCTGTTCCTCCCACAAAAACCGCACCTTCTCCTGGTCGAGCCGCCCCGCCATACGCTCCATATACTGCTTATAATAGTATTCGTCTCCATACACCCGTGTACTTTTCTGGACATACATCCATCCCTGAAGAATCACCAGCAGGCACAGGATTACCCATCCATGACCGGAAATCAGAAACTTATACAGCTCATGAGAAAATAAACTTACATTTGGACGCCTCTGCTTTCCTTCCCTGCGTTTCCACCCCCGTTTAATATCTGCTGCAAAATGCTTTCCGGTAAATACCCTCCAGTTCAGGAACCATAGAACTCCTCCCATACAAATAATGCTACCCCAAAACAACCAGATAATTGGGACAGGATATCCGAAAAAATTCAGATTGAAATAAAACCGGTAAGCAGACACGACTTCCACCAAAAACTGCAGGTTCATATAGTGTAGAATATGAATCCCCGAATACGCCCCCACCGCATAGCACGTCATGGAAATCCCCGCTGCAAGAAATATGCCTATGTAAATCTTCATGGTATTCCTGGCTTTTATCCCCAGCAGCAATACAAGAAAGCCAAGCACCGTATATACTACTATTTTAGAAAGAAAAAACAGCGCCAGATACTGTCCGATACTCATATTCAGACATGAACCGTCATATCCATAAACTGCCTGAAGCGGCGCAGATAAATTGAGCGCTCCATACCGCCACACAGCTATCACCAGGTTCACTCCCCAGAACAGCAGCGTAAGCAATATTCCACTAAACGCCCCTGCCAGAAGCTTCGCGCGAATCAGCGCCCCACGTCCGTCTGCTGTTGCGCGCAGAATCCGAAACAACCCGTGTTCCTTCTCATAAACAACCATGGAAACCATCAGATAAAAGAGCACGCCCAGTACCAGAACATCCGTCACCGCAGATTCTGTAGCATTTAAAAACGTATCACTGTTCACAAACGAAAGCTGTCTGCCAATCAGCGGCGCAAATGCCCGTGCCGCCGCCTGCAGATTCCGCCTGGTATATTCTGACGTATCCTGAAAAATAGAAATTTCCTGTTGTCCTGCCCGTTCCTGGATGTTCCTCAAGTATTCCGGATATCCCTTAATCTGCAAAATGCGTCTCTTCATCTCCTGTATCAAAAAATATTCCGAATCCATATTTTCTGAAAACAGCAGGCCCCGGTTCCATCCGCCCGTCTCCAACGCTTTCTCGTACCTGTCCGGAAATTCCCACAACTTTCCCCTCGGCAGCACACTCATATATGCATTTGCCTTTTTCAGCGCATCTGTTTCTATCATCTCATAAGGAACCTTTGTCGAAAGCAGGCAGACATTCAACAGCAAAGCCGCGAATATGACTCCCATACCAGGCAGGCGCAGCAGTGTTTTCTGTATTTCCCTGAAAAAACCTCTCATGCCATCGCCCCCTTTCCATTTGCAAAATAGTAAAGATACACATCCTCTAAATCTGCCCGGACAGCGCTGCTATAGACTCCCACCAAAGGCGTCTCCGACAAAAACCTTACAATAAGCCTTCCATCCCGCTTCACAAGATTCCGTATCAGGAGCTGATTCTCCAGGCGTTCCAGCTCCCCCTGGCTCATCTCTGCTTCAAACACTTTTCCCTCCAACATATCGCACAGCGCTTCCGGTGTATTCACCGCCGCGATTTTCCCCGCTTTTAGCATAACCGCTTCCTTTGCGATTTGTTCTATGTCAGAAACCACATGAGTCGCAAAAATTACAATCTTATCCATTGCAATTTCCGAGATAATATTTCGGATGCGGATACGCTCTTTCGGGTCAAGCCCCGCCGTCGGCTCGTCAAGAATCAAAATTTCAGGGTCATTCATGATTGCCTGCGCCATCAGAACGCGCTGCTTCATCCCCCCGGAAAATGCCCCTAATCTCTGATTCCGATTGTCTGCCAAATGCACCATCTCCAGCGCCCACTCGATTTCTTTTGCTGCTTTTGCCCGGCTCATGCCTTTTAAAGACGCCATGTAAGATAGAAATCGATATGCTGTAAAATTTTCATAAAGCCCCTGCTGCTGAGGCATAAACCCAAGGATCCTGCGGAATTCCCTCCCCAGCGCTTCCGTCGTTTTCCCATCGTAACAGATTTTTCCGTAGTCCTGCCGGATATTCCCGGCAATCAGGTTCATCAAGGTACTTTTCCCGGCCCCATTTGGTCCCAGAAGCGCATACACCCCTGGTGTTAGGCTCAGGCTCACCTGATTTAAAGCCATATGCTTTCCATAGCTCTTTGTCAGATTCTGAATTTCCAAAATCATATGACCACCTCCCTAGTTTTTCTTCCCGCAAACTGCACATATGCATCTGTACACATATCTTTCCAGCGTTAATTTCCCACTGAAATAAATCCGCCTTCTCCCTCTGCCAGACTCTCAAGGGCAAGAAATCCTGTGACGTATTTTTGGCTCTTTTCATCATACAGGGCTGCATACAGATAGTCTCCCGCCTGGCAGTAAGGATACAGGTTATCCAGCTTCATTGCAGAAGCAGCGATTTCCTTTCCCTGCCCAAAATCATACACAAAGCCGCCCATTTCCCCTGTCTTTTCATAAAGTGCGCAGCTTTCCATCATATGAAGATTTTTTGCATGGGCAATAAGCTCTTCCTCTCCTGTATCCAGGTCAATCTTTTTCAAATCAGATGCGTTTTGTTCTTCGGCAGTTTTCCCCCCGGACGCCATACACCCATAGAATTTTCCGTCCGTTATGGCTGTCCCTGTACCGGGTAACAGGGACTTTCCCTGTAAAATCTTTGCCATGCTCTTTGTTTCCAGGGAATACGCATAGTACTCCTGATGAAGTTTTGCTTCTTCAAAATTCGTTCCGTCAAATTCCTTCTCAAAATAGTTGAAATCCAGGTACAGCATATCTCCCTCTGCCCCCATAATTCCAATATCACTGTTAAATCCCTCTTTCTCCACTAACACTTCTGCTAAGCCCTCCGCCAAATCGACCCGATAAAGCTTATTCCTGCACTTGGCGCTGTTTTGCCAGCCTCCCCCTTCCATTTCCATCATTTCACTTTGTCCAACTGACACATACAGAATTTTGTCTTTTACCGCAAAATCTGTCACCATACCGCCGTCCAGCGTCTGAATCTCCCTTTGTCCTGTACGGTCCAAATCAGATTCTACAATCCGCAGCTTCGTTCCTGCCCCATCCTCCCAAAAACCTTCTTCCAGAAGATACAGCTTTCCTCCCGTCACAAATCCTCTTGACGTCCATACATATGCATCGCACCGTTCCTCCTGTGGCATGGACTCCGACCAGCTATCATGCCTGCAATTTGGCTTATTGCATACAAGCGACTCTTTTTTCGCCTGATAATCAAAATATTTTAAAAATCCTTCATTATCTGAATAGTAAAATCCATCTCCGGTATCCACAGCCATACAAAGCGTCTGATAAACACGGAACTCCCCGTCCGTTTTTCCGGACACATCAACTGCCGAATCCTGCGCACATCCTGCAAGCAGGAGCATAAATATCCCATACACGAAAACCATTCCTTTTTTCATCCTTTTGCCCTCCATATATTCCATCACATCAACTGTTTCCAGCTCTCCATGCCTCCAGCTGGCGGTTCGCCTCCGCTGTCACTTCATCAATCCCTGCCTGCTTCAGTTCTTCGGTAATCGAAGCAATTACCTGTTCCACATCATCTATTTCCAGATTAATAATCTTTCTTGCCGTTTCTGTCCCATCCATGCCATCAAATACCAAATTTGTTGCCACAATCTGTTCCAGCACCGGCGCCGGATCAAAGCGGAATCCATCAGGTATTTCTTTCCCGTAAGATTTATGGAAAGCTTCTGTATATTTCAGCTTATCTGCTGCCATCACTGTCGTAGAATGCGTAATCATCTGATTCGTGTACTCGTATCCAAAGTAAGACTGCATGATATTTACCTGTGGTTTCATCTGCACGATATCTCCATCTAATGTATAATCCTTCCCTTCTTTTCCATACTGAATGCTGTTTGCGATATCCGCATCCGTCATCAGGCGCACCAGAAAATCCTCTGCTTTTTCCCTGTTTTCTGTCCAGGATGCAATACATAGTTTATAATCCCCCCAGTAAGGCTGCAAAAGCGGCCTCGTCTCATCAGGAACTACCAGTACAGATGCCCCCTTCTCCTCCTGATATCCTACAGACACATCCATAGTCGTCTCATAAGGTTCTTTTGCATAATTCATCCCGCTATTTTGTACAAATTTCATTTTCTGCCTATTATTTTCCGGCTTCCCAAGCACTTCCACAAGACCTTTCTTGTTCCAATCCACCAGCCTTTCCAGATATTCCTTAAATTCATCTGTCTCTGTAACATTTACAAAAGTCCCTTCCCTGTTAAGCGCTACATTTTCTGTCGGTTCCAAAATCCACAAACCCAGCTCTTGCCTGACATCCCCCGAATGGATTCCATAAGGCGCCTCCCCTGATAAATCACGGATTTTCATAAGCAGGCTCTCTTTATCAAACACGCTTCCTTTCAGTTCCTCTGCCGTGACATCATATTTTTTCATCTGCTCCTTTGAATACAGCGCCGCCCCGGTGACAGGAAGAACGGTAGATACGCCATACGTTGTCCCGTCAATCTTTGCTCTCTCCAAATCCTTTGAAGGAATCACCTCTCGCAGCTCCCCGCCTTTTTCTCCCTTTAGCAGCTCATCTAAAGGCATCAGCAATCCCTTCCCGGCACATGCAGGATAAACCAGGTGGTATCCCTTCAATTCCGGATAGTACAGCATAGCCGGCGTCAGACTGATTAAATCCGTCTGAGCTCCTGATTCTTTCAGATTTTCCAGCTCATCTGCCGTCTGCACGGCTTCCTCAGCCCCCTCGCTCTCTCCTCCAAATGCTTCTATCCTTACAGAGTAGCCCGCGCCCTTATCCCGCAGCACAGCGTTCACTTCATTTTGCCACCCGGCGCACACTTCACCTGCTTCCTCCTCCGAAAAGCCGCCGGCACACGCAATCCTCCACACCAGAGTATCTCCGTCCTGTTCTGCTGTTTTTCCCTTCCCGGATTCCCGGACAATCTCTGACATATCCTCCGCCCCTCCCCGGGGTATACTCTGACACGCCGAAAGCAACAATGCTGCTGAAATCATTGCCGCCAAAAATTTCTTCCTTTTCATCCCAACCTCTCCTTCCTCTATGCCTCTCTGAATCGTTATGTATTCCTTGCTGATATCATATAAATCATGTTTTAAATGTGTCTTAGAGGATTCTTTATTTTTTCTTAAATTTCTCACACTTAATCAGCCTTTCCTTAGAAAACAACTTAACGGTTCCTTATTTCACAAAAATAGCCGCAAAAAAGACAGATAAAAGCTTTCACTCTTATCTGCCCTATGATACGCTTTTCTATCTTTTTATGATTTTTTTCAGAGTCTCTTTAAACGGAATATCCGCGTCTGAAATCTTCCGTGCGATTTTGTAGGAGGTCGTTCCTTTCAGCATCTCCATAGATGCCGTAAGCCGTTTATTTTCCTCCCTCAGCATATTCAGAGAGGCCACATTGCCTTTCCCTCTTACATGAGGATTCGCCAGCGCCAGTCCCTGGAAAATAAAGTCAAAATCTATTCCTTCATCTGTATGAACGACAGGATGCCGCTCCAAAATTCCCCTGTAAAATTCTTCATATTCCCGGCACATTTCACCGATATGTTTTATTCGAAGTTTTTTGACGTTCTTCCGCTTCTCCTCCAGTTCCTCCGGGTGCTTCCGGATGTGATGCAGAAGTTTAAGAAGTTCTTCCGGTTTCGTATTTACGTCTACCGTCCATCCCGCTCCTGTCTCCCGGATACGCTCCCCCACCGCGCCGATATCTGCACCTACCACCGGAATGCCGCACAGCCACGCCTCAGACACAGTATAGCAAAAGGTTTCTGCCCAGGTAGGCATAATACAGATAACGTCAATTTTACTGCTTTTCAAAAGCTCAAAGATATCATCTTTTTCATATACATTGCTGAAATATGTGTACGGTCTTTCTTCAAGCCGATTTAGGCAGTCATCACCAATAGCTCCCATGATAAACCAGTTAATCTCTGCGGTCTCCTTCTGGAGAAGCTCATACACCAGGCGGCTGCCTTTTGCCGGAACCATACCGCCGATAAACGCCACGTTCATTCTGCCAGGCTCACCCTGCTCCGCCCGATAGTTTCCGCCGTACACCTTTCCGTCTGTAAAATAGCACCCCCGATGCTCCAGAACCAGCCGCAGCTTACACTTTCCTTCCGCCATATCCGGGATGGAAAATACCGTGTGGATGCCGCACCAGAGTACGCCCGGCTGCCCGGTACTGTTTACCACGTCCGGCCTTGCTTTTTTCTGTAATGGCACGGTAAACACACGCCCTGACGCATCTGCTACTTCCAGATAAAGCTTCACTTCCTTATTGTCTGCACTGTCAAAATACGCCCAGCCCGTTACATAGTTAAAGCCCCGTTTCGTACCCGGCACCTGGTCGAGATGAGTTTTCACACGCTTCGATTTCTCGATCTCTCCATGCAGTACCAGAGTGCTTTTCTCATTTTTAATGAAATCCGAACCGTGGGAAATCACAAGGGACTTCCCCATCAAAGACGGGAAAATCGCTGTAACCACACTTTTCGCACTTTCTGACGGAAAAATAATCCTCTCACACAGGTTCAGCGCCCTTTCATTCTCCCTCTGCCACTTTTCCATATACGAAATCTGCGCCGCAAAACCGCAGGTCTGGTGCAGGCAGCCCGTACAGTTCTTCTCATCCTGGTTCGGACAAAATTTTCCTTCCCCATTCAGCAGTTTCACCGTAGGACACGCATAGTAATAGTCATGGAGTGTAGCAATTACCGGAATGCCAAGCCCTGCCGCCGTCTCATAAATATCTAACGATAAGTCCTGCGTATGATGCACATGCACCAAATCAATAGAAAACGCCCGAAGCACTTCCCCAAACACTTTCGCCAGCGTCTCATCATAAAAAACCGGGAACTTCTCCGGCTCACCGATATGGAATTTCAGAGAAATCTCCTCTGTTTCCGTGTATGCCGTCACCCGCAGGCAGTCCAAATCCCTGGCAGCTACAAAAACATTGTACTCCTTCCGAAGCGCCGTCATCAAATCCCTCACATGGAGCTGCGTCCCCCCGATATTATTAAATGCATCCGTCTGAAAGTCCAGATGCAGAAGATAAAGGATATTTTTATGTCCATTAAACAGCTTCCGGTACATTTCAATATTGTCGCGAATCTCCTGATCAGGATTCTCCATACAATAAAGATGGTTTTTCCTCATCTGCACCGGGTAACGCTCCTCCAAAATGGCATTATGGGCGTCGCACAGCGCCTGCTTTTCCGCCGTATCAAAAGAAGCCGTACCTTTATGGTAAATAAACGTATCGTCACACATCACATGGCGGTAACCCATCTGCTCACAGCGGTTGCAGAAATCATTTTCCTCCCCATAACCCCGCCCGAACGTTTCCGCATCAAACAGCCCCACTTCCTCAATCACCTGCCGCTTGATATACATACAGAAGCCCACCGCCACCGTAATCCTCGGATAACGGCGCAGGCTGCACCGCTCAATCAGCGCCGCATATTCGTCAACCGTCACATTTTCCGGCACCGGGTTGTCCCGGCAGAAGACAGGCACGGAACAGAGCGTCGCACTATTCGAGAGCGGCGTTACGGTAGCGTTCCGCCTGGACAGGTAGGCGCATGCCTGAATCTTCTCCACCCAGCCTTTCGTAACGATGGTATCCGCATTCAGCAGAATCACATCCCTGTCGGAATACAGCATTCCCTTATTTACATTTGCAGAAAACCCCTGGTTCTTCTCGTTATGCAGCACTATCACATGTTCCCCCGCCTGTGCGTCCAGCCAGGGACGGATGCGCTCGTCCGGACTGCAATCGTTAATCAGGAGAACCCTGTGCTTTCCCAAATCCGTATGCCTGCGGACGCTGTCCATGCATAGCTGTATATCCTCATAGCCATTGTACACCGGAACCACGATGTCGATGGCATTTTTATTCTTGTTCATGTGCACCTCCCTGCTATCACAATCACCTTTATCTCCAAGATATTAAAGCTCTAATGGCTGCAAAAGAAACATCTTTATTATTTTCCCTTCTTTACCTCTTTCTCTTTCAAAAGTCTTTTTAAATGCTTCCGGGTTTCTTATCATATCCTTCCTATCATATACGAAAAAGAAAATCACATCCGCTTTGTAATGAAACCCGTCTGCCCCTAACTCTTCCACCAATTTTTTCTCGCTCATACTATCCCTTGTACATTTTGTCTCAATAATAAGGTCATACTCGTCAAAATAAATATCTGCCCGCATACCACCATATCCATTATCACTCGCAACCTCCTGTCTTGCTTCAGGAAATATGGGCAATAAAACAGAGTACAACATTCTCTGCAAGTCATATTCATTTTTTATCTGAAATTTGTCCAGAATTTCATGCGTCAATGTACTCTTTTTATGCAAAGGACTTTTATACATAGCGCGATAATACAGGTAAAAATTATTTAAAATCTTTTCTATGAGAAACAAACTTGTTTCTTTCGAAATCTGTCTTTGGGAAAGCAGCATTCTTTCTTCCATGAAGCATAAAGTATCCTTCAATGCTTTTTGAATAGAACCTCTGGTATCATATCCGGAATATTCATTTTCCATATAGTGCATCTTTACTACAATTTCTTTCTGCTCACTCTCTGAAACCATACTCTCTCTTAAAGCCACTCTGACTTTACTACACCATGAATCATAAATATTCTGAAGTTGTATATCTTTTATGCTTTCCATTTCCCGTCCTTCTCGGAGAAGTTCTTCCAATGTCATACTTTTCTCTTTCTGACGCACTTGCTGCACCTCCCTAAATGCTTTGAGGACTTACTTCCAAGTTTTCTCCTGTCTGATACCCCATCTGATATAAAATAAAAACATGTTATCCAGCACATAAACCGTGTCGTCTTTCCAGTCTACAACCTGGTAAAGACCTCCTAACGGTTCCAGCATTTTTTTCCAGTTCTTCAGGGAATCTTTTATCTTTTGCGGTTTTATTACGCTTCCTGTCACATTATGTTTGACTCTCTCCATTAATTCATCAATATCCAACTCTATCAAGGGAGGATTATCTGCCAGAATCTTTAAAATCAAGCCATAAATATCCCGGCTGCTTCCATCTTCAAGGATATATTGCAGCCTCTGCTGCCCTCGAGTCGAAGGGCCTGCCTTTAAAACACGCACTACATCCGCATATGGAAGATTCATGCACGTAAATCTACAGCTTTCCTCTATCATTTCATCCGTAATAACCACTCCGCTTTCAGGCAGCAATCCAATATTCAAACAGATTGACTGCATCAACTGCGGAGAATAAATACTTTCTTTTGCCATTTTTGATGCCAATTCCGCATATATCTCTATTCCCAGCTCTTTAAAACCTTTGTGAGCAATCCTTTCCAGCTCCACTTCTTTCCAGGGTTCTATTTCTATAATAGATATCCTCCCTGTCAAATCAGGGTTCAGGCGAATTGCATCATCTGAACGGTAGGGAAGGGAAACTACAACCGCCTTGAACCCTAAACGAATTGCTTCTTTCAACTGGCATGCAATATCATATTGAATTTCCACCGGTGCATAATGAAAATCGTCCAGCACCAACACTTTCTCATCCTCCCGGAAATATGCCAGCACTTTATCCTTTGCGGCAAAATAATTTTTTGTGACAATGGTAGACCTCTGAGCACTTCCTGAGATATCGGCATTTTCTTCACTAATCTCTGCAGACATAGAAATTCCAGCTTTTTTTGCAATCCCTGACCAAAAATCTCTCTCTTTCGAGAAATCATTTCCCGACATGGAAATCATATGTTCCTGCCCAATGACATTTTCACACAACACCGTTTTTCCAATCTTGGAAGGTCCCACCATATAGGTTAAATATCCTTCTATAGAGAGACTTTGCCGTAAACGCTCCTCGTAAGTATATCTTGTTCCTTGAGACACTCTTGATACATATGTCCTTTGTGGATATGTCCCTGGCTTAAAAACCTCAGAAAACTTTTTATTCAAAAGACCACCCCTTTTATCACTTTATATAGCTATAATACCACATTTATACACCTTTTCATACCTTTATTTAAAAAAACGGAGAGCTACGCTCTCCGCCTACTTCCAAAACTTCCATCGGCGCCCTGTGTTTCCACCTCTCCGCTGATACTCCTGTAACGCCCAGTCCTTATCCTTCACCTCTACCGCACCGGATATCTTCAATACCTGGGGCAAATCTCCTGTGATTTCCACGCGATACGCCGGGTCTGTGGTAAGGAACACCGCACGTCTATCTCTCTGCTCTGCCGCATTTACAGGCGTCAGACACGCCCCGTCCGCGCACAGCTCACAGACGCACGGCCTTCCCTCCAGCGGGTCAAATCGCAGCGCACGGATCTTTTTCCCCTGAGGCAGCCGCAGCGTAAGCTCCAGCTTTCCATCCGCAAGCTTTGTCTTTACTTTTACCGTCTCTTCCTCAGAAAATCCATTTCCCGTGTCCACATAAAGCGTACTGTCCATCCACACCTCTTGGATACGCCGCCTCCGGATTTCCTCCAGGTTCACGCCCACCTCCGGCACCGCATAATCTGCCAGCCTGTTGGCTTTTACATATTCCTTTTCAAAATGCTCCGCCCAGGCGTGGAATAATTCCGCGTCCTCTTCTTCAATCCCATATTCTTTTAAAAATTCCTTTCTGGGAAGCTGCTCCTCAAACCACGCCGCATTGGTATAAATCTCGTTTATCGTCCTCCAGATAATAAACTCTGCCGGAACCGGAAAATCAAACGTCCACTCTCCATCTATCACAGACACAGACCCTCCGTCCCGGAAAATATTATCCAGAATCAAATCAATGTTTGCAGGGCAGACATACGTATAATCCCCCGCCCCTTTCCGGCTTCCAAAAACGGCTGCGAACGCCTCCGTCTCTTTCTCCGATAGCTCCGTCCGGTCTGTAACGCAGAAATCGTATACTTCACGCACCAGTTTTTTAACATGCCCCGGCTGGCGGTTCTGAATCGCCATGTTTGCCTCATACCCCAGGCTGTTTCCGGTAAGGTACGGATATGTGAGATTTCCCGGCTGATATGCACCTTCCAGAAGCTTTAGGGAACTTTTCTTTCTTTCCTCGTTTCCATGCATCCTCTCCAGGTGCGCCTTTGCCTGTTCTGTCAGCGCACTTTTCGTCACCCTCATTCTGCCGCCTGCCCGCTCAATTTTTGTGGCAATGGCAAAAGCATCCGCCCTGTCGCGGTTCATTTTTGCATAAAGAACCTCTGTTTCCCTCTGAATCGGCCGTTTGCTCATCTCAATCAAGAACGAATTGGCGAACCTATCCATAACGCCTTCTTTCCGAAACGTCTCCGCCATTTCCTGCTCCGGAAAAAGCTCAAAACGGTTTTCCGTAAAATTCCAATTTTTTCTGCCGTATTTCTGGCTCACCAGCGTTTCGTCCGTAAATACCTCGCATGGAAATTTATAGTCCGGATATGGGTAATAAAATTTGTAATGCTTCAGCCCGCAGGTATGCATTAGCTCCACCCACTCGCTTTTTGAAAACGTCCGCACCGACCTATTGCCGGGATATCCTTTCAGCCCATCCATATATGCATCTGTATGATCCTCCGGGGCGCCTGCAAAGTATTTCAGTCCCAGACGGTTTTCGATGGCAATCAGCAGAATTCCATCCTCTTTCAGAAATCCCGCAATATAAGACAAAAAGTCCTTATAAGGTTTCTCTCCCGCCGTAAAACTCATGGCGTACTCAAACACCCCATTCAGGACAATGTAATCAAATTTCTCAGGAAAAACCATATCATTTTGATTTCCCACCATAATTTCCAGATTTTCTTTTTCGTGATTCCTGGCAAAATTAATGTCTGCCCGCCGTTTGGACAGTTCCACAGAAGTCACCTTTCTTACCCTCTCGCAGAGAAGCCCGGTAAGCGCCCCGCAGCCGCTCCCGATTTCCAGGCATGTCCCGTCTTTTCGGAAGGGATACCAGTTCAGAATATTTTCACGCACCTCTGACAGATGGTAAAGAATGGGAAATTCCACCTGTCCCAGCTCAGAAAGCTTCTTTCCTTCCTTCGCAATTTTCAAAATTTCGTCTTCAATATCTCCATCTGAATAATGGTTTTCACCGCTGTAATACTCTAAATTTAACTTTGCCATAACCACTCCTCTTACCGTAATGAAACTTCTGAATTCATATCGTAATACCCCACCGTATTTTTATCGGAAATCACGGTCAGGCTGCATACATCATAGAGCCTGTGGAACACCTGGAAGTCTCCGTCCTGATAACCGGTGCACCCCAGGGAAACCAGATATTCCCCTCCCTGCAGATCCAGACGCTGAGTAAATGTCACTTCCCGGATATCTCCCGGCTCCATCGGCGGAACCTCAGCTTTCTCATAAGTCGTGTTTGTCCCGGTCAGTTCGATTCCCTGTAAATTCTTTATCGTAAAGGCAAAAATCGGCTCCTTCACTTCTTTATGAGCCTGAATTTTCATCCGCACGGAAAAAACCGTACCCTTCATAAACGTATTTGTAATCAGCCCGTTCTCATCCAACAGCGCATAGTCTATGATTTCCGCACTCTTCTCCCCATATTCAATCAGCTCCGGGTTTACCTGGATCGATTTTTTCCAATCCTTATCTTTCGAAAACTTTGTAATATCATTCGCGTCCTCGTCTGTCTCCAGTTCTGACGGTTCAAACTGATTTACCAGCACCTTCTTATAAATATCCACTGTCTCTTTGGGAGTTCCTTCAAAAATTTTCTCTCCCTTGTTCAACAGGATTGCCCTGTCGCAGTACTTGGTAATGCTGCCCAAATCATGGCTCACGAAAAGTATCGTTTTCCCCTGCTGCTTGAATTCTTCAAACTTCCGGTAGCATTTTGCCTGAAAAAACACATCCCCCACCGACAGCGCCTCGTCTACAATCAGGATTTCCGGGTTAATGTTAATTGCAACTGCAAACGCCAGCCGCACGAACATGCCGCTGGAATAAGACTTCACCGGCTGATGCACAAACTCTCCGATATCTGCAAAATCCAGAATCTCCTGCATTTTCTCGTCAATCTCATTCCTGGAGAATCCAATCATCGTGCCGTTCAGATAAATATTTTCAATCCCGGTATATTCCATATTGAAGCCAGCGCCAAGCTCCAGGAGCGCCGAAATCCTTCCGTCCACCTGAATTTCCCCGCTGCTTGGGGTAAGCACCCCGGTAATCAGCTTCAACATCGTGGACTTGCCGGAACCATTCGTCCCGATGATGCCCACCGTCTCGCCCTTCTTCACCTCAAAATTAATATGGTTCAGCGCATAATGCTCCTGATAGCATTTTTTTCTCGTCAGACCCAGAGACTCCTTCAGCCTGTCTTTCGGATTATCATACAATTTATAAATCTTGGTAACGTCCGCCACCCGAATTGCCGTCTCACTCATGTTCCTTTCCTTCCGCTGGTTTTGCTTTCCTAAACAGCAGGCCGCCGCTTCACTGCTTACAACACATCTGCAAAGTGTATCCGCAGCCGCCTAAAAATCCTCGTCCCAATCAAAAACATCAGAACCGTAAAGCCCCAGAAATATAATGTCAGTCCCGGACGCTCCCAGAACCAGACCTTATTGATCAACGCATCCCTATATCCATAAACAATATAATACATTGGATTTAATTTAAAAATCTTCGCTACAATTCCCGGCAGGCCAATTGACTGTAAATCCCACATAATCGGTGTTGCCCATACGCCTACCTGCAAAATGATATTGACAATCTGAAGCAAATCCCGGAAAAATACGGCAACTGCACTGGCGGCATAGCAGATTCCCGATGCCAGCACAAACATACAGAATGAATAATATAGAATCTGCAGCCCGTACACACCGGGAAACTTCCCGTAACAACTATACAAGACTACCGCCACACATACAAAAAATGTATGGATAAACAATGCCGAAACTGCTTTTACCATCGGAAGAATTTCGATTTTAAATACTACTTTTTTCACCAGGTAGCTGTATTCCATCAGCACATTCGTACCTCCGGTCATCGCTTCCTGAAAATAAAACCAAGGCACCAGCCCCGCCAGCATCCACAAGATAAAAGGATACCCATGATACGCACTTGTATCCGTCTGCTTTAAGCCTACCTGGAATACAAACCAGTACACCAGCACCGTCACAATCGGCTGCACCAGCGCCCACACAATTCCCAGATAGGAACCCGCAAATTTTGTTTTGAAATCATTCTTCGCCAGAGTCCGGATTAGCTTCCGCTCTGTCACTAAATTTTTAAGCATAGGACACTCCTGTAAATCATTTCCATCTTTTTGCCAGATAACCGTAGTATAGCAAAGAACTACTGATACTTCAAGACAGTTTCTTCCGGCTGTTCAGCTACTTATAAACTCCTGCTATCGCTCCGATATTTCGTGATAATCTTTATGTACACCCACATATTTATAAGCGGGGCGGATAATCTTTCCGCGGTTCACCAGCTCTTCCAAACGGTGTGCGCTCCATCCTGAAATCCTGGCAATCGCAAAAATCGGCGTAAACAGTTCCATCGGAATATCCAGCATAGTGTACACAAGCCCGCTGTAAAAATCCACATTGGCGCAAATAGGCTTAAACAAATGTCTTTTCTGGGCAATAAGTTTTGCCGCAATCCGTTCTACAGTATCATAAAGCCTGAACTCCTCTTCCATCCCCTTCTCCTGCGCAAGCCTGTAGGCATATTTTTTCAGCATGACTTCCCTGGGGTCTGAATTCGTATAGACTGCGTGTCCCATTCCATAAATTAGGCCTGCTCTGTCAAAGGCCTCTCTGTCCAGGATTTTCTGAAGATATTCTGCCAGTTTCCCTTCATCTGCATAATCTGCGCAATTTGCTTTTAAATCCGCAAACATCTGCATGACCTTTAGATTCGCGCCCCCATGTTTGGGACCTTTCAAAGACGCCATAGACGCGGCAACTGCCGAATAAGTATCTGTTCCTGAGGAAGTTACCACATGATTTGTAAACGTACTGTTATTCCCCCCGCCATGCTCTGCATGAAGTACTAATGCTATATCCAGCACACATGCCTCCAGCTCTGTATACTGTCTGTCTTTCCGCAGCATATACAAAATATTTTCAGCAGTGGAAAGCTCTTTCTTCGGCGGTCTTACCACCAGTGTCTTATTTAATTGGAAATGCCTGTACGCATAATAGGAATAAACCGCCATCATCGGCATCTTGGCTATCAGCTGCAAAGACTGACGAAGCACATTCGGCACGGAAACATCGTCTGGATTTTCATCGTACGAGTACAGAAGTACAATGCATTTCTGCAATGCATTCATCAGGTTTTCCGGCGGGGATTTCATAATCACATCCCTTACAAAATGCCCGGAAAGCTCCCTTAAGCTTCCCAGGATTTTAATAAAGCTCTCCAGTTCTTCCGCCCCCGGCAGTTCCCCGAACAAAAGCAAATAAGTCGCCTCTTCAAACAAGAAACGCTTCTTCTTGTTCCCGTTTATCATTTTTTCCACATCATAGCCCTGAAAATACAGTTTTCCGTCAATCGGAGTTCTTATGCCTGCCCCATCCTCTTCCATGGCAACCACATCGGAAACCTCCGTGAGCCCTGTCAGCACGCCTCTTCCGTCAGAATCACGCAGTCCCCGCTTTACATCATATTTTATATATAGCCCCTGGTCGATACTCCCGGATACCATACAATTTTTCACAAGCCCGGCAAATTTTTCGTCCAGCTCAGCTCCCAGTTCCATCATTGATTCATCTCTCATAATATCCACCCCGTTTCATCCATACACATAGCAGTCCACAAAAAACATGACAAAGAAATTCCTGAAAACTCCTTTGTCCTGAGAGCTATTATATTATAGCATCCTCGAAATAGCAATCTCTTTTTGGACAGCGGCCCGCAAAACACTGTTTATTTTTTCAGTGGAAACGATTATTTTATTACCTGTTTGACTTTCACCCCTGCTTTTTTCAGTATTTTCTGATACTTTTTCAACTGCTTGGGCGGTACTTTCACCTTCAGGCTAGATTTGCTGCCTTTAAATGCCTGTTTACCTATGGAACCAAGCTTTGTTGACCTGATCGTTACTTTACCAAGTTTCTTACACCCATTAAATGCGCTCTTTCCGATTGTTGTCAGTCTTGATTTTGATGTCTTACCGATAGTAACTGCCGTAATCTTATTGCAGCCCGAAAATGCACTTGTTCCGATTGTCTTTACGCTGTCCGGCAGGGTAAGCGTCTTCTTTAATGCAACACATCCTTTGAATGCGCTTGCTCCGATCGTCTTTACATTTGTTCCAATGGTCAGGTTCGTCAGCTCCTTATTGTTCTGCATTGCCTTTGCCCCAATGGAACTTACTTTATACTTTACACCGTCCGTACCCGTGACTGTATTGACCGTAACCTTTTTCGCCTTGGATTTTGTCGCTGTCAGTTCCACTTCTTCGCCGACTTTTGTTACTTTATAAGTGACTCCGCTAACCGTAAAGGTTTTGCCTTTTGCAAACGGTGCCTGGCTTTCACCGGTACCCGGTCTGCCTCCGCCTCCTGAGTTATCGCCATTCCCTGAATTATCGCCGTTCCCCGAGTTATCGCCATTCCCTGAATTATCGCCGTTCCCCGAGTTGTCGCCACTCCCTGAATTATCGCCGTTCCCCGAGTTGTCGCCGCTCCCTGAATTATCGCCGTTCCCCGAGTTATCACCGTTCCCCGAGTTATCACCGTTCCCCGAGTTATCACCGTTCCCCGAGTTATCACCGTTCCCCGAGTTATCACCATTGTTGTCATCACCATCATCGGGTTCGGAGCCGGTGGGTGGGACGTAATTATAATGCATTGTCGCTTTTGACACTGCCGCTGCTATATCGCCTGATTTACTTATACTATTCCACTGCGCTTCAGTGCCCATATAGTATATATCACTCAGAGAACACGATGAAAATGCAGCCATCGCTATTGATGTTACGCTGTCCGGAATTGCGACAGTGGTAAATCTGTAGCACGACGCAAAGGCTGATGCTCCTATACTTTCCGCACCTTGGGGAATTTCCACTCCGACAAGCATCTGGCAATTCTGAAACATCCCTTCACTAATACGTTCTATTTTTTTTGGCAATGTTACACGCATCAGATAATAGCATTGCATAAACATATTGTCTCCTAGCTTTACCTGCTTGCTGCCAGGAGCAAATACCGCACTTGTCATTGCCTGACATTGCCAAAATGCGGCGGCGCCCACTTCCCCAATACTGCCAGGTAAGTCTATAGAGGTAAGGCTTGTGCATGCGCGGAACGCATTTTGGCTAATTGTTTCCACTCCTTCTGAAACGGTCACTGAACTAAGGTTCGAACATTCGCGGAATGCACTGTCACCGATGGTTTTCACACTGGAAGGAATGGTTAGGGAAATAAGCGAAGAACCTCGGAATGCGCTGTTGCCAATGATTGTCACACTGGGAGAAATCTCTCCGCTAAGAACCCCGCAATTCCAAAAAGCGCAGGAACCGATACTGGTAACACCATTCCCGATAATCACCTTCCTGATTCGGCTGCTGTTGCCGCTCCACGGCTGATCTTCGGTACTGTTGAAATCCGGCATAGCCCCTTTGCCGGAAATGGTTAATGTCCCCGCCTTTGTGAGATTCCAGCTAAGCCCTCCGTCAAGAGTTCCTGCTGCAATTGATGCGTTCGCTTCCGGATCATTCGGCGGGACATATCCTTCCGGATAGCGAGTGATATAATGGCTTGTATTGCTCATCACTTCTTCCTTAGATATTGCCCGCCCCCAATGAACTTTACCTTTATGGTCTCCGATACCGATGTTTCCTTCGGCAACAACAACGCCTGCATCGTTCACTTCAAGCACGATCACGGTATGGGTATCGTTGTTTACCCTCAGGATATCTCCGACTTTTATATCTTCAAATGTAAACTTACCTGCTTCGTACATCCTGGCTGGCAGACTGCCAAACGCCTCATCGCTGAGTATAAAAGCAAAAGCTACGCAGCCCACGGCACTAATATTATGCCCATCAAGAGTCCCACCTTTCCAACGGTAATATCCCTTCGAATCCGAATAAGGCTCATCGTCGGTCCAAGTTGTCCCCTCCCTATACCCATCCCGCTCCTTCAATGCAATCATAGCCTCATAGACTTCCGTCGGGACAGGAAGCGTATTATCACGGGCTGCCGGCCCGGATATAGATTGTTCCGCAAGAACATCCGCATGCCGCAAAGGTTCTTCCTGCCGTGCATGTACCACTGACTGGGAAGAAACACATAAACAAAGTGCTAAAGCAATTGAAATAATTCGTTTTTTCACCTTTCCAACCTCCTGATTTTAGTTTGGGAAAACTTTTTATTGACTCAAACTTCCCACACCGATTGGTGTGCTGAACCTTGAAAAATCAATACTTTAG